>DASSBC010000001.1:0-135534 GCA_035699125.1 Anaerolineales bacterium
TGTCATCTACAAAGTGAACAACGTCTTCACCAGCTTCAGTGAGATGATGGCGTTGCCCAACAGCCAACTGGACACCACCTACTGGTTCCCCTGGTACAACAACCTCGGCCTCGACACCCAGCTCCGCTTCGGCGTCCCGTAAAACAAAATGTTTCTTAAGAAAGACTGCCCGGAAGGTTCCGGGCAGTCTTTTTGTTCGTCAAGTTTTTTACTGGCTTAACTCTTTCCGCCGTCGAGCGCAGCTTCGATGATCTGCTGAACGCGCGGCGCCATGCTGGAGGGGTCCGGGTGCAGCCCTTCCACCAGCAGCGCGCTCTCGTAGATTTGTTCGATCACTAAGGACTGCAGTTCGGAATCAGGATCGGCGGCGAGCAGTTTTTTGAGGATACTATGGGAGGGGTTCAACTCCAAGATTTTCTTTGGGATCTCGTATTCCTTCCCGAGATACTTATACACACGTTGCAGCTCCGGGTTAAGGGTGCCATCGGCATCCACCAAACGTGCCACGGACTGCGAAAGACGATTGCTCGCGCGTACATCGGTCACGCGCTCGCCCAGCACCTGTTTGAAACGTTCGATCAACGTACTGAAATCTGCCTCGGCGATTTGCTCCTGTTTTTCTGCATCCTCCGTCTGCTCACCGATCTCTGCCTGGGCAACATTTTTCAGTTCATACTCCTTATATTTGTGCAAACCCATCAGCATGAACGAGTCCATCGGCTCGGTCAGCAGCAGGACTTCTGTGCCCTGTTTCTGGAAGTAATCCAGATGCGGACTGCGCAGCACGGACTTCGGGTCATCGCCGATGATGAAGTAGATCTCTCTTTGCTCTGGCTTCATGCGCCCGACGTAATCCTCCAGAGAAGACCAGGGTTCCGGATGCAGATTGGTCTTGAAGCGCAGGAGGGGATGAATGCTTTCGCCATCAGTCGGATGAGTCGCCACGCCCTGTTTCAGGTACGCCCCGAATTCCTGCCAGAACGTCTGGTATTTCTCGGCATCGTTTTTCGCCAGGTTTTCCAACTCTTTCATGACCTGCCCGGTGATGACCTTTTTCAGCCGCGCCATGAGACCCGTTGCCTGGACAGTCTCGCGTGAGACGTTGAGGGGCAAGTCCTCCGAATCCACTACACCCTGCACAAAGCGCAAGTGTTCAGGCAGCAGGTCTTTGTTGTATTCGTCGATCAAAATATTTCTGGAGTACAGTTTCAATCCATCTTCCCGGCGCGGCGAGAAGAGTCCCCGGTCGCTCTTCCCCGGTACATACAGCAAGGCATAGATCTGTATTGGCGCGTCGGTGACGATATGCGCATGCAGGAGCGGATCTTCGAAATCCAAGGTGAGCTGTTTGTAGAAGTCTTTATACTGTTCCGCGGTAACGGACTGTTTGGGCATCCGCCAGATAGACGTCTGTTTGTTGACGGGTTGTTTATCGTCGCCGATATAGATCGGGAAGCCAATGTACTCGGAGTGCTTGTGGATGATGTTCTTGATGCGATACTCGTCGGCAAATTCCGCCGCGTCTTCCTTGAGTTTAATCTCGACTTTCGTGCCGCGTTCGTTCCTCTCTGCCGGGCGGACCTCGTAGTTTTCCTCCCCCGTCGCATACCAGCTGACTGCCTTTGCGCGCGGTTTGTAGGAGCGTGATGTGACGCGTACCCACTCCGCCACCATGAACACGGAATAGAAGCCAACGCCAAATTGACCGATGACCTGCGTCAGGTCTGCGTTCTTGTCCCTGCTTGCCTCCAGGAATTTCCGCGCGCCGGACTGAGCGATGGTCCCAAGATTTTCCATAATCTCGTCCTTCGTCATGCCGATGCCGGTATCTTGAATCGTGAGCATTCGAGCGTCCTTATCCACTTGGATATGGATGGCAAGCTCCGCCGCCGGGTCGAGCACGTCCTGGTTGGTCACCATCTCGAAGCGTAACCTGTTGAGAGCGTCGGAGGCATTGGAAAGCAGCTCTCGCAGGAACACCTCCCGGTCTTTATACAGGGAATGAATGAGAATGTTGAGCAGTTGCTTGGTTTCGGCTTTGAAGTGAAAGGATTGCGATTCATCTCGGGTAGTGGTTTGATCTGAATCCGCCATGAGATCCTCCTCGTGATTCGAACATCAGAGTTTGCAGTGAGATTGATTTGTCCACATTTTATAATGCCTCAATCAAGAGAAGGCAAGAGATTTGTTAGAAAAATATCAGCACAGGAGAACAATTGGGGCCCTACACCGTTTATGTAATTAAAAGGCATCTTATTTTATTCTTATTTTTTACAAACATTCTTCACATACAAATTACCTACAATTTAGATATAGACCGTTTTACAGAATGCCGCATAATTATCTAGACTCGAAATTTGAGCTTTAGCCTGCAAGCTACTGCAGAGTTTAGTAATTTATGAGAGAGCGGCAGAAATAATTGTGGATGGAGACGTTGTATGAAACTCGATAAATTTACCCAGAAATCCCAGGAGGCGATTTTCCAGGCGCAGGAAATCGCCCGGGACTATAACCATCAGAGCATCGAACCGGCGCACCTGCTGCTGGCGTTGATCCGGCAGGATCAGGGTGTTGTTCCGGCGATTGTAACAAAGGTGGCAGGCAGCGTGCAGGCTCTGCGCGAGGAACTGCAAAATGAGCTTGCCCGCCGGCCCAAAATACAGGGCGCAGGCATGGAAGTGGGTCTGGCACAAACAACCGCGGATGCGCTGACGGCAGCCGAGCGCTACGCTAAAGGGATGCAGGACGACTACGTTTCGACAGAGCATATCCTGCTTGCGCTCACCGACACGCTGGAAGGCAAGCGCCTCGCTTCTTTTGGCTTGACCAAGGATGCGATCCTGAACGCGCTCAAGTCTGTGCGCGGGTCGCAGCGCGTCACTTCTGCGGACCCTGAATCTACTTACCAATCGCTCGAGAAATACGGGCGTGACCTGACGGATATGGCGCGCAAAGGCAAGCTCGACCCGGTCATTGGCCGCGACGAGGAGATTCGGCGCGTGGTACAGATCCTCTCGCGGCGCAGCAAGAACAACCCGGCGCTGATCGGGGAACCAGGCGTCGGCAAGACTGCGATCGTCGAGGGATTGGCGCAGCGCATTATCAACGGGGACGTGCCTGAGGGGCTAAAAAAGAAGCGTCTCTTCCAGCTGGATATGAGCGCGCTGGTCGCCGGCGCCAAATACCGTGGTGAGTTCGAGGAACGCCTCAAAGCCGTTCTGAAAGAGATCACCGAGTCGGCGGGCGAGATCATCCTGTTTGTGGATGAGATGCATACAGTCGTCGGGGCGGGCGCGGCTGAAGGCGCGATGGATGCGGGCAATATGCTCAAGCCCATGCTGGCGCGCGGCGAGCTGCACATGATCGGCGCGACCACCCTGGATGAATACCGCAAGTATGTGGAAAAAGACCCCGCCCTCGAGCGCCGCTTCCAGCCGGTGCTGGTTGAAGAGCCTACAGTGGAAGACACGATTTCGATCCTGCGCGGCCTGAAGGAGCGTTATGAAGTCCATCATGGCGTGCGCATCACAGACCCGGCTGTGATCGCCGCGGCGACCCTCAGCCATCGCTACATCACAGACCGCCACCTCCCCGATAAAGCCATCGACTTGATCGATGAAGCTGCAGCGCGCCTGCGCACGGAGATCGATTCCAAACCGCAGGCACTGGATGAAGCTGATCGTCAGATCATGCAGTTGGAGATCGAGCGTGAGGCGTTGAAGAAGGAAAAAGATAAAGCTTCGAAGGAACGCCTTAAAAAGGTGGAAGAAGAAATCGCAGAGTGGCGCGAGAAGTCTAATGCGCTGACAACCCGTTGGCAGGCAGAGAAACAGGCGATCAGTGAGCTGCGCGAGCTGAAGGAAAAACTCGAGCAGACTCGCCTCGAGATGGAGCGCGCCGAGCGTGCAGCAGATTTGGAGAAAGCCGCTCGTTTGCGCTATGGCGAGCAGCGTCAGTTGGAAGAGCGAATCCGTGCAGCGGAAGAACGCCTGCGGTCCATGCAGTCGGAACATGCCCTGCTCAAAGAAGAGGTGGATGCTGAGGAGATCGCAGCCATCGTCGCTCGCTGGACGGGTATCCCGGTTTCCAGATTGCTCGAAGGCGAGACTCAAAAACTTCTGCGCATGGAGCAAGGGTTGCATGAACGAGTCGTTGGACAGGACGACGCCGTGCGCGTAGTCTCGAACGCCGTTCGACGCGCTCGCGCCGGGTTGCAGGACCCGAACCGCCCGATCGGTTCGTTCATCTTTCTCGGACCCACAGGTGTAGGGAAAACCGAGCTGGCGCGCGCATTAGCGGAGTTCCTCTTCGACGATGAACATGCCATGATCCGCATTGACATGAGCGAATACCAGGAGAAGCACACGGTCAGCCGACTCATCGGCGCACCTCCTGGCTATGTAGGCTACGATGAAGGCGGTCAGCTGACGGAAGCGGTACGCCGTCGTCCCTATAGCGTGGTGTTGTTCGATGAGATCGAAAAAGCGCACCCTGAAGTCTTCAACGTCCTGCTGCAACTTCTTGATGACGGCCGCCTGACGGATGGTCAGGGACGTACCGTGGACTTCCGTAATACCGTCGTGATCATGACGTCCAACCTGGGCAACCAGTTGTGGGAGGGAGACCGCGTTGTCAGCCGCGACGCGATTAACCAGGTGTTGCAAAACCACTTCCGTCCGGAGTTTCTCAACCGCATCGATGAGATCGTGGTCTTCCATCCTCTTGGCAGGGAACATTTAGCGGAGATCGTGGAGATCCAACTGCGCCGGGTCAAGCAACTATTAGCCGATAAAGGCTACAACCTGCAAGTCAGCGCCGAGGCGCGTGAATATCTGGCGGAGGCTGGTTACGACCCGACCTTTGGTGCACGTCCTCTAAAGCGCGCCATTCAGCGCGAATTACAGGACCCGCTGGCCCTCAGGATTTTGGCGGGTGAGTTCAGCGAAGGGGATACCATTCTCGTCGAACGTGGCCCTGAGGGGCTGACCTTTACCGCGGATGTCCCGGTGGTGGAAGGTGAGGTGGTGGCATAAGTATGATGGGGTGACAGTTGCCCTGCTAGCGAACGAACAAGAAGCCGTGAAGACTGGAGTCTTCACGGCTTCTTGTTTAGCAGCGGAAATTAACCGGCGGGCGCTAGGCAGCCCATTCGCCTTACTTCTTTCCTCTCAGCCTCTTTATGATACGTGCCGAAAGGATGCTGCCGCCGATCACCCCGATCAGCAAGCCCAGCCCCTGCAGAAGATAGACGGGCACGGTCATAGGCGGAGGCGGTACAACCCCGCGCGGACCGTCCACGCGACGGACGCGCCACAAGCTGCCTGTATTGGTTCGTTGGCGGATCGCGCCACGTTCTGGCGCAATATGAATGACCCCAAAATCGACGATGTAAAGATTACCATCGGGCCCAAACTGACAGTGGCTGGGGCGTTCAAAGCCTTCATGAGGCAGTTTTGAGGCGGGCCCGGTCATTCGGTTGACAGCAAAATCACGGATCTGCCGCGTCTCCATATCTACGCGGACGACTTTGAACCCCGCCGGTGTCACAGCTTTGGTGATTGTCGTGATCGGCGCCAGGTCGCCAAAACAGGCCACAAAGGCATCCCCTTCAAAGCCAAATGCCGCATTTCGGCAGAAATCGAACCCGTTGGCAGCCGCGTGCGTTTGAAATGAAGCGAAGGGTTTGGGTGGATACGGATTGGGGAATTCAGCCAGCACCGGCTCGCGGCCATGACCGCCCTCGCCCCAGTACGGATCGTCCAGCCGGATGCCGGAGGCGAAGTCGGGCCAACCGTACCATTCTCCCTGCTTGATCTCGTAGAGGTCATCGGGATCGTCGACGATGTAGCGCGCACCACGCTCGTCCATGCCGTGCTCGGTGGCGAAAAGCTGCCCATCCTCCCGAAATGCCAGACCGTACGGATTCCGTAATCCCCAGGCAACGACCTCCAGATTGCTTCCATCCAGGTCGCAGCGCAGGATGGCTCCATTACATTTCACGTTGCCTTTGATGACCTGCCCCGGGGAAGTTGGTCTACCGAAGGGAGCATACGCACCCGTCTCAACGGTTTCACTGAGGTCCCCCAGGATATTACGAGCTTTAAAGTTTCGACCAACCAGCTTAACGTCTTTTGCGGGGACGTCGCAAAAGTCAGGGTTTTTGTCCAGCCACTCGAACCCGAAATTGTCCGCGCCGACCACGCTACAATTTGTGGCGCAGCCTGCCCCGAAGTAGATTTTCTCGTCCGGACCCACAATCGGATGGTTCATCTGGTGATCGCCTCTGCCCGCCAGGTCTGTCAGGATTTCTTCTGCCTGACCATCACGCCCAATCCGCAGCAGCGTATCAGTATTCATGACATAAAGATAACCTTTATGCCAGCAGGCACCAGTGACCGCTGCGCCTTTGATCCATTTGTCCTCCGGCAAGGTGTAGAACGTTTCCCATGCGCCGGACTGTGTGTCCACTTTCAGGATGCGCGGGACGGCATCGACCTTGTGTCCCGATTCGACCACATAACAATAGCCTTCCTGGTCGAAGCAGCAGTGGACAGGCGTGTTAAAGCCGCTTGCCACGACTTCCGCAATATAACCTTCCGGCAGCAAGATGTCCTTTGGGTTATAGCTGCGCGGTCCTTCCCGATGAATCTTGATCTTCTTCAACACTGGCAGGATTGGCTTGTACAGGTACGACAGCCAATCCGGGATCATGGGAGCGAATTTCTCTTTTGTTTCCATGTTTTTCTCTTTCCTCAAGTAAGTTTTTTTTGAGCGGCAGGGCGCTGGTAAGAAAAGATACAGCGGCCAGAATGAATAAAGCGGAAAACCCCATTCCCGGCGACAAACGGTCTACCCAATCAATAAGAGGACCAAACAGACCTGCTGTCGCGGCAGCACCGGCTGTACTGAAGTTTGCCAGCCCAAAGAAACGGGCAGACTGCTGTTTTGGAACCACATCTGCGAGCAACGCCCAGCTTCCACCGGCGAACGCCGCAGAGCCAAGTGACATGAATCCCCCAAACAGAAGTATCTCACTGGCGCTATTCGCCCAAACCAACAGGAATGCGCTGGCTGCACTCAATAGCGCACCGATGATCATCAGGGGCACGCGCCCGATGCGGTCGGTGAGCCAGCCGGTAATCGGAGATGCCAGGATCGTGATGAGAGCCAGCCCAGCCAGGAGAGCACCCGCCTGTTCTGCCGCCTGCTCCTCTGAAAGTCCCAGGCGCTCGGCAACAAAATAAAGCAGGAAACGTCCTGTACCATAAATCCCAAGTAGAAACAAGAAGCGAGCCAGGATGAGGTGGACAAACGTTCTTTGTTCGCTCAGATCCAGGCGGAAAATATCTCGTAACGAAATGGGAGTGGCTGTGCTGGTCTGATTCCTGTTTGGCGCGTCCTCCGGAGTCAGCAGCGCTGCCAGAAGATATGCAGCTATAAGAATCGCTCCAATCACCCCAATCGCAGGCAGAACCCCGCCCGAGCCAAGGAGCTGCCCGAGCAGGACAAACCCAAGCATAGCTCCTGCCAGATCCATGAAGCCTTTCGTTCCGGAAGCCAGCCCGCGGTGGTTTTCATCTATCAGATCGGGGATCAGCCCCTGCTGACCGGCTTGAGCAATGCTAGCCGAAATTTGGATGAAAAAATAGCCTAGCATGATTCCAGCCAGGCTCTGCAAGCTCACAAAAAGGAATAATGAGCTCAGACTCAACAGGAGCCCAATCCCAATAAATCCCTTGCGTCCGAAAAAAGGTTTATACCTATCAGAGAGAGCGCCCGCGATCGGCTGGACCAGCGCTCCAGCCAGCAAGCCGACAAAGGTCAGATAGCCGAGTAGCGTTGCCTGGTTATTCTGGCTGGCAAAAGCAACTACCTGAAGGGGCAATACAAGGGTATTAATCCCGTCAAAAAGGACGCTCAATGCCAGCCAGAAAATACTGATCCCAAATAGCAGGCGTGTTTGCCTGCCGATCAATGAATTGTCCTATCGATCAGCAGTTCTGTGAGTGCGTGTACTGGTTGCAGATGACTCCGTAATGGAATTAGGAGCATTGACGTTTGCACCTGGATCCACAGCGACACCGAGACGGTAGACCAGCTCACCGCCGAGCCAGGCAGTGACCAGTGCCAGCGCGGCGCCGGCAAAGGATAGGAGCATGGCAAAGCCACCTGGAATGAAATCGGCATTGTTACCGCGCAAGAACCAGCTGATTGCAAACAGCGCAACAATAGTAACATTCCCAAGTCCGTGCCACAGACCGATGTTCTTGGCGCGCGAACCATTAGGCAAGGCCAGCCAATCGATGAAGCCAAAGATGGCAGCCAACAAGCCCCCCAGTATACCGGCGGCGATCATGTAGTACGATGCAGTGGGGAGTAGACGATTGCCGAAGATCAGGTACAGGATGTCAAAGATGACTGCTGTAGCCAGAAGCCCAAGCGGAAATACAATCAGCATGGGGTGAACAGGATGTCCAAGAAGCTTAACTCTGCTTTCCATAGGAAACTCCTTTTTCAATTCGCTATGTATCTAATCGTATCGGAAACTACGCGTTGCGACACTTGGGAGATTCCCTATGTGAGGGTAGGGATTTATCCTGTGCCACGCGAGACAGCCTTAGAACCGGCTAAGCGCTTTTTTGGCGCGGAGGCGGATTGATACCCTCTGCTATAATCATTAGCATGATTTTAGTCACCGGTGCCACGGGATTCATCGGTCGCGCCCTGGTCCGCCACCTTTCGGAAGCGGGGATGCAGGTCCGGGTCTTGCTGCGCTCGTCGCCCAATTCCCCGCGCCTGCCGCGCGGCGTCCCTGTGGAAGTAGCAGTTGCCAGCCTGAATGATGAGCGCTCCATCCGCGCCGCGCTACGCGGCGTGGACCAGGTCTATCACCTTGCCACGGCAGGCACGGAGGGACGGCGAGGCAATCTGTTACGGACCGATATCGAAGGCACGCGCATCCTGGCGCAGGCAGCCGCCAGTGCTGAGATCGAACGATTGATTTATCTCAGCCATATCGGGGCAGATCGTGCCTCCGCCTTTCCCATTCAAAAATCGAAGGGGATCGCCGAGGAACATATCCGTAAGAGCGGTGTTCCGCATACCATCATCCGTTCAACAGTCGTTTTTGGGCCCGAGGATCGCTTTACGAATAATCTGGCACAGCTCCTGCGCGCCGCGCCCGGATTTTTCCCCGTCCCCAATGAAGGACGCACGTTGATTCAACCGCTCTGGGTGGAAGACCTGGGGACGTGCCTGCTCTGGGCGCTTCAGAGTCCCGATATGGTGAATCAGACCTATGAGATTGGTGGGGGTGAATATTTTACGCTGCGGCAGGTATTGGAAAAGTTGATGAGCGTCACGCACACCCGCCGTTTGCTTGTCCCGATGTCAATGCCGTGGGTGCGCGCTCTGCTGGTGATGCTCGATTCTTTCCTCCCCAACTTCAATGTTTCGACCTACTGGCTGGATTATGTGGCGGTCAACCGCACCTGCCCGGTAGACAACATGCCGCGCACGTTTGGGCTTATGCCGGCGCGCTTCAGCTACCGCCTCGACTATCTCGCCCGTAAACCGTGGTATTCAGGCATCTCAGAAAGAATACAAAGATCCCTGCGTCCCTCGCGCTAACTATGTCCACCGCTTTAATTCGAGTTTTGGAGTCTCCTGAAGATATGACGGCTGTAGAGTCCTTGCAGCGCATCGTCTGGCCTGGCAGCGAGACAGATGTGGTTCCTGCCCACATGCTCATTACTGCCGTACACAACGGCGGGCTTGTGGTCGGGGCTTTCGTCAAGGACCAGCTTGTAGGCTTTGTGTTTGGTTTCCCAGGCATCGAATTCACGCCGGACGGTCCGCGGCCCAAGCACTGTTCGCATATGATGGGCATCCATCCCGACCAGCGCAACCTGGGAATTGGCTTTGCACTCAAGCGTGCCCAATGGCAGATGGTGCGCCATCAGGGACTCGATCATATTACCTGGACGTACGATCCACTCCTCAGCCCAAATGCGTATCTCAACATCACCAAGCTTGGCGCAGTCTGCAACACCTACCGGCGCTCTGCGTACGGTGATATGCGCGACGGGCTGAACGCAGGCTTGCCTTCCGACCGATTTCTGTTGGACTGGTGGATCAACACCCGCCGCGTCGACCGTCGCCTCGGCAAACGTCCTCGCCGCCCCTTACATTTGGATGATTTTTCCAAAGCCGAGCTACAGCCCCTCTACTCCCTTCAGCTTCGCTCCGACCAGCTGCCTCAGCCGCCGGAGCATTTTTCGCCGTTGAATGGAAATCTCGCACTCGCCGAGATCCCTTCCAACTTTGGTGCATTGAAGGATGCAGATTTCTCTTTGGCGCGCGACTGGCGATTCTTTTCCAGAGAAGTGTTCGAGACCGCGTTCGCCCAAGGTTATATCGTCACCGATTTTATCTACGATCAAACACGCAGCTTTTATGTGCTTGCCCACGGCGAAAGCACGTTGATGACCAAGTAGCACTCAGTGAACCGAACAAACAAATCCGCCACAGTCGTGGCGGATTTGTTTTCGGGTATACGTTGTCTCGTGAAGGAGGTCAAGAGCTCGAAATAAGCTGAACTGATTTATCTCCGCACGTTGGAATTGTCACCATATTCCTGCGCGCTCATGCCAACCGGATGATAAGTGGGCTCGTTGTAAAGCGGCCGCGCTGCGATGGTGGGAGTCGGCTTGGGCGCCGGGCGTGGGAAGGACTGTGTGGGCGTGCGAAGAGATTCAAGGTTCGTGTTGCGGTACACGGGCTGGCTCTGATAGCGGGAAGCCCTCTGTTCCGACAGCGAGAAGATACGGTCGCCGGCAATCGAGAATGTGTTGATCAGCAGGACACGAATCAGCAGCACCATAGCTGCGACGAAGATCGGCACGATCTTGGTCATGGCCGAGGCACCGACCAGAATGCCTCCCATGGCATTGTGTTGCAGGATTGCCACAGAGACCCCCCACCACGTCAGGCTGGCGTTGAATGCCGCCGCAAGGAACCAGGCAGCGAACAGATACCAGACCTCAGCAGGCTCATCACTGCCCTGCTCGGGTGTGAAGATGCGTGCGATACCGGCGAAGTCGATCGCGCAAAAGGCAAACGCCAGAATTGATGCCCAACGCAAAGGACCAAACGTCAACGTGCCAAGGATATCGGTGAGGGCGAACAACGTGCTGGAATAGTTGAACACTTCAAATGCCAACAGGGCGCAAAGTATGATTATCCCAAAAATTAATCCCCTATTGTGAGCGGTTCCCTGTAGAAAAGGTAATAGTCTGAAGGAGAGCGAACGTTTCATAGAAGCCTCCTGTGGCATTTGGCCACAACTAAATGAGAAACTGCTGGCGATAGGTGTAATATAGAACACTTGTTCTAATTTGTCAAGAGTTTTGTATGGTTTTCCTGTTGCAATGTCCCCATAAAAAGCCGACGGTCGCCCCTTCTCTTTAGGGTTGCTCCACCAATCCCCTTCGTACAACATCCAACGTTTGCAGCGCTGTGAGATTCCGCCAGGGCCAGGCACTCTTCATCCGCACCGGGTCATCGAAAAAGTTGCGTGCGAACGTCAGATGGAAGTGATCATCGCTGAGTCCGTGATTTGGTAGAGGCTGAACCGCCGCCCAGAAATTCCAGAGTGGAAGCTCGTAATCGTACGCGATCTGTGCAATGGTGGCGTTGATACTGTGATCGCCTTCGAGGTTATCCGCTTTGGTGGCGATAATGGGGACCGCACCCGTTTCCAGGATGCGTTCGATGACCTGCCGCATGTGCTTATCGTAGACTTCCGCCGGCTTTTCGGACCACCACGTCTCCATGCTGACAAAGACAATCGATGGCTTCCACGTCCGCAATTCGCAATCCAGTGGCGATTCATTCTTATTGCAGGCTTTCGGGTCGGAGCGCAGCGGCGAAAGGATGGCGGCGACATTGAAGCCGCCCTTTACCGCCAGACTCTGGCGCGAGAAGGAGTTCTGGTAATAGTCGATGGTTGGCTGGAGATAGGCATATTCGCTGCCCAGACTGAACTCGTCGGGCTTGTCAAAGACCGCCATGAAGTACGAGGAAACGTTCTGGCAATCGCCGATGATGGAAAAACGGTTGGGGTCATTCCCTAAAGCCAATCCGCGTTCGTAGACGAGGCGCATCGAGTCGCTGATGTCCGTTGGCACGGCCGGCATCTGCATCCAGGCGTCCGCTTCCAGTGGCGGTTTGGGCGTGATGGTCGCAGTGGGTAACGCGGTTTCTGTCGCGGGCAGGTCCGTCGCCTTCCCATCCGAACCTACGGATTCGGCAGTTGGTTGGCTCATCTCGGCGGTCGCTGCGTCTGTTGCCGGGATGGGAAGGTTCACGGGCGCGGCTTGCCCCACCGTGCAAGCGGAAAGCAAGATGATTAAGAGAGGGAATAAGAATTCGCTTTTCATCATCCTATTTACATCCATCCTGAATCGCTCCAGCGATTTTGTCCGCTAACAACGCTTCACCTGCGGGCGTGAGGTGAATGGCACTGTTGGTAAACTCACTCGCGGGGACGAGATCCCACAGGTCGATGTAGCGCCAGTTGCGCGCCGCGGCATGCTCAGCGAGGAGCTGACGATACTCGTCATATGCCCAGCGTGGATAAAAGAAATTATAGCGGATGTCGCTGTTGAGTCCTTCGCTGATCAGCATCGGTTCATTGACCAGGATCGTGTTCGGAACGATCGACATTCCGGCATTAAGCACATCGAAGGTGAGCGCGTCGTTTAACGAGGTTAATCCATGAAAATCGTCGCTGGCTTCGAGGTCCGTTTGCGCACGCTCGTAATTCTCGGGGTAGATCTGATCGATGCCTGTGGACGCCCATAACGCGCCGTAGATTTGCAAACGGATCAGATCTGCGATGGCGCGCCTCTGGCTCACGAGAGTCTGTTCCCACTGAGAGGGTTTGCCTAGAACAGGCAGGGGTAATTGGTAATTAGTAATTAGGGTCTGGATGCCGTCAGAATTGTTGGCGACGATCGGTGACGTGAGCTGCTTATCGTTCGGGAAGGCTTCCAGGGTGGTAAGCCAGACCACCATGTCGGGTTGATAGTGCCGGGCTCGATCGAGGATCATCAAATCTTTTGTGAGCGAGATTGTCGGGTAGCCCAGGTTATAGGCACGGACGGACTTTCCGCAGGCGGAGAGCGCACTCGCGTTGAGCTGCCCTGCCAGCGTTTGTTCGGGCGTGAGCAGGGTTCCCCACACAGATGAATCACCGATGAGCAGGACGCGGTATTCGTGGGACGCCTTCTCTGTCCCCGCAAGAATATGAGAGGCAAACATCGCATCCAGGTCGAACAGGCTCAAGCTATAGGATTCACGCGTCTCTCCAAAGGGGAAGCGCCCTCGTCCAGGGAAGATGAAGTTATATAAGGAAAGCTTCCCTAAAGGCATATCGTTGACAAAAAGGAAGGCCAAATTAAACAATCCAAATAGGAGTATTGCTTTGAGAACAAGGGGAAACAGACGAATCCGAGGTTGCATCGGGCCAAGCACTCCAGGCGGCTAGAGCAAGTTAAATAACTTCTGAAACACCTGCCATGACAGGGACGATTCGCGCAACGCAAAAAAGACCCATCCTAGCACGACGAAGTGAAACGTGAGCAATATACCACCAATCGTTAATACAGGTCGAAGCCGACTGTTTTGTCCCACGTTCGGATAGCGGGTCCGGATGAATTCACTCCAGCGGTTTTGCGCGAACAGCCCAATCCCATGCCAGAGCCCCCAAAGGATAAAGTTAAGGGTAATGCCATGCCATAGACCGATGAGCAGCATAGTTGCCACCTGACCAACGAAAATCATGAACCAGGCAGGCAGGGTCTTAAGTCCGCGCATCCAGCGGTTGAACGGATTGAAGAAATAAGACCGAAACCACTGTGTAAGACTCATATGCCAGCTATTCCAGAATTGCGTCAGATTGGGTTTGATGTAGGGCGAGGCGAAATTTTCGGGGAGCTTAATCCCGACCAGTCGAGCAATTCCAATAGCGATATCTGTGTATCCGCTGAAATCAAAGTAGATCTGAAAGGCATAGGCATATACGATGACCCACATCCAGCCGGTCGTGCGCACTTGGGTTGCCAGCGCGTCATTCAAAGCAACAAGTGCCAGCGTATCGGCAATTACGAATTTCTTGAAGAGCCCGAGAACGATGCGCTGCCCGCCGAGGAGAGTCTCCTCCTGCGTCAAAGAAAAGTCGTTTTGCAGATCTCGGGTGAAGCGCTCGGCGCGGTCGATGGGACCCGCGGCAAGTGCTGGAAAAAAAACAACGTATGTAACAAATTCTGGCAAAGTTAGCTCTGGAAGGCGCCCCATCTGCCGATCGCGCAGTACATGGATGAGTCGAAACGCAATATATGAAAAGCCCAGCCAGCGCAGATCGGTGAACTCCGCGTTTTCAACGGGACGATTGGCGAGAGTTCGAACGAAGATACTTGTTTGCAATGAGAACGCCGGTGTTTTGAGAACGACGAGAAGGATGATCAATAAGAAGATTACTCCGCCGATTGCCCAGGTCCGCTGACGCGCCAGCCAGCCGAACGTGCAAAGTGCCAGCCCTGCCAGGAGGAGAAACACAAGATATTGGGAAAATTGCGGCGGGATCGTCGCCGTAAGAATTGGGTCAGGGAACAAATCACGTGACAGGACGATCAGAGTCGCGAATCCCAGAATGATCACTAATCCAATCAGATTTTTGCGCAAACGCCATTCACCAGATGGAAATACGACCAGCCATGTCAGGATGCTTAGCGCGAGAGAAAGGGAAGGCAGCCAGAAATCAAACGAGCGTAAGGGCAGGGCGGGCTGAAACCAGTAGACCGCCAGCACGCTGGACGCCAGCAACAGGTACGTGCGCAGCGCGCCCCGAGTCAATGTGCCGATCAGCAATGCAGTTATGACGGAAACGCTGATTTGGAGAAGACCCATTAAACCCTTTTATCCCCTTAGTCTTCTTGATGGTTAATCGTTTTCAGCGTGTCCCACAGACAAGCCACTCGCCGCCTTCCTGCACGACCTGATACGTCCGCACCGAGAGATCGAGTTGCTGGTCTTCGCCATTGTAGGTTGCAACGATGCTGCCATTGCAGAGCACGAGCGCCGTATCGCCATCTGTTCCGGTTTGCTCACAGGCGAGTCCTTCGAGACGCGTGGTCACAGCCTGAAAGGAATCCAGCTCGAGCATGGCGTCACCTTCCCATTCGCCGCAGGAAAGCGTGGTCAGGCGGTTTGCATCCTTTTCGATAAGAGCATTCAGATAATTTTCGACAGCCTGCACGGGCGCGTTCTCAGTATTCGAGGCACAGGCGGGCAAAAGCAGGCTGGTCAAGACCAGTAAGAAAATCAGGGAATAGGTACGCACGGAGTCCTCCAGGTGGATGAGTTCGGACTGGGATTATAGCATCATCGTTTTCAAAGTCCACGCTGCTGCTCTCGCAAGAACGATAGGGAATGATTAAAATCGTGCGTGATGCACATCGAATCAACAAACCTGCAAATTGAACGGTGGGGTCCACTTCTAAAGCGCAGCCTCTGGTATGCCTTCAAGGTCTTCGTTGCCCTGCGGATTGGTACGTGGCTCTGGATCCTCTTACTATCCTATGTCAGTGGACGAATCATTCATGAGCCAAATGTTTTGTGCAAAAGCGACAGCTTAATCGAAGATAGCTTGGAGCTTGGGGTCGCACTGCGTTCCTGGTTGCGCTGGGACACGATTTGCTATTTGATGATTGCAGAAACGGGATATACAATCTATCCGGGGCTGACGGTCTGGCCCCCGCTTTACCCAATTTTGATCTATTTGTTCTCTTCTGTTTTCACGCCCCCGTTGCTTGCCGCGTTGGTTATTTCGAGCCTGGCGACCTGGGTAGCTTTTTTTCTACTTTATATTTTCGTCAGTGAGAGTCACGACGAACCAACCGCGAAGAGTACTGTATTCCTGTATGCAGTGTACCCGGCGGCTTTTTTTCTTGTCGCCGGCTACACGGAGTCGTTGTTTCTCGCTCTGGTGATTGGCAGCTTCCTGTTCGCCCGCAAGAAGCTTTGGGGTGTGGCAGGTATCCTGGCAGCCCTGGCGACGTTGACGCGCAACCAGGGCATTGTGCTTTCGCTGGCATTACTATGGGAGGGGATCCTTCAATACAGGCAGCAAAAGGGCTTACCAACCCGTGAAGTGCTCCCGATCCTGTTCTTTTCTTCGCTGCCTGTCTTAGTCTTCGGAGCGTTCGCGCTGTATGTTCATGAGGGCTTGCAAGCGGGCTGGCCCTGGCAAACTCTCGGCACTATATGGGGACAGGTCACCGGCTTTCCCTGGGAGGGCTTCATTGGGAATAGCAAGCAATTGTTAACGCTTTCTGTTTCAGAAGACCTTTACTGGTTGCCCACGACGGCTCTGGATCTGTTCCTGGCAATTCTGATTCTGGTAGTTCTTTTCACGCATCACCGTTCCATACGTTCGACCTATCTAGTCTTTGCCTGGTTGATCCTGCTGATGTCCTTAATGAAGCTTGGGCCGAACGATCTGCTGGTCAGTTTCTCACGTTACATGATCCCAGTCTTCCCCTTCTTTATCGCCATTTCTCCTGTCATGCAGCATCGCCTGGCAAGATTGACTGTGTTTGGAATTTGCCTAATCTTACAAGCAATCTTGTTGAGCATGTTCTACATCTGGTCCTGGGCAGGCTAGTGTTCGAGTCGGTCTCCCTAGCCGCGCACGAAGTAAATCATCGAGATGATCACGCCAATCAAGACCACTGTCCAGCGCAATATGGATGGCTTGATGCGGCTGGCAAATTTGCCCCCCAGCATCCCGCCGACCAACGCGCCTAAAGCCATGACAAGCGCAGCAGTCCACAGCACTTGCCCCGAAAACAGGAAGAAGACCGCCGCTGCCACATTGACGCAGAAGGCAACAGCCTGTTTCAGCGCATTGAGGCGTGTCAGGGAGTCATCCAGCGTCAATCCCAGCGCAGCGAGAACGATCACACTCAGGCCTGCGCCAAAGTAACCCCCATAGATGGATCCCAGACCGACGGGTAGCCACGCGAGCTTTTCAAGCCCCGTGCCTGTCTGTCCTTCCCCCAGCCGACGCGTCAGCCAGGCGCGGACTGGATCCTGAATGGCGAGCAACGCCGAAGCCAGCAGGATCAAATAGGGGACGAGTTCCCGGAATAGTCGTTCTCCTGTTTGTAGCAGCAGGAATCCGCCAAGCACACCGCCAACCACACCGGCAGGTGCCATCAGCCAGAGGCGATCTTTTTGCCCCTGAAGATCCTTCCATTGGGCGATCGTTCCGCCAAAGTACCCCGGGCAGAGCGCGACAGTACTGGTCACGTTCGCGCTCACGGCAGGGACGCCGAGGAACGTAAGCATGGGAAAGGTAATGAGCGTCCCGCCGCCTGCCAGCGCGTTCACGGCTCCAGCCGCCAGGGCGGCAAGGCAGGCGAAAACAAAGTCAGATCCTTGCATGGAGTTGTGATCCTTTGGGAGTGCAGAATAGAGGTAAGTATAGCATTTTCATTTCTTGATTTCTAGCTGGTGGCTTAGAGTCTGTGAAATCCCTGCGTAGGGAATATGATATAGTGGCAGCATTTCTCTCTTGCGAGATAAAAGGTCATGTTGTGATATTCCAGAAGCATATCTCAAAACATCTGCTGTTTTGGGCGGCATGTCTCTCCGTTCTATGGTCGGTCTATTTTGCTGTGAGCACAATTTCGATGCCCTATCCAATTGAATTTCGTGAGGGCGCTGCCCAGGTGATGACCCAATACATT
Source organism: Anaerolineales bacterium (assembly GCA_035699125.1). Lineage (GTDB taxonomy): Bacteria > Chloroflexota > Anaerolineae > Anaerolineales > Villigracilaceae > Defluviilinea. Next base: position 17,814 of record DASSBC010000001.1, read on the forward strand.
TTGAACCGAACCAATCCCTTTACCTTGGAAAATCAACCTCAGGCAATGAATAACTATGGCTCGGGATACAACCTGGTGGTCGCTCCGTTCGCGGTATTGTTTGGGAATACTCTCAGCACACATCGTGCTGTTACGTTTGCCTTTATTCTTTTTGCTTCTCTCATCGGGTCTGTCGTGATTTACCAGATCAAACGGGATGTGGCTTCCGCCTTCGCCTGTGCGGCTTTTATCATGATCGGTCTGACAACGCGAGCCGGGATAGGGGCGTTTCCCTCCGCCATGGGGACATTTCTGTTTCTGATAGCGCTTGCTCTTCCCTTTCTAAAAGCATTTCACCCGGCAAGCCTCGGCTTCAGTATCTTGTTTTCCATAGCAGCTTTTTATTCGAAGCCTTATTTTGTGCTGGCGTTTGCGATCGTTGCATCCTATGTGTTTCTGTTCGTCTCGAAGAAAACGGGGTTGCTTTACGGTCTTGCTTTCCTTATTTTATTTGTCGTTTCTTTCCTGGCAGTGCGGCTTGCCTTTCCGCTTTATTTTATAAACGTCATTATTGGGAATATTTCAAATGCGGAACGATCTGCCGCACACTTGCTTTCTCAGCTGGTGCAGCTTGCGATTTATTTTTTTCCAGTTTTATTCTCTTTGCTGGTGTTGAGGATTATGGAACAAGGCTCCTCCGGCTACAGAGCCATTCCAGCATTCAACGTGCAAGAATGGGAACAACCATGGATAAGCGTCGCTCCTGATTACTTCCTCTATGCAACTGTATGTTCGCTGCTCGCATTTATCCTGTTCCTGGGTTCCCATATCGGGAGTTACATGAACTATGCCTACCAACTGGTGGTCCCTGTATTTTTCTGCTGGTTTTTCCTTAAGCTTGATCATCAACGCAAAACCAACTTCCTGATTGGTTTTGCCGTCGTATTCAACTTATTCTTTTGGCAACAGGATGTGCTCCCCTTACGAATACTGAAGCAAAGCGATTCCGAGGAATGGTCCAAGCTTTCTTCGTACGTGCAATCTGCATCACAAACCCTCAATTCCCCGGTAGTCACTTCGATGATGGTCGACTATGGGTTGAGCCCTCTTGATTCGGGGCAGACTTCTTACTATTATGCCATTAAGCCTTACCCCAACTTTACACTCCTCGGACCGGCATATGACATGGTCGAGACGGACGGCTTTCGATATGTTAAGTTTATCGACAATTCCATCAAACAACAGACCTTTGATCTGGTGATTACTACCCGCGAGAAAAGCACGTTCTATCATGTAAAACTGCTTGAAGATTTTTATTCCCCGGTCGATGAGATCAAAGTAGACATGCCTCAAACAGGGCAGCGCTGGAGCTTGCTACTCTGGAGACCACGAACCCGGTAAATCCGTCCGCCCTTAAAACAGGAACGCCAAGACCGCTACCTGGCGTTGCCTTTTATTAAAAAATCTAATGGCAATTTGTGCTGCCGCTGTCCGTAAAGGTGGACCCTGCGATGGGGACAAATTCCCAGGCGTAACGATCCACGCCCAGGGTGAGTTTCAACACACCAAAGGTGGAGTCATTCCGGACTTCGCTGGCGGGCAGTGGACTGGCGAAGTCGTAGAGACCTCCGCCTCCCGTGCCGACCACGAACTCGCGCAGTCCCGGCGAGACCGCCTCACCCGCAACGTTCATCTCCGCGAAGCGCTCATAGTTGTGCTCGTGACCGTTGATCACCAGTTCTGCCCCGGCTTCATACAGGACTTGCCACAGCGCCTGATAGTCATCATCGCTTCCATGTTGACTCCCGGAAGACCAGCGCGGTTGATGCCAGTAGGCTAGAACGCACTGCCGCGGGTTGGCAGCCAGGTCTGCTTGCAGCCACAGCACTTGCGCGCTGTTTTCGGAGACATCGATCTCAGAATTCAAGGCGTAAACACGCCAGTTGCCAAGGTCATAGGCGTAATATTCGGGAATGTTGTTAAAGTACTCGAAGTAACCCGCCGCTTCGTCGGTGTGATATTCATGATTGCCCGGGACGGGTTTCGTCCGCTCCTTGTGCCGACCCCATGTTGGTGCATAGCATTTGTTGTAATCCCTGATCGTGCCATTCCTATAGGCATTATCCCCGGTGGTAAATACGGTGCCGGGAATGACGTCTAGTAATTGTGCGGTCAGTTCATCGTTATCATTGTCGCACTCAGAAATATCTCCCGCTCCGACGAGAATAGGTTCATCCGACGATGTTATAGTCATCCCGGTGGGGACGGCGGTGAAGCCGATGCCGCCAGTCGGGTTCAGAATCAGTTGAGGCGGCTTGCCCCCTTCTCGTGAGGAAAAAACAACACCATCTTTGCTATCCGCGATCAGCACAAAGCTCACTGCTCCACTGCCTATCACGGTCGAGGTCACGTCATATTCTACCCAGTTATTTCTGGTCAAGTGGTCTTTGTTATCCAGCGCAGTGCTTGTGCGTTCCGGGCGGGTATTCCATGTGAGGTCGTTCTCGTCCCAGAAATTATCTGTGGCATAAACGGCAGGGCCGTTTTGCGTACCATTGTCCATGACGTACAAACGAAGTCGCACGCTTTGGACAGTGCTGTCTACTTCGGGGATGTTAAAGCGAAGGAAACTCTCGAATTGCGAATCGTCTGTGCCATCTGCACGGAGGGTTGCGCCGTTGCCGTCATTCGCGCTGGGCTCAGATTGGGTCACCAGCGCATCCGCTTCTGCTGTAAGCAGTATAGGGGCAGCCTGGGTTGCGATGTCGCTGACCACGGTCTTCGTTGGAGAGATTAGTGTCAGCGTGGAGGTAATCGGAGGCGGCTCGCTAACAGCCGCGGAGACCGTTGGGGTACTTGAGCGCTTTGCAGGCGCAGGGAGTGCGGGATTGCAGGCTAGAGGGGAAAGGGCAATGAGTAAAAGGAGAATCGCTAAGGGAGAGCTAAAAATACTTGTTCTACGCTCGGTTGTATAGTTCGAGTCATGCAAATCGAAAATCATCTTATCCTCTGGCGTGCCACATATTTCAAATCCTCTTGCTGATGAGTTGTCTTTCGTGTGAAAAATAAAACCAGCTTAAAAGGTAGTGGATACCTTCATACGCTAAAAACACGAAGCCTTGAATTGCAGACAGATTCTAGGGATATTCAATTAAAGCATAATTAACATCTCCAGAACAGCGCGTCTGGCAACACCCTATAGTCCCCTCCGTAGAGAAGGCTGCTTGACTCTCCTCATTTGCCCTTGTATAATCTTAACCATCCAGGAGTAGTAAGCGTCGAGCGACCTGATAGAGAAGAATGCCGGTGATCGAAACCGTGGTGAAAGCAGTCGCAGGGAAGCAGCGCCGAAGTCGCCTGGGGTTCATGACGAAGAAAAGCCTGGGCTAAGTAGACCGTCACGGGAATGCCCGTTACAGCATAGACTGGGAATAGCCAGTCACAGAGAGCGCTTTCTAACCCTTTGTGGTGAAGAAACGAATTGAGGTGGTACCGCGGCACGCCTGTCGTCCTCAAATGGGACAAGGCGTGTTTTTGTTTAACTATACAGATGTACCCGTCTACTTGTGTAACGCAATGGAGATCGAATGGAACCGATGACATTTCACGAGCTTACAGACAAAATGGTTGCTCTCTATCACCAGAAAAGATTTGAAGAAGCGTTGCAGTTGATCGAGGGGCATCTCAATTCCTTTCCGCAACAGGCAGCGCGCCTGACGTTTTGGCGCATGTGTTTCCTCAGCCTGATAGGTCGTTCAGGAGAGGCCCTCACTGTGTTCCAACAGGGACTCGATGCCGGCCTCTGGTGGCATGCGGAGCTGTTCTCCGACCCAGATCTGAACGCAGTTCGTGATATGCCGGCGTTCAAGCGTCTCATGGGAGTTTCACAGGAACGGTACGAAGAAGAGCAGGCGCACATCGAAAGAGACTATACGGTTCTCCAGCCTGAGCCGCCTTCGCCCAGGCAGTATCCCTTGCTGATCACGCTGCACGGTCGCAACGGAAATCAGGAGAGCGATCTGGCTCAGTGGGATCTGGCTCGGCAGCGCGGCTGGCTGGTGCTTTCGGCGCAGTCCACGCAGCCTGTGTTCCAGGGCGCCTATCATTGGGATAACCCCGAACAAGGATTCGCAGACCTGCGCTTTTACTATGATCAGGTGGCACAACAATATCCAATCGACCCGCATCGGACTCTCATCGCCGGCTTTTCACAGGGAAGCGGGATGGCAATCTACACGGCGCTGACGAGAAGCCTACCCGTCCGTGGCTTTATCGGGATTGGCACGTGGTGGGCAGACGCCAACCAGTTAGATATACAACAGGAGCAAGTGCGTGGCTACTTTATCACCGGTGAAAAAGACCATACCCTGGAGCGAGCCCGCGAAATCCAGGAAGTATTGCGAAAAAACAATGTTGAATTCGCCGAAGAAGTCCATGCAGATCTTGGTCACGAATTTTCGTCTGATTTTGGAGCATCGTTTGATAAAGCCATTCATTTTATTTTCGAGGAGCAGGAATGACTCAACCCGAACTGCCGAAAGCCTACAACTTTAAATCCACCGAGCCGCGCGTCTATGAGAAGTGGGAGCACGGTGGTTACTTCCAGCCATGGAATGACCCGAACAAACCAGGCTTCGACCCGAACATCGAACCGTTCGTTATCTCCATCCCGCCTCCAAACGTCACGGGAGAGCTGCATCTCGGTCACGCCATGTTCGTCAGCATGGAAGACCTGATGATCCGCTATCACCGCATGAAGGGCATCCCCACATTGTGGGTGCCGGGCACCGATCATGCCGGCATCGCCACCCAGCTGATGGTGGAGCGCGATCTGTTGAAAACAGAAGAAGTGACGCGCGAGGAACTTGGACGCGAGGAGTTCGTAAAGCGCACCTGGGAGTGGAAAAAGAAATACGGCGGCATCATCACGACCCAGATCCGCCGCCTCGGCGCCTCATGTGACTGGAACCGCGAACGCTTCACACTGGATGAAGGCTTAAGCCGATCGGTCCGGGAGGCGTTTGTCCGTCTCTACGAAAAGGGACTCATCTACCGCGGTCCACGTTTGATCAACTGGTCCCCCGGCCTCAAGACTGCCGTCTCCGACCTGGAAGTGGAATACAGTGAGGAAGAGGCAACGCTCTACTACTTCAAATATAAGCTCCAGGATTCCGAGGAGTTCATTCCCGTGGCGACGATCCGTCCGGAGACGATCCTGGGGGATACGGCGGTAGCGGTGCATCCGGACGACGAGCGTTACAAAAAGTATATCGGCAGCAGGGCTATCGTCCCGATTCTTAATCGGGAAATCCCTGTGATCGCAGATGATTACGTAAGCATGGAGTTTGGCACCGGCGCGCTGAAGATCACGCCAGGACATGACCCGAATGACTATGCCATTGCCCAGCGTCATAACCTGCCGATCATTTCGGTCCTCGACACTGCCGCGAAGGTCAATGACAACGGCGGCCCGTACCAGGGGCAGGACCGCTTCGAGGCGCGCAAAAATATGTGGGCAGATATGAAGAAAGCCGGGCTGGTCATCAAGACTGAGCCCTACCGCACGACTATCCCGCGTTCCCAGCGCGGCGGCGAGATCGTGGAGCCCATGATCTCCACCCAGTGGTTCGTGACGATCGAGCCGCTCGCGCAGGCGGCGCTCGAAGCAGTACGGGATGGGCGCATCAAGATCGTGCCGGAACGATTCGAGAAGGTGTACTTTAACTGGCTCGAGAACATCAAGGATTGGTGCATCAGCCGCCAGTTGTGGTGGGGACACCGCATTCCGGTCTGGTATTGTCCCGATGGGCACATGACCACGGGGCGCGAAGACCCAACCCAGTGCGCTACGTGTGGGTCCACAGAGCTGCATCAGGATGAGGATGTGCTGGATACATGGTTCTCCTCCGGGTTGTGGCCCTTCTCCACACTCGGCTGGCCCGACAAGACCCCGGACCTGAAATATTTCTATCCCACCTCGTACATGGAGACGGGATACGACATCCTGTTCTTCTGGGTCGCGCGTATGATCATGATGGGCTTGGAGTTCACTGGCGAAGCGCCGTTTCACACCGTCTATCTGCACGGGTTGATCCGCGATGAGCACGGACGTAAGATGTCCAAAACCTATGGCAACGTGATCGATCCGCTCATCGTCATGGACGATTTTGGCACAGACGCGCTGCGTTTCACACTGCTGGTCGGCTCCTCGCCCGGCAATGATATGAGCCTCTCTGTAAAGAAGGTGGAAGCCAACCGCAATTTTGCCAATAAGATCTGGAATGTGGGACGGTTTGTGATTACAGCCATTAACAACCAGCAATCGGTTGACGAGATGGGCGATTATGGCCTTGCCGATTCATGGATCTGGGCAAAGCTACAGCAGCTTATGCGTGATGTGGAACGGCAATTCCAGAATTTCCAGTATGGACAGGCAGGGCAACAGATTTATGATTTCATCTGGAATGACTTCGCCGATTGGTATATAGAAATCGCGAAACAGGAATTAGCGGCGGGCGGTCCCACGGCAGCCCGCGCAGTGGACACGCTCGCGCGAGTCCTGGATACCGCTTTACGACTGCTTCATCCCTTTACACCGTTTGTGACCGAGGAATTGTGGGATCATTTGCGAACGGCTGTTCGCAACTCCCCTCTCTTCACGCTGGCTGCAGACTGGCCCGATGCGCTCATCGTGGCAAAATGGCCCGAGCCAAATGAACCGGAGAGCTGGGAAGAGCAAAAAATGGCAGACTTTGAAGAAGTCATGCAACAGCCGGTGCGGGCGCTTCGAAATTTTCATGCGGAAAAGAATATCAAGCCATCGCAGAAACATGGGGTGGTATATGTCCATCCCTATAAAGCCGAGATCCTCCGAGAATATCTGCCCATCATTTCTGCTTTGTCAAGCACCGATGTAGAACAAAGCTTTGTATATGAGCAGTACAAACCGGAAGAAGCAGTCACCTCCCTGGTGGTTGGCGCAACAGAAATGTATCTGATGCTTACCGGGATGAAGAGATCTGAGGAAGACATGGCGCGTCTCGAAAAGGAGCTGAAAGAAGCCGAGTCCCATATTGAGCGTCTCGAAAAACTTCTCGCGGGCGACTTTGCCAAAAAAGCCCCGGCGCACCTGGTGGCAAAAGAGCGTGAGAAATTAACAGCATATAAAGAAACCGCCGAAAAGATCAAAGCCCAGTTAAGGTAAACTCGTAGGGCAAGATGTCCTCGTTCGATACGCTCAAAAACCGAAACAATTCAAGGATATAACATGGCAAAACCTGAAAAGAAACTCCAGGAACTCAAAACTCGTTTGCTCGAGGTTGGTGATCTCAACCACATCAATGCTTTACTGGGTTGGGATCAGAGCACCTATATGCCGCCCGGCGGCGCGGAAGCCAGGGGACGGCAGTCCGCACGGCTGGCGCGCATGGCACAGGAAAAGTTCATCGACAAAAAGATTGGCAGACTGCTCGATGACCTGCGTCCATATGAAGAAAGCCTGCCCTATGACTCAGACGATGCCAGCCTCATCCGTGTCACTCGCCGTGAATACGAACGTGCTCTCAAGGTTCCGCCAGAGTTTATTGGCGAATTGAATGAGCATGGCGCGATGGCGTATCAGGCTTGGACAGAAGCACGCCCCGCCAATGATTTTTCGAGTGTGCGCTCGAACCTCGAAAAGACCCTCGATCTCAGCCGCAAACTCGCCGATTACTTTGGCGACTACGAGCATATAGCCGACCCGCTGATTGATTTCGCAGATTACGGGATGAAAGCCTCCACCGTCCGCATGCTGTTCGCCGATTTGCGCGAGCAACTTGTCCCCATCGTTCGCTCGATTACCTCACAACCTCCCACGGACGATTCAGTGCTTCACAAGCATTACCCAGAGGCGGATCAACTATCCTTTGGTGAGGCAGTCGTAAGGCAGATTGGTTATGATTTTTCACGTGGCCGCATCGATAAGACCCATCATCCCTTTATGACAAAGTTTTCGCTCGGAGATGTCCGTATCACCACGCGCGTCCGGGAAGATGACCTCGGAGACTGCCTCTTCAGTAACATGCACGAAGCTGGTCATGCGATGTACGAGCAGGGAATTGACATGTCGTACGAGGGTATGCCCATCGGGGGTGGAACCAGCGCGGGGGTGCATGAATCGCAGTCCCGCCTCTGGGAAAATATCGTTGGCAGGAGTCGCAGCTTCTGGGAATACATGTATCCGCAGATTCAGGCACATTTCCCGGAACGACTTGGGGAGGTTTCGCTGGATACGTTTTATGCTGCGATTAACAAGGTGCAGAAATCGCTCATCCGTACGGATGCAGATGAAGTAACGTACAACCTGCACGTCATGCTGCGCTTCGACTTTGAGCTGCAACTGCTGGAGGGAAGCCTCTCGATCCGAGACTTGCCGGAAACCTGGCATGAGCGCTTCGAACATGACTTTGGGATTGTGCCGCCCAACGACAGCGACGGTGTGTTGCAGGATGTTCACTGGTTTGCCGGGATCATCGGTGGCTCCTTCCAGGGATACACTCTGGGCAATATTCTTTCCGCGCAGTTCTACAGTGCTGCACTGAACGCCCATCCCGAAATTCCAGAGGAAATGAGGCAGGGCAAGTTCAGCACCCTGCATGGCTGGCTGCGTGAGAATATTTATCGCCATGGAAGCAAGTTCACCGCGCCTGAGATCATTGAGCGAGCGAGCGGTTCCCCGCTGACGATAGAGCCCTATATCAATTACCTCAAGACGAAATACGGCTCGTTGTATGTGCTGTAAATGTTATAATCTGGTCAACTGAATAGCAACCTTCGGGGCAGGGTGACATGGCGCTACAGCGCCATGAATTCCCGATCGGTGGTACAGCCCACGAGTGCTTCGACATGGCTTTGCCAGTCAGCACAGGATCCGGTGCGACTCCGGAGCCGACAGTTATAGTCTGGATAAAAGAAGGAAATTAGCTCACTCGAGTCTGATTCTAGTTAAGCCCCGAAAACATCATTGTTTTCGGGACTTTTCAAATCATGCTTCGCGTATGCTGTGGCTTGATTTCGCGCCCCGTGGATTTCCTCTGCGAGGCGTCTTTTGTTCTCTTTCCTTGTTCCCAGCGATTCAATTGCGACAGGAACAAAGATAACGGATGAACCCAAACCTTATTCGTACTCTCTCACAAAATCAATCCCGAAACTGGCTCGGTCTGATTTCGATTCTTACGGGCATCCTGGCGTGGTACCTCCTCACGCGCTACAGCGGCATCCCGAACTTTCTCCTTCCCTCGCCGCAGAGCGTGTGGAAGCGTTTCCTCACAGCCCTTGAGGATGGCAGCTTGCTCTACCACACCGGGATTACGCTGATCGAAATCCTGTTGGGGCTTCTTGTCGGCGCAGTCTTCGCGACGGTGGTGGGATACATATTGGCAAAGTCTCGCTCTCTGGAACGAATCCTTTCGCCATATCTCGTGGCGAGCCAGGCGATTCCCATCGTGGCGATCGCACCTCTCCTCGTGATCTGGTTCGGGGATGGGATTCTTTCGAAAGTAATCATTTGCGCCTTGATCGTGTTCTTCCCGGTCCTCGTGAATACGATTGTCGGCGTCCGTGCGGTACCTGTTTCATTGTATGACTTGATGCGTTCCCTGCACGCCTCGCGCGCTCAGATTTTATGGAAGGTAGAAGTTCCTGCTTCCCTGCCTGTCTTCCTCGGCGGCTTGCGCGTGGGCGCGACCCTCTCGGTGATTGGCGCGATCGTCGGCGAGCTGGTGGACGCGGAAGAGGGATTGGGTTTCCTGCTGCAGTTAGGGGATTTTCAATACGACACGCCGATGGTCTTCGTGGCGGTGTTCATGTTGATCGCGCTGGCGTTGCTGTTATATGGCATCGTGACGTTGCTCGAAAAAAGATTCCTGAAGTGGCAAAATATTTCGCGCTGAGCAAGGAGTTTCTATGTTTCGCAAGTTTGTCTTAGTCGTGCTTGGAATGACGCTTGGTCTTTCGGCTTGCGCTGGTAATCGTCCGGCGAATGGCACAGGCGACGTGACAACGATCCGCCTGCCGATGGGTTACATCCCGAACATCCAGTTCGCGCCCTTTTATGTCGCCCTCGAAAAGGGGTATTTCCGCGAGGCAGGCATCGAGCTGGATCTGGATTATAAATTCGAGACCGATGGAGTCGCCCTGGTCGGTGCAGGCGATCTGCCGTTCGCGATCGCCTCCGGGGAACAGATTCTACTGGCGCGAGCGCAGGGACTACCGGTCACGTACGTTGCGGCCTGGTACCAGGAGTACCCCGTTTCCGTTGTGGCGAAGAGCGAGCTGGGCATCCTGATTCCTCAGGACCTGAAAGGGAAGAAGGTCGGCTTGCCGGGTTTGTTCGGGGCGAATTACGTGGGTCTGCGTGCGCTATTGTTCGAAGCCGAGATGAGCGAAAGCGACCTGACCCTCGATTCGATTGGGTTCAATCAGGTGGACTTACTCGCCGCCGGTCAACAGGATGTGGTGGTTGGTTACGCTGCGAATGAGCCCATCCAGCTACGGGCGCGTGGAATCCCGGTAACGGAAATTCGTGTCGCCGATTATGTGCAGCTTGCTTCGAATGGAATTCTGACAAGCGAAAAAGTCATTTCGGAGAACCCGGACCTCGTGCGTCGATTTGTCGACGCGTTTCTCAAAGGACTTACCGATACAATTGCCAATCCAGATGAAGCGTTCCGGTTGAGTGAACCGCATATTCCCAATTTCGCAGAGTTGGATGCCGATGTGCAGAAGCAGGTGCTGGAGACGTCCATCGCGCAGTGGAAGGCAGAACGCCTTGGCTATTCCGATCCGCAAGCCTGGGAAAACATGCAGACCATTTTGCTCGACATGGGTCTCCTCACGGAAAAGATGGATTTGAATAAGGCATTTACCAATGAATTTGTTCCCTGATGTCGTTGCGAGGGCGAAACGCAGAGCGTTTCAACCGAAGCAATCCCTTGTCTCACAGGAGCAGGAGATTGCCACGCCTTCGCTACGCTTCGGCTCGCAATGACATATCACACTATGCCTCCCACATCCACACTTACCATCCGCAACTTAAGTGTTGTGTTCCCTGATAACAATGGTGGCTTGCGTGCGCTGGATGGGCTTTCCTTCGATGTCCATCCGCGTGAGTTTGTTTGTGTGCTGGGTCCATCGGGCTCGGGCAAAACGACTTTATTGCGTATCCTGGCGGGGTTGCTTCTGCCTACGTCAGGTTCAGTAACGTTTGGTCACGTCTGGAAACAGCCGAGAATTGGGATGGTCTTTCAACAGGCAAACCTCATGCCCTGGCGCACGGTGATGGAGAACATTAAGCTTCCGCTGGAGGTGATCCATGTAGAGGAACAGACGGCGCGCCGCAAAGCGAAGGATATGATCGAGCTGGTCGGCTTGCAGGGATTCGAAGACTCATTGCCGCGTGACGTATCCGGGGGGATGGCGCAACGCGTGGCGATCGCGCGCGCGCTCATCCATGATCCTGACCTGCTTTTGCTGGATGAGCCGTTTGCTTCTCTCGATGCCATGACCCGCGAACGGATGTGGATGGAGCTGTCGCGTATCTGGCAGGTCCAGCAGAAGACTGTCATCATGGTGACCCATTCGATCAACGAGTCGTTGTTCCTGGCAGACCGCGTCCTGGTGCTCACGCAGCGGCCGGGCAAAATCAAACTCGATCTAAAGGTGGATTTGCCGCGCCCGCGGCAGGAGGACATCCGCTATACCCCTCATTTTGGAGAGCTGGCAAAAAAACTCAGAAGCGCTATTGAAGGGTAGGCGAACTTGCGAAGGCTGAATTCTGTGATATTTGTCACTTTTCAGAAAGCCTTCGCAAGGTTTTAATTCAAGGGGCAACCCACACGACAAAGCTCAGTTCAGCATCTCTATAGTTGCCCGTGAGCTTCCAGCAGCCGAGTGTAGGAAAGTCCACCCCGACCAGCATGGCGGAGCCAATATCACCGGCATAAGCATTTGTCCCCTTTGAAACAACGACTGGCGGAGCAGGAGCATCCAATCGTTCACCTGTGACGATGAGATCCGGCTCCGGTTCTTCAGCCCAATCGTATCCCTCACGCCACCAGAACACCTTTTGTGAATAGCCGGATGCATGAGCAGGTAACCCCCACCAGACTCCATCCCGGGGGATCGCCGTCCAAAGAGAATTGGAACCGTACCAGAAGGAGCCTTCGAACCCTAGAGAATCATACGGGGCCGGTGGCACGAAGAGCGGATTCTGTGGAACCGTAACGGGGCATGTCGGAGGCGGGTTATGCGGCACAACCTCTAGTATGCTGGACGGCGTAGTGGTCGGTTTTTCTGTGAACCCGGTTGACGTGGGATTAGCAAGGGCCTTGACCTTAGCTGGCGGAGCAGCTCCCTTGGGAGCGCAGCCTGCCAAGAGCACCGTCATAAGAATGAAAGCAAAAGATTGTTTTAACATCGTATCTCCTTATCGTCCATTCCTATACACCGCAGAAGATTATCAGCTTTCATCCGCAATACAGCCAGGCTTTGTCGCTCGGCAAAATGTTCCCGTTATATCCGCCTGTGATTAAAACCTGACCATCTTTCAGCTCTGTCAGCACCGAGAAATAATAATCATCGTCCAGCGTGCCGTCTGTGAAGAAGGTCTGGCTTTGTGCGTCGAAGATCTCGATTTGCCGATTTCCACCGCCAATGAGCACATTTCCATTAGCGAGCAGAACGGCAGCATCGGCAAGCTTAAACCGTTCCTGGTTCATATTTGCAACCTGGCGAAATGTACCGGTTTTCACGTTGTAAATTTCCGCGCTGTCATACTTGCCGTTCCAGTCCCTCTGATCTGCCCCGCCTAAAATAAGGACACTTCCATCCTGGAGTAAGACAGCGGTATGTTTGTACCGAACTACATTGGCGTCGCCTGTGGATGTGAATTGACCTGTCGCAGGATTATAGATTTCCGCGCTGGCGAGGATGTTGTCGTTACCGGAGGTGCCACCGATTAGCAGGACCTTTCCGTCGGTCAGGAGAGTGGCTGTATGACCGAAACGGCCATTGTTTAAGTTCCCTGTTGGAGTAAAGATCTCTGTAGTGGGATCATAAAGTTCGGCTGTGATTTGTGGGGTATTCCGAGCTGAGTCCCCTCCGGCGATCAACACTTGTCCGTTTTCTAGCAGCGTCGCTGTCAGCCCCTGCCTCGGAGACATCAGACTGCTTGTGTATTCGAAGGTCCCGGTTTGCGGGTCGTACAATTCAGCAGTTGCCGTCCGCCCTTGTTGATTCCACCCGCCTGCCAGGAGTACTTTCCCATTGGGCAATAAGGTTGACGTATGCCCGTTGCGCGGCTCGTTCATATCGCTGGTCGGAGTAAATGTGTTATTGACAGGGTCGAAGATTTCGGCGCTGGCAATCGCAATTTCAGATGTGCCTTCTTCACGGAACCCACCCGCAATTAACACTTTTCCATCAGGCAGGAGCGTTGCCGAGTGCGCGGCTCGTTCGGCGTTCATTTTGAGGGCGGGGGACAGGCAACTCACCTCAGAATTTACTGATTCTGTGATCGGTAAAGTGGTTTCTACCGGACGTACATCTGATTCTCCAGTAGAGAGTTCGGCAGGTTGAGAAATAGGTGCGCATCCCATAAAGATTAGGATCACGAATGCATAGTACGGTCTTTGCATAATTTTTCTTTCCAAGTATTACTCTCTATACACCGCGGGACTGCGAAGAGTTCCCCAATTAAAAAATACAATGCGCTCAAAAGCGCATGTATGTAAGAAAGAAGCGAATACATCCCTTAATCAAGTGTAATTGCGTTTTTATAGGTTACATCCCTTGAAATGTTATAGCCTGTTTTAGCAGTGAAAATATCAAATAATTCATTTACTATGTCTTTGGCTTGTTGCCGTAAAATTTCTGCATCTTCACGATTTGCAACCGTTTTCTGAATTTCACCATGTGAGATTTTATTCCGAAACTCATAAATTACCTCAAAGCCTGGGAATTTCTCTCCCAATCTTTCTCTAATTCCAGCCTTATACTTCTGATTCTTAGTCGCCATAGGTGAGTTTTCAATAAAGGAGTTATAAAACCAGCCCAATTTAGCTTGCAAACCTGGATATTTTTCGCCTTGACGCTTTTTGCCATACAGGAAATCCAACATCTCCTCTTTTATGCCCAATTTATCAATTATATGATCCAAGTTAGCTTCTATAAAGAAAGCTGCAAATAATATTACAACTGTAGAGTCGCAAACCACAGTTTCTTTATCGTTCTGAATGGTGCGATTAAGCGCTTGCCAACTTACTGCAATCAGAATTGATGCATCTGAACTTGCTTCAGGCACAATGACCTACCTTCCTCACCAGCTCTGGCAGCGCGGGTATCTTTCTCCATAACAGACTTACTTCGTTAATTGACAACTCGAAGTTTCCCCTCATACCGCACGAGCAAGCCCATCAGCCAGTGCTTGACTTCCACATGGAAGCAAAAATCATCGCCGTCGGCGTATTCATAGACGGTTGAGTTCGGTGCAAGTGTGAGAGGCAGCGGGATGCCGAAGATGCTCCAGCGGCGTGTGACGGTATGCAATTCCTCACCTTTCAGCACCAGAGCCATCCAGAACGTTACCAGACCAAATTTCTCCACCAGCAGTTTGTCTGCGTGGCCGTGTCCCTCAGATTGAAAGGTTGAAAACTTTCTGCCAGCAAAATCTCTCTGCCAAAGTTCGCCCTCACCTTTTCGTAAAAAAGAGACTTTAACCGGCACATTTTCCCCTGCGTGCGGAAACCCGTACACTGCCGCGAGCAGACGTGCAAATAGATGTTTCCCCGTTTCGACCCGTGCAATCCCTTCCGCCTTGTGTTCCTTTGATATGACATTGTGCAGCGTGGCTATGGGCGCAGGCAACTCGTCCCATGCCTCACCCAGGATTCGTTTGTAAAGAGGTATAGATACCGCATCTATTATCGTTTCGCGCTGTCCGGTGTAAATGGTGCGGCGTTTGAAAATCTCCTCATAATCCGAGACCTCCAATTCCCGGGTCGCCGGGCGCGCACCTGCGGACGGCTCTTTCCCAGCCAGACATTGAAGGACGAGTGCCTGAATCGCCATGGAAGGGATAAATGGCCCATCGTTACCTTCTGCTAATAAATGCCAGGATCGCTCGATTCTTTTTCCGCCTTGATCTGTTCCCTCGACTGACACGAACATGCCGCCCCGATGTTCGCCCCAGCGCAGGATGTTGATCACAACATGAAACAGCGATGCGAATGGCAGCAGTGACGGCAGGATTCTGAATCGCACCAGCCACGAAAGACCGATCAACATTCTGTGCAGAACTTCAGGGACAGGTCCTGCGCCCAGCCAGATTGAGTCCAGTTCGGGCCAGTGTGCAGGGAGTACTTTCAGGTCGGGGACATCTACGAGTGAGAACAATGCATTATGAAGCGGCAGATACCCTGGTGGGCTGATTGTATAGCGCATCGTTTCAGTCAGTCCGTAGCCTGTCGCCGGCATTCCATTTCGGGTCAAAGCTACGGGTTTCCCGGCATAGGAAGTTATTGCTCGAATGACGTTTAACCCAACGCCGGCATACGGAGAAGGCGCGATGCCGCCTTTGATTGTATTGACGCAAGTCATGTCATACGAAAGTTTTCTTACCACCGCTGCTGTGAGGACAGGAAAACTGCTGACCCCGGAGAGGACATAAATACCGTTCGCTTTCGCTTCCTCATCGAATTGACGGATCCCCTTTACGAAATCGGACCCATCTGCCAGGTCCATGTAATTCACCCCGTTTGCAATACACGCCTTCACTACGCGGTACGGATCCTCGCCATAGACTTGGAACGGACCCATCGCATCCACTACAACATCCGCTTTGATCTCTCGAATCTGCGCTTCGACATCTGCGTCCCGATCAAAAAAGACTGGTATCTTTTGCGCACCAGCAGGCAGCCCTGCGCAGAACTTCCTTGCCTTTTGTAGGGACCGTCCCGCGAGCAATAATATAAGCCTTTCATCTTCAGCAAGCAGGTGAGCCAGCCTGCCACCGAAGGTCCCATAACCGCCCAGAATGAGGATGTTCATGAGTGCTCCTTTGCGTTACCCCTTCTTCGCTGTCGTGCGAAAGACTTCAAGTTGATTCGACAACATGAGGGTGATGCGTGCTGAGATGGTCGAGCAATCTCTGTGTTACTTGAGCCACGTCTTCCACTGCCTGATCAAACACCGCCTGATTGACCTTTGACGGCTTGCGATACCCGCTGACCTTCCTCACAAACTGCAGCGCCGCGGCGCGGATTTCCTCTTCCGTGGCGGGGATTTCTGAATTGCGTAATTGCTTAATACTTCTGCACATCTTATGCTCCTAGTCGAAACGACTGTTTTTCCTCGCCCTCTCTGTACGGACGGAGAGCGAACGCGGACCAGGTCTCGTTGACCGAAACGAGCGTGATCCATTTCAAATCCAACGCTTGCAAACTTTCCCAGCCTTTGTCGCGGGTCAGGTCGGTCTGGATTTTGGATGAGCCTTTCGGGAAGGAAATCCACAACATCGATTCGGGTCTTAATGCTTTCGCGGCTTTCGGAGCGAGCACCTCCAGCTCGGCTCTGTTCCGGACGAAGATTTGGATCCAATCGAATTTGCCCCGGAGGGTGGGCGATAGCGCGGTGTCATGCCTCAACGCATCCACGTAGTTTTCCGGAGCGTTTATGACCGCGGCTTTCGCGTTCGGCTTCAACTTCATTTTCTTTGCGAGGGCAGACTCAGGCATGGGACAGACTCCGTTCTTCGTTTTCCTTCTCTTTTTTGGCGAGCAAGTGCCAGGCTTCCATTTTGCCCTTCCCCTTGACCGTGATCTCGCCGATGTATTCGCATGCAAACTCATCCTTGACCAGCTCATAGGTTTCGCGAGTGATCTGGATTTTCCCACTCTCGCCGTGGCTTTCCATACGGCTGGCGGTATTGACCATGTCGCCCCACAGCGCGTAGAAGTATTTCTTTCGCCCGATCACCCCTGCAATTAGTGGACCGGAATTCAAGCCGATGCGGATCTCGATCGGATGCCTGCCGCCGAGGAATTCCTCTCGCTTGACGTAGTCTAGCATATCCAGCGCGAGCTGTGCCAGAACAGTGGCGTGATCGGGGCGCGGTGTCGGGACGCCTGCCGCGACCATGTAGCCATCGCCAGCTACCTGGATCTTCTCCACACCGTATTTATCTACCAGCTCGTCGAAGTGCGAGAATAACTCATTCAGCATGTCCACGACCGCGTGCGGGTCGAAGCGCGCCGAAATCGGTGTGAAGTTGACAATGTCGGCAAAGAGCACGGTTGCGGAATTGAACTCCTCCGCGATGGTTTCATCGCTTTCCTTCAGCCGTTCGGCGATCCGCTTCGGCAACACATTATATAGAAGCTTATCCGCCCGGTCGCGCTGCGCGCGGATGGTGTACTTTTGGAGAAAGTCCCGGCGCGTGTAGCGTTCGAGGTAATAACTCCCGAACATCCCGATCACGTTCGCACCAAGAAAGAAAAAGTTGTGCATGGTAAAGATCACGATACCTGTTTCGGATTCCAACAACTGTTTCACTGCGATGCTGGCGAATTCATACCCAATCATGATGATGAGGTTCGCCAGAACTGCATATCCAAAACGCAGGCGCGAAAGTGTGTAGCCCCACATCGAAATCAGGATCAGACCTGTAAAGTAAAACCGGTTTCCGAATTCGGCTTCGGTCGTAATACTGATCATGGCGACAATCCCCAGACCGGAAGTTGCCACGACGATGCACATGAATGCCTGTATGTATTTCTGAAAGGATGGATTGTAAGAAGCAACAAGCGCTACAATGACCACCGGTGCGACAATCCCATATCGGATGATCCAAACGATGTCTTTGGAGAACGGGATCGCATAAATATCGAGGATCCCAAAGAGAGAATACAGGATCAGACCCAGAACCAGTGCCAGCCGCGTCGTGGACATCGTGTTGGCAAGATATTCTCTGCGGAACTGGGTCTCGATCACCTCATCGGGAAAGCGAAGTTTATCGGCGTAGGGGTAGAGCCAGTCGAACATAGTGGAATCGTGTAATGATGATTTAAGTGTGATTAAACTTTCGGCAAATCCAACAACAAAACTTCTGCCAGTAAACGGGAATTCACATTCCGCTCCATCTTTTCCAGCCCATCTTCAAGATTACTGACCACCCGCCGGGCTATGGACAGGTTCAACTTCTGCGCAAGATCTTCAATTTCAACATTACGATCCACATTGACTAACGGGGTTTGGGCATGAGCGGTCCGCAGCATGATGTCGCGCCAGTAAGAGAGCCAGATCAGGATCGCCTGACGCATGGACTCTTTGTCCTTCGCGAGCTTATCGGCATACGCAAATTTTTCCACCCGCGAGGCAGAAATCAAGCTTTGCAAGTCGTTCAAACGTTCTTCACGCCCCTCCTGTAACGACTCATCCTCCAGGAGGCGCAGCGCGTAGCCAAACCTGCCGCCGGAGAGATGGGCGATCAACCTTGCCTTGTCCGTCTCTAGTCCCCTGGCCTCAAGTTCCTTTTCAACCTCTTCAATACGTAACGGACGCAGTCGTAAAACTTCACATCTCGAAACAATTGTCGGCAATAACTGTTCCGGGTTATCGGCGGTCAGAATCAACACTGCGTAGGAAGGAGCTTCTTCGAGGGTTTTCAGCAGGGCATTTGCCGCATTGTCGTTGGCTTCCTGAAAGCGAAGAAACAAGGCGACACGGTAGCTTGCCTGATAGGGCTTGAGAGTCAACGTTCGGCGCGCCTCACGGATCTGATCCACCTTCAAGGTGCCGCCTTCCGCGTCTGCCTGGACAACGGTTAAGTCCGCGTGCTGCATGGCTGCGGTTTGCTTGCAGTCGCGGCATTCTCCACAGGGGGCTCCCACCTCCACCGGCGTCTGGCAGTTCAGCGCCTGGGCGAAGCGCAACGCCAGGGCGCGGCGACCCACGCCGGGAGGTCCCGTGAAGAGATAGGCGTGGCGCGTTGTCCCGTTCGGGACATGCTTTCTCAGCATGTCCACAGCCCATTCGTTGCCTATTAAGTTCCAGTTGTTAGTCATTCGTTACTGTAATTGGTAATTCGTGTTCAGTCCGGGCCTGCGCGGAGACGCAAATACGACTCATAACGTTCGGGGTGAATTGTACCTTCTTCCAGCGCGCGGCGAACAGCACAGCCGGGTTCATGAGTGTGCGTGCAATCATTAAATTGACAATGCTGCACAAGGTCGCGCAGTTCTGGAAAATAGCCGTCTAGCTCTTCCGGTTCCGTATCCCACAATGCCAGCGACTTCCAGCCTGGCGTATCTGCGATATAGCCGCCCCCTTCGAGCGGAAACAACTGGCGAATGACGGTCGTATGTTTCCCTTTATCCATCACCCTGCTGATTTCATTTACCGCCAGACCCAAACCAGGCTGCATGGCGTTCAAGAGACTGGATTTACCAGCGCCGCTTGGTCCTGCAAAGGCGCTGATCTTGCCGGCGAGAACCTGCTTAAGTTCTTCGATTCCTGCGCCGGTCTTTGTGGAGGAGTAAAGCACGGGGTACCCAATCGTTTCATACAACCCAAAAATTTCTTTTGCATCCTCTACAAGATCAATTTTATTCGCGATGATGACCGCTGGAATTCTTTGTTTTTCGGCGATCACCAGGAATCGATCCAGCATCCTCAAGCGCGGGCTGGGATGCGCGCTCGCAAAGACGAAGACTGCCTGATCTGCATTTGCAAGCAACACTTGCTGATAATCGCCCTGCGGGCGCGGGTCGAGCCGGATGATGGCGCGCTCGCGTTCCTCGACTTCTTCGATCACTCCACTTCCCTCGGGCAAGACCGTAAGGCGGACCCTGTCTCCGATCGCGGCGATATCACCTTTTGCTCTGCCCTGTTTTAGCTTGCCGCGCAGCTGGCAAACAACTAAGCCCTGCCCGGTTTCTACCGTAAAAAAACCAGACTGGGCTTTGATAATTAGACCATGTAGAGATTGCTCGTTTACCAAATAGCGCCTGCTTTACTCTGCAAGAAAATTATGGCTCCGGCGTTTCGGTAGGAATACCTCCCAGCGGAGTCGGGGTTTCGGTCACGCCGAAGTTGGACTCAAACCAGTAAATCGTTTGGGGCGTGCCATAGTAATAAGTTTCCACGATGCGCTGGAATACCGGTGCAGCCCAATCGGAGCCTTCTCCCTGATTCTCGAGGATGACAGCGATCGCAATATCTGGCTTACCGGTGGCATCGCTTGCCATCGTGTATCCCGCAAACCAGGCGTGCGGATCGCCACTGCCGGATTCGGCGGTGCCCGTCTTGCCAGCGACCGGAATGCGCAGTCCGCGCAAGCGGAAGTTGGCGGTACCGCGTTCGTTTGACACCACGTCGATCATGGCATCTTGAATGATTTCCATGCGGAACGGCTGGATGGGTAGGGTGCCCTGCGCCTCTGGTTGAAATTCCACGATTGGGTCGCCGCCTTCCACAAGCTCGATCCGTTCTACAAGCTGTGGGCGATACAACGTGCCCCCATTTCCCAGCGCGGCGACGAAGCGCGCGACCTGCAGCGGCGTGACCTGTACTTCTCCCTGGCCGATCGCCTGATTGACCACATCGATCGCACTGGGTGGGTCCACGATACGACCGGATTCCTCCGGAATCTGCTCGATGCCGGTGGCGCTGCCCAAGCCAAAGGCGCGCGCCATGTTGGCAATATCGTTGGCGCGGTTATTCTGAAATAACGTCAAGCCGATCTGCCAGAAGAAGGGGTTGCAGGAGCGCATCAGACCTTCAGGCAGAGTTAGCACTCCTGAGGGAACGCTGTCCGATGTATTGCATTCCTGTCCTCTTGCTAGTCGGTCCTGGCAGTGCTGCCATGTCCAGTCGTGACGGACTGTATCGGATAACCCCGTCCAATCGTACTGGCAATCCAGCGTGCTGGACGCTTCAAATAAGCCGCTTTCCATCCCTGCTGCCATAGTGATGAGCTTGAACACCGAGCCGAGCGGATACTGTCCCTGCGCGGCGCGGTTGAGAAGCGAGCCGGGAATTAGTTCTGCTAGTTGTCCAGCCTGAATAGGGTTCGCCTGAAAGGCATTGGAGTCGAAATCAGGCGAGGACGCCATAGCCAGTACACGACCTGTATCGCGCTCGAGAACAACAGCTGCGCCTGTGAAGCCCTTGATGGCTTGTTCCGTGTAATATTGCAGGTTGCGGTCTATAGTTAGATATACAGCGTCAGCCGCCTTGGGCTGGCTTTCGCCTACCTTGGTCACAATTGTGTTTGTGGATGGACTCACCACATAGAGTGTCCCACCATGCTGACCGGAGAGATACTGCTCTGCCCATTGTTCGATCCCCGCCCGACCGACAATCTCATCCCCTCGATACCCCAATCGCCGGTATGCTTCGAATTCCTCCGCAGGAATCAGCTGTGTGTAGCCGACAACATGAGAGCCCACGCCCTGCTCGAAATAATAACGTGAGGTGTACTCCGTCCATTGGAGCCCGCTGGGGGCAATCGATCGAATCCGCTGGGACTCCTGTTCAGATGCCTGACATAATGGAATGGCGAATCCCGCCGGGGTACTGGCAATCTCCTGTGCAAGCCCTTCCATGCTAATGCCACAGAGATTCCAGACTTCAGTGACCAACGTCCCAAGACTTTCCTCCGTCACATTGCCCGGATCGACCTGAAATGCATACGCTGTTGCCTGAGCAGCGAGCACATCTCCTTCGCTGTCGTAGATGTTGCCGCGCGAGGGAACGCTGTAATCCATTTGCAGGACGTTGCCGCCTGCCAGCTCGGGGAGGATGAGTCCATCCTCCCAGTTCAATTTCCATGCACCGTTTTCGAGTGAGAAACGGGCGACCATATCGCGCTGGATATCGCCGACCAGCGCCGTGTGATACGTGATACGAAAGGCGACTTCCGCGGAATAGGGATTGACCAGCGAAGAAAGGATCTCATAGTCGAATGAGCCCGCGCTCATGACGTTCAACGCGTCCCGGTTACGGACGGCGAAATTCTCCAGGGGGTTGGCATCCTGGCTGGGCTTGCTCAATAGCGAGTGCATTGTGTTGTAATCGTCAGCCTTGAAGGCGTCCAGGTAGGCTCGCAGCGCGTCGTCCGCGTTCGGGGCAGATGTCACATTCACGATCGGCTGCGGCAGGGGTGTCTCCGTGGGAAACCCTGGAACGTTAATTCCCGCGCTACCGCAGGCGCTCAAAAAAGCCGGGAGGAGGAGAATATTTAGCCAACGAAAAAATTTCATGCTTTGCCTTCCAATGGCGGGTTACCAACCCGCCCTACATGACTGCATTCGAAACCGGGCATTGGTATTCCAACAATGTTTCACAGGGAACAAAAAAATCCGTGTTGGGCTGCAAGTCCATTTGCCGCATCAGGCGGATGACGTGACAGACAGGTAGCCCCATCACGCTGGCGAAACAGCCAGCGATTTGGTCCACGGGCTTAAACTCCGGGTGTTGAATGGCGTATGCGCCAGCCTTGTCGAGCGGGTCGCCGGTTTGCACATACGCCTCGATCTCTTCATCGGAGTACTCGCGCATAGGCACATCGGTCACGCAGTAGTCCTTGAGGAGCAGTCCATCGCTTGCACGTAACAGCGCAATCCCCGTGAAGACCTGATGGGTATGCCCGCGCAGGCGCCTGAGCATCAACGCGGCTTCCGTCTTATCTTTCGGTTTGCCAAGGATGTCTGATCGATCCACGACTGTTGTGTCTGCCGCCAGAATGATCCGATCCGAGTCGGTGTGGATGGCGCGGGCTTTTGTTTCGGCAAGCCTTAAGACGTAATCGGCAGGGATTTCGTTCACGTACAGGCTTTCGTCCACATCCGCAGCCGAGACGGTAAAACGCCAGCCAGTCAGAGACAAGAGCTGGCGCCGGCGCGGGGAATTGGATGCCAGGATGAGCAGGGGTTGTTCCGTCACGAAGAGCGATTCTAACACACCCCCTTCCCAGCCTTCCCCCATTTCAAAGAGCGGAAATAGGGCAAGGGGCACATGGTACAATGCGTGAAATTGTCTGCTCGTGGAGGTGTACGTGGATGAACTGAAGCAACGGATTTTGCAGGATGGGAAGAATCTGGGCGGGGGTATATTGAAGGTGGATAGCTTCGTTAATCATCAAGTAGACCCTCTCTTAATGGATGCATGCGGCAGGGAATTCGCGCGGCGCTTTGCTTCAGTCGGGGCAACCAAGGTGCTGACGGCTGAGATCTCCGGCATTGCCCCGGCGCTCACGACCGCCATCCATCTTGGTTTACCCGTCGTGTACGCCCGCAAGCACAAGCCGATCACCATGCCAGACCAGGTCTATCTCACGCTTGCTCCCTCGCATACCAAAGGTCGGATGGTAGAACTCATCGTCTCCCCAGAATACCTGGCAAATGGGGAGAGAGTGCTGATCATCGACGACTTCCTCGCCAGCGGACAGACCATCCTCGGTCTGGCGCGTCTTGCCGAAGCCTCCGGCTCGCGCATCGTGGGGATCGGCGCGTTAATCGAGAAAACGTTCGAGGGCGGACGTGAGGCGTTGCAGGTGTTACATGTGCCCGTCGAGTCGCTGGCGCGGATTACTTCGATGGAGAAAGAGCAGATTGTGTTTGGGGAGGGATAGTCACTGAGTAATTTGTAGTTGGGTAATTGGTAATTTAGTGATGCGTAGATTGCTTTGGTCCCTTGCTCCGTTGATTGGATGGATCTTTGCTCATATGAGTTTTGCTATTCCCGTAAGACGACTGCGGGAGACGGAAACGCTGATGGCGTTTTACCACCCGAAGCCAGCCTATGCATTTCATGTGCTGCTGGTGCCAAAGAAAGCGGTTGCATCTTTAAAAGAGTTTGACTCGGCAGATACAGCCTTCCTCCAGGATGTATATTCCACAGTTCAAAAGCTTGTGATTGAATACGAACTTTCCTCCTATCGCTTAATTCTCAACGGTGGGGAGTATCAGGGTTTTCCGCATCTGCATTTTCATCTTATTGCAGAGGTGAAAGGTTCAAAGTCGAACGTTTAATGGGATTGCCCTACCTTTGACCTGCAACGTTTGACCTTACACTGATTTATGGACTCCATCGCCATCCTCGATTTCGGCTCGCAATACGCCCAGATCATCGCCCGGCGGGTGCGTGAGGCGCAGGTGTACTGTGAGTTATTTCCATGGGACGCGCCGATGGCACAGATCCTCTCGATCCAGCCCAGAGGCTTCATCCTGTCCGGCGGACCCAGGTCTGTGTATGAGGAAGGCGCACCGCATATTCAGGACTTCATCTTGAAATCCGGTCTGCCCATTTTGGGCATCTGTTACGGTATGCAAGCGCTCACCCATGCCCTCGGCGGGCAGGTGGATCCCTCTGCCCAGCGCGAATATGGACCAGCCGAAATCCATCCTCTACTCTCTAGCCCTCTACTCTCCAATCTCTCCGAGGTCTGGATGTCTCACGGCGACCGCATCACGAAACTCCCCGAAGGTTTCATTGCCCTTGCGGCAAGTGGTAACAGTCCTTTTGCGGCGATGGGCGATTTGCAGCGTAACTACTTTGGCGTGCAATTTCATCCGGAAGTGCATCACACGCCGAATGGAGAAAAGCTGCTCCAATACTTTGCACTGGGAATTTGCGGAGTCAAACCAGAATGGACACCGGCATCCATTGTCGAAGAATCGGTCGAGCGGATTCGCAAACAGGTGGGCAGGGAACGCGTGCTCGCCGCAGTTTCAGGCGGTGTAGATTCATCTGTGGCGGCGGCGTTGGTTCAGCGCGCTATTGGCGATCAACTGGTGGCGGTCTTTGTGGACACGGGACTGTTACGGAAGAACGAAGGCGAGCAGGTCGCTTCGGCGTTCCGAGAAAATTTAGGTGCGGAACTGATCACAGTGAAAGCCTCTGATGAGTTTTTCTCCGCGCTTCGGGGAGTAACCGAGCCGGAAGAAAAGCGGAAGATCGTCGGCGAGAAGTTTATTCGCGTGTTCGAGCGTCATGCCCTGCAATTGGGGCAGCCGCGGTTTCTTGTGCAGGGGACAATTTACCCGGATGTCGTGGAATCGTCCGCTCCCGACCGGAACAAGGCGGAGAGAATCAAGACGCACCATAACGTGGGCGGCCTGCCGGAGGATATCCAGTTCGAGCTGGTGGAACCGCTACGATACCTGTTCAAGGACGAAGTGCGCGCGGTGGGTGAGGCGCTGGGGCTGCCGGAGGCGCTCGTTTGGCGGCAGCCATTCCCGGGTCCCGGTTTGACCGTGCGTTGTCTCGGCGAGGTGACGCGTGAGCGCGTAGCCCGTCTGCGGGCGGCGGATGCCATCCTGCTTGAGGAATTATCAAAAGCAGGCTTTTTAGGGCGTTCTTCCGGCAGTTCCACTGCTGAAAAGCCAACTTCGCAGGCGTTTATGGTCCTGCTCCCCGTCCGCTCGGTGGGTGTCATGGGCGACCAGCGCACGTACCAGGAAGCTGCGGCGATCCGGGCGGTGACTACCGAAGATTTCATGACTGCCGACTGGGCGCGCCTGCCTCATGACCTTCTGGCAAGAATCTCGAACCGCATCGTAAATGAAGTAGACGGAATAAATCGGGTGGTGTATGATATTACCAGCAAGCCTCCTGGAACCATCGAATGGGAGTAGAGCGGACTTTAAAGTTACGATTTTCGTTTGTAGAGCCGAGGAACTGGCATTCCTCACTGTATCGATCAATGGCACATCGAAACGTCGAAGGGTAGACTGAGAATCGTAAAGGAGTCAAAATGAACTTCAATTTTGGGGAGGTCCTGGCACGTGCCTGGCAGATCATCTGGAGGCACAAGGTATTGTGGATCTTTGGGATTTTCGCCGGGTGTAGCCGCGGCGGTGGTGGGGGAAGCGGTGGACAGGTAAGCAGATCTGGCGACCAGACGTTCCCGCAACTCGAGCAGTTTATGCAACAGGTCGGTCAATGGATTGAGGACAATCCCTGGATTGTTGCAGTCTTTGTCCTGCTTGTGATTCTGGTGTTGATTGTGAGTATCTACCTGGGAACGATCGGGCGTATCGCCTTGATCCGGGGAACCTATCAGGCGGAAACCGGGGCCGAGCGATTGAACTTTGGCGAGCTGTTCTCGGGGAGCGCTCCTTACTTCTGGCGCGTCTTCGGGTTGTCGCTTCTGATCCTGCTGATTGCCCTGGTTGTGTTTGTTCCGGTCGTCCTGGGCGGTACGCTGTTTAGCGCGATAACCGCCGGCATCGGCCTGATTTGCCTGGCTCCGTTGATCTGTTTGCTTGTTCCTCTGCTGTGGTTGCTTTCTGTCGTGATCGAACAAGCCAACGTCGCCATTGTGCTGGACAATCTGGGCATCGGCGATGGGTTCCGCAAGGGCTGGAACGTGGTGCGAGACAACCTCGGTCCTATTATCGTGATGACCCTGATCATCTTCATTGGCTCGGGCGTGGTTGGGTTCCTTATTGCGCTGCCGATCATCGCCGCGGTTGTCCCGCTTATCTTTAGCGCCGCCAGCAATAACACGTCTCCGATCTGGATTACGGTCGTCTGCTGTGCGGTATATTTCCCAGTACTCCTGGTCTTGAGCGGCATTTTGAATGCATATGTGCAATCTACCTGGACGCTGACTTATATGCGCCTGACGGCAAAGCCCCAGGACAACCTTCCGATAGAACTCGAGGCGAATGCGTAGAACACTTGCGCTCCTGCTAAGCGTCGGTTTGCTTTTGATTCCCTCTCTGGCTGCGCGCGCCCAGACCTCGTCGTACGCGGAGATTGCAGCCGTTGACGCGCAGAATTTTCCCCAAGTGAAAGCATTGCTCGATGTGTACGATGAGAGTGGCAAGTTCGTCAGCGGGCTTGCACCGCGAGACCTAACCGTTTCTGAAGATGGCGAAGAGCACCCGGTGGACACGCTGACGGAGGCTGAGTCAGCCGTTCAACTGGTCGTCGCGATCAACCCGGGACCGGCGCTGGCAGTCCGGGATGCAAACGGGATTGCACGCTTTACCAAGATCGTCGAGGCGCTGCAACTCTGGGTGGAGGCACAGCCCGCAGATTCCTCCGACGACTTGAGCCTGATCTCGTTATCCGGATCGCTGATTACTCACGCAAAGCCGAGTGACTGGTTCGTCAGCCTGGATGCGTTCAAGCCAGATTTTCGCAACACCACCCCGAATTTGCAAACCCTGGCGATCGCGCTCGACACGGTCGCTTCCAACACCCAGCCTGGCACCAAGCGGACGGTCCTGTTCATTACACCGCACATGGATGAACCGGACATCGACAGTACAATTGCACCGCTCATCCAGAGTGCTGTCGATTCAAAAGTGCGTGTCTTTGTCTGGTTTGTGGATGGAGAACAATTCTTTGCGACGACCAGTGCCAACGCTTTTAATTCGCTGGCGCTCCAGACGAACGGGTCGTTCTTTGGGTTTTCCGGCACAGAGGTTTTTCCGGATCTGGATACCGAGCTCGCCCCGCTGCGCCGTATCTATGAACTGACCTACACCTCCGGGCTTATTACTTCAGGCAACCATACCCTGGGCATCGAGGTGGATGCGCCACAGGGGACGATCACCGCCGAAGATCAAACACTCAGCGTGGACGTTCAGCCGCCCAACCCGATTCTGGTCTCGCCACCTCTGCAAGTCAAACGGCAACCCTCACCCCAGGACCCCTACAACGAAGAGGCACTGCTTCCCAGCAGACAGACGATCGAGATCCTGGTCGAATTTCCTGACGGACACGAGCGTGACCTAAAGCGCACGGCGCTATATGTCGATGGTCAGGTGGTGGACGAGAACACATCCGAGCCGTTCGAAACATTCACGTGGGATATTCGACAGTACAACACCAGTGGCTCGCATGAGATCGTCGTCGAAGCGGAGGATGTGCTTGGCTTGCAAAAGTCCAGTATGGGCATTCCTGTTTCGCTGACAGTGATTCATCCGCCCGGCGGCATCGAGGGATTCCTGGGGCGGTATCGTGATTATCTGGTTCCAGGCGCAATCGGGCTGGCGGGATTGGCGTTGGTGACTATCCTGTTGCGAGGCAAGGTGGGAGGTGCGTTGTTCAAAAAACGTCTTGCCCGGCGCAAACAATTCGAAGATCCGTTGACCCAGCCGGTGGCCGTCCTGACCGAGCCTTCCACGGCGATCTCGAGAAACGGAAAGAATTCCAAGACTGCGCCGCCTCGCAACGCCTGGTTCCGACCGAAGCCAACGCTGCGCTTGCCGGAGGCGCCCGCCTACCTCACCCGCCTGACCAACGGTGGGGAACCCGCCAGCGCTGCGCCCATCCCGGTGCTCGAAAAGGAGATGACGTTCGGCACTGACCCGGTCCAATCCATTCGAGTGCTGGATGATCCCTCCATTTCGCCTCTGCATGCCCGTATCAAACGGAATGGCGATGGCGCATTTCATATTTACGATCATGGCTCGGTGGCGGGCACCTGGGTCAACTATGAGCCGGTCACACGCGAAGGACACCGCCTGGCGCACGGCGACCGGATTCATTTCGGGCAATTGCTGTATCGCTTTGACCTTCGCCAGCCTCCGCCGACGCCAGAGCCCAGGATCATCTCGAAGAACTCTGTATGATACGTGTTGCACGCGCTCACCTGAACGTGGATGCTCAAAGCCATGCGGGCATGACGGGCAAGAACAACGAAGACCGTTATGCCGTGGCGTCCTTCGTGCTTGACCAGCGCGAACGGATTCCCGTCCTGTTTGCGGTTCTCGCCGATGGGATTGGCGGTCATCGTGCCGGTGAGGTCGCGGCAGAGCTGGCAGTCAATCACCTGATGCAGGCGGTCGCTCGCAGCGATGGGCGTCACATCCGGCAGACGATTGAGGATGCAGTGACGGAAGCCAGCGACGCGATCGCCGCCCACGCCGCTGCAAACGAAAGTATGAAAGGGATGGGTGCCACCTGCGCCACCGCCTGGATCGTTGGGGATAAGCTTCATACCGCCTATGTAGGCGACTCACGCATCTACCTGATCCGCAGCGGACGGATCCAGCAGTTGACTGTGGACCATAGCTGGGTGCAGGAGGCAATCGAAAAGGGCATTATTACCCCCGAGGCGGCGCGCCAGCACCCGAACGTGCATGTCATCCGCCGTTATTTGGGATCGCCCACGCCGCCGGATCCGGACTTCCGGTTAAAGTTGTTCAACGACGAGGGCGACCAGCATGCCGAGAACAACCAGGGGCTTCAGCTGCTGCCCAATGATATTTTGCTGTTATGCAGCGATGGGCTGACCGACCTGCTCTGGAACGACGAGATTCTCGAGGTCATCCGGTCGAAGCCGAATCTAAAGGAAGCCTCGCGAGCGTTAATCGAAATAGCGAACGCGCGCGGAGGGCATGACAATATTACGGTCGTGTTGATCTCCGTCCCGCCTCATTTCAAACTGGTGATCCCAAAACAAGTAAATTGGCTCCCCTGGATCATCGGGGGAATTGCCGGCGCCATTCTGCTCGTGGGGGCGGCATCCGTTTTTGCACTGGGCTTGCTCACGCGCGGGGGAAGCCCCACCGTCACGCCAACCGTGACTGCGACTTCCTCACGGACCCCGACACCTGTGCTGACGCCTACACCCCTGCCCACGATGACGATTCTGCCAACACTATCCCTACCCATCGCGCCGACCTATACACCCTGGCCGACGAACACTGGAATACCGTGATTCATGATTGGTAAGTAGTAAATAGTAATTGGTGAATAGTAATTACTAATTCGAGTACGGAGAGTTCACAATGGCTATTAAACATTCTCATGACGTGGAAGCGAAGAACGTCGCCGCGGGAAAAGACACCACCATCCAGGTGCTCATTTCTTCACAGGAAGGTCCCAACTTTGCCCTGCGGAAATTCTCTATGCAGCAGGGAGGCGGGATGCCGCGTCACACGAACACCGTAGAGCACGAGCAATACGTCCTGCGCGGCGAAGCGACGATTACCATCGGCGGTGAGACGCATCATGTCAAAACAGGCGATGTTGTTTTCATCCCTGAAGGCGCAATTCATTCGTATGAGAATATCGGCGAGGAGCCGTTTGAGTTCCTGTGCATTATCCCCAATAAAGAAGACAAGATTACGATTGTGGACGAAAGTTGTTGACCACTTTTATAATGGCTGTTTCATCGGAATCCCTGGCTTGCGCGGGTACTTAAGCGGCGTCCTGGCGACCTTCTCCACGACGACCAGATAACGCTCATCCGCTACACCCGGCAAATGGACGGGGATCAACTGCTTCAAATTTCCACCTAATAAGTTTATCGTCTCTTCAGCGGACTGTGCTTCGGCGGGTGCGCTTTCGCCTTTTTGGGCGAGAATGGTCCCCCCGATCCGGGCAAGAGGGATCAAATATTCACTTAAGACATTGAGATTGGCGACCGCGCGCGCTACTGCCCACTCATATGTTTCGCGATGCCGGAGATCTTGTCCCAGATCCTCTGCCCGTGCCTGGATGACCTCTACCTGCTTCAATCTAAGCACGTCCACAATATGCTGGCAGAATTTCGCTTTCTTGCCAACCGATTCAACCAGAGTCAGCCTTAGATCGGGATATAAAATTTTGAGAGGGAGCCCTGGAAAGCCTGCCCCCGTCCCTACATCGATCAAGTGCTGTGGTGGCGCCGCCTTCCATGCCAGGACGCAGGAAAACGAATCGAGGAAATGTTTTGTACGAATGGACTCGACGTCCCGTATGGCAGTCAGATTGAACTTCTGGTTCCATTCGAGCAGCTCTTTTTCATAGAGGGTCAGCGCCGCCAGCTGCCGCCCGGAGAGATGGACATTGAACAACGCCTGTGCATCGCGAGCGAGAGTTTCCATAGGAGAAAATTATAATCG
Source organism: Anaerolineales bacterium (assembly GCA_035699125.1). Taxonomy (GTDB): domain Bacteria; phylum Chloroflexota; class Anaerolineae; order Anaerolineales; family Villigracilaceae; genus Defluviilinea. The sequence goes on from DASSBC010000001.1 coordinate 48,677, forward strand.
GCAACCCCTGTTTCTTTTTTCCAGCCGAACGAGAAAAGAAGAGAGACCGTCATTTTCAGACGGTCTCTTGTAATTCTTGTCGGTACCGAACCTACTTCACTTCTTCGCTTTTGACGTCCTCTACTTTCGATCTGCGAACCCGGCGGTAGACAGCGCGCCCGGCGAGATAGAGGAGGAACAACGGGATAGCGATCAGGATCAGCGAGGGCAGGGTCAGGAGTACAAAGCGAATCAGGAACTCGGCAAAGTTCTGGACGAAGAAGATCAGATCTTCGATGGCTTCTTTCGCCGCGCCGGAAGGTGTCCATGGGCCGATCTCGATCGGCTGGGTGCCTTCCTCGGCGACTAAGCGCACGCTAATCGCAGAGGTCGCGACCGCTTCATCATAGTACTGGATCTGTCCCTTGAGCTGCTCGATCTCGGTCTGGACCTGTTGCACTTGCAGGTAGATGGCGAGCACATCTTCGGAGCGGGTTGCCTGCTCCATGATCTCGAGCAGTTTGGCTTCCGCGGCTTGTTTGGCTTTCAGCTGCGATTGCAAGTCCACGTAAATATTGGTGATATCCTGCCCGGTACGATTTTCGTAGTTAATATCAACTGCGCCATCTTTGATGCGGGTCAGCGCTTCATCCAGACGTTCCGACGGGACCCGGATGACGATCGTCGCTTCTGGCACTTCCTTGCCAAAGGATGTGAAGGATTGGAACAGGTTCGACGAGACCACATAGCCACCCATTTCATTGGCAAGAGCGGTGATCTCTGCCATGCGCGCCTTGGGATCCTTCACCACGACGGCAAGGTCGGCGTTCTCGATGACGAGCCGGTCCTGGGTCTGTACGTTACTGCCGCTGTTGGATAGGTCCGTGTCTCCAGAGGCATACAAACCAACATCCGGGGCAGGGGCTGCCGCTGGCTCTTCCGCTTGCGGCGCGGCGCCGCCTCCATACCCAAACTCGCGAGACTCAAGCGGCAGGTTAGCCCTGCCTCGTGAGAAGAGACTTGTCGCAAACGCAAGGACAAGGACTACGGCAATGACAGACAGAATAATAAATAGCGGGCGTTTCATTATCTTCAACTCCTTCACGAGCAAGCTCGTGTACGATGATTTCACCCGAAGGACGATGGCCACTCTCCAAATGTTCCCCACCTGTCGCCATTACTAATTATGGTTTCCTATCCTACCACCCCTCAGCAAGCCGCAACGCATGTTTTTCCGGCAAGCGCGCCTCACGGATGCGCTGCTGTACTTCTGGAATGTTATATGCCACGCGACGCGGTTCCCACGTCTTGGCGGTGCTGTCGTAGATAGCGTAGGCGGCGCGCGGATCGCGGTCGCGCGGCTGGCCGACAGAGCCGGGGTTGGCGATCAGGCGCGGCACAAGTTGGATCGGCTCCCCCACCTTCATCTGCCGCAGCGTGACACGGTCGGTGCGCTCATCGAGCTGGAACATGCACTGCAGGTGGGAATGTCCGACAAAACACCAGGAGGTGGTGAAGTGATCGAAGTTCAGGCGTGCAGAGAGCGTGTTCAGAATATATTCCCAGACCGAATCGCGCGGGCTGCCGTGCACGATCGTCGCATCGCCGCGCACTTTCACATGCGAGGGCAGCGCGCGCAGGAAGTCCATATTGTCTGCGGTCAGCACGCGCTCGTGATATTCCAGCGTCCGGCGCGCGTCGCCATTGAATGCCTCGAACGGAATCTTACCGATCAGCGCGACGTCATGGTTGCCCAGCAGACAGGTCAGGTTGGGGATGTCACGCACCAGCTCCACCACGGCATTCGGGTCGGGACCGTAGCCCACCATGTCGCCGAGGCACCAGGTCTCGTCCACGGTACCCGCGTCTTCCAGCACCGCTTCGAGGGCGGTGTAATTCGCGTGAAGATCAGAAATGACCAGAATACGCATATTACTCCAACAATTTTGAAACCCAGCCCAGGATAATTTCAGCCACTTCAGCCTTCCTTAACAAAGGTAACACTTCTTTATGTCCATCCTCGAACAACAGTGTAACGCGATTTGTTTCGACTGCAAAGCCTGCATCGTTCATCGAGATATCGTTGGCGGCGATGAAATCCAAGCCTTTCGATTTTAACTTATGGGATGCGTTTTCGAGCAGATCACGTGACTCGGCAGCGAACCCCACCACGACGCGCGGACAGTTCGTTTCCTGTCTCTGCTGTGCCACTGCTTTCAGAATGTCTTCTGTCGCTTCGAGCTCGATCTGTGGGATACCGCCCTCCTTCTTGATCTTGTCCTTTGCCATGTCCTTCGGGCGGAAGTCTGCCACTGCCGCCGCCATGACGAGCGCGTCGCTCTTTGCCGATTCCGCCAGCACGGCGTCGAGCATTTGTTTTGCAGTTTGCACGGGAAGGACCTGCGCGCCGACGGGAGGAGTCAATGCCGTGGGCGTTGTGATCAACGTGACCTGTGCGCCCATGTCCAACGCAGCCTGGGCGAGAGCGTAGCCCTGTTTGCCGGAGGAACGATTGGAGATCACGCGCACGGGATCGAGCGGCTCCTGCGTCCCGCCGGCGCTGACGACGATCTTCTTCCCTGCCAGAGGACCGTTCCGCCCAACTACCACGCGGATGTGACCTAGGATCTCGGCCGTCTCAAGCATACGTCCTATACCGGAAAGCCCGGAAGCAAGATGCCCCTCCGCCGGACCGATAAAGGTCGCGCCGCGCCTTTTGAGAGTTTCGATGTTTTCCTGCGTCGCCGGGTGATCGTACATACCACCATCCATCGCAGGAGCGATCAGGAGCGGCGCGGGCGTCGCCAGGGCTGTGACCGCCAGCAAGCCATCTGACTGACCATGCGCCAGTTTTGCAATGGTATTTGCAGTGCACGGCGCAATGACGAGGAGGTCCGCCGCATGCCCCAGCCCGACGTGCAGTACATGGGCTTCCTTGCCCCACAGATCCTTGTCTGTGTAGGCACGGCGTCCTGTAACAGATTGAAACGTGAGAGGCGTGACGAACTGTCCCGCCGACTCCGTGAGAATCACATCCACCTGCGCACCGGCTTGCGCCAGCTTGGACGCCAGGTCCGCGGCTTTGTATGCCGCGATGGAGCCTGTTACACCAAGGATAATCCGTTTGTTCGAGAGGATGGGCATTCCGCTGATTATACTTCCAAGGGAAAGGTTCAAGTTTTTCTGTAACATTCACTTGGAGCTTGCCAGTCTGAGGTTTGCAACCTTTTCATGGCGGATGGTATAAGACGCGTGTTAGGAAAACCAGTAAAATAGCAGTAGATCGAGAGTGTTGATTTTTAACCTATCGCTGTATAACCCCTTCGGGTGATTGATTTAGGACATTAGACGGACAGGCAGTCTAACCCCTGGTTAGCGGCAGACCGACAACAACGCTTGGCCGACTCAAAATGAAGAGGCGCAGTTCTTGTGTTTGCATGATGCGTGAAAACACATCCATCGAGAACGAAAGGGTTAAGATAGGAGGCAGGCAATGAAATTGAAGACTGTGTTCATTGCGCACGCGGTGGCGGAGGTGATATTTGGGCTCGGCTTCTTACTTGCTCCGGGTGTTCTGCTCGGATTTTTGGGCACAAGCACGGACGCGACCGGGCTCGCACTTTCTCACATTGCTGGCGCAGTAATTCTAAGCTTGGCAATCATCTCATGGCTAGCCCGCGACGTTCCATCCGGCAGGCTGCGCGACGCGATGGTTTGGAGTTTCGTCCTCGCGCACGGAGCAGCCGGTATTGTCGTGGCGCTTGCCGTTAGGGCTGGTACATTCAACTGGCTTGGCTGGCCCGCAGCTGCGCTGGATGGAATTTTCGTTTTGATGTTCTTGTGGCTGCGCCGGCAGGGCTAGCTTTTGCTTCCACAAATTGAATGTATGAGGTGTCAAATGGGGTGAGTTAAGCGAATTGCGGGCAAAGATTGCCGCCCAACACAGCACGCAACTGTCTTGTAGTCGTGTAGATTTTTACGCATTTTTCCTGGCTTGAGCCAGTTCCGGAAAAATGCTTTATCTTGTCCCACCCCAAGCAGGTAACGTGAGCCGTTACCTGGCTCTTCGCAGTCTCGTATCGCATACGGAGGTCTTCAATGTCTGAGCATGTCACCTATGAATTGTTGAAGGGGTTTTTAGAAGCGTTCAATCGCCACGACCTGGACGCCATTATGAGCTATTTTGCAGAGGACTGCGTCTTCTACATGCCAAGAGGCACGGAGCCTCGTGGGGATCGGTATGTGGGAAAGGAGGAAGTGCGAGCAGGATTGGCAAAACGATTTGAAGGGATTCCAGATGTACACTATGGGGAGGACGAGCACTGGGTCTGTGGAGATTTCGGTGTCTCTGAATGGACGCTGACTGGCACATCTCGCTCCGGGCAACACATCGAGGTACGGGGCGTGGATCTGCTCGAGTTCGCACAAGGAAAGGTCATCCGCAAGGACTCGTTCTGGAAAATACTTGAGTAATCAAAGCTGGATCGAACCCAGGTTAGGAGACAAGTTATCTGTCTGCTTCGATGGGGAGAAACAGACCTTCGTAAGGCGGGTAAGCTCCCTCCACTTCTTGTACCGATGGAAAACGGGTCCTTAGTTGCTCCCTGACTTTGGGGTCATTGGTCTCTATATAGAATCCGCTTCCATTCCAGGCACGGATGAAGATCCAGTGAGAGTCCCCGCCTGGATCGAACCCCGTGAAATCCCCTTCCACCGTCTGCCGGATTCTGGATGTGATGCGAAGGAAATCCTGTCCCTCGATGGGCTGGTCCTGTTCGGTGCGCGAGAGCAATTCCTCTGCGCTTTCTCCGTAGCAACTTACACCGCTGCCCAGCCAGGTGGAGCTTGAGGCTCTTTCTCCCAAGGCTGTGAGCAAGTCATATAGATCCTGGGTGCGATTTGTTTTCTTCGAAGCGATCTGGTTTGTTGCTTCTCGATTGCCGGATCTAGCGACTCGGCGGGTCAGATCATTTAGCTTTCCTTCCGTCCATTGGCTCAATTTTCCTTCAATTTCTTTCCGTGCCTGTGAATCTTTAGAGATCGCGAGAAACTGCCTGTAATCAGCGATTGCCCGGTCCTGCCGTCTAGCTCCTTCATACGATATCCCACGCCAATAATAGGCCTCTTCATCTCCTGGAGAAAGCTGAATAACGTTTGAAAAGTCCGCAATGGCGCTTTCGAAATCTCCCTGTTGCAGATATGCCGTGCCTCGATTGAAATAGCTATCAGCGTTTCTAGGAGACAGGCGTATGGCTTCTGTCAGGCTGGCGATGGATTGGCGGAAATGTCCCATTTGCCCAAAGGTAACACCGCGCTGGATGTGCTCGTCTGCCAGTTGTGGGTTGATGGCACTTGCCCGCTCGTAATCTTCCTGTGCATGGTCCATTTGCCCAAGCTGCTCATAGGCTACACCTCGCAGGTGGAACACAGTGGCGTCGTTGGATTGTATCTCCAGATACGAGCTGTAGTCCGCGATTGCCTGTACGTAATTGCGCAGCCGGAAATATTCGGTGGCTCGCTCTTTGAATAGACTGGCTTGCCGGGGGTTGGTTTCGAGTAATTTGTTCAATTGCAGGATTCGCCGGGCGGGCTTTGCCACCCAGTACATTTCAGTCAGTGCGGGGTTATAGTCGGTCAACCGGTCCTCTGGTGCTGGTGTTTGATGAGCTTCAATGAGCGCCGGATTCAGACCAACCGCCACCGTATATCCTGCAATGGCTTCGTGGACCTCCCCCTGCTTGTAGAGGATGTTTGCCCGGAAATAGTGCGCCTCGGCATAGATGGGGTCTATCCGTAATGCGGCTTCGTAACAGGATAGGGCGCGATCCTCGTCTCCCAGGCGATGAAAAGCAACTCCTAAACTAGTACGCGCGAAGACAAGGTTGGGGTCTTCTTCGACAGCTTTGGATAATTCAGCGATCGCTTCGCGATACTTCCCGCTTAAGCCCAGCTCAATTCCACGCGAAAACCATGAAGCTGTGTGCTGTATGCGCGAGCGGTCCTCGCGAACAGATTTCACGAAGCGCTGTGCGTACACAGATGTGTCCCTTTCCTCTTCGGGCGTGGCTTCTTCCTGCACAGAATCAACAGCTTGTGCATCGGGTTGATCTTCCGACGTACTTTCCTCCCGGTTTGGCTCTGCTATGGGAGATGCATTGATCTGCTTTTGAGGAGGCATCTCTTCATCAACAGGATCCAGTCCAAAATCCGGATCTGTTTCCTCTTCAGGCATGATTTCTTCAGGAACTACACGCGCGAGAGGCTGCACCGGTGTGCCTCTTTGGTTCGCAGGCATGGGATCCTCCGGGACCGGAGGCGGTAAAGGGATGTTGGGGAAGGATGTTAACCAGGCTTCTTTAATTGCCTGTAAAATCTTTTCCTTCAACCCGGGATTCTTAAACTTGTATATTTGCCAAAACGGATAGTTTAGAAATACCGCTTTGTGGTTGCGCTTGATTTCCAGGTAAAACTCCATGCGCTTGTAGAGATAGGAGTTCGCAAGCAGGCTGAACTGGTCTACGGCGTTTTTCCCCTGTAAGCCAAACTTTTCCGGCACAAATCCTTGAAACGACTCTTCAAAATAAGCTTCCAGGACTTTGATGTGACCGCTGATATGCTCGTTAAATTCCTCTACCTTTTCTGCCGGAATCCAGAGTTCCTGGTACTGCGTCCCACTCACCGTATGCTCTTCAAATTGACCGATGTATTCATCTTCCACTTTAAACTGGGTCACGTAACCCGCAAACTGCCCATTCTTGACATTCCAACTGGAAGCGACCTGACGGGCATATTCAAGCTGGAGAACAGGATAAAAAATAGGCTGCTGGGGCAGGCGCGCGGGAAAGGCTTTCATGCCGCTATCATAGATCAACTGCAGTTCCTGCAAACTGACCGGGCGATATAGAATCATGTGCTTCTCTCAAGGAGCTTATACCATGAACCAGACTGGTTTGTCCGCCTCGTCCTAATGAAACACTACATCATAGCTGCGCATGGAGTCTCCCTCATACTCAAATTTTGCAGAAAAGAATTTGCCTTCTTGAATCCACGGCATAAAGATATGGTCACTTTCCCACAAGTTGAGATCTAGAATGGTTTCCTCCGGTATCCATTGCAGTTCGCCTTCCGGCGAATCGATCAGCTCACCGCTAAAATCCGTCGCTATGAAAACGAAAACGTACCAATCATTGCCTTTGAAGTGGGGGAACAGGAGCAAGCCACACAGTTTCGGATTCCGGATGGTTAACCCAGATTCTTCAGAGACCTCCCGGATGACACATTCGTCGGGTGTTTCGCCTGGCTCGAATTTTCCACCCAGCCCGTTCCACTTATTTGCGTGAATGTCGTTAGCTTTTTTATTGCGATGGACCATGAGAGTGCATCCATCGTGTTTGACGTAGCAAAGGGTGGCGAGAATCATATGCTCTCAGTTAAGGACGCAGTGCAACTGCATCCTGCCTGCACGATTTACCTGACAGATCGTGCGAGCAAACAATACATTGCTCAACGCGGCGTGGAGGGGAACATCGCTTCGAGCCCATGCCAGACGTCGTTGCGCCAGGCGGTGTAATTGTGTCCGGCGGAAAACTCGCGATAGGTCACGTTGTATTGACGTTTATCCAGCATGGCGATCATGCGGCGGTTATCTTCCAGCAGCTCATCCAGCGTGCCGACATCCATCCAGATCTCGAGGTCACGTCCCTGCCCATAGCGGACGAGGTCCACGGCGGCCGAGTCGCGCTCATCAATGGAGAAGACCGCCGCCTGGGACAAAACCTTTCCAAAAATCTCCGGCATGCGCAGCCCGGTATAGAAAGACATGAGCCCACCTGCCGAAGCGCCGAGCACACCATAGGCACCGGGATGCTCCTCAAGGTTGAGCAGCCTCAAGTGTTTACGCGCCAGCGGCAGGACTTCTTGTTCCAGCCAAAAGAGAGTCGCGTCGGAACAAAAATATTCCACGGTACGGCGGCTGCGTCCATTTTGCAGGAAGGCAATCGCAATTGGGCGAATGCGATTATCGGCGATCAGGTTATCGACCATGGTTGCCAGGCGGGCACGCTGCAGGTAATCGTAGCCATCGTAGACGATTAACAAAGGGACAGCTCCGCCTCCGGGCGGCTTGTATAAATAGACATCTCGTTCGCCGTCATCCTGCAAAAAGCTGGCGTCCACGCGGTGGCGCGTGATCGTGCCGGAACGCACGTCTGCACGGCGGATGGAGAACGGCGAGGGCATTGTCTCGGGCATGTAAAAGAAATGATTGCGTCCTCCCACACCGTTGCTTACCATCTGCCTGTTCAACGGATCGGCCACCTTCTTGTGCGTGACCGGATCCATAAAGGCATATTCCACATACGCATCGCGTGGCACAGTAAGGGAACTGTACCAGATCTCAGAGGTGGACGTCGGCTTGAAAGGTCGCGGGCGATCTTCCCAGCCATGTACCTCACTGATCAAGAGCGGCGCGGTCGCGCCTTGCCAGAGGAAAGTTGCCTTATTCCCGTGCACGACGGGGTTGCCAGACTCAAGCCCCCGGCGGATGGTCAAATCAGATGGAGTCATTTGCTGAATGTTCCCATTAATTCGCCCTGCGCAAGGATATGTCCTTTCATCTCCTGGAGCATCTGTTCTTTTGTCGCCCCAGGTCGCAGGTTGAGGGTGGAGTCGAGGGCGTAAAGTTTGAAGTAATAGCGGTGCGTTCCGCCCGGCGGGCAAGGACCGCCATAGCCGAGGTCACCCCAGGAATTTTTACCGACAGACATAGCGCCCGTGTCTGTATTTTCCCGCAGGCTGCGCGCCTCCGCCGGGATGTTGAACAGGACCCAATGGATCCAGGTGCCCAGCGGCGCATCGGGGTCGTCCATGATGAGGGCGAACGAGCGCGTCCCGGAGGGCGGCTCGTTCCAGACCAGGGCAGGAGAAATATTCCTGCCAGCGCAGGTATATTTGGCGGGGATGGATTGTCCGTGTGCGAATGCATCGCTGGTCAGTTCAAGAGGCATGCTTGTCTCCACAGAAAATGATGTATCTCCTTACAAGTCTTCTCTTCGGACTCTCTCGAATTGCAGAATAAAATTCGATCCGTAGGCGAGGGATGGGGTCTGGAAACCTGGTTTCCACTCCTCGTTCAAAATACGTTTCATGATCTCGATGGTGGTGAGCGCCGTGCAAGTATATCCCTCGGGCGTGATTAACCGGGCAACAGCTCGTTCCCCCTTTTGTCCGATCACTTCGCCGACAAAGATCGCCAAAGCATTCCTTCTTCGTTCCTCTCGGGGTGGTTTGAGAAACAAATCCACCAGGGACTTGAGGATACGTTTCGTCCCCCGGTTATACATGAGGGGTCCAATCACGCGCGTGAAGCGCAGAATATTGATCGCAGCTTCGGGAAAGGCAAGATAGGTTTCGATGTTTGGAATGCCTGTGCTGTAATAGGCAGTACTGACATCCCCCCAGCCCACCGATACGACCTTGGTATACCCATGACCGAAATCGCGCTCGCGCACATTCCAGGCAGGCGGCACCTGGACGAGCTGCCCGTCTCGGCGGATCGTGCCTTGCCTGTGCATATTTTCAATCGCAGACTTTGCCGTCCCGCGCGAGACTCCGGCGCCCACCCCGCGCAGGAAAAGCCGATATTGTCTGGCGGAGGGCAGCCGCTGCTTGAGGTGTGCCGCCAGGCAATCGGAGGGGACGACGTCGAATCCCGCGCCGGGCAGGAGCATAATACCCGCCTGCTTTGCCTCGGTGTCCATTCTTGCCAGCGCTTCAAAGCTGGGAATCTCTCCACTGATATCCACATAATGACGTTTGGTCCGCAGGCAGGCTTCTGCCATCTGGCGGAACGTATGCACGAACGGGCCCGCACAGTGAAGCACGGCATCCACTTCCAGCAGGGCAGAATCAAGTTTCGCAGTGTCCTGCAACGCGAAGGCACGGCAATTAAGGTTGTGTTGCTCCGCCTGGATGCGCAGCTTCTTTTCATTCCGGCCCGCTAGGATAGGACTCAATCCTTGCTGCAGGGCGCGTTCCACGATGAGCTGACCTGTGTATCCGTAGGATCCGTAGATGAGGAAATTTTTCATAAAAAGATTATGTCGTTGCGTGAGTTGAGATGCGAAACATCAAAATCCCGAAGCGATCTCTTCTGGAAGAAAATAATGTTGGCGAAGAGTTTTGTGCTATGGAGCAGGAAGATTGCTTCGGGCGAAAAGACATCGCCGCTCGCAACTCTTACACCTGGTGCACACTTGCCCCGGGCGCAAGTGCCGGGGAGTGCAGGTGTGATCTCATAAGCGTTTCGCAAAATGAACCAGGCGCTCCACCTCTACATACCCCAGCCTCAGATGAGCGATGATGCTGGCTTGATTTTCCAGCCATGTGTCGGATGCCATTTCCCGGCAGCCTTTTTCGCGCGCCCAACCCTCAGCCGCCCGGATCAGCTCTCTTCCCAGCTTTTGCCTGCGTAGATGCTCTTCGACGTACCATGCCTCGATGTAGCCGACAGGTGAGGTCTCGCATCCTTCGCCGTGGTCGCGCAGCCCGGCTTCGACAAATGCCGCCAGCGCCTCCTCCCCGCGTGAGGCGACGAAGACCACGTAATCTGGGTTTGCCAGCTTGTCATCCAGGTCGAAGCTCAGGTATTCGATCGGCGCCTCCGGCCACAGTCGTTGCCGCAGCTGCAGCCAGCCCCATTTATCTTCGTGGGTTGCGCGTCGGATCGTAAAGCTCATTTTACTCTTCTTCGCCTTCTGCCTCTTCTCCGCCTCGCTTGGAGAGACGGTGGTCCAGCATCAGCACCGCGGTGCCGCGCTCCTCGATCAATCGAAGTTTGGCGACCAGGTCCGCCGCGTTCTTTTCCTCCTCCACCTGCTCACTGATGAACCATTGCAGCATTGTCTGGGCCGGGTAGTCTTTTTCCTGGAGTGCCAGCTCGTATAAGTCATTAATGGATGAGGTAACCTTTGCTTCGTGCTCTGCTACTTGTTTAGCGACGTCGAGATTCGACTTCCATTCTGTGGCAGGCGCCTCGATTGACTTAAGCTGCACCCGCCCCCCACGGTCCAGAATAAATTCATAAAACTTCATGGCGTGCTCGCGCTCTTCATCTGCCTGCAGTCGCATCCAGTGTGCAAACCCTGTCAGGTTTTTATCCTCGAAGTAGGCAGCCATCGAGAGATATAAATAGGACGAGAAGAACTCTTTATTGATCTGTTCGTTCATCGCATCCTGCATGGCTTTTCCGATTGTTGTCATGAGAGTCTCCTGGGCTGATTATATTCTTTTTGTGAAGTGCAGCAAAAGATAGATGAGACCGGCAATGCTAATCATCCACAGCAAGAGGATCAAAAGTGTACCGACCCATCCAGTATTCCCGTCTAAGCCCTGCACTGCGGCGGCTGCCCGGGCGTCTGCCATCACCTCCGGCGGGATCAGGCGAACTGCCAGCCAGAGACCGCCCGGCGTGATGATGAGATCATCCAAGTACCCCAGCACAGGAATAAAATCGGGGATCAGATCGATCGGGCTGAAGGTGTGCGCGACCACAAAAAAGATCAGAGCTTTGACCTGCCACGGGGTACGCGGGTCACGTGCAGCGATCGCTACAGCGTAGGCTTCTCGTTTCAGCTGGCGGGCACGCGCTCTGAGTTGCCCGAGCATGGGCGTGCCGTGTCTATCACTCGCCATACACAAAAAGTTCGTTGAGTGACTCACGGTGAAGATTATGGCGGATCGCGTCGGCAAAAATAGGGGCTACCGATAAGATCTTCAGTTTGGGGTGTCTTTGCTCCGGCGGGATATACACGGTGTCTGTAGTAATGATCTCGTGAATCTGTGGGATCTCTCCGAGACGTTCCAAGCCGCCGCGCGTGAACACACCATGCGTGCAGATCACCAGGATTTCCTCGACACCTTCATCGATCAGCTTACGACTTAATTCATGGATCGAACCGCCGGTGGCGATCTCATCATCGTAGATGAGGGCGCGCTTATGCCCGCGTACCTGGTTCCCGACGAACCCGCGGATGGCAACTTCGGTATCGGATACGCGCTCCTTGTTCCCGGCAGCGATCGGCAAGTGTAGAACCTTTGCAAAGCGAGCCGCAGACTTTGCCTGTCCCATATCCGGCGTGACCAATATCGCTTGCTCGAGATTGCGGGTTTCGAGATATTCTTTGAGGACGATCCAACTGCTCAATGGATCGGTGGGCAGGCTAAAAAAGCCATGCACCTGCGGAGAGTGAAAGACCATACTCATCACATGGGTGGCGCCGGCAGTCTCCAGCAGGTCCGCCACCAGGCGTGCGGTAATGGAAATGCGCGGGGCGTCTTTTTTGTCGGAGCGGGCAAACGAGTAGTATGGAATAATCGCATGGACCTCGGCAGCTGCCGCGCCGCGCGCAATATCGAGCATCATTAGCAACTCCATCAAATGATCGTTGACAGGCTGCGAAAGCGACTGTACGATGTAGACACGCCGGTAGCGTACCGTGGCCCCCAATTGAATGTACAGGTTATCGTTTGTAAAGCGCGTGATCTCTGTATGGTCCAGCGGGACGCCCAACTCTGCGGCGATATTTGCTGCCAAAGTGGGATTGGAGCTTCCACTGAAAAAACGGACCTGGTCTGCCGGTATGGTGGTTTTGTTCATACGTCCTCACACAACGTCGAGGTGCACTTCTGCTTCCGCTTCGATTATACAAGGAATAAAATCCTCCCCCGACGATGCTTTTCTTGACATCATCCATTTGGGTCGCTGCCAGAGTCACTTCCGGGTAGGGCCTCATTTTAGAGATTTCCAGAGCCAGGCGTATTGCTTTTCCTTCCTCCTATTCAGAGGGTGTCTGCGGACGAAGGTGCATCTGCCTGTGCTTTGTCGAGTGGAACCATTAGAACGACCTGTGTCCCCTCACCGGTTTTCGAATGAATGTTGATGCTGCCTCCAAGCAGGCTTAGTTGGTGACGCATGGCTGGGAGTCCTAAGCTGCGTGGCAAATCGTCCCGCTTGCTTCCTTCCTTTGCAGAGATAGGCGCCGGAAACCCCTTGCCATTGTCCTGCACCTCAACCCGAATGCCCCGATCGAACCAGGTTAGCGCAACGACTGTCCGGCTCGCCCGGGCATGTTTCACAACATTGAACAAAAGCTCGCGTACGCAATTAAATACGAAGACGTGCAGATCTTCATTGGAAATGACAAAAGGTCCGTTTGCCTGAAGTTCAACAGGCAGGCCATATTGCTCTTGCATTCTGATCGCCAACCATTCGAGCGCATGTGTCAAGCCTTCGCCGGGCGGCAGCGGCGGGCTTAGGTCTATGCTGAGGTTACGCGTGATCTTCACGATTTCAGCAAGCTCTGCATCGATATCCGATATTTCTTTGCGAGTGGTTTCCTCCTCGGCGTGCAGCCCGTTCCGCAAGAAGGACAATTGCATTTGAATAGCATAAATGCGTTGTTGCAGGTCATCATGCAGCACGCGAGAAATGCGCTGGCGCTCATGTTGGGTGGCTTTGATCAGGTTCGAGGCAAGCTGGTGCACCTCGGCGGTTTTCTCCTGGACCTTCTGCTCCAGGGTTTTGTTGAGGAGTTGCAATTGCTTCTGGTTTTCGCGCAAGGCTTCTTCTGCCTGACGTTGCTTGGTTTCATCCCGCCCGATCTTAAGGAAGCCGTTTAACTGCCCGTCGTGCCAGGAATGCACTACGCCATTGATAAAGACGCGCGAGCCATCCTTGCGCAGATGCCAGCGGACATCTGGCGCGATGCCTTCCCTGCGGGCGGTTTCCAATTCTTTTTGCGGCTGGCGCGTGGCGCGGTCTTCGGGCGTGAACGTCACGTCGATGATTTGCCCCACAATCTCGGACTCACTCCACCCGAAAACTTGCGCCGCGCCTGCGTTCCACGACGTGATGACACCGTCAGCATCTGCGGCGAAAATTGCATAGCCCTTTGCGCTTTCGATGATGAGGCGCAAGCGTTCTTCCGAGCGGCGTACATCTTCTTCGGCGCGTTTGCGAGGGGTAACGTCGTTTAACACGATGGCGAATTGACGGCTTCCCTCGTCACCGATGCGCGAGATATGAATATCAAACCAGCGTTCGAACGGCGCCAGATAATGTTCAAAGTGAAAACCCTCGCCCGTTTCGAGCGCGCGTGCGTATGTCTTGGACCAGGATGCTTCGACGTTAGGGAAAATCTCCAGGGCGCGCTTGCCCACTGCGCCCGTTGTTTGCATCATCCGGTTGAAACTCGGGTTGGTTTCCAGTATCAAAAGATCGAATGGCTTGCCTTCTTCGTCAACTAGAAGTTCGGCAACGACAAAGCCCTCGTCGATCGAATCGAAAAAGATGCGATATTTTTCTTCAGAGGCGCGTAAAACATCTTCGCGATCTGGATGTTTTTTATCCATTTGTTTGCTCATTATACTTTCCTTGTCTCATACCCCTTTCCAAGCGTAGAGTGGAGCTCTTCACAGGGAGTGAGGCAGACTTTTTGTTACCCCGAATGAGCTTATTATAATAAAAATGATAGGAATCTGGGTTTTGACAAAGGAAATCAGAAGCTTATGTTTAGGCAAGAAATAAAATCACCACTCCGGCGATTGCCAGGATTGTCCCGCGGATCGCCTGCCCAGCCCGTCAGCATCCCGAACAGTACCCCTACCTGAATCGCGGAATCCAGCGCGAGACTTTTCTGAGATAGTCCTCATAGGCTGTGCCAAACTTTCGTTTCAGCGTTGGCTCTTCGTAATATGTTACGAAGGTATTGAAAGCAATGAACACAAGAATCGCATAGATCAACAGATTCCAATAGCCAAACCATAAAAAGTGACCGAGGAGGAGTGCCAGCACGCCAACATACATCGGGTTGCGCACGTAACGGTAGAAACCCGTTGCGACTAATTCTTTGGGCGGGTCGATGGGCGCAGGAGTGCCGCGTCCCTGCGCAAGGAAATTCCAAAAGCTCCAAAGCAGCACGATTCCTCCCACCAACCAGAGTGGGAGCGCCAGATAGGCAAAGACTCCCGTTTCGATCCGCGGACCCGTGCGCAGGAGTGCCAGCGGAATCATGCCTGCCACAGTGCCCGGAGCGATGACGAGAAACAGGAACGATCGAAGAGCGGTCATCGTGTCTCCTTATTGCCGGCGGAGAATACTGCGCCGAGTTGTTTCAATAGATCGAATAGATCCGGTCCGCCCCAGTGCTCCACGAATTTGCCATTCTCCACGCGGAGAATGTCGATGAGGATGACCGTGATTGTTTCCCCGGTCGGCTCGATACCCTGAAAGACTCCCCTGTGAGTCCCCTGCATCGTCGATCGAAAGATCACGTAGTGATCTTCCGAGAAGACATCCTCTACGATGATTCTCACATCCGGGAACGCCGCACGGAATCCTGCCAGCCTCTGCTTCTGACCTTCGAGAGAAAGCGGCTCCAGAGTAGGCGAAAGATGGCGGCGGTACTTGGGTCCAAAGTATGTATCCACGGCATCCAGATTGCCTCTCGTCCACACCTCTTCGATATAACTGCGGACAAGAGCTTTGAGAGTGATCATTCTGACTCCATTAGACGTTGGGGCAATTACTGATAAGCGATTTGTGTCCGATGAAAATGGAAGTGCCTGATCGGATAATAAAACAACTTTTCCAAGGTCATAAACTCGTCAAAGTTGGAATCCCATTTTGTCGGATAATACATCCCGCGTTCCCATTCGTCGTCTTTAATCGAGTTGGCTTTTTTCAAGAGTGAGAAGTACACGCGATCGTAGATGCTTCCCACCCGTTGCTGTGTAAACACCTTCCCCTGCCCTCGCGCGCCGAGCGCATTGATCCAGTTGAACGGACCGGTCAGTGCGTTCAGCAGCCAGGCAAACCATTTCGAGGAGCTTTTCGGCAGCCTGCCCCATACGCGCGCCAGAGGCAGCAACACATTGACGACGAGAAACCCAAATGCCATATGGGCGATGATCTCACCGTTCGTCCAGCCCGGGTTAAGGCTTTGTTGTCGAAACTCTTGTTGGGACAGTGAATTCAGCAAATTCTGGAATTCCGCACGAGCAGTGTCCAGCTCAAAAAGAACCTCTGCTTTTTTTGAGATATTCTTCGCGTTCATGAGTCTAAGGCTTTCTCCACACAGATTATTACTCCTCCAGCCGTGAGAGGTTATAGGCGAATGTGCCAGCACCTAAAAGAAACAGGACTGCGCCAAGCAAGTTCACCTGCCAATTCTGCACCCCATATTGTGTGACGTCTAGCGGCAGGATTCCAAATCCGATCAGCAGAAGAATCCCGCCAATCAGGGCATCGATGGCGCCGCTGAGTATGAATGCAATTCGTCTGGTTCTGTTAGGAGCTTGATGGTTCATACAACTGGCTTCGGAGCAAACTTTGCAAACGTTTTGACCAGGCTAATTTATTTTTGTTCTTACCTTCACCATATCCTATGATTTGCCGCGCTTCTTGAGCCACTTCAACAGCTTATCTTGGGGCCAGCAGTTGATGACATCATTTTTCGTCAGCCAGGCACGCCGGGCAGTCGCCACGCCATAGGGCAGCATGTCGAGATCCTCCTCGGAGTGCGCGTCCGTGTTCAGCGCGATCGGGATGCCCAGCTCTTTGGCGCGGCGGGCATGGATATCGTCCAGGTCGAGGCGGGCAGGATGCGCATTGATCTCCATAGCCACGCCCGTTTCGGCAGCGGCTTGGAGGACTGCCTCCATGTCCAGGTCGGCGCCTTCACGCTCCTGGATCAAGCGTCCCGTAGGATGACCGATGATGTCCACGTGCGGGTTGCGGATGGCGTTGATGACGCGCTGCGTGACCTTCTCACGCGGCTGGCGCAGGCTGGTGTGCAACGAGGCAACGACCACGTCCAAAGTTGCCAGGAATTCATCGGGGTAATCCAGCGTGCCGTCGGCGCGGATTTCCACTTCGCTGGCGTGCAGGACGAGGATGCTATCGCCAAGCTGCTTCTGGATCTTCTTAATCTCCCTGGCTTGTTCCTTGTGTGCCTCCATGCTCAGCCCACCCGTCACCCCCAGACTGACCGAATGATCGGTGAAGGCGATCACCTGTATGCCGCGCTTCGCCGCGGCGCGCGCCATCTCCAGCATGGAAAGCTTCCCGTCGCTCCAGGTGGAATGCATTTGCAGGTCTGCCTTGACGTCCTTTTTCTGAATCAGCTTCGGGAGCTTGTTTGCCTTTGCCGCCTGGATCTCACCGCGATCTTCGCGCAGCTCGGGCGGAATCCAGGGAAGCCCGAGCACCTCATACACGTCCTCTTCTGTGGCGCAAAAGATCTCACTGCCATCCAGGATGTTCTTGAAGGAATGATCGGATAACGATAAATCCTTCGCCAGCGCCATTTCACGCAGGCGGATGTTGTGTTCCTTGGAGCCAGTAGCGTACACCAATGCCGTGCCAAATTCCTGCGGCGGATGGACCCACAATTGTACGCGCAAGCCGTCATTGAATTCGATACTGGATTTGGTCGGGCCTTTCCCCAGCACACGATGGATGCGCGGCAGTTTGACAAACATATCCATCACTGCCTGCGGCTCATTCGATGCAACCTGGATATCGAGGTCGCCCACGGTATCCCGCATTCTGCGCAGGCTTCCGCCAGGCTGTGCGTCGACGACCCCCTTGACCTTTTTCAGCTCATCGATCAACGCCTGGGCGATAGGCAAGGCGCGTCCCAACGGAATGCGAACCGTCCTTCGTCCCAGCGTCTCGATCCCCTCGAGAATCGCTGCTTCGCTTTTGGCACCCATCCCGGGAAGATCGCGCAGTTTACCTGCTCTGGCGGCGGCTTCCAGCTCGGCAAATGTGGTGATGTTCAACGCCTTCCAGATCATGGCGGCGCGCTTCGGTCCCAGTCCCGGAATCGGCAGCCACTCCACCAAGCCAGTGGGGATTTCCTTTTTTAGTTTTTCCAGGAATTGCAGCTTCCCTGTGCTGAGAAATTCATCGACTTTTTCCGCGATGGCTTTCCCTACGCCGGGAATCTCTTCCAGTTTCCCCTCTTTCCAGTATTCGGACGCCTCGCGCGGTAGATTCAGCAGACTGTCGGCGGCTTTACGATAGGCGAGAGTTTTATAGACGATCTCGCCTTTGATCTCCAACAGGTCGGCGATCAGGGTAAACGCTTCCGCCAGCTGACGATTGTTCATCATAAGGATATTCCTTTCCAGCGATCGTTAAAGCGCACGCGTATTTGGGAATACATTCCAGTACACGGATTATACGCCGAATGGAAAGTACTACAGAGCGCTCGAAAGCAGAAGCAGGCAATCATACACTTCGGTCATCAGAATGTGTTTTTTCTTACGCCCGGGTGATGGCAATTTCTTCGAATACAGGCTGCATGGCTTTTATGATAACATCCTGCCATGGATCATGCGGATCATGTCGACTTGTTGCGACCGGCGAACTTAACATTCGGAGGCACATGGGCAGACTTCGGTGCTGGGGCAGGCGCCTTTACGCTTGCTTTGCGTGAGCTGATCGGTCCGCATGCCGACATCTATGCGGTGGATAAAGACCAGCGTGCGCTCCGGGATCTGGAAACGGCGCACCGCGAACGATTTACCACTTCCCAGAACCTTCATACCATGCGGGCAGATTTCAGCGGAACGCTTTCCTTGCCTCCTCTGGATGGAATCGTGATGGCGAATTCCCTGCACTACTTCAAGGAGAAAGAGAAAATCCTGCGCCATGTGCGCTCGTTCCTGAAGCTGAACGGGATGCTGTTGCTCGTGGAATATAACGTGGACTCCGGCAACCCCTGGGTGCCGTATCCGCTTTCGTTTGAAACGTTTCGTATACTCGCTCCGCGTGCCGGGTTCAGTGAGCCGCAACTGTTGGGAAAAGCCCCCTCCCGATTTCTGAGAGAATTCTATTCAGCGGCTGCCCAGCGGCAAACCTGATGGTTTTCTATTTCACCGTTAGCCAGACGCCTGCCAGAACGACCGCAAGCCCGACCGCCCGGGTCGGATCCATCGGGCGTCCCATGCCTCCCAGCCAGCCGTAATGATCCAGAACCGTGCTCACCAGCATCTGCCCTGCCACAATAGTAATGACCGCCGCGCCGACTCCCACCCGAGGAATCATATGACTGAGTGCACCAATGACGATCAACCCAAAGCCTCCAGCCAGGAGCGTAAACCAGGGCAATTCCTTCCAGCGTGTGAGGTTCCCGCCGCTATAAAATAATAAGGGAAGCAGCGCGATCAATGCTCCTCCTACATGGACGATAAATACACTTTCGAAGATGCCAAGCCGCTGTGTGATCATGCTTGCCATGGGCGCTTGCAGTCCCACGGCGATGCCGCCGATGAGGCCGATCAGAATAATGAGGAGAGTCGAATCCATTTGTCTGTCCTTTGGCTTTTTAGCGATGATACTTGATTTGTGACCCGATAGGAAGAAGAGTGTATATGAAACCCACCGAACGCCTCCGCGCTTTCCTGGACGTGTTTCTCCCCTGGGCAGTTGAGCAGCCAGACGTGCATGGCATTGCCCTGGTAGGTTCCTATGCCCGAGAGGAAGCAAGAGACGACTCGGACATCGATCTCGTGATTCTGACGGATCTGCCGCGCAAATACCTTGATGACGTGAAATGGATCGAGCGCTTCGGCATTCCTGAGAGGCATCAAACCGAAGATTATGGGAGGTTAACCTCTATGCATGTCTGGTATCAGAAGGGGGTGGAGGTGGAATACGGCATCACCACGCCGGACTGGGCTGCCGTCCCGTTAGATGCCGGGACTCGAGACGTGATGCGCAGGGGAATACAAGTACTCTTCGAACGTGGAGATTTGCTAAGCCGCCACGTGAACGTTTAGGGTCTATCGATAAGAGTGGGACACTTATTTCTTTCTCTTGAAGAACTGGACTTCGCGCTCATGTTTCTTGGCGGCTTCGCGCGTGTCGAAGGTGCCGAGGTTTTTGCGCTTGCCTGTTTTGGGGTCTTTCTTTTCCGAATACAGGCGATACTTGCCGGATTTGAGTTTTCGAATCATCGCAGTGCTCCTTCCGATTCATTGGTGTTCAAGTTCTAGAACGTTGGATGGGTAGGAGTGTTATAAAGAGAAACTGGTGTAGGTTCAGCTGGGTGAAGATCCAAAAGGGATAGGCAAATTTGATGATAGTCAGGTGATCCTACGTATAGTGGAAGCGGCGCGCAGGTCGGTCCGTTCTGGAACTACGAACATCGAAATAAATACTCGCTACCCTATGCCTGATTGAAACTCCCGCCATTGCTGGCGGGAGTTTCGGTGGCAACGTTTATTGTCGGGGAATCGCTCAGGACAGGCTCACGTTGTATTGCAGGAAGTTCGATGGCAGGCGCAGCTCACGCGGCGCATAGTAGGTAACTTCGTCGACGGTGGCCGTATCCGGCTGCGGCACCCAGGCGGGGTTGACGGATTTGTCCCATTCGAGCTCGAAGCTGCCGCCATCCGGGTGGACGTCGAAGTTGCCGAGGCATTTGGGGCAGATGACCTGCTCGCCGCTGCGCCAGTTGACAGGCACGACGATGATCGGTCCGCAGTAGGCGCAGGTATGCAGCAGACGCTCCTCGGAGCTATGACCGAGAATATGGTCGAGCTCGCCGTGCCGCCCCAGGTCCAGAAAGGCAGCCAGGAGGACGGGGTCGAATTGCTTTCCGCTTTCCTGCGCCATGAGCTGGTAGGCGGCGTCGGCGGGCATGCCTGCCCGATAGGGACGGGCGCTGGTCATGGCGTCGAAGGCGTCGGCGATGGCTGTGATGCGGGCAAAGAGGCTGATCTGATTCCCCGCCAGCCCACGCGGGTAGCCCAGCCCGTCGTAGCGTTCGTGGTGAGAGGTGACGATGTCCAGTGCCAGCACACCAAGTGGATGCTCGCGCACGAGCGACCAGCCCGTTTCGGGGTGTTTCTTGACGATGTCGTATTCGACGTTCGTCAGCTTGCCCTCTTTGTTGAGGATGGGGTCCGGCACGCTGACCTTGCCGATGTCATGCATCAGGCTGCCGAAGTGGACGACGAAGACTTCGTCCTCCGACAGACCGATGTTTTCCGCCAGCAGACGGGCGTAACGGCTGACCCGCCAGGTATGCCCGCCCGTGTAGGGATCCTTGGCTTCGATGACGGTGGCGAGCGAAAGCATGGACTTTAATAAAGGAATGTTGACAGGGATGATTTCCATAATAAAACCTCTTTAGCAGTGATGAAGTACCATACGCATGATTCTATTCGGCTGTTCTATGGAAATGACTTACAGGTGTGTAATATGCCCCCATCTAACAAAATTGTAGACTGTCCCCGTTCCTGGTATGTCCGTGTCAGTCAGGATCGCCAAAATCCGATGGGATCAGGGAATGCATATATACATCACAGGGAGCGCCATGATACTGCACACGGTTGCGGAGGAGTCCTTCTCTCACCGCTCCTAATTTCTCTGTCACTCGCAGGCTGGCTGCATTCTCTTGACGAGCGATAATCTCAATTCGTTGCAGCCCCAGCTGCTCAAACCCATAGCGTGCCACGAGTTTCGCTGCTTCTGTCGCAATGCCTTCGCCCACACGGCTGGTCCGAACGGAATATCCCAGGTTCGCCATCTGGTACTGGCGGTTGACGTGGTTTAGAAACGCAAAGCCAAGGATCTGCCTTGTGGAAGTCTCCAGAATATGGAACGTATAGAATTCGTCTTTTTCCCAAAGCTCCAGCAGCTCGCGCGTCGCATATTCCAATTCGTCCCTGGATAGTTCTGGAGCAGGGATCATTTCTTCCTCGAACCATTCGCTGCCGGATTCGAGGATGGCTTCATGCAGATCGCCGACGCGGTCCAGGCTAATTTTTTCAATCACGATGGTAGGGGTTTTTCGGTCGGACATTTTCTCTCCCACGTCTCGTCCAGTGGACGGCTGATGATTAAGTACCTGCTCCTCTGATTATAGGGCGATCCACGAAAAAGGCAACCAGGGCAGGCTATTTGTTTTCCAGCAAATTCTTCCCTGCCAGAAAATCGGAGACCGCCACGCGGAACGGCTGCCGGTTTGCTTTCTTGCCGAGCTTTTCATAGTGCGCACGGACCTGGGGGTCTGCCATTGCCTGTTTGGCATAGGCAATCGCCTCGGCAAAGCGCGCACGGCTTGCCTTCTGCGCTTTGCTCCACTTCACATTGGACACACTTGCACCTGCGTGCCAGTGCAGGTGTATCGGGAGTCTTCATGATGGTTTGCTTGCCATACATGACACGGTAGGTATAGATCCCCATCTTGCCGCTCATGCTTTTTACGGGTGGGTGAAGTCTTACTTTGGGCATGAAGTACCTCTTGTGTGGAGTTCGGTAGGGTAAGGTAATTCTACATCAATCTTACATTGATCCTACATTGATTTTACATTAACCTGGCTGACCGTAGCTGAGAAATCTTTGCATACTGAGTCGTACCAAGATGTAAAATCCCTGAGAGAAGCTTGATCTCTCAGGGATTAGTGCTTTTTCAATTATTTATAGATTACTTTAACTTTTTCTTTTGCTTTTTATTTTCCCAATCCAGCAAGGCCTTCCATTCTTCATCCACTTCTACCGCTTGTGCTTTTTGAACACCTTTCCAGGTGCTATACTGAATTCTTGATAGGTCCTCGCCTGCTACAGGCTTTCGAAAAATATAAAGGTGCTCGTGCATAATGAGATAAAACTTGAACTGCTTTGCACTCGCTGACCAGCGTGGAGCATGGGAGGTATTGTGCTGGGTCTTGATGATTTCTTCTTTGAGAACAAATCCTGTTCGCAAACAGCGCTGTAAGACAAAATGAGATAGCGGAATATAGTGCTGTCCTTTTCGAGTGTCGCCAATCAAGGTCGCACAAAAGCGTCCGGGTTTCAAAACTCGATACATTTCTCTGACTGCAATTTCTAACGCGTCCAAAAACTTAGGCAGGCTGGAGATACTGGATAAATCATCAGGGTTCTTGCCATCGGAATATTTGACGATATTTGCATACGGTGGATGGGTAACGACCAGATCAATTGAGCTGTCCTTATCAGGTAAGTTTTGAGCGTTACCTAGCTTAACAATTTGCTTGCTATTGCCTTTTGCCTCAAACTGAATTCGCTCAGATGTAGTATTTACAGCATTTGGATTGACGTCATAGCCAATTGCATTTCTGTTTAATAATCGGGCTTCAATCAAGGTAGTACCACCCCCAACCATTGGATCTAAGACCAGATCACCTTCCTGCGAATAATTCAAGATTACATTCCTCGGAACTTGCGGTGCGAAATTTCCACGATAATCTGGTTTATGGGTAGCCCAATCCCCGCGCACTGGAAAATTCCAAACGGTATTTTTCTCTTGCTCAAATTGATCTAAATGCATTTTTGCCTGTCCTTGTTTAGGTTATTACAACCTTATTGCAGGAAGGCATTATATAAGTTAAAAGAAACAGGATGTGTCCATTTTTGGACACATCCTGAAATTGGATAAATTCTTTCTCTACAAACTAAAGTAAGAACAGTTGGTTGGATTTCAATAAATCCATTTCATACTGTTTTACTAAAGACTCATAACTAAGGAAATCCACCCGTTTTGCAATTTCTGTAAAAACAGAACTTTGCATCTTTTGCAGGAACTCTCGTTTCCGGTTGTCATCAGTTACGATAATCATTCTCGTATAGAAATCCTGCAAATCGCTGAATTTTATGAGTGAGTTTTGAAAGTCCGTGGAATGCTCAACCTCAAATAGGCTCTTCGGCAGCAAACGATCATTGAACCAAATTACATCGACAGTACTACATCTCTGCACGATGCCATCGTAGCTAAATTTAGGAATATCTTGAAGCCCACGAACCTCTTTTAATGGCCTATTTACAAAGAGTCTGTTTTTATCTTGATTCGGGGAAAATGTTTTGTAACCACGCAAATTCCCAATTGATAAAAGAATACCTTGATAGTAGGCATGGTTTTGTTCCACTTGACTTTTGTCTTTATCGGCATTTTCCACTAGCCCAAGCTTTTTTTGATAAGACTTCAATGCCCATAAACCAGGACGAACTTTGAAAATCTCTGGTCGCTGCTGGACGATCCGGCGAATGGATGCGAAGGGAGTTTTGGTTGCCCACTGAGCGCTTTCCACTTTCATTGTTTCGCGATAGAGATCGGCAAGTGTTGCCTGTCCACCCAGCTTTTCCAATGCGATGATTACTGCTTCATATTGCTTCATGACGAATCTCCACCAGCTTGAATGCTTTGTTCGAGACAGTCTCTTTTTTATTATAAATCTGCGTTTATCTCTACCGTGATTGTATTTCGTATCAAGAACTTTATAGTCTTAATGGTTCATATGCTCCCCCACTCACGCACGCACAAACTTTACGCGCCTGGCAGCCAGGTCAAATTCCGCTACGACCCAGCCGTGATGGAGCCAGGCGGTGCGGTGGCTCTGGATCTTTGGCTGGACGTTGGTCCACCAGGTACTGAGTTTGGTTGCCGATTTGGGCAAGGGCGCTCCCAGAATTTCCTCGACTTCATCGAACGTCAATTCGATCTGTTTCTTCGAGGCCGGCTGGTTACGGAACCACTCGTCCAGGGGTCGATACTTTGTAAATTCAGGTTGCTTCGCCATCGTGTTCCTCTATCTTTTCTTTGAAAGTAGCTTTTCCTATGCCCCCATCCATTCAGGCAAGCCTTGGGGAATTATAGTGTGGATTTGGGAATTCAACACGATCCACCGCGCAGGGATGCGGTGAGACCTGTTAAGTCTAGACAGGGCTGATATACTAGCGCTCATGAGCGCCCTGTATTCTGATACGCATCCCAAAATTGAGCAGATGCAAGTCGAGTTGATTCGGCGCATGCCATCTTGGAAGAAAATGAGCATGGTGGACGGGTTGAATGAAGCTGTCAAGACTCTGGCGCTCACAGGGATTAAGCAGCGCAATCCTAACGCAAGCCCTGAGCAAATCCATCGCATGCTGGCAGACCTAATGCTCGGAGAAGAACTGGCTCGAAAGGTGTATGACCGTGCAAGGTGAAGCCACCCGCCTTACGCTCCTCGTTACGCAGACACTTGAACGTCTTGGCATTCCCTATGCGGTAGGTGGCTCGCTTGCCAGTTCCCTGCATGGCGTCATGCGCTCAACACTCGATGTAGATATAGTCGCGGATATGCAGTCTGAGCATATCCAGTCCCTGGTTGAGGCGCTTTCCAATGAGTTTTACGCCGATGACGAAATGATGCGAGATGCCATCGAGCGTCAGAGCAGTTTCAACCTCATCCATTATGAGACAGCCTTCAAGGTGGATATTTTTATTCGCAAGTCACGCGCCTTCGATCAGATGCAGCTCGACCGGCGCAGGCTATCCATTATTGCCAGTGATCCTGACGAAAGTGTCTATGTCACCAGCCCGGAAGATACGGTCCTTGCCAAACTCGAATGGTACCGCATGGGCGGCGAAGTGTCAGACCGGCAATGGCGCGATATTATTGGTGTGCTCAAGACTCGGGCGGGCGAACTTGACCTGGAATATCTGCGTCAATGGGCAAGCGAGCTTCACGTCAATGATCTGTTGGAGCGGGTTCTGAAAGAGTCTGCATAGTTCTGTATTGTCCTTCCCCTCACCCAAAATCTAATTTCAGAACATGACATTAACCACAAGGTGCGGACTGCACTACGTGTATGTCCGCACCTCGTGAACTCAAAACTGGCGGATTATCAATCCGCCCTACTCTTAATCAAATTCATTCGCCAGCCGCTCGGCCGCTATGTGCGCTCCGTTTAGTTCGATACGTTCTGCCAGTTCCTGGGCACGCGTTCTTACTTCGGGCTGCAAGGCTTGGCGCAGCGCCTGGGCTACATTGTCGACGGTGATGTCATCGCGCAGGGGACCGGATACGCCTATCCCCAACCCCTGCACGCGGTGCGTCCAGTAGAACTGGTCGTAATTGTGCGGGATGATGACCTGCGGAGTCGCTGCCTTGGCTGCCGCATGCGTGGTCCCCGCGCCGCCGTGATGGACGATGGCTGCTACGCGTGGGAAGAGCTTTCCGTGATTGACATCGGGGATCGAGAGGACGTCCTCACCCGTATCGCCCGGCGTGAGACCTGCCCATCCCTGCGAAAGGATCGAGCGGAGCCCCAGCACGCGGGCGGCTTCGATCAGTATGTGGGCGGTCTGGTCGGAGGCGCGCATACTGCCGAAGCCCAGGTAGACGGGCGGCTCACCATCGGCGAGGAACTCCTCCACTGCGTCCGGCAGCGGGGTGCCAGCGGAGAACATCCAGGCGCCGGTCTGCACGACCTCCATGCCATCGAGCGGAAAGGCGGGCGCAAGCACGGGATCGGCGGCGAGCCAGGGACGTTCCGTGAACATGTGACGCTGCACGCTCGTTACCGGCTCCAGACCAATCTTCGCCCGTTCCTCATTCAGCGCCGCGGCGAACTTATGGAACGATGCCTCATTTTCTTTCCAAAGCCCCAGATTCTCTGCCTCCGACAGCGAGTGCGAATTTCCTGTGCCCCATGCTTGCCCGGCATTCCCGTGGGACGGCGGGGGATATTTGGAGGAAGGCAGGACGGCGGGGCAGTAGGCGGCAAAGACGTAGGGGATGCCCTGTGCCTTGGCGATCGAGCGTGCGGCGAACTGCAGGGCGGTCGCGGCGACGATCAGGTCGCAGTCCCGCGCTGCCTCGCCGAGGACCCGAAACTGGTCGCGCACGCTTTGGTCTGCCATCTGCTGTAATTGTTCTTTGGAGGGCAGGACCGGTTTGCCCGTCACGGTGCCGCCGGTCAGCTTTTTGAGGTCCGGCCCGATCGGAACAGATTCGAGCCCGTAAGATTCGACCCACTCTTTGAAATTGGGAGGGACGACCAATCTCGCCCTGTGCCCCAGCGCCTGCAGCTCCAAACCCAGAGCCACAATAGGCTGCACATCTCCACGTGTGCCGATCGAGGAAAGCAGTACCCGCATAGAACCTCCAACGTGTGAATTTGGGTGCAGCGCTTTATAGCATTTTCGGCAGGTGGGTTCAAGAAGCGATTAAGGGGGATTGAATCTGGAAGGGGAATCATATATAATGTAAGCAACAAGGCGGTTGAAAGACCGCCTTGTTCTTGTTTTAGGGGATGTTTTGAAACCAAGCGGAGGACGTCCCCCGTTTGTATATCCATGTATAGCTAGACAACCCCATAAAACCAAGATAACAAATAGATCCCTAACACACAAACAAGGATCGCAAGTACAAAGGTCACAATGCTAAGCACGCCCCACTTATCGCTCAACATATCTTTTTCCCTATCATGTTTTTTGAAGTAAATAAAACTACGTCGCAGCAACCAAATACTAACCAGTATAATGATCACCAACATAATTGCGTACACGGCGAGTCCAAAATAGATCATTTCGGGTTCCATGTTTTATTCCTCGCATTGAAAATATGAAATTATATAAAAAGGTACGGACATTAAGTCCGTACCTTTTGAAATCAGGTTTGGCGGGATACCCTCATCACGCTTACAGGGCGCTACGTAGCCATCCCGCCCTACGTTAAAGTCCTAACTCTTTGATATTCTCTTCCTTGCTTCGTTTGCTGTCGCCTTTGAGCAGGCTTTTCCAGAAGGCGTCGTCGTAACGTCATATTTACCTGCCCTCTTGTCTATCGGTACTAATAGTGGTATCATGCCGACATGCCCAAAATTGCAGACATTGTCGCCGAAATGGAACGAAATCCAAAGGGAATCCGGTTTCGGGATTTATGCAAAGTTTGCGAACATTACTTTGGCGAAGCACGACAAACGGGAAGCAGTCACCGGGTTTATAAGACCCCCTGGTCGGGCGACCCGCGTGTCAACATTCAAAATAATAAAGGTATGGCAAAGGCATATCAGGTCAGGCAAGTATTAAGGGCCATTGAACGTTTGGAGGAACAAGGCAATGTTGAAGAATGATCGTTATACCTACCGTGTTACCTGGTCGGAAGAAGATCAGGAATACGTAGGTTTATGCGTAGAATTCCCCAGCCTGAGTTGGCTGGATGAAAATCCCGAAGCAGCACTGGCAGGTATCCGCAAGATGGTGGCAGAGGCAGTGAAGGATATGAAAGCCAACAAAGAAACACCACCAGAAGCCCTCTCCAGCAAGCGGTTTAGCGGCAAGTTTATGGTGCGCATTCCGCCGGAGCTACATCGGAAGCTGGTTCTGGAAGCACAAGAAGAAGGCATTAGCCTCAACCGACTGGCAAGTGACAAGTTAAGTAGACCGAATTCATAAAACAAAACAGGCTCGTAAAAGAGCCTGTTTTGCTAAAGGTCAAAATCCTAATTCCTTGATATTTTCTTCCTTGCTCCGTTTGCTGTCTCCTTTGAACAGGCTCTTCCAGAAGGCATCATCGTAGCGGCGGGATTTGACCGGCAGCGGCATGGGGACGCCCCAGCCGAGCAGGAGCACTTCCTCCTTGGGTTGCAACCTCGCCAGCATACCGCGCAGCGCCTCCCGCCCGGAAAGACCCGAGAGTACAGCGTGGATATCGTCCTCGTCGCCGAGCCAGCCGGAGATGCGCGTACCGAGCTGGGAGAGCACCTCGTCGTAGATCTGCGAAGGGCGCTGGTCGACGATCAGGAGGGTGACGTAGTACTTGCGCAGCTCGCGGGCGATGGTAGCGAAGGTCGTCTGAGCAGCCATCTCGCGGTTGAGCAGCTTGTGGGCTTCTTCCACCACGATGATGAGCTGGCGCGGCTCGGTTTTGCCGTGCGAGCGGAACTCGTTGGTCTTGTGTTCCCAGGCGGCGCGGATCTTGCGGGTTAGCAGATTCGACACGAGCAGGTAATCCAGGTCGCCTTCGAACTCGCCGAACGACAACACAACGTGCTGCCCGGCTTCGAGCGATTCGATGATCTCGCGCACACTGTCCTTGGCGGGCTTATCGACGATATACGGCTTGCTGAACAGGCGGCGCAGCTTGTCGTGCAGGGCTTCGGCGGCAGCGACGTTGACGCCGTTGGCGTTCGCCCAGTGCGCGACGCTATCGGCATGGGGGACCTTCTTGATGCGTCCCTTTTCATCCTCCACTTCCACCTCTTCGCGGTTCATCGAGCGGAAGGCTTCGAACCATTCCCCACGGAAGGAGGAATACAACGCGTTGAGGGTGGTGGGCGTGGTGTCTTTGAGGTTGAGTTCGCGGGCGAGCGTTTCAATATCGGATGTGGCGATCTCTCGGGTGGGAATCTCGAGGTTAAAGTCCGGAGTCTGCCCGCGGATGGTGGAGCCGGCTCCCAGCCCGACGACTCGCAGCCTGGACTTGAACTTGCTCTTCAAGCCGACAACGGGTTTCTTCGTGTCGGAGGCAATGTCATCAAAGCCGTACTCGTTGTGCATGTCCAGCACGAGCACGGAGGCTTTATTCGAGTTGATGAGACCTGCCAGCACGACGCGGGTCAGGAAGGACTTCCCCGTACCGGTGGCGCCGAACACGCCCGCCGAGCGCTGGACGAACTTTTCCAGGTCGATGCAGACGGGGTGGTTCTGCTCGCGGGTGTAGCCGATGACGAAGTTGCCGCCCTTGCCCTGCTCGCCGAAGATCTCGGCGATGTCGCCCTCATCCGCCAGGTAGACCTGGGCATGGTGCGGCGGCACGTTCTTGACCGGCAGGATGCGCGGTGGGTCTTTGAGACCGGCGTTGATCATGCCCTGCCAGTCCTTGTAATCGGGTGAGCCAGGCTCGGGACCGATCTCGAGCATGAGGTTCGGCAGGATTTCGAGGTTGGCGTAGAGGGTCTGACCGTAAAGAGCTTTGGCGATCTGAGGGGGATAGCGGATGCCGGTCTGTTCGTCGGCGAAGCGCGGGTCAGTGGCGCCGAGCGTGATGTCCACGACGATGCCGTAGTAGTTCCAGTCCCCGCTCTGGATGACGACGAACGCGCCCTCCTGAATCTCCTGCGGAGAGACCGTGAGGCGCACGCGAAAGTTTTCCTTCAACCCACCCCCCACGAGATAGCCGATCTTTGTTCGTTGAATTTCCATACTTACTCCATTTTTGATTTCAGAGTGTTGATTTTAGATTAGTGATAAGTATGACCAATCTACTTAAGGTTTGCTCGTGCGGTTTTGATGGATGCCGTAAAGATTGCAGCGAGTTCGTCTGCTTCCTTCATCAGATCTTTTAGTCTGTCTGCCGGAACAATACCGGCTTCCTGCAGCATCTCCATCCAGTACAGACATTCATCCGCTTCTTCCAGAGAAATTCCCGCCTTTGCAATAAAGTCCGCCTTCGACCTTCCGCGGCATGCCACTCGATAATTCGCACCTACAGACATCCCTGAGCGGAGTAACTGATGCCCAATTGTCCGCGCAGTCGTTGTATTTGGCAAGGCTTCCACCAACTTAATTACACGTAAACCAAATTGCTTTGTCCGCTTCTTTAGCTCATTCTCGTTCATCAAAGAATCCAGCGTCTTCTACAATCGAAAATCCTCACTTGTAAATCTAAAATCTTTATATCAATACCTTATAAATACGAGACGTTAAGATGCCGTTCTGGATACTTACAAACCGATAGTGCGGCGGGGCGAGGAGGACGGTGACGTCGTCTGTTTTTGCAAAGGGGTAGGCTGTAGAGCGCAAGCCGAGGATTTGGATGCCTTTGTATTCGTCCTCATAGGTGATGTGGACGTGACCACAAAGGATTCCCAATACTTTTTCCTTTACGGCTGGCGTTGTGATGATCTGCCAGAACTGGTCGAGATCGTCGGCGAGGAAGCTATCGAGCCAGCGGCTGCCAATTTTCCTGACGTGCTGGTGGCAGATGAGCACCGACGGCAGTTTTGATGTTAATGCTTGTACCAGAAAATCACGCGTCTCCGGAAGAAAGACTGCCTTGGACTCCGGTCCCCAGTCCATGAAGATAAACTGGACGCCTTTATGCTCGAATGCCAAATTGTAAAGTGCGAGAGGCTGTGATTGCGGGAAGAGACCGCGAGTCATCATCTCGCGGTCGTCGTGATTACCGGGGAGAAAGTACATCGGGTAATCCTGAAGACCTTCGGTGTTCACGTTCTGCGGTCCGGGCAGTGCTGCTGAGGGCGAGAGTCCCAGAAGCTGGATGGCACACGCATACGCTGCCTCGGTGGGCGGCTCCACCAGATCACCCGTGGAAACGATGAAATCGGCTTTGCCTGCCGTGTGTTGTGCGATGTGCCGCATCACCATCCGCAGCGCGTGCCCGGGGACGAAGCCTTCGCGGTGGGCGTCTTCGGATTCGAGCAGGTGATGGTCGGTGATCTGGATGAAGGAAAAGTCGGACATAATTATGGATGTCGTTGCGAGCGGCGGTGTTCTTCCACCCGAAGCAATCTCCTCATTGAACGGAAGATTGCTTCGCCTACGGCTCGCAGTGACATTAGCTTACTTCCGATAATACTCCAATGACCGACATCAGCGTCGAGTAGTCGTCACGGAGGAGGGTGATCAGCTCGTGGACGGCGTTATCCTTCCAGATTTGTCCGTTCTTACCGTGGGCGCGGCTCGCTTCGGCGAGATGGGCGACGATCACTTCGGAGACCGGCACATCCTTGCAGTTCAGGATATGACGGAAGTACCCGAAGCGCCCTGCCGAAGTAAAGCGAGCCATGTCTTTGTCCTCGCAGAGATAGATCACATCCAGGCTGAGGGGCGGGCGCGGCGGGAGCATATGATAGATCTTGCCATTCTGCTCATAGCCCACTGCCATCACGGACATCTCAACCGGCACGATGCGGCGCTCGCGGTTATCGCGCAATACCTCTTCGCTGACGTTGTCCGCGGTGACCAGCTGGCGCACCAGCCCATCGTCGTCGATGTGAATATCATAGATAAGACCATACACTTGATAGGAATCGCCCAGGTACGCGCGTACGAGGGAACCAAGGGCTGGGACTGTAAATTGAGAGACGCGGCACCCGGCAGTAAAACCGGTCGTCCCTGCGCGAAGAAGCCTCCCGATCTCGATTTGGTGGTTCATTAAGCCTCCGTATGACTAGAACTTACATCAAAAAATGCTATGCCACGCTGCGTGTTACGTAATCGAATCGTCGCTGTACGCAGGATGACATTGGCTAAGATGACTTGACTGGGTTAACTAGTTACGGTGGAAGGCGAGAACACCTCGCCCGGTCAGTTCGTTGGTCTTTTTATTTATCGTCTTGATCTTCGGACACCCGGCAGGGCTTTCGCCGAGTCTTTGTAGGATCGGTCGCCGACCTCCGCCCGGACGCGGC
Source organism: Anaerolineales bacterium (assembly GCA_035699125.1). Taxonomy (GTDB): domain Bacteria; phylum Chloroflexota; class Anaerolineae; order Anaerolineales; family Villigracilaceae; genus Defluviilinea. Next base: position 80,889 of record DASSBC010000001.1, read on the forward strand.
GGAGCTCCAGCGCCAGCATTTGTTCGATCTGCTCCTTCTCCTCACGCCGCACGACTGCCGTCTCGTGCGCGCGGTGCAGAAGGTAGGGATAGGGTTTGGCTCCCATCATGTTGCACTGCTCGATCAGCACGGCATGCAGCAGCTCCAGTTTCCGGCGATCCTCTGCCACCCATTGCGGCACCTCGACGCGCACGGGCCAGGGATGCCCGAGCGTACCTACGTTTAAGTAGAAGAAGTGCAGGGAGAGGGGTCCCTTGTACTTTTTGACGGAACCGGACTGAAGAGTAAACACCGCCGAGCGGTGACCGGGCGGCAGCAATGGATTTTCACGCTCCCCATATAACCAGCGGTCGCTGACGCCGCGCAAAGGCTGGTAATCGCGCAGGCGCTGGATTTGTTCCTGGTCAGCGGTCGCGATCTCGAGCAAGCGAACGACAAGGTCTGCGCTGGGCTTTTCCACGTATCCGGCCGTGATTACACCGCGAGCGTGCAGACGCGTCAGCACCCGCAGGTATTTTTCGACAAAGTCGGCGTAGGCTTGCGGGTCATCGCCCTTGGCGCCCCATAACTCGATGGTCCCATCCGTGAGGTTGACCACCTGTCCTTTAATGCCTTTCGAGATCTCATCCAGTTTCATGCGCTCTGTGATGTCGCGCCGCATGGCAACCATACCGTCGGAAACCAGGTTACCGTTCGAGATTAATTCGTCGCCGTAGAGCATTTCCGTTTCGACACAAAGCTCCGGCGCCTGCCCGGAATGCAGCTTCATGGTAATAATGCCAACATTAATAATGGAAAACTGGATGGACGCGTGACGGTCCGGGTTGATCTGGGAACCGTCCGCGGCGATCACGGTCACGTCTGCGGCGGGGGGAGGCGGGGGATAGGTGGCGGTCAGCGGCTCATCCAGCGGAATGGCACAGCGGATGTTCGAGTCGACCGCCTTGGCGGCTTCCACTTTCTGCTGGAGGTAATCCAGCTCTGAGGCATAGGCGGCGAGCAGGCTGCGTGCCAGGTCGCGTTTTTCGTCGAGAGTCCGCTTGGTTTCATCCGCCCCGGCAGCGATCTCCCGAATGCGAGCGTAGACTTGCTGGAAGTTGATTGGCATCGCGTTTTGTTCCTTACTAGAACAGGCATTCTTAGAACAAATGTAATAAGATTGTACAGGCAAATACGCGAAAAGACAAGAGTTAATCCCTACATCTGGCATTTTGCAGGCGATAGCTCCCCTATTTGGGGGATGTGATACCTTGCAGGGGCGAAACGCAAAGGTTTTCTAAGGGGAGATTGTAATACGCCTGGGATTCGCCTTTGCATACACTGTAAGGGGAACTTTTCATTAATGCTAGCGTCTATTCCTTGAGGAATATTTTCAACAAGGAGTTGATTCCATGAAGACGAAGTCTCTATTGGTTTTTAGCGTGATTGCCCTGGCGCTTTTGGTGGGCGCTTGCGCTCCTGCGGCGGGTAACGCGAATGTGCGAACCTTAAGTGTCTCTGGCAGCGGGGATGCATTACTCGCCCCGGATATTGCGTATATTTACGTCGGTGTGCATACGGAGAGTCCAACCGCAGCCGAAGCTGTGGAAGAGAATACCAGCCAGACCCAGGGGTTGATTCAGGCGATCCGCGAGTTTGGCATCGATGAAAAGGATATCCGCACGACCAATTTCAGCATTTATCCGATGGATCGTTTTGATCCTGCTACCGGGCTTCCCTCCGGCGAAAAGGTCTACGCTGTGGATAATACGGTCTATGTGACAATTCGTGACCTGACCAAACTGGGTGACCTGCTGGATACCGCCGTGCAGGCGGGCGCGAACAACATCAACAGCGTCCAGTTCGATGTCGCCGATAAGGACGAGGCGCTGCGAGAGGCGCGTGCCAATGCGGTGAAGGATGCCGAAGCAGAAGCACAGGCACTGGCGCAGGCAGCGGGGCTCTCGCTGGGTGAGATCCAGTCCATCAGTTTCTCAGAAGCGCAGCCGTATCCCATCTTCGATGGCAAGGGTGGCGGCGGTGCTGTAGCAGAACAGGCGGCAGTCCCGATCCAGCCCGGACAGTTGACCTTCACAGTGTCTGTAAACGTGACGTACGCGCTCAACTAATCGAGCATACACATCTCCTCTTGAACCTGCCTCCAATACGCATGGAGGCAGGTTCTTTGATTCTGACACCTCCCAGCATCCCCCAAATACTCATCTGTCGTGTTTGGGGGGTGCCGCGAAGCGGCGGTGGGGGTCCGGTTATAATCTCCAGAACTACATCAACAACTTTGCGAAGATTTGAGGAGTCATCATGCTCAAAGTCGGGTACATCGGTCTGGGATTGATGGGGAAATCGATCGCGCGTAATATTCTTAAGGCAGGGTTTCCCGTTATTGTTCATAACCGCTCACGTGCAGCAGTCGATGAGCTGGTTGCAGAAGGCGCAACGCCGGCAACTTCTCCAAAAGAAGCTGCTGCGCAGGTCGATGTCGTCTTTACCAATCTTCCGGACACGCCCGACGTGGAAAAAGTCGTCCTGGGGGAAAATGGCATTATTGAAGGCGCGCATGAGGGGCTCATTTATGTTGATAACTCTACGATTAAACCTGCTTCGGCAAGAGGGATTGCGGAGAAGCTGGCAGAGAAAAGCGTCCTTGCCCTGGATGCGCCCGTCTCCGGCGGGGACATCGGCGCAAGGAATGGCACGCTGACGATCATGGTCGGCGGCGAATCCTCCGCGCTGGAGACCGTGATGCCGGTGTTCCTGGCGATGGGCAAGACGGTGACGCATGTTGGCGATGCAGGGGCGGGACAGGTGGCGAAGGCTGCCAACCAGATCATGGTCGCAGCGCAGATGGTGGCGATGGGAGAACTGCTCGTCTTCTCGAAGAAAGCCGGCGTGGACCCGCGCAAAGTGGTCGAGGCGATCAAAGGCGGGGCGGCGCAATGCTGGACGCTCGACGTCAAGCCGCCGCGTCTGTTCGAAGGGAATCGCAGTCCCGGTTTCAAAGCCTACATGCAGTTGAAGGATTTGAAGATCATTCTGGATACCGCCAGGGAATATGACATTCCGATCTCCGGGACGATTGAAAACACCAATCTTTTCCAAGAGATGATCGACTCGGGCATGGGCGAGCTGGATAATTCGGCGGTGGTGGGCGTGATCGAGGAAAAAGCAGGGGTGAAGATTTTGGATTAACAATGTCATTGCGAGGGAATGGCGCCAAAGCGCCATTCCCTCGCAACACCTGCACTGCGCGCAGGCGCAAGTGTGACACGAAGCAGAGTATGAAAAAATACTTGCCCGTCTTTCTTGACTACCTCCTGATCATTGCGGCTGCCTTGCTCCAGGCTCTGTCGCTGCGGCTGTTCTTCATCCCGGCGAACCTGGCATCGGGCGGAGTCAGCGGGATCTCGCAGCTGATCAATCACTTCACGGGCTGGCCGATTGGGTTCATGATCTTGTTAGGGAATATTCCCCTCTTTGTACTGGGCTGGCGCTTTCTTGGCGGGGTCCGTTTTGCCCTGCGGACGGCACTTGCCGTCTTTATGCTTTCTTCCCTCACAGACGTACTCGTGCAGACGCCTCTCTTCACGCCAAACGGCGCCGGTACGCGGTTGATCCATGACCTGCAGGGCGATATCTTTTTGAACGCTTTATATGGCGCAATCGTGAGCGGGATCGGGTACGGTCTGGTCTACCGGGCACGCGGCACGAGCGGCGGCTCGGATATTCTTGCACGTATCCTCAGTCACTACCGCGGTGTATCGATGAGCACGAGTTACTTAGTTGTGGATACAGCAGTCATCCTGGGTGCTGGATTTGTCTTTGGCTGGAAGGCGGCTCTTTACGCGATGATCGCTTTGTACGTGAGTGGGCTTGTAGCGGAATCAACCCTCGAAGGCGGTGGGACGGTTCGCACAGCGATCATTGTTACCGGTGAACCGAAAGCGCTCTCTGCTCGGGTCATCGAAGAAATGGAACGCGGCGTCACCGTCCTCGCCGGGACTGGCGCGTACACGGGCGCGGGCAGACCTGTTCTCTACTGTGTTGTCAGCCGGGCAGAGGTGGCGACACTGAAAGCTATTGTCCAGGAAGTGGACCCGCGGGCGTTCATGGTCATCGGGGTGGCGCACGAGGCGCTGGGGGAAGGGTTCCGACCTTTAAAAACGTAAGCAGGTTGCCCTTTCAGGACGCTACGCAGCCAACCTGCCCTACGTTCAGCGCGAAGTTCTTTTCTTCTTTTTCTTACTATCGATTTTATACCCGAAGCGTCGCAGCGCTTCCTCGTTGTTTCTCCAGTCCTTCAGCACCTTCACGCGCAGTTCTAAAAAGACAGGTCTGCCACCCATCCCTTCAATCTCTTTGCGGGCAGACGAGCCAATCTGCTTGAGCATTTTCCCGCCTTCGCCGATGACGATTCCCTTTTGTGATGTACGCTCGACGAAGATCGTCGCCGCGATGTAGAGCATTCCATTCTCGCGTTCCGTAAACTCGTCGATGCGCACGCCAACACCGTGCGGCACTTCGTCCCGCAGATAGAGGAGACATGCTTCGCGGATCAGGTCAGCGGCAATGTCGCGCTCGTAGGAATCGGTGATCTGCTCTTCATCATATTCCGGCGGGCGGACGGGTGCAAGCGATATGAGCAGATCCTGCAGCTCATCAAGATTCTGATTGCGCGCCGCGGAGATGGAGATAATCTGCACATTCTTGTTCAGAAGCCTGGCGTAGCCTTCGAGCCTGGCAGCCAGCACGTCGGGCCCGATCAGGTCAATCTTGTTCGCTGCCAGGACAATCGGGATTCGGCTCGGGACCCGGTTGAGAAGGGTGGCGATCTGTTTGTCCTCCTCCTGCGGCCGGGCAGGGATCTCCACCAGCCACAGGATCACGTCCACGCCCTCAAGTGCCTCTTCCGCCTCCTGGTTCAGGAACGTCCCCAGCTTATGGCGCGGACTATGGATACCTGGTGTATCGACAAAGACGAGCTGGGCATTCTCTGTCGTCAGGATCCCCAGCTGACGCTTACGCGTGGTCTGCGGTTTCGGAGAGACTGCGGCGATCTTTTGCCCCAGCAGCGCATTCACCAGCGTAGATTTGCCGACATTGGGCCGCCCGAGTATTGCCACAAAGGCAGAGCGAAATTGTTGTGCGTGTTCTTCTCTATTTTGAACCATTAACGTACTCCCAGACGGCGCAGGGACCTGTCCCAGAACTTATAAGCAAAGGCGATTACCGGGTGAGTCCACTCACCGACAGGTACACTGGATTCTAATGCCTTGAGCAAATCCTGTGGACCCTGGATCTGCTGGACCGGGACTTCGACCCAGGCACTGCCAATGTCTGCCAATGTGTGTGCATCCGAACCGGCGCTCATCGGCACCTGATGCAGCTTCGCCCAGTCGACGGCTGCCTGGTTCCAGCGAGGTCGTGAGATGCGGGCGTTGAAGGTTTCCACGACATCGATTTCATCTTCCACCGTTTCCAGCGCGCTGGGCTGTAGGCGCCAGCGCTTCAGAGGGTCGAACCCATGCGGCAGGAGGACTACTCCTCCTTGCTCCTTGATGGCCGCGACCGTTTCTTTGGGACTCATCCCGGCAGGGATTTTTTGTTTCAGGAACAGCCCAATGATCTCACCATAGAGCGTGCTGACTTCCTCGCCTACGATGATGGTCAGTGGGAAGCCAGCCTTTTTTATTTTATCCTCCTCCACCATCTCCTGCAATTTTTGCGCCCCCCAGATCTCGTTGTGATCCGTAATTGCCTGTACCCAGACGCCCCGCTCTCGACAGCGTTCCGGGAATAATGCCAGTGGCGTGCTGCAATCTGCAGACGCCTCGCTATGGCAGTGGAGATCGATCTTCATATTCCCCGGTTCGGCGCGCGCTCTTTCTTCCTCTACCACCGCCCCGAGGGATTCTACTTCTTCTGCTTCCTTCGGAGATAACTGTTCCAACTGTTCCTCGGCAGGGTCTTTCTTCATTTTCCTCCTTTCATTCTTTTTGATCCTCAGGAGGGGAGGGCTGCCAGATCTCCAGTGCCTTCGGTATCACTTCGATGCGGACAATATTTTCTTCCGTATGCGAGGACAAGTTGGTTGCGCCTCTGGCGGGGTTCTGCTCCTTCGAACGCTCGCTGACGGGCGGGCGGATTTCAGCATCTACATGGATGGGGAAATTTCCCGGCCAGCGAATTTCCACGCATCGGGCGCGGCTGACTTCTACATTGGGAAGCTCGTTCAGATCTTCGGCAATTAAGCTCGCGACATAACGAAAGAGGCTCTCGTCGCTATCCGGCCGGATTCGTACGACATCCAGCCAGCCATCCCCGGGGTCTGCTTCCGGCGCCAGCTTGATCCAGGGACCAAATCTGGGCGTGTTCAGCACTTCGAACATACGATAGGTCCCGGAGATGTCGTTCCCGTCCAGGGTGATCTGGCAGGTGTGTGCTTCGAACTCGTTGATTGTTTCGATAATCGAAGAGATGGAACGCAGCAGACTTCTGCCATGATTGGGGTCATAGATTTTCAGACCATCCGCATACAGACCAAAACCACAAGCTTCTATAAAATAATCCGTGCCCCATGGCGCGGTAACAACGCCCACGTCAAAACGGCGTTTGATGGGATGTTGCAAGCCTGCGATAACCTCCAGCGCGCTGCCTTCGATATCGAGAGCAGCACCGACGTTGTTCGCCGTCCCCAGCGGGAGGTGGGTCAGCGAGACGTCCTTGCCTAACAACCGAGTCGCAATGGCTCGAAACGTGCCGTCTCCCCCGGCGCTGACGACCAGCCCGGCGATGCCTTGCAAAGCAGAATCCAGTTGCTCTTCGCTGCTGGTGGTCATGAGCACTGGTGTATACCCGGCGGCGATCAAACCCTCCATCATTTCTTCCGTTGGTACTTTCTCTCCACCCCCCGAATTGGGATTCACAATGAGCGTTGCTTTCATGTTTTGCTCCATGATTTAAAAAAATTAGCTGTCAGGATTTTTCCTTTTCCCCTCGCCAGGCGAAGAAATACACCAAAGCACCAAGCAATGCCTGGAAAAACACAGTAGCGATTCGAAAGATGGCGGTGGCAGCCAGACCCGTATCGGGGTCTACACCGGTAGACGAGGACAGAAACCCGACCATACTGGCTTCCGTCACGCCCACGCCTGCCGGCAGCGCCGATAAGCGTCCGAGCATGGTCGGGACGATGTAGGCAAAGAAAAGAGTGGCATAGGGGACGTGGAACCCAAAGCCGCGCAGGCTGAAATCCAGAATGATGATCTGCACGAGGAGCCCAACAACGGTGAGAGCCAGGGCGATTACGATGGTATTGAGATTGATGACTTCGCGCCCGTGTTGCAGGAAGTTTTTCCACTGCTCCGCGAAGTGGAAATGCCTGGCAATCGCAGCCGTGGCGTTGCCCAGCCAGCGGCGAGGCGCGGGAAAGAGGAAGATGACTCCCAGGAGGACAAGAATGCCAAGCACCCACAACATAGGAACTCGGATGTCTTCGAACCAGAACGCTGCTAAGAGGGCGCTCCCCACAAAAGCGACCTGATCCAGAACGCTGGACAGAGCCACGGGCATACCGCTCTTGGCAACCGAAACACCAGCCTGATTCAATAAGCCGGCACGCGCGGCAACGCCTCCGGGTACAAGCGTTGCGGCCGTGCCAGCTACATAGCCACGAAACAAAACACTTCCTGCCACATCGCTGACGGGACGCATCAATTGAATGAAGCGCCATGCCTTCAGCGCCAGGTAGAAAGCGGATAGAGCCAGGAGGGCAGGCGCGAACGAATAGTTATAGGATTTAAGTGCCTGAAGAACTTCTTCCCCGTTAATGTACTTCAGCGCGGCAAGAATAAGACCAACAAGAATAACAACATGAAGAACGTACTTAAGATACTTACTTTTCAAGACCTTACCTCGCTCATAGTTGACTCTCAAATGATCAGGCATGGCCTACAAAAAGCGCCGAATTTTGTTACGCCCTCCTTTCTTTCACCTCAGCGAACTTATCCTCTTTGCCATCGAACGTCCTGCGCAGCCATCAGTTTGCTGCAACTTGTTTAACGGATTGTCCCTGCTTCTGTGACTGTCTATTCGCCACGGCCAGGCTTAAGACGATGAGCGCCGCGCCAGCGATCAATTGCCAGGAAAGCTGCTCGTCGAGGAATACTACGCCTAAAATTACCCCGCCCAACGGGAAGAGATAGGTCACCATAGTCGTGCGGGTGGGTCCAATCTCGTGAATCAGGTAATACAACAGGATGAAGGCAACCCCGGAGCCCAGGATACCAAGAAAGAGCAGGGATATCCACGTGATGCCCAATTTTGGCATTTCCACCGGGCTCTCGACGAAAAAAGTCGCCAGCCACATGACCGCAGTTGCCGAGACCAGTGGCCCCACGCTTCGTATGATCCCTGGCGTATCTTCCGTTGTTCTGCGCGCATACACGGCGCTGATGGCGTAAAAGACAGACGCAAGCACCACGGCGAGCTGCCCTAACAAAGAACTGGTCGACCCACCAACATCCTTGCTCATCAGGATGACGACACCGGCAAACCCGATCAGCAGCCCCGCTATCTTGGGAAGCGTCATTTTATCGTCACGGAGCAAAAAGTGGGCAATCAAAATCGTGAACAAAGGCACCGTGGCATCCAGAATCGAAGCAACAGCTGAGTCGATCGATTGCTCGCCCCAGGAAATCAGGAAGAACGGAATAGCTATGTTGGTGATACCCAGCACCAACAAAGGAGACCAGTCCTGGAGCCTGCGCGGGATTTGAGTCCGCTGCAGGAAAATGACTGCGATCCCGAAGAGAAGCCCGAAGAAGGCACGAAAGGCGACCAGCGTGATGGGACCGATCTCCTGGACGGCGATCTTGATCCACATAAACGAGGAACTCCAGATGACGCCGAGCAATATAAAAACAAGCCAGTGTTTAGGTTTCAAAACGTACTCCTATTCAATAGATGCGACATAGTCTGCGGGAAAATCAAGCCGTTGGGCAAGAGCGCGGAGCTTGGCGGCGTACTCAGGATTCCGTTCCTGTGGTGAAGGCGGGTCCAGCAAGTTGAAGCAGAGGGCGGGTCGGTTTTCACCGGTCAGAAGCTGTGCCAACACCGCCTCTGGTCTGTAGGCTTGCAAGCCTGGCTCGGAATAAAGCTGTTCCAGTTCTTCGTGTGAGAGCGAGGCTATTTGACCGAAAACGCGACCCGATTGAGCGGGAACAAGCGTAGCACGATTGCCAATACAAAGTTGAAATCCTGGTACGAACGCAGGTGAGATGTCCATCGGCATCACACCCTTAGCCCTGAGCAAATCCTCATCCATAAAGAGTCCGTAGAAGAAAACGTCAATTCTGCGCATAAACTACCTCATGGCATGAATAATGATTTGCCCGGACTTAAAAGTAACGGCAGGGTTATGATGCACTGATGTTCTAAAATGTTACGCGATCACCGCCCCTTCCATTCGCAGCAGCCATTCCTTGGTCTTCAACCCCTCTCCGCCGCCGTAGCCGTGGAGCTTGCCGTCCCGCCCGATCACGCGATGACAGGGGATGACCAGCGGCATGGGGTTGGTGGCATTGGCGCGCCCGACAGCACGAGAGGCAAGGGGTCTGCCGATCTCGAGAGCGATATCGTGATAGGTGCATGTCTCGCCGTAGGGAATCCGGAAGACTGCCTGGAGCGCCTCGCGCTGGAACGGACGGAAGAGCGACCAGTCAATCGGGATGGTAAATGCGTTCCGTTTGCCGTTCAAATATTCCCCCAGTTCTCTGGCGTAGGGTGCAAGCTTCTTCGGGCGAGGCTGCAGCGGTCGGTGGAGCCGCTCTAAATAGGAATCGAAATCGATCTGAGAGTCCGCCCATTCCACGGCGACCAGACCGAGGTCCGAGGCAGCCAGGCGCAGGTCCCCAAGCGGAGTCCCATTCAGCTCGCCGATATAAATGGGATGTGGAGCTTGCATGCTTTGCCTCCGTGCGTCTATAAAAAAACACCACCGAGAGCGATCTCGATGGTGAGATTATAGTGCAGTTTGCGAGAGGTCTAATAATTCGTCACGCGGTCGATCAACCCTAGTTCACGGGCACGATAATTACACCAGCGGAAGATGACAACGGATAAGAGCGCAAAGATGACGGTCAACCCAACCAGGATCCCGATCAGCTGCAGGTTGCTGAACTGTGCCAGGGTGGGAAATGCCTCCGCCACGTCGCCGATCAGAGAGCGGCGCATGAGCTCCAGCCAATAGGTAATGGGCATGGCATAGCCGATCGGACGCAGCCAGGCAGGAAGCACTTCCAGCGGGAAGATCGCGCCGCTGAACAGATAGAGGGCGCCTGCCACCGCTTCGCCGATCATGAAAAAGTGGTGCGCGATCATCAATGTCAGGCTGGCAAGGATCAACCCCATCATAGCGAGCATGGTTACGCCGATGAGCAGGGAGACTAGAAATAATCCCCAGTTGACTTGCGTTACGTCCAGAGGCAGATGAAGAAACCATACGCCTGCCGCCAGGATGACGAACACAGCCACCGTACCGATTAGAAAGCGGGAGACGCCGCGCCCCAGCCAGTAGAAGGGAATGTTGATCGGGGCGATATACATATACTTGAGGGTCTTGTAATGCTCCCGGTCATCGATCACTGCCCACGAGACCCCCGCCATGACAGCCCCTACATACGTATAAAAAGCATTACCGAGATAAATGTAGGGGAAGAGAGGCGAGTTGTAATCGCCGCCCGTGATAATGCTGTACATAACCACCAGGATCGCGGCCGTTGCCAGCGGCTTGATGACCACATAAATGGCGAAGAGGAAGGGGTCGGTCCAATTCGACTCTACCTGCCAGCCCAGCCAGGTTGCCATCGTAAAAGAACGAACCGTTTCAGACTGCTTCATGGATTCTCCTTGTCACTCAGCGACGGCTCTCGGTAATGCGCCCTTCATAGATCGCAAGCCGTTCCATATAGTCGAGCAGCAGTTTCGCGCCGATCAGGAACAGCAGACATAAGCCGATCAACACAAGGATCTCGACGGTTACATTCAGGAACCCCAGCGCCGCGCCCGAGGCAAAGATCAACTGGCGCATGGCGTCGAGACCAAGCGTGAGCGGAATGAGAGAGGCTGCCGCAGCGACCCAGAAATTGAACGACTTGATGGGGAAGTAGAACCCGGAAACGAGATAGATCGGTTCCTGTGCCAGATTGGAAAGATGCCATGCCTCGCGGCTGAGCAGCAGGAAGAGGGATGCGGTCATCATGCCCATGCCGTAGAGGGCGGTCATCGCCAGGAGGAAGACCAGCGTCAACTGTGTGAAGCTCGTGACGGAATACTGGACCTTGAACAACAGCGAGCCGAGGGCAATGACGGCGAGGGCGCGCAGAGTCGACGCGAACAAACCGCCGACCGCCATCCCGAGCAGGATCGCCATCATCGAGCTGGGCGACATGATGTAGAGCGAGAGATTGCCCTGTTCCTTCTCCCAGTAGAGCTGGCTGGACATGCTCCACAACACGTTCATCCAGAACGCTGTCATCGCGCCGCCGATGACCACAAAGCCCACATAGTCCTCCGGCGCGCCGATTGCCCGATAAACATACACATAAGCGGCAACCGCCAGCATGGGCAGGAGAATCTCGAAAAAGATCCAGGATTTCTCGCGCTGCTGCCCGACGATGCGCGGATAGGCACGCGCTGCGACGGTTTTCAGAAATAACCGCCAGCCGGTTACCTTCTCCGCTCTGGAAAACACCAGCGATTCAGTCGCCATTGGGCACCTCCTCCTTCTCGACATCCTCCATCCTGTGGCCAACCAGTTCCATGAAGACATCCTCGAGGCTAGGCTCGCGCTTGCTCAGGCGCAGGATCTTGATGTTCTTTTGCGTAATGAGGTTGATGACGCTCGCCAGCGTTGACTCCTCTTTCAGGATCAGTTCCAGTTTCGCGCCTGTCTCCGTTTCGCGCAGGGTAGCCTTCCGGACTTCTGGATGGTCCACGAGAAGGGAGTGGCTAAACCCGTTCAGGGGACTTGTCTCGATTTCGAAGATCGCATCGCGCTGGAGATCCCGCTTGAGGCTGGCAGGCGTGTCGCAAGCGAGCACGCGTCCTTTGTTGATAATGGCTACCCTGTCACAGAGCTCCTCCGCTTCCACCATGTAATGGGTGGTGAGTAGCAACGTACGCTTGCTATCCGCGTCCAACCAATTGCGAATCAATTGACGAACATCGCGTGAGGCGCCCACATCCAGACCCAGAGTCGGCTCGTCTAAAAAGAGCACCTCAGGATCAGTAAGAAAGCCGCGCACAATATTCATCTTCTGGCGCAGCCCTGTGGAGAGGTCCGAGGATTTCGTATGGAGGCGGTCTTCCAGCCCTACCAGTTTGAGCAGCTCCACGATCCGCTGATTTGCCTCTTTAGATGGCATGCCATAGAATTGCGAGAACATCCACAAATTCTCGCGCACCGTGAGGAGACCATACCCCGAAGATTCTCCACCTGAAACCATGTTGATCCGCGGGCGCACGAGCTGCGCGGCTTTGACCACATCATGCGCGGCGACGCGCGCCCATCCTGAGGTCGGCGCGAGAAGCGTCGTCAGGATCTTGATCAGGGTCGTCTTGCCCGCGCCGTTCGGTCCCAGGAGGCCGAACAGCTCACCGCGTTGCACCGTCAGATTTACGTTTTGCAGAGCGATAAGCTCCTTGCGGACCTGGCTTTCCTTCTTATTGCCGCGAATCTTATACACGCGGCCAAGGTCTTGGGTTTCGATCGCGTGGTCAGGCATGCTCCTCCTTCGATCACATGTTCAATTGTAGACAGCATGGAATATTTGTTCTATTATATCGCGCTTTTGGTGCCGAACGACCATGCGCGGGAGTCTTGTATGCCCGTCAAAGTATTGAAAACCAATCTTTGCAGTCTTGCAAGTCGTTGTGCAAACGTAGGGTAATCGTAGGTTTCACGTCAAGCAGGTTTGAGTCGACTATGATAAATTAGGAGCAGTAAGGTGATTTCTCTTCTCCTCCTTTCTAAGAGAACCGCGGTCGGCGTCCGCGGTTCTCGGATTTAACGGGGACATCGCATTATAATAACGCATCTCTTTTCGTGAGGCACTTATGAGCGTACAAATCACAATTGTCGGTCTCGGGCAGATCGGTTCTTCGATTGGGCTGGCGTTGAAGGCACATGAGGTCAATGTCCATCGTGTGGGGCACGATAAAGACCCGCAGGCGGGGAAGGAATCACAGCGAATGGGCGCTGTGGATGATGTTAAGTATAACCTGCCGGCTTCCGTCCGTGATGCGAAGATCGTGATCCTGGCGCTGCCTTTAGCGGAGATCCGCGAAACGCTCGAGGTGATTGCTCCCGACCTGGAGGAGGGAGTTCTTGTCCTGGATACGGCACCTGCAAAGGCAACAGTTGCCGCCTGGGCAAAAGAGCTTCTGCCCCCAGGACGCTACTATATCGGTCTCTCCCCTGCGATTAATCCCGAATATTTGCACGGCACGGAATTTGGCGTCAAAGCCGCCCGCGCCGATCTCTTCGAGAAAGGCTTGATCGTGGTCAATGCCCCAATGGGGACGCCAGCGAACGTCTTTAACCTGACGATGGAGCTGGTGAACCTGCTGGGCGCCATGCCTCTCGTTATGGATACTGCTGAGGCAGATGGCGTTTTTGCCTCGACACACATCCTGCCGCAGCTTGCGTCTGCGGCGCTGTTGGATATAACCGTGGACCAGCCCGGGTGGCAGGAAGCGCGTAAGCTTGCAGGGCGCTCCTATGCGGCTGTGACCTCCGGGGCGGCGTATCATGATGATGTTCTCTCCCTGGCAGAAATTGCCGTCGAAAACCGTGAGAACATGATCCGCCTGTTGAATGCTTATATCACTGCGCTGATCAACCTGCGAGATGAGATCGAGGACAGCGACCGCCAGGCTGTCCAGCGCCGCCTGACAGATGTATGGAGAGGACGCGTCCGCTGGCTGGAGGAACGGACCGCGGCGGAATGGTTGAAGGGCGAAGCCCAGCAGATGGATGCTCCCTCGTTTGGTGATCGGGTAAATCAGATGCTCTTTGGCAGCATGTTGACAGACCGCCCGAAGCCTCGTAAGTGAGATGAGCTGTTACTGTTACATTGTGGAGTGCGCCGACGGTACCTACTATACAGGCTGGGCGATTGATCCCGTGAAGCGGGTTGCCATGCACAACAAAGGGCGCGGCGCGCGCTATACCCGAACACGTTGCCCGGTGAAGCTGGTTTATATGGAAGAGCTACCCGACCGGAAATCTGCGATGAAGAGGGAGATCGCGATCAAGAAGTTGAAGCGGGAGGGGAAGGGAAAGTTAATCAGTAGACAGGTAAATATGTATAGAGGTTGAAACAAAACTCCTGAAGGTATCTGATACCTTCAGGAGTTCACTTGTGTACTTGTATCCTGTCTACCTTACACTTACTCCGTAAACAGCGGCAAATGCCCCAAGGATATAATATTGTTCCACTGGGCGCGGTCACCTTCGGTGAAGATTGCAGCCTGCGCAGCGACCGAAGCGCCTGCCTTATCGAGGATCATGCGCATGCCCTGAAGCGTCGAGCCCGTGCTGATCACGTCGTCGACAATGACAACGTTCTTGCCTTTCGTTAATTCAAGATCTTTTTCGTCCAGGATGAGAGTTTGCGGCTGACCCGTCGTAATAGACAGGGTCTCGGCTCTTAGGGCATCTCCCATATAGGGTTTGTAAGATTTGCGCAATACAACGTAGGGCTTCTGCGTTTCGACCGATAGCGCGTGCACCAGCGGAATCGACTTCGCTTCTGCGGTAACCAACAGATCATATTCTGTGTCTTTGAGCTTTTGCGCCAATTCCCTGGCACATGCCTGGACGAGCGCGGTATCTCCCAGAATATTGAGGATGGCGATCTTCAAGCCCGGCTTCACCTCGAAGAGACGCAGGTCCCGCTCCAGCCCGGCAATCTCAACCGTATAGGTTTCATAACGGTTTTCATGTGTAGACATAAGGTCCGACTCAACTCCGTTGTAGATAAATTTCTCAAATGTAGTTTATCATAATTCAATTTATAATACTCTTGCTCGCTCACCGATCACTGCCAACCGACAACTGAACACCAATGCTTCCCGACCTGCGTCTCAACGATCATCTTCGCCTGCGAAAACAACATCCATGCGGCTCCTACGAGTGGACCGTCATCCGCCTTGGCGCGGACATTGGACTCGAATGCAAAGGCTGCGGGCGGCGCATCCTGTTGACGCGACGTGAGCTTGCCAAACGAATCAAAGCTAACCTGACTGAACACAAAGATGAACCCTCCCAATCATAGAAAACCCCACATCGTCTTTTATTTCTCCGACACGGGCGGCGGACATCGCTCCGCGGCGGAAGCGATTATTGAAGCCATCCAGCTTGAATATCAAGGGCAAGTGACCACCGAAATGGTGGATTTCTTCAAAAGCTACGCGCCGCGCCCATTCAATCGTGCAGCGGAGATGTATCCCTACATGGTCAAGGCGCCTCACCTGTGGGGTGCCAGCTTCCACGCCACAGACGGACGTGCACGGGCACGAGCGATCACCACTACGATGTGGCCGATTGCCCGCCAGGCTGCACGCTCGCTCGTCCAGAAACACCCTGCGGATTTGATCGTCACCGTCCATCCGTTTGCGAATTCCTTTGCTTTGCGCGCGCTCGGCAAGGATCGCCCGCCGTTTATCAACGTCGTGACGGATATGGTCACCACGCATGCCCTCTGGTATGACAACCGTGCTGACCTCATTCTGGTTCCCACGGAGACAGCTCGCTTGCGCGCCATCAAATATAATATGTCTCCTGAAAAGGTAAAGGTCGTGGGGCTGCCTGTGGCAGATCGTTATTGTCAACCCGTAGGGAGCAAAGCCACGTTACGCGAAACGCTGGGATGGTCGTTGTACAAGCCAGTCGTCCTGCTGGTCGGAGGAGGCGAAGGGATGGGCCCGTTGGCAAAGACGGCTCAGGCAATTGATCAATCAGGGTTAGATGTGGCGCAGGTCATCGTCTGTGGCCGAAATCAGCGACTGAAAGCGAACCTCGAAGAATGCCAGTGGGAAAACCCCACGTGGATCTACGGTTTTACACGCCAAATGCCAGACTTCATGCGCGCCTCAGATTTCATCGTGACCAAGGCAGGTCCCGGCACGATTGCGGAAGCGTTGAACGCCGAATTGCCAATTGTTTTGTATTCGAAGCTGCCCGGGCAAGAAGATGGGAATGTCACCTTTGTGGAGGAGGAAGGCGCGGGCGTTTGGGCGCCTAATCCACATGAGGTCGTGCGTACGCTCACACGCTGGATCTCACGTCCGGCGGAACGCCAGAAGGTAGTCGAAAATTGCCGCCGCTCCGGAAAGCCCAAGGCAGCACGAACGATTGCTCATATGATTGGGGACAGACTTGGGCTGGGCGGGTAAACAAGCCTGCACGTAAATATGTTTACCGGTCTACCTGTTTACTAAAGACCGACTGGATCGGATGGGGAATCTCAATCCCTTGCTTGTGAAACGCAGACTTTACATTTAATAACGCCATATCTTTTGCATGAAGGGGATCATTTTTCGTTACGTCGATCCAGAAGTTGGAATTCAGCTCCAATGCATGATCTGTAAGGCTGTTGAATACGATGACCGGTTCCGGCTCATTCACGAACCCGGGCACGTCTTGAATGGCATCCAGAAGGATTTGCCGTACTGTGCCGGGCTCAGTCGTATGAGAGAGATTGAGGCTGAGATCCACACGCCTGTGGTTGGCGCGGCTATAGTTGATGATGGGGTTTGCCAGCACCTCTGCGTTCGGCAGGATAACCACGCGCCCGTCGGCGGCTCGCATTTCGGTGGCGCGCAGGTCGATTGCCATCACGGTCCCATCGAAGCCTTTCACACCGATCGTTTCACCTACGTGGAACGGCTGCTGCAGCAAAAGGATTACACCGGAGGCAAAATTTTTCATGATATCCTGCAGCGCAAAGCCAACGGTAAAGCCTAAGATTCCAAGCCCCGCCAGAAAGGCAGTCACTTGAAAAAATTGTTGCAGGGCCGTGATCGCACCGGCGACAATGACCGACCACAGCGCCAGTTGCCCAAGGAGCTGTACTACGCCAGCAGGTGCTCGTCGTCTTTGAAGCACACGCTGGAGAAAATTGCTAATCACCCGGGCAAAATACAAACTCAAAATGAAAATAACAAGAGCCGTAATAAGCTTGGGAATGCCTGCGAGAAAACCAGCGATCATTTGATCCAAAAAGGGTTGCATCGTCTTTCTCCTTCGTAAGCTGATGCGTATCTTAACCGAAAGCCGGGTGAGAGTAAACGGGTAGACAGGAAAATATGCGCCACCTGTAGCTCTCTTTACCTACCTCTGCGGGTTTGAGGCACAATCCACCTGCCTGATATAATCCCTGCGATGCCCATTTTGAACCTGCACACAGTGGACGTTTTCAGCCATAGTCCTGAGCAGACGCGCCAGATTGGGATGCGTCTGGGTGGCGCTTTGCGGACGGGAGATGTGATCTGCCTGCAGGGTGAGCTAGGAGCCGGGAAAACCACCTTTGTCCAGGGAATTGCCCACGGATGGGGCTCTCTCGACTCCGTTTCAAGCCCTACCTTTATTATCGTAAACGTCTATCGAGGCGGAGAGGAAGCCCGTTTATTCCATATGGATGCCTACCGTCTGGATTCCGCGCTGGAAGCCGAGCAGCTGGACCTTGACGCCATGCTTTCGCAAGGACCTTTGATCGTCGAATGGCCCGAGCGGATGATGGAGTTGGTCCCGCCAGAGCGCCTGTGGGTGCATCTGGAGCAAACCGGGGCGGAACAACGTGCGATGACGTTCCATGCCAGCGGCAGCCGTTACGAGGAACTGCTGGATGTGATCCGTAAGGCTGCGGATGGAGGCAACTGATGCTGCTGGCTGTGGATACCTCTACTGCGCAGGTCGGCCTCGCCGTATATGACGGTGCACAAGTCGCCGGTGAGTACGCCTGGCGGAGCAGTCAGCGCCACACGGTGGAGCTGGCGCCAGCGGTCTTCGAGCTGCTCGCACGCTGCGGGCTGACGATGGATGACATCCGTGCTCTGGGCGTGGCGCTTGGACCGGGTTCCTTTACCAGCCTACGCGTGGGGTTATCGCTGGTCAAAGGATTTGCTCTGGCACGCGGGCTGCCGTTGATCGGCATCCCGACCCTGGACATTCTTGCTGCTGCCCAGCCCCTTTCCAAACTTCCCCTGCTGGTTGCCATCCAGGCAGGGCGTGGCAGGCTCGCGGCAGGCTGGTATAAACGGTCGAAGGGTATATGGAAGGCAAAAGATCCTGCCCGCGTCATCACGGCAAAATTGCTGGTGGAGGAAGCGAAGAGTCCCGTCATTGTTTGCGCAGAATTAACCGCCGAAGAACGCGAAATGGTAGCGGCGAACTCCGAAATACAGCTTGTCTCACCTGTGCATTCTATTCGCCGCCCCGCTGTCCTTGCTGAGCTGGCGTGGAAGCGCTGGCAGGCGGGCGATGTGGATGATCGCGCCACGCTCGCACCGATCTATTTGCACATTGGCGAGCCGATTCCTGTATGAACATTTATATTCGCAAGATGACCGTGCAGGATATTCCTGCCGTTGTGGAGTTGGATCAGAAATCGTTCAGTCTCCCGTGGCCGGAGCGCTCTTTCCGCTTCGAACTGACCGATAACCCAGCCTCACGCTGCTGGGTCGCGGAGTGGGACGGGAAGCTGGTCGGGATGATCGTGGTCTGGTTGATCGTAGACGAAGCTCATGTGGCTACGCTGGCGACTCACCCGGAGTATCGTAGACGCGGAATCGGCAAACACTTACTGGCGCACGCCTTGCGGCACATGATCCAGGATGGAGCGCGTGGCTCTTTTCTGGAGGTACGCGAGAGCAATCTCGCCGCGCAGGAGATGTACCGTAAATTCGGTTACGAGGCTACAGGGCGCCGCCGGCATTATTATCGAGATAATGATGAAGATGCAATCCTCATGAACTTGGACTCGCTGGACCCTGAGCGCCTAACGGCTGTGAAGGGGCGGTCGGTGTCCAATGCGGAGGAACAGAATGAACGATGAGAAAAAACTGGAAAAGCTCGCCAAAAATATCAAGGTCTGCACCCTGTGCGAGCTCCATCGCTCACGCACCGAGGCGGTGCCGGGGGAGGGACCGACCCACACCGAAATTATGTTCATCGGCGAGGGACCGGGCGCCAGCGAAGACAAGCAGGGACGTCCCTTCGTCGGCGCCTCGGGGAAGTTTCTCGATCAGCTGCTCGAACAGGCAGGTGTAACACGCACAGAGGTCTTTATTACAAATGTGGTCAAGTGCCGCCCGCCGGGAAACCGCGACCCGCTGCCGGACGAGATCGAAATCTGTACCAGCAATTACCTTGAGCATCAAATCGAGATCATCAACCCGAGCATCATCGTGACATTGGGCAGACATTCCATGAATCTTTTTTTCAAGGGCGCCAAGATCACACAAATTCATGGGCAAATGCGAAAAGTAGGCGACAGGTTTGTAATTGCCATGTTTCACCCCGCGGCTGCGCTGCACCAGTTATCGCTGAAGTCAACAATCATGGCGGATTTTGCCAGACTGCCTGAACTGCTCCAAGAAGCGCGTGCCGAGCTGGGGAAGGACAAAGCGCCAAAGAAGAAAAGAAAATGAAATACGGCAGATATTTCTATCGTCAAATCCTCATCCGGGATCGATGAGGGAAGGAATCCATATGTCAACCAAAGAGACCCTCATCGAGGATCTAAAAACGAAGCGAGCCCGGGTGGGAATCCTGGGGATGGGATACGTTGGTCTGCCTCTGGCGGTGGTGTTCGCTGAGGCAGGCTTCCCTGTGACTGGAATCGACACCGACTCACGAAAAGTGGACTGCTTGAACAAGGGCGTTTCTTATATCCCCGATGTCAAGACGGAGACTATTGAGAGACTGGTTAAGACCGGGCGCCTGACCGCCACCACCGACTTTTCCATCTTAAAGGAGATGGATGCTGTTAGCATCTGTGTGCCCACTCCACTACGCCAGACGGGTGACCCCGATATGTCATTCATCCTTTCTGCTACGGACGAGCTGGCTAGGTACATGCACAGGGGTATGGTGATCGTGCTCGAGTCCACCACGTACCCCGGCACCACCCGCGAAGTCCTGTTGCCGAAGCTGGGCGCTGAGCCCAGTCTGGCGATCGGCGAGGATTGGTTCCTTGCCTTTTCTCCCGAGCGCGTCGACCCGGGGCGCGAGGATTTTACAACGATCAACACCCCCAAAGTGATGGGAGGGATTACCGAGGCTTGCAACGAAGTGGCGACGGCATGGTACGAGGGTGCCATCCAAACTGTCCATCGCGTTCGCTCCGCAGAAACGGCAGAGATGGCGAAGCTGCTCGAGAACACTTTCCGCATGATCAACATCGGTCTCGTCAACGAGCTGGCGATCATGTGTGAGCGCCTGGGCGTAGACGTCTGGGAGGTAATCGACGCCGCGGCGACCAAGCCGTTCGGGTTTATGAAATTCACACCGGGCCCCGGGCTGGGCGGTCATTGCATTCCCATCGACCCGCTGTATCTCTCCTGGAAAATGAAGTCTGTTCACTACAACGCCCGCTTCATCGAACTGGCTTCCGAGATCAACACCAATATGCCACGTTATGTAGTCAGTCGTGTGATGGAGGCGCTGAACGATCGCGGCAAGCCTCTCAAAGGGTCAAAGGTACTGGTGCTGGGTGCTGCCTACAAACCAGATGTTGACGACGTACGCGAGTCGCCGGCGCTGGATGTGATTGGTCTTCTCAAGAAAAAGGGCGGTGTTGTGGACTATCACGACCCGTACATCCCCCATATCCATCATGAGACAGATGGCTGGTACATGGACAGTGTGAAAGATGTTATGCAGGCCGTTCGCGAGGCGGATGCCGTCGTCATTATTACGAACCATAACGTGTATGACTATCAGGCGATCGTCGAAAACGCCGCTTTTGTCTTCGACAGCCGCAATGCAACGCGAACCGTCCCGCAGGGACTCGGGAACGTTGTGAGATTGTAGTGATTCATCATTGAGTTGGTTTCAGATACACATAACCTGGGAGCAGTAATTCATGGCAAATTATTTAGTTACCGGCGCGGCGGGGTTCATTGGGGCACGCACGTCAGAATTCTTGATCAAGGATGGTCATACGGTTGTCGGCGTGGACAATTTGAATGAGGCGTATGATCCGCGCGTCAAGGAGTACCGTCTGAAGAAATTGCAGGCGTTGGATGGCTTCACATTTCACAGGCTGGATATTTCAGAGAAATCGATTATCGATCGTTTCAGGGACGAACAGTTTGAGGGTGTCATCAACCTTGCTGCGCGTGCCGGTGTGCGTGCCAGTGTGAAAGATCCGTGGGTGTATGTGCAAAGCAACATGATTGGCACCCTGAACATGCTCGAGCTGTGCCGGACGACCGGGACAAAGAAGTTCATTGTCGCATCCACATCCAGTATCTATGGAGAGGATCCTCCCTACCCAACGCCAGAGTCCGCTTCCAGCAGTAAGCCGCTGCAGCCTTACGCTGCCAGCAAAAAGGGCGCGGAGGCAATGACCTATGCCTATCATCATCTCTATAATATAGATGTCAGTGTCGTTCGCTACTTCACGGTGTATGGTCCAGCCGGGAGACCCGACCTCTCAATCTTCCGCTTTGTGCAATGGATCAGCGAGGGAAAACCCGTGCGCGTCAATGGGGATGGCGAGCAATCGCGTGGGTTCACCTATATTGATGACATTGCGCGTGGCACGATCATGGCGCTCAAACCGGTTGGGCATGAGATCATCAACCTGGGGGGACATGAGGTCATCACAATCAACAATCTCATCAGGCTGATCGAAGATGTCGTTGGCAAGAAAGCCATTGTAGAATACGGGCCCCCTGACCTGGCAGACATGCGTTCGAACTGGGCAGATGTAAGCAAGGCAGGCGAGCTGCTCGGCTGGGAAGCTCAGTTTAACCTGCGTTCCGGGATCGAAAAACTGGTCGACTGGTATCACGCCGAACGCGAGTGGGCAAGCCAGATCCAAACCCCATAAGCAAGGCGCGTGGCAATGCAGGATATATCCGCGCTGGCAAGAAAACTCCATTCCTATCCGTGGCTGCCTCCCTTACTCGCGATAGCCGGGTTTCTGGTTTACATTCTTCACGCGCTGGACATTGCCCGCACCCGCGCGTCTTTCCTCGATGAAGGTTTGTATCTTTACAAGGGGTACCTCTTCGCCACCGGGCAGCAAACCCCTTTTGCCGATTATGGTGTGTGGACGAATCATGCGATCCTGTCTTTTTTAATCCCCGGCTATATTCAAAAATGGTTTGGTCCCGGTCTCGAAACGGGACGTTCCTTTATGATCTTCCTCAGCCTGTTTACCCTGCTGGGTTTGTGGGTCTTTGCCAGACGCTGGGGAAATACCTGGTGGGCGGCAGGCGTGGTGTGGGTGATGGCGCTCAACCCGGCAGAGATCAAAATCCATACCCTGGCGATCTCGGAGGGGACGGTTGCTGCCATTCTGGTCTGGATCGTCGTGCTCGTGGTGGGCGAGAAACGTCCTCTCTGGCAGATCCTGCTCGGCGCGGCGCTCCTGGCTCCGCTCGTGTTGACGCGCGAGAATATGGCGTTTGTGCCGCCCATCGTGCTCCTGTATATTTTTTGGCAGCATGGGTGGAAAATCGGGGTGCTTGCCAGTCTGTGCGCGGGGATTCTGTTCCTGGCCGGGAATGCATTTTACTTCCCGAACAATCTGAAGTTCTGGGCGATCCGTGCCCCCGACGCTGTATTCACATTTTTACGCGAGTGGAAAATGCCAGATACTGGCGGCGTGAACATTCCGGAACCCGAAGAATCGAATCTGTATCGGATGATCCTGTACTTCTGGCTCACGTTCCGGCTTCACTTCGTTTCGCTGGTCAGCGCGCTGGTGGTGTGGCTGTTATTGCGCTGGGATGTTGTCCGCCCGATTTCCGAGCGGATGCGGGCAGTTAGTTTTTTGAGCGTCCTTTTGCTCGTGCTTTATATTGCGCATGTGCAAGCCTCGTTTTTTGGCGAGTTCTGTATTTCCTGCATTCTTCTCTATATCGGTTATTTCGATTTTCTGGGGTTGATGATGCTGGTCATCGCCGCGCCGCTTCTGTTACGGCAATTGACGCTGCGTCGGCAGACACTCGTATACGTGGCCATCTCTCTATTGATCCTCGGCATTGGCTTTAGCTCGCATGAAGATCTCAGCTCAGATTTCGCCAAAGCTATGATCGAACGGTTGGACGGCACCTACGTGTGGGGCGCGTTGATCCATTATATCGACCTGCCGCATCTGCTTCTCTTCCGTGTCACATTTGTCTTGCTGGTCAGCGTCCTCGTCGTCGTAGCCGGCGCGATATTGTTGGTCAACCTGCGGCGTCGGTTCACAGGCGGACGGTTAGGCATCCTGGCTTTGAATCTAGTCTTAATCCTCGGCTTGCTCCTTTCCCCAACGAAAGCCCTTGGGGCAGGGAGTGATTTCTTTGCCTGCGAAGGAACAGACGTGTTTGCTTCCTACAAGAGAGCAGGAGCAGAACTAAGCCAGGTGATCGAGCCCGGCTCTACAATTTACTGGGAAGGGCGGCTTCTCACGATTTTTCTTTACATGCCGGATGTAAAGATATACACGCCGCAGATGAACCATGTCCATTCCTACTATAACGGCGGCGATCCTGATGTGCTTTATCGCTTTAGCAAGTGGAATGCAGAGCTTGCGCGCCAGTGGCTCGCCGAAGCGGATTACATCCTGCTGCAGAATACCGAAAAGATCTATCTCACGGATGAAATGCTCGAATCCGGGGAGTTTATAAAAGTGATGTCCGCCCCCAGGGCAGAGAGATGTCGCTGGCAGTCTGTGATTCAGGTCTACCGGCGCGCGGACGCGGCGCAATAATTCAGTATGTCTCTCCTGCAGAAGATACGTACAAACTTGCGCGAAGACCCCTTGCTGAAGCGCGTTGTCCGGAACAGTGGTTATCTCTTTGGCAGCAATACGATCTCAGCAGCGCTCGGTGTCCTGCAGGGATTTTTCATTGTGCGGTTGCTGGGCGCCTCGGACTATGGTTTGTTGACGATCATTATGGACTTCGCCTCCAACACGAACCGCTTGCTGTCGTTCCGCATGAGTGAGGTAGTGGTGAAATATGTAGGCGAAGCGATGGCACAAGAGGATCGGGGGCGCGCCGCGGCGCTCGTGAAAGGCATCGGACTTCTCGAGGCCATCATGTCTGCCCTCGCATACTTGGTTTTGCTTGCTATCTCTGTTTGGGGCGCGCGAACGCTGGCTGACACCGAATCGGTCGTGTATCTGTTCCGCTTTTACGGTCTCTTCCTGCTGGCAAACCTGGTGTATGAAACCTCGGTCGGTGTGCTGCAGACCACCGGTCAGTTTAAGCAAGTGGCGCATGTCAATTTTTATCAAAGCCTTGCTGTGACGGTTTTGGTCCTTGCGGCGTTCTTTTTAGGTCTGGGGATGCTGGGTGTTCTCACCGCCTATTTGATTGGCAAGACTCTTGCGGGAATGATGGTCGTCCTCTTTGCGCTCCGCGAATTGAACAAGGAATTGGGAGAGGGATGGCTACGGACACCCATGAGCCTGATTACGGATTGGAAATCGATTCTGCGCTTTGGCGTGAGCACAAACCTCAATGGGACGGTCAACCTGTTTGCACGCGATAATATCCGGCTGTATCTTGCCCTGTTTCTTTCGAATGCCCAGGTGGGGTATTTTCGGCTGGCAGCCAGTCTTATTAATCTCGTGATGTTGCCCATCGAGCCGTTCATCTGGCCCACGTATTCGGAAATTACACAGACCATCGGACGTCGTCAGTGGGGAGCCACACGCAAGCTGCTGAAACAGGTCAGCGCGATTGGAGGATTCTGGACTCTCCTCGCAGGTGGCGGACTGGCTGCGCTTGGTTGGTGGATCATCCCGTTGATCTACGGCAGCGAGATGGCACCTGCCTATCCAGGCGTCCTGATTTTATTAATTGGGTATGCCTTTGCCAATGTCCTGAATTGGAATCGTCCATTGTTGCTTGCGCTTGGACATCCTACCTATCCACTCCTGGTAGCCGTAATTAGTGGCGCGATTGAAATCATTCTTATCTTTCTGTTCGTGCCAGGAACGAATTACCTCGTCGGCGCGGCGATCTTTTCTGCCTATCTCGCCATTTCTGTTACCTGGAATGCTGTACGCGGGTTTTCGCTCATTCGGCAGGAAGAGGCGGCTGCGTGAAGATTGCCGCCATCGCAGGCTCCACAATTCCATCCGATACAGCTAACAGCTTACAGGTGATGAAAGCCTGTCAAGCACTGGTACAGATTGGGCGTGACCTAACTCTGCTTGTCCCCGGTTCGAGGAACACAACGGTCGACCTTAAACAGCACTACGGACTGCAAACCGACTTCCCGATCGAATGGCTTTCCTCGTCGAGCCGGCGCAGGTTCACCTGGGATGCCATCCGCCGAGCACGCGCACTAAAAGCCGATTTGATTTATTCCTGGTTCCCTCAATCGGCGGTCTTTGGTCTTTTGCATAGAATGCCCGCAATATTTGAAATTCACATCCAGCCAACGGGGACTTTCGGTCCTGTGTGGCATCGTCTCTTTGCAAGGTTGCGCGGGCGCAAACGACTGGTTTCCATCACACGCGCGCTTGTGCAGATTTTAGAACGCGATGTTCACATGCGCCTTTCTCAGGAGGAAGTCGTCATCGCACCGAACGGTGTGGACTTGGAACGCTTCGCCTCCTTACCAGATTCGGCGACTGCCCGCCGACAACTCGGGCTTCACGAAGCCCCAACGGTGATGTGCACCGGTCATCTCTACGCCGGTCGCGGCGCGGACCTTTTTCTCGCGGTAGCAAAGTCCCTGCCGCAGGCGCAATTCGTCTGGGTGGGCGGGCGTCCTGACGACATGCAGCGATGGAAGCGGCGCGTGGAATCGGACAATATCACATTTACCGGTTTTATTCCTAACGGGGATCTGCCTCTCTACCAAGCCGCGGCAGATGTCCTGCTCATGCCGTATAGCCGCTCCATCATGGGTTCGAGTGGGTCCGCCGATTCGGCTGCGGTTGCCAGCCCGATGAAAATGTTCGAGTATATGGCGGCGGGGCGGGCGATTGTTTCTTCGGACTTGCCTGTGATCCGCGAGGTGTTGCATGAGGGGAGTGCGGTTTTCTGTGAACCAGAGGAGGTTGGAGACTGGAGATTGGAGATTGATGCACTCCTCAACAATGAAGCTCGCAGGATTGAAATGGGGGAGCAGGCGCGGCAGGATGTACAAGGTTATACTTGGGTCGCCCGCGCCCAGCGCATTATGAACGGATTTCCATGAAATCGAATTATTTATCGGAGAAGGATCTTTTTTATATCGTCCCGGCTGCACTCCTCCTGGGCGCGTTCTTTGCATCCGTCCAGGATGGGAATTGGGCGGCTGGTTTCCTTGCTTTCTCGTTTATCTTCTTTTTATTGTTTGTTCTCTTGAGGATTGCCTATGGTTGGTCTGGTGGGGGAAGTGTTCTGGGGATAATGATCGTTCTGGCTTTCTCCTTGCGGCTTGCAGCCGGTGTGACATTGCATCTGGCGTTACCCGTCTACGGGCACGACGATGAAGACGACCGCGCCGGTTACGTCTACACCGACGCGCATAAACGCGACAACCAGGCGTGGTCCCTGGCGACCTCTGGGCGCCCGATTCTGGATGCGTTCAGCAGCAAATACGCTTCCGATCAATACGGCGGCTTGCTGGCATTCAACGCGCTGGTATACCGTTATCTTTCTCCGGATGCACAGCGTCCGTTGCTGCTGGTGCTGTTCTCGGCATTTTTTGCGGCGCTAGGCATTCCGTTCCTGTGGAAGTCGGTGCGGCAAATTTTTGGAGAGAAGGTCGCCTGGGCTTCGGCATGGATCTTTGCTCTCTACCCGGAGAGCATTTTGCTGGGGGCTTCTGCCATGCGCGAGCCGTATCTGCTTACCTTCAGCGCCTTTGCTCTGTGGGGCTTCGTCGAGTGGCAGTACCGGGCAGTAGAGCCTGCAACGTTCGTCCAACGCATTCGAAATGGCTGGATTTGGTTTGGACTGGGCTTGCTTGGGATGCTGCTCGTCTCACCTGTCGTGGCGCTCGTGACCATTGCGATTTTCGGAGGCTGGGTCTTTTTCACCAATGAAGGCAGGGAACTCTCCTGGAAAGGCATTCTGGCAGTCGCGGCGGTGTTCATTCTCGGACTCTTTTTTCTTTCCTCCTCCCTAAATCGTTCGGGTGAGTTCGAGACAACTTCTCCTTTGCGAGTCATTAATACCTGGATGAAGCAGGCAGTTAGGCTGAATGTTTATGATATTGAGGGAGGGTCTGGATGGGTGCAAAAAATCTTTGATGAAAGTCCCAGATGGATCCGCCTGCCGTTTATCGCGATCTATGGACTTGCCCAACCCGTCTTACCTGCGACCGTTATCCACCCCACGAAGTTGATCTGGACGATCATCGGCTTCCTGCGCGGCCTGGGTTGGTATGTGATGCTTCCGTTGTTGGCTCTATCATTCGTGGCCGCGGCACGCCAAACATCACGAAAGACGCGGAACCTCATCCTTTGGCTTGCTCTGGTCGTGATCCTCTGGGTCCTGCTTGCCGCGATTCGGGGTGGCGCGGATCTCTACGACAATCCCCGCTACCGGACGATCCTCTTCCTCTGGCAGGCGGTTCTTGCAGGGTACGTCTGGGTCTGGTGGCGCGAGACACGCAGCCCCTGGTTTCCGCGCGTTGTTCTCATGGAAGTGCTTTTCCTTCTCGTCTTTACGCAATGGTATGCCAGCCGCTACTATCACTGGGGAGGACAATTGCAGTTTCCCGTCATGATCGCATTAATCCTGGCGCTCTGGGGCCTGGTTCTAGGCGTTGGCTGGTGGCAAGACCGCAAGCGCGCCGGAAGAGGCGCTTGACAGTACCCCATGTAAGTTTATAATTCAGTCGTTGAATTTTGGAACAAGGAGACTGAATGCCTACTGCCCTCATCACTGGCATCACGGGACAGGATGGATCGTACCTGGCTGAATTGTTGCTTTCCAAGGGATATCGCGTGATCGGCGTGGCGCGCCGTTCCAGCACCGTAACCAACGAGCGAATTGAGCACTTGCTGGACGACATCACAGTTGTCCAGGGGGATTTGCACGACCAGGGCTCCCTGTTGGCATTACTCGAAGAATACGAACCAACAGAAGTCTATAACCTGGCGGCACAGTCCTTTGTGCCCACGTCCTGGAACCAGCCGGCGCTGACGGGCGAGATCACCGCCCTGGGGGTCACGCGCATGCTGGAAGCGATCCGCTTCGTGAACCCGAAGATCCGTTTTTATCAAGCGTCCTCCAGTGAAATGTTTGGCAAGGTTGTGGAAGTGCCGCAGTGCGAGACGACTGCCTTTTACCCGCGCAGTCCCTACGGGGTAGCTAAGGTCTATGGACACTGGATCACGGTGAATTACCGTGAATCTTTCAATATGTTCGCCAGTTCAGGCATCCTTTTCAACCACGAAAGCCCGCGGCGCGGTCTGGAATTCGTAACGCGCAAGATCTCCGATGGCGTGGCGCGTATCAAGCTGGGCTATACCAAGGAATTACGGCTGGGCAACCTGGAGGCGCAGCGTGACTGGGGCTTTGCCGGAGACTATGTGGAAGCCATGTGGCGCATGTTGCAGCATGACAAGCCAGACAGTTTTGTCGTGGGAATGGGAGAGACGCATTCCGTTCGCGAATTCTGCGAGATTGCGTTTGGTCACGTCGACCTGGATTACAACGACTACGTGGTGCAGGACGAGCGGTACTATCGCCCCGCCGAAGTGGATTTACTGATCTCCGACCCGTCGAAGGTCCGTTCCGTGCTCGGCTGGGAGCCGGCGATTGGATTCAAAGAATTAGTGATGATGATGGTGGATAGCGATATCGAACGTTTGCACTCGAAAAATAAACCATCCGCATGAGTCAGATCAGGCGATTCCCCTATCTCTTCGAAATCCTCGCTGTCCTAGGGTTGATCTTGTACGGAGTGCAATCCTGGTATTTTGTGCACTCTCTGGATTCGATTGGCGATGAGGGCTCTTACCTGTATAAGGGCTATATGTTTGCCCGGGGAGATTACTATCCCTTCCAGGAATACACATTCTGGACGAATAAAGCCCCCCTGGCATTTTTGATTCCTGGCTATATTCAGCTCTGGTTCGGACCCGGCTTGCGGGAGGCACGTTATTTTGCGATGTTCGTCAGCATCGTGATGGTCATAGGGGTCTGGATCACCGCTCGCAGGTTGGCGGGTAGCGCCTGGGCAGCGTTGGCAGTCTGGGTACTGGCATTGTCTGCTGCGCAGATTTCCATTTATAGTGAGGCGTTGTCGCAGGGGCTGATTGCCTGTATGTTGGCGTGGATGTTTGTCCTGACCCTCGGGGAAAACCGCCCTCTCTGGCAGCTGGTTCTTGGTTCCGCGTTGTCTGTAGTGATTGTGATGACCCGTCAAAATATGGCGATTGTCCCGGTCCTCCTGGTCGGATACATCTTCTGGCAATATGGAGCCCGAGCCGGATGGTGGGCATTCGGGACCAGTGCCGTTCTTTTTATTGCGTTTCACCTCTTTTATTGGCCTGGTATCCTACAGATCTGGGCACCCTGGCTGCCGCGATCTATCACACCGTTCCTCGATCCGTTTCGCGGGTTTGAAACAATCGACCAGTCGATATTTGTCTTCGATGCCAGTTTCGCCAGCCGACTCCAGTCCTTCGCGAACGGGATGACGGATAACATTTTCGTGTTTTTCGGCTTCTTCAGCGCGTTGATCTTGTTTCCTAAACGAGCCAACTGGAAAAGTGTTCATCGCTTCAAAACAGCCGTCTTTTTAGGCGCCACGTTCTTCTTACTGTTTCTGATGCACACTCTGGCGTCCCTGCCTGTCGATTATTGTGTCCATTGTTTTTCCGGATATCAGATGTTTTACAGCGTGACGGGCCTTTTCTTCCTCCTGGTAGTTTTCTCGAACGGTTCCTTGGAGATTTCCAGACCTCAGTTAATTTTGCTTTTCATTTGTGTGTTATGTTTCGCAACCCTGATCGGCTTGAACTATTATCAGTTGTGGAGTGACTGGCTCCTCCGGAATCTCCAGATCCCTCGCGTCAACCGGATATTGTCCAACGGGAAGCTTACTTTCCTCTCCCTGGGGGATGTGTTTACCCATACGTTGAATTTATCCATTCAGCTGCAGAAGCGTCTAGCCGCCGCCCTGGGAGGGCTATTGGCAGGAGGCATTGTGCTTGGGTTGATCTGGATCCTCCAGCGCTATTTCGTTCCAAGCAGGGGCACGTACGCCCTTGTGAACTCGACGTTAGTCGGTTGTTTGCTGGTTGGGAGTGTGCTTCCCTTTAGCGTTCACTGGGCATCCAGGAACCGCGAGTGCGCTACTCGTTTCCTTACCTATTATGAAGAGGCGGGCAGAACGCTGGCAGATCTGATTCCGCCAGGGAGCCAGCTGTACTGGAGAGGCAGCGGCAGGCAGCTTGCTTTTATGTTATACGTGGATCATGTAAAGATCTTTCCGCCTCAGATTCATGCAGGAGCTGGTTATGCGGACGGAGAGACCCAGCGCTTGTACCGGCTGGGGTTTTTCAATAAAGAGCTTGACGAACAATGGCGTCAATCTGCGGATATACTTATGGTTTGGGATACGTATTTTACGGAAGACGTCCGTGAATTCTTTGAGCAGCCCGGTTATGAACAGGTCCCGTTCGATATGGGCGATCTTTCCCAGTGCGAAGATGCACTGTATGTCTTCAGGAAAACTTCATGAATCTCTCGCTGATCATTCCCGTCTATAACGAAGAGCAGAACCTGCCGCTTCTTTATGATGCCATTGACCATGCCCTCCGTCCTCTTCAGAATACCTGGGAGGTGATCTTCGTCGATGATGGCAGCCGCGATGGGAGCTTTCGGGTATTAAGTTCCCTGGTAGAGAAAGATCCACAACATGTGCGCGTCCTGTCATTCCGCCGCAACTTTGGGCAGACGGCTGCCATTTCTGCAGGAATTGATCATGCCTGTGGAGAGATCATTGTTCTGCTGGATGCCGATATGCAGAACGACCCCGCCGATATCCCCATGCTGCTTGCCAAGCTCGATGAGGGATATGACCTGGTGAGCGGTTGGCGCAAGGACCGCAAGGATAACCGTCTGACGCGCACCATTCCTTCCACCCTCGCCAATGGACTGATCTCGTGGACGACCGGCGTACATCTTCACGATTACGGCTGTACGCTTAAAGCTTACCGGCGGGATGCACTGGAAGGCTTTCGTCTCTATGGCGAGATGCACCGGTTTATCCCCGTGTTTGCGCATGCCGTCGGCGCGCGCATTACGGAGGTGCCGGTCCGGCATCACGCCCGTAAGTTTGGAAAAGCCAAATACGGGCTGGAACGGACGATTAAGGTTTTGCTCGATCTATTCACCGTGAAATTCTTACTGAGTTATTCGAATAAGCCCATTTATCTCTTTGGCGGCGCTGGCGCTGTCCTCATGGCGATCGGTGGGGCAGACCTTTTGTATCTGTTTCTGCGCCGCACCTTCTTTGGCGTGCCGGTATTTACCTCTCCGCTTTTACAGATCGGAGTGATGTTCTTCATCATGGGTTTCCAATCGATTCTGATGGGACTCATCGCCGAGCTCCTGGCACGAACTTATCATGAATCCCAGCAAAAGCCCACTTACACGATTCGCAAAGCGATCAACGTCTCAGAGAGAAACTACAAGCGCCCTTAAAGTTTGGTATGCGAATCCTTATCCTCAACAGTGAGTATTCACCGATTGGTGGCGGCGCGGGGCATGCCAGCGCGCATATTGCTGCCCAACTGGAAAGAATGGGGCACATCATCACAGTTGTGACATCCCGCTTTGGGTCGCTTCCTCACCGGGAAGAACAGGGCGGCGTAACCATTTATCGCATTCCGGGAGTACGGCGCAGGCAGGATCGCTCGACTCCGCTGGAGCAGGTGATTTTTATCTTGTCTGCCTCACTCTGGGCGGTGAGCCGCGTCTCACGTGTCCAGCCGCAGGCTGCACTAGCGTTTTTTGGGGTTCCCTCCGGGGCGGTCGCCTGGCTGATTAAGAAGTTGTACCGTGTGCCCTATATCATTTCTCTGCGCGGCGGCGATGTGCCGGGCTTTCGCCCCTATGATTTCCGCATTTACCACAAACTGGTTTCGCCCCTTTTGCGCCTCATCTGGAAGAATGCCACGGCGCTTGTCGCCAATAGTGAGGGGCTGCGCCGCCTGGCAAATGACTTCGATGCCCACTTCGACATTCCCGTCATTCCGAATGGGGTGGACCTCGAGGCGTATAAAAGTCCGGACCGCGATTGGTCATTTCCTCGTTTGCTCTCGGCGGGACGCATCGTTCACCAGAAGGGGCTTGATCTGGCAATGCGTGCTCTGGGAGGCTTGAAGGAACTTACCTGGGAATGGCACATTGCCGGGGACGGTCCTCAAATGCAGGTATTGCAATCGATGGCAAAGGAGCTAGGGATTGGAGAACGCGTTTTCTTTCATGGCTGGCAGTCACCTCCACAATTGATGAAGCAGTATCAGCAGGCGAACCTCTTTTTATTTCCTTCGCGTCACGAAGGGATGCCGAATGCCCTGCTCGAAGCCATGGCAAGTGGGTTGCCTGTCGTCGCTTCCTGTATCGCTGGCAATGAGGAGCTGGTCATGGATGGTAAAACAGGATGTCTCGTGCCTTCTGAGGATGCGGACGCGCTTCAGAGGGCGTTAAAAAAACTGCTTCTGGACTCGGCGCTGCGCGAACAGATGGGCAGAGCGTCGAGGCAGCGTGTTGAGGAAAACTATAGTTGGGAGTCTACGGCGCAGCAGTATGCACTCCTGCTGGAACAGGTAAAATAACTTTATGTGCGGCATCTGTGGAATCTCGTATTCGGATCATCAAACCCCCGAACAGGCTATGTTGGAAGCGATGACGAAGGCTATCGTTCACCGTGGACCGGACAGCGATGGCTTCTACACGGACCCTGGCGTGGGATTGGGGGTGCGACGCCTGGCAATCATCGACGTGAAAGGCGGCGATCAGCCGATTCCCAACGAAGACGAGTCTCTCTGGATCGTCTTCAACGGTGAGTCGCATAACTTCCCGGAGCTGTATGCGGACCTCCTCCGGCGCGGGCACGAGTTCCGGACGCGTTCCGACACCGAATGTATCCTTCATCTTTACGAGGAATATGGCGAGGATTGCGTAAACCACCTGCGCGGGCAGGCAGCCTTTGCCCTCTGGGATCGTAAAAACAAAAAATTGCTCCTGGCACGCGACCGCATGGGCAAGAAACCGATCTATTACACGATCCAAAACGGGATGTTATATTTTGCCTCGGAACTCAGCGCGTTATTTGCCGCACTTCCGCATAAGCCGGAAATCAACCTGGAAGCCATCGACCTCTATCTGAGCCTGCAGTATATCCCCGAGCCACGGACAGCCTATCAGGGCATTTATAAACTCCCTCCCGCGCATCGCCTCATCTGGCAGGATGGACAGGCAAAAATAGAACGGTACTGGGATTTCACGTATCAGCCCAAGCACACCGCTTCTGAGGAGGTGCTGATCGAGGAGTTGCGCGCCCTGCTAAAAGAATCCGTGAAAATGCGTTTGATCTCCGAGGTGCCGTTAGGCGCGCATCTGAGCGGTGGCATCGACTCAAGCATCATCGTCGCGCTCATGGCGGAGCTGAGCAACGCGCCGGTCAAAACCTTTTCGGTCGGCTTTGAAGAGGAGGCATTCTCCGAGTTGGACTATGCGCGTGCAGTTGCCCAGCGTTATGCCACTGATCATCATGAGTTCATACTGAAGTATGGCGACATCCCCTCCACCCTGGAAACCATCACCTACCATTTCGGCGAGCCATTCGCCGACGCCTCCGCCATCCCACTCTATCACATCTCCAAAATGACCCGCGAGCATGTGACCGTCGTGCTCAATGGAGACGGAGGCGATGAAGATTTCGCCGGGTACCAGCGCTACTGGCTGGACCCAATCGCCAACACCTATTTGCGGGCGCCTCAGTTTCTGACCCGCAACCTGATCCCGTCTATGGCAAGCGCTCTACCGGATACGTCCAGTGGACCCGTGGGTACGAGCCTAGTCAACGGGCTGAAGCGCCTGCACCAGCTGCCCGAGATCGACGCGCGCGCCAGTATCCTGCGCTGGGGTTCTTATTTCTCGCCGCGTCAACGCGCACAATTATGGAAACGGGAGTTTTCATTCCAGCCGGCTAACGCCCAATCCCTGCTGGCGGAACGATTTGACGCTGCAGAGGGGTCGTTCCTCGACAAGACGCTCTACGCCGATTTGCATACCTATCTCCCGGGTGACCTGCTCGTCAAAGCCGACCGGATGGCGATGGCTGCCTCCATCGAACCGCGTTCGCCCTTCCTCGATCATAAAATGGTCGAGTGGTCCGCGCGGTTGCCGGACTCACTCAAAGTTCGCGCACGGAGCGGAAAATATCTCCTTAAGAAAGCGTTTGCAGACTATCTTCCTGAAAACGTCCGCAAACACCGCAAGCAGGGCTTTGGGGTTCCTCTCAGCGCCTGGTTCCGTGGACCTTTGCACAGCTGGGCAAAGGATCTGCTGACGGGCAGCTCTCTGCCATGGTTCGACCGAAGCGCTATGACATCCCTTCTCGAAGAGCACCGCGCCGGACGCATGGATCACGGGAAACGCATCTACGCGCTGACGATGCTGGCGTTATGGTCGAAAGGATAGCTGTGTTCAAGTTTGGCGAGGACTGGGCATCCTTTTCCAGGGGCATTGACGAAACGCGTATAGATGCAGCCAGGCAGTCACTGAGAACGCTGTTTGGGGAAGGGGCGTTGTCTGGTAGGTCTTTTCTCGATATCGGTTGCGGCAGCGGTTTGTTTTCTATCGCGGCTGCCCAGCTCGGTGCGAGTCCTGTCTTCGGGTTGGACGTCGACCCCATATCTGTCGCGACCTCACAACGCAATGCGGCACACTGGTTAAGGTCTCCTTCTTCCATAGTCCCTACGGGATGTAACGAATTTGTTTGCAGAAAAATAGCTGCAAGCGCCGGATAATTCCATAATGAAACGTCCTAATTTCTATGTCATCGGTGCCCCACGTTGCGGGACGACAGCACTTTATACATATTTGAGAAGTCACCCGAATATTTTCCTGCCCGAGATCAAGGAGCTACACTATTTTGCCTCGGACTTCCCAAACATTCAAAAGATCCTCTTCAAATCAGAAGACGATTATCTCCAGATGTTCGCGGATGCGGATGAGAACCACCTTGCGGTAGGGGAGATCTCCCCGCTTTACATCTATTCCAGCGTTGCCTTAAAGAACATCAAGGAATTCAACCCGGCGGTGAAGTTGATCGTCATGGTGCGCAACCCGGTCGAGTTTGTGCAGTCGGTTCATCAGCTCAACCTGGGACTTTTGCGGGAAGATGAGCCCGATCTCGCGAAAGCCTGGGATTTACAGGAGACTCGCCGCCAGGGAAAACGGATTCCTGCCGGATGCCGCGAGCCGGAGCTGATCCTGTATGGCGAATTGGGATCGTTCGGGAAGCACGTCGAAAAAGTTTTCGAAGTCTTTCCGAAAGAGCAGGTGCTGATCGTCTTATTCCATGAGTTTGTGAAGAATCCAAAACAGGTCTATGAAACTATCCTGTCATTTTTAGGCGTACCGTCCGATCAGCGGCAGGATTTCCCTCCTGTGAATTCCAACTATGAGCACAAATCGAAGTTATTAGGAAGATTGCTTCATCCGCCTCAGATTGTGTATCAGGTGTATATGAAGTTGCTCTCCCTATTTGGCATCCGGTTTATGAGACTTGTCAGCCAGATATATGGCAAGGTCGAGACGTTCAACGCCCGTCGAGTTTCCAGGTCTTCGATCGACCCGGCCTTGTATGCCCGAATCCAATCGTACTTCCGAGATGACATTCGCAAGTTATCCGAATTAATTAATCGGGATCTCTCGGCATGGACAGCCACTTAGCAATCATGTATCTCCCCTGTTTTATGCTTCAGAATTATGGAACAAACGCGTGACAGAGCAGCCGCAACGTAAACTCCCTCGTGCCTGGTGGAGTGTACCTCCGAAAGACCTGCTTAAGATTGTTCTCGCCCTGGTGCTGATCGTCTTCGTGGTCTCGAGGACGAATCTGCAAAACCTGATCCTCCTGAAGGACGGTCTTTCGTGGCAATGGCTGTGGATCAGCCTGATGTTTTACAGTCTCGTCACACTTGCAAAAGGATTGCAGTATTGGACGCTGTTGGGTGTTCCCGTGC
Source organism: Anaerolineales bacterium (assembly GCA_035699125.1). Taxonomy (GTDB): domain Bacteria; phylum Chloroflexota; class Anaerolineae; order Anaerolineales; family Villigracilaceae; genus Defluviilinea. The sequence goes on from DASSBC010000001.1 coordinate 117,329, forward strand.
CGTTCCGGGAAACTCTCAAGATCGTGATCATCCAGAATGCCATGACAAACTTCGTCACAAACACGGCAGGTATTGCCTCCTACATGACGCTGTTTAAGCTCGAACAGAACGTCAAGCTCAGACGTTCGGGACTGGTCTTCCTTCTGACCAAAGCAGGCGACTTGCTGGCGATGGTTTTTTTTCTGGCGCTGTCCTCCTTGCAGGTATGGGCGCGAATACCGTTACTTCAGGAGACGGTGATCTCCTTACTACTCGTAGCGGGTGCCGGTCTTGTGATCTTCTGGGCGGCTGTGTTCATGCGCCAGAGATTTGTTATACAATTCAGGAACGTATTGCACTCGCTCCGCCTGGACAGGCTTGGTATCGTACAGCGTATCTTGGACATGCTCGACGCTCTGGTTGCACAGGAACACAACACAGTCGTTTCTTCCCTCCTCAAGGGAACGGCGTTGTCCTTCCTTTACATGACATTGACGATGGCGTACTCCTACTCCCGGTTCCAGATCTTCCCGATCCCGGCGGATTTCTGGGTGATCCTGTTCATCACCTCGATCCTGCAGTTTATTTCTATTATCCCGATCCAGATTTTTGGCGGTCTCGGCGTGTCGGAGCTGACGCTTGTTTACCTGTTTTCTTTGTTTGGCGTCACGCAGGTGGATATCCCGGCGATTGTGGTTGCCTTACGCGTTCTGTTCTATCTTTTCAATCTTGCCATCCTGGTCTACCTGCCGGTGGATGCGCTTTTAAGTAAACTGAAATATCAAGAGAGTAAACCGTTGAGTGAAACCACAAAACCGGAATCGAAAGGATGATATGAATCAAAAAAGCACTGTTATTGTCACGGGCGGGAATGGGTTTATCGGAACGAATCTGGTCCGGTTACTGCTGGAGAGCGGACAATACCGCGTCATTAATCTGGATGCCCTGACGTATGCGGCAAATCCACTTTCTCTGGAAGATCTGGAACGTCATCCAGACTATGAATTTGTTCAGGGGAATATTACGGATCGCCAATTGGTTGATTCCTTAATGGAGAAGCACAAGCCCGTGGGGATTCTTCACCTCGCGGCAGAGTCCCATGTGGATCGTTCCATCCTCAGTGCCGACGATTTTGTCCAAACCAATGTGGTTGGAACCTACACAATGCTGGAAGCCGCCCGGATGTATTGGAACACACTGCCAGAGGAATTGAAACAGCAATTCCGTTTCCTGCACGTTTCCACGGATGAGGTCTTCGGTTCGTTAGGGGATGATGGATTTTTTACAGAAGAAACCCCGTATAGACCTCAAAATCCCTATTCTGCCTCGAAAGCTGCCAGCGATCATTTTGTGCGCGCCTTTCATCACACGTACGGATTTCCCACGATTATTACCAATTGCTCCAATAACTATGGGCCCTACCAGTTCCCGGAGAAAATGATCCCCCTGATGCTTATGAACGCGCTGTCTGGCAAGCCTTTGCCTGTGTATGGCGACGGGTCGAACGTGCGCGACTGGATCTATGTGGAAGATCACTGCAAAGCAGTAAAACTTGCTTTTGAAAAGGGCAAGCCGGGTGAAGTGTACGCGATTGGGGCGAGTAATGAACAGAAGAATATCCACCTTGTGAACCAGCTATGCAGTGTTCTCGACGACATCGCTCCGCCAGTGGAGGTTCCACAACTGCGGGACCAGGGATTGAAAAGTTATTCGGAGCTGATTAACTTTGTGCAGGATCGTCTGGGACATGACCATCGCTATGCGATTGATGCGTCCAAGGTCAAGCAGGAGCTGGGCTGGAAGCCCGAAGTGGACTTTGAGACAGGCTTGCGTAAGACAATCGAATGGTACTTGACAAATCCAAAGTGGCTGGACCAAGCTAGCGGCGGTTCGTACGGGGATTGGATCGAGAAGAATTACGCATGGCGTGCAAACAAGGAGGCGGAATGAAAGGGATTATTCTGGCAGGCGGCAAAGGGACGCGCCTGTATCCATTAACCATCGCGACAAGCAAACAAATGCTGCCTGTCTATGACAAGCCCATGGTGTACTATCCGCTTTCCATGTTGATGTTTGCTGGCATACGTGAAATCCTTATCATCAGCACGCCGGATGCGCTGCCCGGTTTCCGCCAGCTTCTGAAGGATGGCGCCCAGTGGGGCTTAACATTTGAATATGCCGAGCAGGCAGAACCACGCGGTCTGGCGGACGCCTTTCTCGTAGGGCGTAAATTCATCGGCGAAAGTCCGGTATGTTTGATATTGGGTGACAATATTCTATATGGAGGGGGCATCATTTCCCTAATGCGGAGCTGTGCAACGCTGGAATCCGGTGCGATCATCTTTGGGTATAAAGTCAATGACCCGCAGCGGTACGGTGTTGTGGAGTTTGATTCGGAAGGCAGGGTGCTAAGTTTGGAGGAAAAACCAGCACATCCCCAGTCAAGTTATGCAGTGCCGGGAATTTATTTTTATGATAACCAGGTGGTGAAGATCGCCGAGTCCCTTGAGCCTTCCGAGCGGGGTGAGATCGAAATCACAGACCTCAATCGAGTGTATTTAGAGAAGGGTTGCCTGAAAGCAAGGATGTTTGGCAGAGGCGTTGCCTGGCTGGATGCCGGGACGCACGAGTCTTTATTACATGCTGCTTCCTTCATTCAGACGATCCAGGAGCGGCAGGGTCTGATGATCTCCTGCCCGGAAGAGATTGCATACCAAATGGGCTATATCACCAGAGAGCAATTGTGTGAGCTGGGGAAAGCACTGGCAGGAAACTCATACGGAGAGTATGTGCTGGGATTGGCAAATCAGGAGTAGGGTTCACTATCCTCGTCGAGCCAAAGAACAACCGCAACATGGTCAATAAAAACTACGGTATCCTGATGTCCCTAGGCTTAATAGGGATCGGCATTGGGATAGGGTCTGAATTTTCATCCTTTTGGGCGGTGGAACAAAACTGGGTCAGGCTGCTGTCTGTCATGGGGAAAGTGACGATATGCCTGTATCTGATCTGTTTCGTTTTGGGCGTGTCTTTCCTGCTGACAGGTTCGTGGCGCGTCGAACGGTTAAACAGCTGGGCGCGCCGGTTAAATCTTCCAGCGGCGATTCGATGGCTGATCGTCGTTGGTTTGCTTTTAGTCTTTACCTATTTTTATCTTTACTCTCTCTGGCAGACGATCCTCGCCCAACCCTGGACTCAGCTTCTGTTCGCGATGGGATTGGCGCAGATCCTGCTGTTCATCGTAGCTCCGCAACGCCAGCAGCGATTTGGATGGAGCGAGCTTGCGCTGACGGTCGGACTCTTTCTGTACCCACGCGTGGTGCATGAAACGCGCGCCCTCTTCACCGATGCGATGGTTTACAGGGCGGTAACTGTTATAGGCTTTGTGCTTCTTCTGGCTCTCATATTTGTCCTTTACTCTGCTTACGGCGACAAGCTGTGTCTTGCTATCATGCCCTGGCGTGAGCAATTGGGTCCAGCACGGATTGGTATCGTCCTCCTGTTATGCCTGACACCAATCCTTCACCGTTACCTGGTGGCTCCCGAAACCTACATCCTTTATGACGACATCCGCTTCCTGATTTTGATGATCGCCCTCTGGCTGATTGCCTTTTTCAGTAGCGCGAGATCCCCCAGGCTTGTCTCGCGGGAGGCGCTGGCGCTGAGTTTGGGCGTGCTCTTGTTCACGTCGTTCCTGGCGCGGGCATCACTCTCCATCATGGACTATCCCTTTTCGCTTTCCTGGTCCGAAGGGAATCGTTTCTATGATTATTCGCTGGTGTTTGGACAGTCGCTGTACAACTATCCTGGTCACATTGTAAATCCTTATAGTTCCCCCGGTCGCTATGGAGTGTGGGGCGTTTTATTCCTCTGGCAGGACCTGCCAATCTGGGCGCATCGTTTGTGGAATGTAGTGCTTCTCACTGTGCCTGTATTGATCTTCTCGGCATTGATTACACGGAAACTGACTCCGCCTGTTTTACGATATGGGCTGCTGCTCTGGATTACCCTCTTCCTGACAGTGCTTGCCCCGCTGCATCCACCGTTCGTGATCGCCTCCGCAATTGCGGTGTCGTTCGCCTTTGATGAGTCGCTGATCAAACGCGGCAGCTCCCTGGCAGTCGCCAGCTTTTACGCAGGGATCAGCCGTTGGACTTGGGTATTTGCTCCGGCGGCAATCGGCGTGCTGGTGGACTTGCTGTTGTATTATCCAAAACGTACCGGACCAGTATGGCGCCGGTTGCTCCCTTCGATTCTGCTTGCTGGTATAAGTCTGGCAGCAGGCTTGCTCCCAAGTATCAACCAGTATTTTTCTCTTATGCAGGGCGAATCATTATCTTCGAGCCAGCCTTTGCTGTGGTATCGCCTTCTTCCCAACGACACGCTTGGTCCGGGGGTTTTATTTCTGGCATTGCGATACACTTTGCCTTTATGTATTCTGCTTGCCTGGTGGATCATCTCAAAGCGCTGGCAGCTCGATTGGGTTCAGAAGATTGCCATTGCGGGCGCGCTGATCGGGTTTTTCACCATTGGGCTGGTCATCAGCACGAAAATTGGCGGTGGGGGCGATTTGCATAACCTGGATATGTTCTTGATCACTTTGTTTGTCGTCGCTGTGTTAGGGTTGATGTCTATGGATACAAACCCTATACAGACGAAATGGTCTGTGTGGACGATTGCATTGACCGTATTTTCAATATTTTGGGTGGTTTACCCGTTTCTTCCCTTAAATCCGGGCTCCGACTATCATCCGCGGCTGCAGCTCCCGAATGAAAATAAAGTGTCGGAGGCATTTTCAAAGGCACGTGAGGAGGTCGCAAAATTTTCTAAGGCGGGTGAAGTGCTGTTTATGGACCACAGACAATTGCTGACCTTTCACTATCTTCCACCGGTTCCCTTTGTGCCTGAGTATGAGAAAAAATATATGATGGATCAGGCGATGGCAAACAATGCCCGTTACTTCGAAGAGTATTATCATGACCTTGCCCAAAAGCGCTTTGATCTGATAGTCACCGAACCACTCAGGACAAAACGTCGCGAGGAACTCGGCGGTCCCTTCTCTGAGGAGAACGATGCCTGGGTCGTGTGGGTCTCCAATCCAACCCTTTGTTTTTATGAACCACTCTACATATCGACCGATGTAAATCTGGAATTATTAGTCCCCCGCCAAAACCCGTCTGGCTGTGAAGAGTATCTAAATGAATCCCCTTGAAGAGGCACGTTTGAATCTTCCGTATCTCATCCCGCGCCTCATCCGTCATTTTCTTCCTGAAAGGCTCGTGCGCGCGCTCTTGTTAAGAAATATCATCATCCGGCCCGGTCTGGAAACGAACCATCCGTTGGCGGCTGTCCAGCGGTATGTGGACGTGCTTTCCAAACGCGGACGTTCCTTTCAGGAAGCGCGCGTCCTGGTCTTTGGCTACGGTGGAAGGTTTGATATCGGGTTCGGTGTATTGAAGGCGGGCGCGGCTCACGTGGTCCTTTGTGATAAGTATGCGCCTCCGGATGAGGCTCATAACCGTAGAATGTTTGGGGCAGAAGAAAACTATTTTTATATGGACCGCAATGGACTTCGTCCTCGTCCGGAGTGGATCACGTTGCTGCAAGCCGATATCCGTGAGGTCCAAATCGACCCTGTGGATATCGTCATCAGCAGCTCCGTCTACGAACACCTGGAGGATGTGGAAGGGATTACGCGCGCACTGGCACGCTTAACCAAGCTGGATGGAGTTCAAATCCATTACGTGGACCTGCGTGACCATTTCTTCAAATACCCGTTTGAAATGCTGCGTTTTTCGGAAAGCACCTGGCGCCAGTGGCTGAACCCTTCCAGCAATCACAACCGTTACCGTTTATGGGATTATCGCAGAGCATTTGAAGCCTGCTTTGAGAACGTGGAGATCGAAGTTTTATCTCGTGAAGAAGAAGCCTTTCGCAAAGTGATGCCTCGCATTCGCCCGGAGTTCATCAGCGGCAATATCGAGGACGATGCGGTGGGGCTGATTCAAGTAATGGCTTCAACTCCTCGAAGAGACTAAGAACCATGTATCTTTTCTCTGAACTGCAGCTACTTCCTTTGCTCTTATTATTTTTGTTGTGGGGCATCGGTGGCTGGTTGATGACGTTGCGCTGGTTCCAGCTGGAGCCGCATGAGCGCGGCTTTGTCGGATTTGGGATCGGGCTGCTGGTGGCGAACTGGCTGGGGAATTTTACAGCGCGCTTTCTGCCCATGTCTGTTGCTTTTTGGGGGTCTGCACTGTTGACATTGGCGTTGGGACTGTTTGCCGCCTGGCCGTTGCGCCGCGATTTGCTTCCGCAATGGCGCAGCATCAGATGGTCCACGTGGCTGTTATTTGCGGGAGCCGTCGTTATTTTTACGTTAATCGGGCGCGGACTAGGGATGCTGGATGATTTCCAGAATCTGCCTCTCTCTTCCCTGATGGCAACGGGCGATATCCCTCCTCACTTCCCCGGGCGACCCGATACTCGCTTTGGCTATCATTATTTTCTCATCCTGTTAGGCGTTCAATTGATGCGGGTTGCCTCTGCCGCCCCCTGGACCGCGCTTGATCTCGCGCGCGGTTTAACACTTACCCTTGCTATAGTGTTCACGGGCTTCATTGCCTGGCGTCTGACCCGAAACAAAATGCTTGCCTGGGTATCAGGCGCGTTTTTTGCGCTGGCAGGTGGGACACGCTGGCTCCTGCTGCTTCTGCCCGGTACTGTATTGAATCGAATATCCTCAGAGTTAACTCTGATCGGTTCCGGGCGCGTCACCGCCGAGAATTTATTTGACGCGCTGTCACGATCCTGGCAGGTGGCGGGAAGCGGCCCGATACCGTTTCCGTTCGCCTTTGCCAATGGAGTCAACACGCCCGCGCTCATGACCCACAACGGCTATGGCGTTTTGCCGAATGTCATCTTGCTTTTGCTGCTCTTGCTGGCAGGCAGACAAAAGACGTGGCTAACCGGGATTCCTCTTGTAATGATTCTCTCTTCTCTGGCGCTTGCCAACGAAGTGGATTTTGCAATCTTGTATTTGGCTATTATTCTCGTAGCCATTGTGTGGAGCATCCAAAACAAAACCTTTCGGCTGCCACATTCCGCATGGTTCTGGATGGGTGTCATTGTTCTCGCTGGTCTTGCTGCGATTCTTCAGGGCGGCATGGCAACCGAGCTCGTCTATGGGCGCTTATTTCCTTCTGCCTCCTCATCTGATTCTTATTTTGAAGTTGGCTTTTCCCTCGTGCCGCCGACAGTCATTTCCTCTCACCTGGGGAAGCTATCTATATTTAATCCCATGCAGTTGCTGGCAGCTTTGTTCGAAATCGGACCGATGGTTCTGAGTCTGCCCTTGATTTTGATCTGGGGATCCAGGGCGCTGCGCGAAGAAGAGTGGTTCCCGGCAGCTGTAGTGGCTTCGGCGATCCCGAGTCTGCTTTCCGTTTTTATTGAATACTCGGGGAACGCGGGGATCACCGCCACGACCCGCTTACTGTCGAATCTATTTTTTGTATGCAGCGTTTATGCTGTGCCTCTTACCTGGATATGGCTGCAAGACAAAGCAGAATGGATCCGTGGTGGAGCCTACGCGCTTGCCACCATGACCATGCTCGGAGGGATGATCCTGTTTGCAATTGAGCTGATCGCCATCCCTCGCCCAGTTTACGGAGAATTTGTCTCCGATATGGACGCGCGTTTTTATGAGGAATACTGGGACCGACTGTCTCCGCCCTCCGCCTGGGTGTTTGACCCGTCCACCTCACGCGCCCCCACGCTTTTTGGCCGTCAGGCAAATTCCACAATTTACTGGGGGGTAGAGCAGCCGGACTACCTGGCACTGGTCGAAGACCCGGATCCTTACCGTTTGAATGCCGCGGGGTACAGCTACGTCTATACAGATAAAGAGTATTGGAAGGGATATGCAGCTCAGCTCGAGCAATCGTGCGTGCAAGTATTGAAGACCGTCGAGGGCGCCAAGCTTTCACACGGTGAGCTGATCCCTGACTTCCGGCGACTGGCAGACATCTCTGGCTGTACATGAAATTCATCTCGCCTTCACGCCTCACATTCTGGCGTTCGGTCTTTGCCCTCACTGCGTTGCTTCCTTTCCTCGCCATCTACCAAATCTTGGAAAGAGCACCTAAATTAGGTGTAGACCTCTCTGTCAGCCGCGCATGGCAGGGATTAATCGCATCCCTGGTGCTGACGGGTTTGCTTGCGCTCTTTTCTCTAATTCTGACTGGATCGCGTTATCGAGAGCGAATCCTCTCCCTGGTGCAAATTTCAGATATTATAAATAGTAAGGCCTGGATTGGGATTCCGCTCGTAGCCCTTGCGTTGGTTGGCTTTTCCGTGCTATTCATGATTCCAAGGATTCAGAGTCTCATCGGTGGAATGGGCTGGATGCGCTTTATGATCTTCTGGTCCTTCAGCCTGATCGGGATGTGGGGCGTCAAATTGCTTCGCCAGGAAACGCCCTGGTGGATCGCACTGGTCGCCACCGTTTTGTGCCAGTCCACCCTGCACCTTTTACTCGTCTACTGGCCCCGCGTCACGGATTATCCATTTGCGATGGGGTGGTCAGAGACTAGCCGCTTTTATTTTCCATCGCTGTTTCTCGCCGAAAAAGTGTATGGGCGGGAATATCCCTGGCCCATCCTACACCCCACGCTGCATTTGCTGCTTGCGCCACCTTATTTGCTTGATGCGTCGCTCTGGTTTCACCGGTTCTGGCAGGTGGCGATTCGCTATCTTTTGGTGGGGGCAGTTGTGCCGGTGCTGATGTCCAGGCTTTCCATCGAGCGACGTGCCGTGCGCTGGCTTGTTGGTTTATGGATGTTGCTCTTTTTGTTCATGGGACCTGTCTATTTCCATCTGACGATTCCCGTGATCCTTGTGTTGTGGGGATTCTCTCGCGAGCGTGACGGGCGAACCTGGATTGTGGTGATCTTGGCATCTATCTGGTGTGGGTGGAGTCGCCTGAACTGGTATCCGGTGCCAGGCATGATTGCAGCAGTTCTGTACTTGATGGAAGTATCTTTGCGCGGGAAACCCCTCTGGAGTTATTTGCTCAAGCCTGTCTTGTGGTTTGTCCTAGGTACCACGATTGCTTATCTGTCTCAACAGGTTTATATAGCTCTCTCAGGCATCCCCGATAGCGAAATCTTTTACACCAGCCTTGCCTCTGATCTGTTATGGTATCGGCTCTGGCCGAATGCCTCCTACTTCCTGGGGGTATTGCCCGGAGCATTGCTGGCATCGCTGCCGGTCTGGACCACCATGTATATGGTAATCCGCTCGCGAAAGGAAGAGTGGCATTCGATTCGACTGGTTTTGATATCCGCCGCGCTGCTTGTTCTTTTCCTGGGCGGCTTGGTGGTAAGCCTTAAGATCGGCGGCGGAGCCAACCTGCATAACATGGACGCCTATTTCAGCATGTTGCTGATCGTGTTTGCATATCTGGTGTTTGCGCGCTATCAGCCTGAGGGCGGAGAGACGGCAGAGCCCGTCCCCTTACACTGGCTTCTGGTTGCCGCTTTGATTGTCCTTCCTGCCTGGTAGTATTTGCAATTCAATATCGGTAGAGCGCCAGATGATTCAGCGCGTACACAAGATGTGCTGGCGCAGCTTCAGGCGCGCGTGGACCAGGTCAACGCGCGGGGCGGTAAGATTTTATTTATCACCCAGCGGCATCTGATCTCGATGCACATGCTGGACGGCGTGGCTCTTATCCCGCAGTATGAGCGAGAAGACCTGATGGAAATCGCCATGGCAAACGACCTCCAGCATATTCAAGCCTTTCGCGAGGATATGGAAGACCAACGGTTTGCATTGATCGTCGTTGACCCGCTAAACTACAATGTTTTGTCCAGGCAGCGCAGCTTCGCGGAGGAGAACAACGTCTGGGTGACGCGGATTATGAAGCACATCCTGTGTAATTATCGCGAAGAGACTGTTTTCCCCGAAGATGAGATCGCGCTGTACGTGCCGCAGGAGGGTAGGCGGCAGTGTCCGTGATCATTTTTCCAGAATGACCAGAAGGCGGGTGGCAAACAAGGCAGGAAACAACCCTAATGCACGTTCCAGCTTTCGTATCCAGGGCAGAGCAAACGCTGGATACAACTGTGGCTTTGAAAATCCACCTGAGGCAGCATAGGCAATCGCAGAGATCCGTTTCGTTTCGATCTTTTGCCAATCGCTCAGCTCGGGCAGAAACTGTTTGCCAAGAAAAATCCGGCTTGCATTCCCTTGCGCGGCATAATAATCGATGTCCGCAGGCGACCAGCTCTCGGGGGCATGCCACTGGATGTCTTTCGTAATGGCAATCGGTTCATCATGAAACACACCATAGACCAGCAATCCCAGCGCGCTCAGGCAAGGCTCCAGCATGATGACTCGCCCACCGGGGCACAGGATGCGAAAAAATTCCTTTAAGGCGGTGCCGGGATATTTCAGATGGTGGAACACGTCTGTGAGGATGAGATCAGAAACGGACTCATCTGCAAACGACAACTGATAAGCATTTTCGATCTGGTCGATCCACGCGTTGAGAAATAGATCTGTGCGCACACAACTGGGGATCACTTCGTGGATATTACCGAGTCCGGAGCCAAGCTCTACGATCTTGCTTCCCGGTAAATTGCTCAAGTTGGTGGCAATCAGGCGATAGAAATCCCGATACACCGCCCGGAGCAGAGGCTTCTGATTCCAATATCCGTGATTTTTTTCGATCAAGTCCTGATGGAGAAAGATGCCCATTATTTGTCTGCTGGCTTAATAAAATGGCCGATCTCGTACACGTTGCCAAAAAAGGCAGGAGTGCTCTTCATGGGAATGACCCTCACCTGCGCAAAGTGTTTTTGAGAAGCCGCAGCCACGTCCTTCTCGGTGGAGAAGTGATACTTGCGGATGTTGTATCCGAGCAGAGCAAACATAGCCACCATGAAGGGACGCTCCACAGGAACACCATACACGACCTGTCCACCAGGCTTGAGGACACGCTTGATCTCCTGCAAGGCGCGCTCCAGTTCTTTGGGTTGGAGGTGTTCCAGAATACTAATCAGCAGGACGGTATCGAACTGGTTATCCTGGTAGGGCATATTGAGCACATTCCCGTTCCGCAGTTCCGGGTAGATTCCCAAGGGAGCAAAAACCTGTGCGACTTCTTTTACATCACACGAAAGGTCGAGCCCATAGATCTTCTGATACAGCCCGTTCAGGTTGAGGAAGGTCAGCCCACTGCCGAATCCCACCTCAAGGATGGAACTGCCGCCCTTGCATTCCGCCAGGCACAACTCCACGCGGCGGCGGTACATCCCTGCAAAGATGGGTAAGTAATAAAAGATGACAGAGTACTCGCGTCGCACGCCGCGATATTGTTTATAAGGAAGTAACTTCAAAGAAGAAATCATGAAATCTCCGCTATACAAACTTGATGCGCCGCGCCGCGAAAGCAACCATCCGCAGCAATAACAGTCCATGTTTCCAGCGCGAGATATTGGTCGAGCCGTAGGTCCGTTCGCGATACCGGATCGGAAGGTCTACGATCTTGCGATTGAGCTTGGCAGCGCCGAAGATCAGGTCATAATCGCCGAACGGGTCGAAGTCGCCAAAATAGGAACGGTTGGCGGCGATCTGCTCGTAATCGCGCTTCCAGAGGACCTTGGTGCCGCACAAGGTATCCTTGATGGGCTGCCCCAGCAGCCAGGAGAACGCCATGCTGAAGAACTTATTGCCAAGGAAATTAAGCGGGCGCATCGCTTCCTTTTCCATCGGGTAGACAAGGCGCACACCGTTGATGAACTCACCTTTGCCCGAGACGAGCGCCTCGTAAAACCGCGGCAGATCTTCCGGAGGAACCGTCAGGTCGGCATCCAGAATCATGAGCACATCGCCTTTGGCTTTGGAGAATCCTAATCGCACCGCGTCGGCTTTGCCGATGCCTGTCTGACGGAACAGGCTGCTTGGGGTGGAAGGGTGCGCCATCCTCTCTTGTTCGATCGCGGCATACGTGTCATCCCGCGAATGCCCTTCGACGAAGATGATCTCGGTCTCGCGGCCCATTTGCGGCGTCCGTTCAAAGATAGCTTTGATATTCCCCGACTCGTTGCGCGCAGGGACAATCACAGAAACGGTTGGTTCATCAGCATTCTGTCCGCCGAGGCGCACGGCGCGAGCAATCACAAAGTTGCAGAGCGCCATCTCGCTAAACGGCCACAACCGAACGAGGACTCGATTTGCAATTCCGCCGAGCGGCAAAGGCCATAGAATCTCCTGCGTAAAACGGACCGCCTCCAGATCGGACAGCCGGAGCAGGGTCCGTACATCGTCACGGGTCAGCCAGTTCTGATACAGTGTGGGCTCGGCAAGATTCAGCCTGCGCGCGATGCTCAGTGGAATCTGCCAGAGTCTGCTGTAAAAGTTCAGAATGATGCGCGTAGATGGCGTCGAGAGCCGCTTGAGTTGTTCGAAAACTCGCTGGACATCCCAGAGATCGTTCACGAGATCCGACAAAATGATGATATCAAACTTCTCGTTAAGAGCCGAAAGATCGTGCGCATCCGCATGGATAAACGCCAGTTCGGGATACTGTTCCTTTGCGCGGCAGAGCATTTCTTTTGAGAAGTCCACGCCCACTCCACGCGCCGGCTTCAGGGAAGCGAGCAAATGCCCGTCGGCACAGCCCAGCTCGAGAATCGTTTGATTCGGTCTGACGTGAAACCGGTAGATTTCATCCAATCGGCGGTGATACCAGCCGCCCATACGCTGCCGGGAAGCTCGCTTGGGTGCCATGGCGTCCCAGTGAGCGATCCGGGCTTGCTGATACGCCTGGGCAGCCGGATCTTGAAACGAAGCGGATTTCATAGGTGCTTGATTTTACGTGCAGATAGAAGGATTGAAAAGGTGACCCCTTCCAGGCGTGTGCTATACTGAAATCGTGAATGGACAAACCCGCTCTTCCATCAAACCCGGTATGACCGTCCTGGTCGTTCTCAAGCAGGACCAGCGCACCGGCAAATTGACCAAAGGGGTTGTAAAAGAGATCCTCACTAAGTCCTCGACTCATCCGCACGGGATCAAGGTTCGTTTGGAAAGTGGGGCGGTGGGGCGCGTAAAAGAAATTGTTTCTATGCAGTGAGGCACTATGATCCGAAAACTGGCGCATCTGAACTTTGTCACGAATGACTTGGAAAAGATCATCGATTTCTACGTGAACAAGCTCGGTATGAAGGTCAAATTTACCCTGGACAACAAAGAAGGCAAACCGTTTGGATATTACTTTGCCTGTGGCGACACGACCTTCCTGGAATTCTTCGACCATGCAATGGCAGCCGAAGTGTGGGGAGGAACGGTCGAGACGCTTATGAACGGTACACGCTACAAACACTTCTGCCTGGAAGTCACCGGGCTGGATGAATTCTGCAAGATGCTAAAAGACAAAGACGTGGAAGTCTCCGAGATCAAGCTTGGCATGGACAACTCCCGTCAGGCGTGGATCACAGACCCGGATGGGAATTCCATCGAGTTAATGGAATACGGCTATTCCAGCATGCAGCTATCTGGATAACGTATCCGGTGCACAAGATTTCTCCAAGAACTACTCTGTGTACATCCCCAATCCTCAATCTGAGTTTCGCGTCAAGTTTGACTTCCGAGTCGATTTCACAAACGGGGGCTATATGGAAGGGGATACAGTTTCCGATGAGGAGCTCCAAGTGATGATCGTCGATGCCATGAATCTGGCGAAAGCAGGTCAGGTAAAGATCTTCAAGAAGGAAATTGTCCGACGTGGGGAGCATCAGGACGCTTTTGATGAGTAAGAAAACGGAGCACATTTCGGTGCTCCGTTTGTTCTTTATCTTAATAGTATTGACAATATCTCTCGACTAACGAACGATTACGGCATCCAGCGATCCGTTCGTATTCGAACTCGTCGTGACAAAAACCAATTTCAGGCTGTGCGGTCCGGGGGATAACTGACCGGGATAATCCCAGCGCGCTTTATATGTGCTGGAATCATGTCGTTCGTCGATCGTAGCCACCAGAACATCATCGATGTACACATCGATCGTTCGGTAACTGGGACCACCCTTGTAGATAACACTGAATGACTGCCCCGTAAATGGGAAGGTCACCGAGGAGCCATTCGCAGACGTCCGAGCATAGGAACCATCTATGGCGTACGCGCTGACCTCTTCCACCCATCCCGCTGAGTAGGTGAAGGCGCTGTGTTTGTTATCGTAGCGTGTTTCCTGAGATATCTGCTCCGCTTGGGCAGTGGCTGTGGGTGAAGGCAGAACTGGGAAAGACGCAGACATCGCTGAAGAACTTGACGCGGAGAGAGTAGATGTGACGGGCGCCGAAGTGTTAGTTGTCGGAACTGGGCTGGCTGTGTTCTGCGGCGTGACAGGTGCCAACGTGTTCGTGGGTGGAACCAGAGTTGGAGCAGGGCTTGCCGTGCTTGTCGGCAGCGGCAGGTTTGTGGTTGGGCTGGACAATTCCTGCGGGTTGTAAAATTGAATCGCACCCATATCGAACATGGGTCCACGTGCTTGGGCATAAAAGTCTCTTATGACACCTATATTTGAAGCTGCCGTGGCAGCTGGTGATGTACTGGACGGTCGAAAGCTGGCGGGCGTATAGCCTGGCGTGGTCGCAAACTTTGGATCCCCGTAGCGATCGCCGGGACTGCGAAAGACAGGTGCCGGAGCCACTTTCCATAGATTGTTTTGGAAGGTGATCCTAATGGGGTTATCAAAGACAGCCAGCTTATTCTGCGCCTGCCAGATGATATTGTTGGCAATCACAGATCCAGCTTGCATGCTTTCATAGACAATACTGAGTGCCGCATTCGTGCTGCCATACAAGGTGTTGTAGGCAATGACTGCGCTTTTTAGCCCCGCTCCACTCACGCCTTCCTCCGCACCCAGATAACGTACTCCATAACGGCAAAACGCAACAATATTGTTGAGCACGCGCGCATTTTTTAGCCGAGCTCCCCAGCCTGGATAGTATTCTTCGGCAAGACCAATACCGCCTGCCGGTAAGCCACCGCGTTCAAATCCGCTATTGGGAGTGCAATACACAAAGTTTCTTTCGATCCGCACATTTTCTGAATTGTCTGCGTAAATATTGACAGAGTAGTTGTTGAAAACGACATTTCCACGAAGCGTTATGTCTGTACCGCGCGTGCCTATCCCTTCGCCATAACTATGGGAGATGGTGTTTCCCTCGACCAGGACGTGGTGGCTCTCCCGCACTTTAATGCCTGATCCCCATCCGCCGGACAGGAGCCGCGCGGCATTGGACAAAGCAGCCTGGTACACACGGCTGTTCAGAATTTGTACGTAAGAGGAGTAATTCGCCTGAATACCATGACTGAAACAGCTATACACAATCAAACCATTGACAGTAATCGCCCCGCCTGTGAGGTTTACACAAACGTCTCTGGAATTTCTTACTGTCAGGTTCTTAATTGTCACATAGAAGGCGCGCACATCTATGCCAGAAGAGGCTACGTTTTGTCTGTCGATGACGACAGTCCCCCCGACGGGCTGAACTATAATCCTTGCAGTGCCGGTGCCGTTTTTGGTGATTTTCAGTTGTTGGTTATACACCCCTGCGTAGATATTCAACGTGCTTCCTGCCGTCAGCACAGAATTTGCTTTTGCAAAGGTCCGGAAGGGGGCAGAGGCTGTTCCCGGGTTGGTGTCATTTCCCGTGGGAGATACATAGTAGACGTTCCCGGTTGCTTTTGTGTGGATGGTGTTCCCCAGGATCATCACCAACCCCAGGATCAAGCCTGTAATTCGATGGAGTGCTATGTTCATCGTTTCTCCTGCGAGCAATCGTGTCGTACGTGATCACTTTTGTGTTTGTAAAAAAAGGTATAGATAATGGCATATAGAACGTAAGTGGAAGATGAAAACGTTAGCTGGTCGGACAGTCCCCAATCTTATGTGGAATGGATTAAAACAACATGGGATCGAAGTACCAAAACTGTTGTCAGTTCTGTAAGTATGCTACATAGGTCATGTTGTAGATAAGTTCTTCATGAAAAATTTAAGATAGTATTGCAAATGAATTGCAAATTCACCCTATATGCCATGGCCAGACTCCTGATTTACATGCTATTGCATATGCTATACTCGCCGCGTACGCCTCAAGTTTTCATTAGAGCAATCGGCACTATTGTACTTGTGTTCCTTGATGGCTTACTCCCGCGATTCGAAACCTGGAGTCGGTTATGGAAACTCTTTCCTCGCTCATCTTCCCTCTGCTTGGTTACCTCTCCGGCTCGCTTCCTTTTTCGGTCTGGGTCACGCGTTTGGCAAAAGGCGTAGACGTCCGAAATGCAGGTTCCGGTCATGCAACCACGACAAACACGATTCGGCAGGCCGGGTTTGGCTGGGGTGCACTGGTAGCAATCCTGGATGTGGCAAAAGGATTTATCCCCACATTCCTTGCTTTCCGATATTCTGGGGATACCTGGGTGATTGTCTTCACGGCTGCACTGGTAGTCGTGGGCCACTGCTGGCCTCTTTTCGGTCAATTTCGCGGCGGGATGGGGTTAGCGCCATTTGCTGGGGCGTTATTTGTAGTGAATTGGGTAGCTGTCGCGATCGGCCTGGGCTTGTTACTCACTCTGTTGTTCACCCTCCGCCATGGTGCGCGTGCCAGCGTACTTACAGGGATTCTAATTGCCCCAGTCTTCTGGCTCTTTAATCTACGGGATCTCGAATTCTGGATCGCCCTCGCCTGTGGGCTGGTGATTGCCTATCGTTTTTTCATGGATTGGAATCGTAAATACCGCGAGCTGTGGCTGGACCGAGAGAAGCCAGGCGCATGAAACTTGGCATCCTCACAGATTCCACCTGTGATCTTCCGGGCTTTCTCGTTGAACAGTATCGACTTGAAGTGGTGCCCTGTCTTTTGGTTATAAATGGCAAGGAAAATGTAGACGGAAAAGACATCACACGAGAAGAGTTTTACCGGCAACTGCCCTTGCTCAAGACGCAGCCAACAACTGCCGCGCCGTCCATCGGCGATTTCTCCTCTCGATACGACTCTCTCCTCAACCGCGGTTGCGACCGTATTCTGTCCATCCATGCGGCTGGCACGCTGACATCGATCCTGAATACCGCGCGGCAGGCAGCCCATGACTTTCCGGATCGGGTCACCTGTATTGATAGCACATCTCTTTCGTTAGGACTGGGTTTTCAGGTGCTTGCTGCTGCGGAAGCTGCGGAGCTGGGGCTGCAAGCCGCGCTCGGCGCCATCGAGTTCACAAGGAAACAGCTTCGTGTCTTCGCTGCTCTGGACACGATGGAATATCTCAAGCGCAGTGGTCGCATCCCGGCTGCTGTAGCGATGCTTGGTGGTCTCTTAAACATTAAACCGATGGTTGAGCTGACAAATGGGGAAGTCAAACCAGTTGGCTCGGTGCGCACAACGAGTCAAGCCAATGAACGAATGTTTAGGTTTCTCTTAGGGGGCAGTCCGTTGGAAAAATTAGCAATCCTGCACACAGGTGCGGAAGCGCGTGCTCGTGAATTCCTGAATGAACTCATGCAGCAAGCCAGCCAGGCTGTGCCGCGCGACATTTTGATGGTGAATGTGACCACAGTGATTGGCACTCACGTGGGCCCGAACGGGTTGGGGTTTGCGGCAGTGAGACAATAATCCGCTTTCTTCGTATATTTTATGCAGTTCGTGTCCCATCTCCCCACATGATAAAATTATCTCATGCAGCCGTCTTTAGAAAAGTTACGCAAATTCTTTCGTCTTGAACACGAAAATGGATATAACAATATCGCCATTATTGGCGGGCTTGCCAAAATGCTGGATTACTGGGAAGGCGATGCCCGCGCCGATGGAATTCAGGAAGAGGTCATTCAAGCTGTCGTACAGCGGCTCCGCTCGTATGATGGTCTCACCCCGCAGTCCCGCGCGGACGCGTTGAAGGGCTTGTGGAAGCGGATCGGGGAAACCTATCCCGAAGCGCAGCAAAAGCCGCGCAATGGAACACAGGTTCGGCATCCCGCCCCTCTTGAGAATGTCAAGGCGCCAGATCAGGTCATCGAGCAGAGACCGCGACCGGAAGCGCGTCCCAGGGAGTCTGATTCAGGCGAAGTCCAGAGGCAGGACCGTCTTCAACGTCCCGCGCCTCCGCCACGCTCGGAGACCATACCCGGTGCCAGGACCTCCGCCACCCCCGCCGCCCT
>DASSBC010000002.1:0-122531 GCA_035699125.1 Anaerolineales bacterium
TGAGGACGGCAATCCATTTGAAATCGCTGTGACTCAATTCGAACAGTCAGGGATGCCCAGACTGCGCGTCTCGTTGACTGGCGATGGGCCAGGCTCTGACAAGGGAGTATATATCAATAAGACGTTGGAGCGCCTGCTTGGAATCCATGTTGATCTGACGGAGTTTTATCGTCTCTGTGAAAATGATGAAGCTCTACGATCTCCTGCCAACCAGTTCCGTGGTTCAAAGCCGCCGCGGTTTCCAACCTATTTTGAAACGTTGGTCAATGCGATTGCCTGTCAGCAGATCACCCTTACCGTGGGCATACGCCTGCTCAACCGGCTGACGGGAGCCTGCGGGACAGCTGTCGAAACAGAGGAAGGTTTTTTTCATGCTTTTCCTCGCCCGCAGCAATTGGCAAATATGGAGATTGAAAAATTGCGTGAGATGGGCTTCAGCTACCGGAAGGCTCGCTATCTGACGGGTCTTGCACAGGCAGTGATCGAAGGGCAATTTGATCTGGAAGAAATCGAGAAGCTGGATGATAAGCAGGCTGTTAACCGTCTAGGTACTCTAAAAGGTGTCGGCCGCTGGACGGCAGAGTATTTCCTGCTGCGCGGACTGGGAAGGACACACATTTTCCCGGGTGACGATGTAGGCGCCCGCAACAATCTACGAAGCTGGTTACGGTTGTCCGAGCCTATGAACTATGATGAGGTGCATAAGTCATTGAAACAGTGGGATGCCTATGGCGGTTTGATCTATTTTCATTTGCTGCTAAAGAGTTTGACAGAGAAAGGAATCGTCAAGACGTGAAAAAAGCAACTGTTGTGAAGGTGAAGCGCGTTTACGAGGGGATTGGAAGAAACGACGGCACTCGCTATTTGGTCGAGCGGTTATGGCCACGTGGGATAAAAAAAGTGAATCTGAAAATGGATGCCTGGTTAAAAGATGTCGCTCCCAGCGACGGTTTGCGACGTTGGTTCGGGCACGATCCGGTGAAGTGGGATGCATTTCAGCGCCGCTATCGTGCCGAACTGGACGCAAATCCAGGTGCTTGGGAGATATTGTTAGAAGCAACGAGACAAGGAAACGTGACCTTGCTGTACTCTGCTCGCGATACTGAGCACAATAATGCTGTTGTACTTAAGACGTATCTTGAAGAATGCTTGGCGAGCCGAGACGAACAATAAATTACCTCAACTAACCTACATTCCCTGCCGAATGCAGAGGCGCCTTGGTTGCTAATAGCGCAGTATCGCCGCTACAGGGTTCGGGCCAGGGACCTGATCGTTGCGTACTGCGAATACGGTACCACCGTTGAGCAGGGTCAGGGCGGCTGCCCGATCCAAAAGGTCTTCGTCGCCTGGGCGGTAGACCTGGTTCTGATCGATTTGTAGACTCACCGGTTCGAACTTACCCCACTGTTGAGTGCCCACTGCCACGAAGAGAAGTTCTACCTGGCCATGGAGCGCGGCAGGAAGGATTCTCTCCAGAGTATCGGAAGCCAGATGGCTGCCCTGCTTGGACAGTTGGCGGTAGCGCTCTTTCGCGGCTTGCCTGATTTTTTGAAAATGCGGTTTCAGGATCTGCCATGCCTCAGCATGCAGTTCATCCGCCCGGAGCCGCTCCGGATTCCCGGATATTCCTGTCTCAAAGATATGAGGGTAGGAGCTAACCTCCCGATAAAGTGTATGGAGATAGTCCACCCCGGCAAGAACTAGAGGCGCCTGTTCCATACGGAGTATGCTTCTTAATCCTTTATCCACCTCACGAAAATAATCCAAAAGCTTTGCTCGATCATTTTCCGTTCCACCCCCAACGCCATGGAAAATCGCGGCGTTCCGCCCTGGCGCGCCTGGCGCGCCCGATGGCATGTACCGATTCAAATGTGTCTCTGAATCTTCAGCCTTAAGCATCCTGGCTAGAGAGTCAGTTTCTAACTCAACCTGTGCAACGACACTTCGAGTGCCCTGGAGCAGACGAACCTCATTTTGGCTTAAGGCGAGGACAAAAAAGGAACCATCGCCGCTAAACAGAGGCAGTAACGGCTTCACGTGAAAACGATCGGCGACAACCAGCTTTTTCTTCAGCCGTATAGGGAGGGAATACTGACGCGCAGTGTCAGCAGAAAGAAATAT
This sequence comes from Anaerolineales bacterium, assembly GCA_035699125.1. GTDB lineage: Bacteria > Chloroflexota > Anaerolineae > Anaerolineales > Villigracilaceae > Defluviilinea. The sequence continues at coordinate 2,122 of DASSBC010000002.1, forward strand.
AGCCAATCCATCTCCGGGATACATCCAAAAACTCGTTGGTCCCAGCAGGTCCTCAGCGGGTTGCAGCAAAGCTTTTGCATCCGGCACCCGGTAACCCATCTCGATCAGTTGCTTCTCGGCATCTCTAATGAGATTCTTCAATCGAATGCGATTCTCCTGTGTTTCGCGACCCACACGATACGTGGGCATGAAGAGCGAGATATGGGCGCCTTCGGACGGGGTCATCAGAGATTCTAGTTCTAACCGGGATAGGAATGCTGTCATTTTTCACTTTCTCCTTAACCAATCAACATGACCGGCCTGTTCGGGATCATCAGCCAGGATTGATGAGTCGGGTTCGCATTTATAAAAGCAAGATGGTTATAGGAGACTCCCTGGCAATTATAAGCAACTGGGAAGCGCCGGGCAACTCGGTTCTGACACCAGTTCTGCATAGGGTTTTTTTTGTAGGTGTGCATCATTCGCAGCTAATTGAGCCATCCGGTCACCTCCATCCATAACCTCTACGCTGTCCCTTTCACTCTAAACGATACCCCACTATCCCAAATCCGCCAACCCTAATTAAGTTGAAATTGTCTCCGTAGAAACGCGCAAAACTTTCCTGAGAATCGCGTCTATGCCTTGTGGGGGATGAGCATAGACGTGTTATCTGAAATCTGGCAAAGAAATCCACTTAATTGCGTAAGGCAAATACGCTTTCTTACGGTTGCTGCCCCACATTTGTCACGATAGAGTCGACATACGTTTGCGCTGTTCAGAAAGCTAGATGCCTGGCATGGCGTATTGCGGACTTACGAATGATCCCGCGTCGTTCAGACGACAAACCTTCCATCCAGGATTTGTATCAGAACGGGTGGAATCGGTTCTGTAACAGCAGCGAATCTATTCGGCGAGCTGACTATTTTAAATGGAGAGTAAATGATGAGCAGACTACCACAAAATATATTATGGGGAGAGGATGTGATTGGCAACGTCAGCGCCTATCCGGCGCTCCCAACGAACCTCTGTCCCGGCTGCGGGTCGAAGTTGTACCGTGTCTATAACACCCAGACTGCGTGGCAATACTTGTGCAAAGAAGAGAAGATATTGGTGAACCCAGAAGACGTGCAAAAGACACTCCAGGTGGAGATCGAATAACTCTTCATTCCAGTGTGAACGAGAGCCCCAGTAGCCCGGTTGGTTCAATCCCCTCCCATGGAACAGGTCTCCCCTGCGCGCAGGCCGAGGTAAGAAAACGTTTTTGGGTTAGAATTACTCAGGAGTAAGAAGCTCCTGAAACCGCGCAGGAGAGGCTCATTCAAAAATTAAAGCCTGATTCGATTGACCATTTTTCAGGAACCCTCCATGCCATATCCGTTGTCTGACCTGGTTGCCCCCTCTGATCTCCAGCGAATGTTGGATACTTTTGAGTCAGCCAGCGGAATATCGACGCAGATCATGGATATGGATGGTGAAATCATTGTTGCTTCTTCAAGACGCAATTTGTGGCAGGAATTTCATCTAGAGAAGCTCCAAACCAGGCAACGCGCCGGCGAAAACTCTTTCCAGAGAAATGAAGAAACTGCACAACGTGACGAACCCATTGGAGGGCTTCTTCAGTATTCTCATGTTATTCGTATCGAAGATGGAGAGCTAGGCACTCTCGTTCTGGGTCCCGTTTTTCATGCTCAACCGGCGGAGGCGACCTTCCATCAGTTGGCGCAAGAGTTTGGTTTTGATGCGACCAAATACCTGGAGGCATTGCAGAGACTTCCGATCCTTATGGAGGAACAGGCTCAAAGCTATTCCGAGTTTCTTGTTCAGGTTCTACAGCGCATGGCACAAAAAGGCCTCGACGAAATGCGCCTGATCGAACGTGAAACAAAGCTTCAAAGTGCTTACAATGAGATAGAAACCAGGCTCCTGGAGAAAACAGAGGAGTTACAGAGTGTAAGCGAAGCCTTGCAAGAGGGCGAACAACGATTCAGGGTTGCATTGATCGATACCCCGATCGTGGTCTTCAACCAGGATGCTGACCTTCGCTATACGTGGATCTACAACGCGCAGAGTTATGCTGATCAACCAGTGATCGGCAAGACCGATGCCGATTTGTTCTCAGCAGAAGATGCCATGCGCCTGACTGCCTTGAAGCGGAGAGTCACGGCGACTGGGTTATTAACGCGAGAAGAGGTATCGGTAACAGTGGGTACAAGGACAAGCTTCTATGATATGACACTCGACCCACTGTTCGATGAGGATGGCGCCGTCACGGGATTGACCTGTGCCGCCACAGACATCACGGAGCGTAAGCAGCTCTATGATCAGATGCGGCGCAGCTTATCTGAGAGTGAAAGCATCCAGAGGATAGCCAAGGGCCTACTGCAGAAAATCGGCCTTGATGAGGTATTGCAAATTATTTGTGCCGAGGCCATGCAGTTGACCGGGGCAACAGGAAGCGCAGTTCTTCTTCGCGAGGAAGATGGATGGCTAAGAGTGACCAAAAGTGCGGGCTCATCGACCTATTTACATAACCGTCTCCCTGTCAGTGGATCGTTTGCAGGTCGCGCGTTCCAGACAGGCGAACATGTGTGGGTGGATCTCAGGAACGGTGATACTGATGAAGATGTGCATCAACTAGAGGACTACCAGTGGATTCAGGGACTTGTTTCTCTGTTAGCCGTTCCACTCAAAGTGGACACAAAAGTAATCGGGATCCTCAATATCATGAACAAACCAAGTGAAATCACCCGCGAAGATATGCGAATTATCGATCTCTTCGCGGATCAAGCGGCGATTATTATCGAGCACATCCGTTTGCAGTACCAGGCTGAGCAATTGGCAGTGCTGGAAGAACGCCAACGACTGGCGCGCGAGCTGCATGATTCGGTCACGCAAGCGCTTTACAGCGTCACCCTCTATGCCGATGCAGCTCGCATGGCGTTTTCGGCTGAAAAGTGGGAAGCTTTGGAGAGCAATCTGCAAGAAGTGCGAAATATGGCACGAGAGGCAATGTACGACATGCGGCTATTGGTCTTCGAACTGCGTCCTTTTATGTTAGAAACTGCAGGCTTGGCTTCAGCGTTGCGTGCAAGGTTGGCGGCGGTAGAGGGTCGTTCAGGGCTGAAAACTGAGGTTCTCGTGGAAAATGAAAGACGTCTACCCATAAAGCTGGAGGAGGAGTTGTATCGCATAGCTCAGGAGGCGTTAAACAACGTGGTCAAGCACGCCGGGGCAACGCAGGTTCAAGTCCAGCTTGCGTATGACGAATCTACCGTTTCGATGGAAATGAGTGATGATGGAAAGGGGTTTGAGCCGGAAGAGGTTCGTCAAAGCGGTGGATTCGGGTTGCAGGGAATCCAGGAGAGGGTGCAACAGTTAGGAGGTGCTTTGAATATTGAAAGCACCCCGCGAAGAGGAACACGTTTGAGCGTGAGGATTCCTCTCGAATGAATCGAAAACGATTACGCCGGATGAATGAGCCAGGAGGCGAAGAATATGAGTAAGTCACCCATTACATTATTGGTTGTAGATGATCAAACGATCGTGCGGAAGGGCATACGCGCTCTTTTGGAACAAGTGGACGATATCAATGTGATCGGTGAAGCTGCGGATGGTGAAGAAGCAGTAGCTAAGGCAAAATTGCTCAATCCGGATGTGATCGTAATGGATTTAATGATGCCAAAGATGGATGGCATTACTGCCATTCGAGAAATTCAGACTGGAGATGTCCCCAAACGGATCATTGCTCTCACCAGCTTCGTTACCGAAGATAAGGTTTTTCCGGCAATTAAGGCGGGTGCAATGGGTTATTTACTCAAGGACTCGGAACCCGAAGACCTTATTACTGCTATCCGAAAGGTCAATCGTGGCGAGCCATCCTTGCATCCAACTGTGGCAAAAATGGTTTTGGAAGAATTAAGCCAGCCAGTCAAACAGCCGTTGACACCAGATCCTCTGACCGAACGGGAAGTTGACATCGTGCGCCTGGTGGCGCAGGGTCTTAGTAACCGTCAAATTGCGGACGAACTGGTTATTGGTGAAGCCACGGTCCGTACGCATGTAGGCAATGTCCTCAACAAGCTTCACCTGGCGAACCGTGTTCAGGCAACTCTATATGCCCTGCGGGAAGGACTGACGTCACTGGACGAAATAGATAATCTTAGCAAGGAATAATCTTGGTTATCTCTGATCCTGTCAAAAGGCCACCGATTGGTGGCTTTTTTTGTTGGTTGCAAACGGTCATCCCAAGAATCCCCAAAAGTGTGGATATGGAAATCCACACCCTGCTGATGACAGGTGAAAATAGCCGAGGTATTCTATTAGCAAGTGAAAAATAACCCGAAAGAGATACAGGTGCTGCATGCAAGTCCATGAATGTATGATAGCCAATCCAATCACAATTTCTCCAAAGACAACCTATGCCCAGGCATCTCGCCTACTACGTGTGAAGAAACTTCATGCGTTGCCAGTCGTAGATAGGGAGGGACAATTAGTGGGGATCGTAACGGAAAAGGACTTACTCGATAGTTCACCGGTCGCCGTACTCGGTAGGCATACAATCAGCGATTTCTTGAGCGCCATAACGGTAGAAGAAGTGATGACAAGGAGGGTTATCACGGTGCAGGAGGACTGTCCCCTCGAAGCAGCAGCACGCATCATGATAGACAGTAAGATTGGCAGCCTGCTGGTGATGCGCGGAGACGAGGTAGTAGGTATTATTACAGAGTCAGATATCTTTCGGGAGATGACAGATGCGTTAGGGGGCCGGTCGGAAGGTCTGCGCCTTACGGTTCGACTCCTGGAGGACAAAGGAGAACTGGGCGCCATTACAGATGGAATTGTTCAATTGGGCGGCAAACTGACCAGCCTGTGTACGTATTGGGGGGACAATCCCTTCAAGCGGATTATCACGTTGAAGGTACAAGGGGTAGATCGAGAAGACTTGCTGATGCTACTGGAATGGACCATCGGCCTTCAGGTGATTGATTGTTATGAGAGCAGTGCCGAATCTCAACCTGGTTCAACCTCCCCTGCGATGAAAACCGAGGTAGTTCCCGTTCTGGACCGGAATGCAAAAATCCCCAGGCTGCTCGACTCAAAATGACACAGCAAGGCCCCAATTCGCGCCAAATTAAGAAGGTTCTCATATGTGATGATGAACCGAGAGCGCGGCAAGCGCTGAAGGCTCTATTGCTCACGCACGAGGTGACTTGTCAGGATGAATCCTCATCAAAGATCCAGATAGCCGGGGAAGCCCGAGATGGTTATGAAGCCGTTCAACAAGTGGGAACTATTTTGCCTGATGTGATCGTGATCGACGCTTGGATGACGGGAATGGACGGCCTGCAAGCAACCCGTTGTATCAAGAAGAATTGGCCCCAGGTACGGGTTATCGTCCTAACCATGTATCCTGATCAACGGGCTGCCGCCCTGGAGGCAGGAGCCGATGCCTTTTTAGTGAAGGGCTGTCTGGCTGAAACCTTAATTGAAACTATCCTGAGCTAATTCATGGTCATCGTTTATGGCCATGTTCGCAAAATAAAAATTGTATGAGGTGACGAAAATGATGAACGCAATGATCGCTAACAGGGAAAAAATTGCTGTCGGCGACCGAGTGTGGATAATCAATTCTATGTTTGCCGCAGAACGCGACGTAATTTCGGCGGAAGTGATTGATACTCGCCGGATTCTTGGTGAGCAGACTTATCTTATCCAGACAGAAATGGGTGATCAGAAGCTTGTGGGTGCGAATCAGATTAGACAGGTAGAGCCTTCCACTAATTAAAGGAGAAACTGATGAAGCATTATCGTTATTTGATCGTAGGTGGCGGACTGACGGGAGATGCAGCAGCCCGCGGCATTCTCGAATTGGATGTCGCTGCTTCGATTGGCATGATCAGCAAGGAGAGTGACCCGCCTTACGCGCGCCCGAATCTCTCAAAAGGGTTGTGGAAGGGCCGGCCGGTTGGAAAGATTTGGCGCAACACGCGGGATTTGGGAGTCGAATTGTACCTGGAGCGTACGGTTACTGATCTCGATCCAGCGAAGAATTATCTGCGTGACAACGCTGGTGGTGAGTATACCTATGATAAATTGCTTCTAGCTACTGGCGGCTCGCCAATTCGCCTGCCTTTTGGCGGTGACAATATCATTTATTACCGTGACTTTCAGGATTATCACCGCTTGCGCACCGCGACTGAGCGTGGTGAACGTTTTCTTGTGATTGGTGGTGGCTTCATAGGTTCAGAGATCGCAGCAGCTTTGACGATGATTGGTAAGAAAGTTGTTATGGTTTTTCCAGAAGAATCGATTGGCGCGAATATTTATCCCGCGGATCTAGCTTCTTTCTTGAATGACTTTTACCGCGAGAAGGGGGTGGAGGTCATCGCCGGTGATGCAGTCGCGGGCTTTGAACAAACTGGGGACCGCTCCATAGTTCGCACACGAGCCGGTCGCTCGTTCGAAGTCGACGGCGCCATAGCGGGAATTGGGATCCGTCCAAACCTTGAGCTGGCACGGCAGGCTGGCTTGAAAGTGGAGAATGGCATTGTCGTCGATAAGCATTTACGGACCTCTGCCTCTGGTATTTTTGCAGCAGGCGATGTAGCAAACTTCTTCCATTCGGCGCTGGGAAAGCGCATGCGCGTGGAACATGAAGATAACGCCCTCAGGATGGGAAAATTGGCGGGTCGAAATATGGCAGGTGCAGATGAGTCTTACACCCACGCGCCAATGTTCTACTCAGACCTGTTCGAGTTAGGTTATGAGGCAGTGGGAGAATTGAGCAGCAAGCTGCAAACTGTAGCCGATTGGCAGGAACCCTTCCGAAAGGGCGTGGTCTATTACCTGGGTGAAGGTCGTGTGCGCGGCGTTCTGTTGTGGAACGTCTGGGATTTTGTATCGGAAGCGCGCGCACTGCTCAACGCGGCAGGTCCCTTCAGGGCCGCTGATCTCATAGGCAGATTGTCCAAAGTGGATGAGCAGGGGACATCGATGGTTCTTCAGGGAACAAACAAATGAATATCAACCCTTTATTGGATTTGGAGTCTCTTGGACAAAGTATCTGAATGCGTCTGCGAAAGTAGCCTATGAGATCTATAGAGAATTATTCAGGAGAGAACGCTTCATCAGGTTTGTGGACACGGGAGCACGCACCCAGAAACCATTGTGGGCCAGCACGAGTACGAAAAAGCCAGTATATAAGGACACCAGATATGTGGATGCCCTCATCGAACCCGGGACTATCAACACTGTATCGATCGAAAGGCTGAATGCCTACTGCGACCATGGTCATCCAGAACAGGGCTCGGATCAAGAAGTAAAGAGAGCATACCAGTTGTTAAATAAGCTCTCTACTGCTGGGATAGACCTTAATGCTATCAGGACAGCACCGACAAAACCTAAAGATTCGGACGAGAACCTTGGTTTATCGGGCAGCCGTATGACCCTGTAAAGGAAGGATTTATGAAAGCTATAGATTTGTCTGAAAACTGGCAGTTCGATCCTAAAGGACCTCACGCAGCTCCTTTGCATGTTGATAAGAACGGCAGGGCAATCCTCTTTACTCTAGGGCCCCAACAAACAATTCGCGAGCATAATGTCCCAAGCTCACCGTTTTTTGTAGTCATCCTTGCCGGACGAGGCTACTTTGCGGGAGCGGATGGTCTCGAACGAGAAGTTGGTGCAAATACCCTCCTTGTGTTTGAACCTGGCGAAGAGCACACAGTTCGCGCCCTGGATAACCTTGTCTTTATTGGTTTCTTACATGGGGCGCCGGGCGCTCAAATATAGCTGAACGACCTTGCCAAGACTTTGCCTGAATGATGAGGAGTATGAAAAGCTATGGACTTAGCAAGTACAAGAATTCCCGAATTATGGGAGTGGGCTGAGTATTATTGTCCCTGGTGTTATGTTGCAGCTGTACGCCTGCACAAGGTCATGCCAGAATATCAGGGACGTGTGAAGTTACGGCAGCGAGCCTTCCCCCTGGAACTCTATGGCGGCGGCCCGCCTGATCGAAACGAGCTCGAATTGGAAATTTGGTTGGCAGCCATGCAGGAGCCAGAGGCGGTCTTCAAGCCCTTTAAAGAAGATTGGCCAACTACTACCTTACCCGCCTTTGAAGGCGCCTGGTGTGCTTTTCAGCAAGATGAGCTCAGTGGGCATGATTTTGATCTTCGTATCCGTAGAGCTTTCTTCGCTGAGGGTCGCAATATTGGGAAGCGCACGGTCATATTGGAACTCGCTCAGGAGTCAGGACTGGATATGGATCATTTCACCCGGCTGTTCAACGACGGTCAAGCACGCACGGCTGTTCTTGAGGAAGGGCGGTTGGGCAAAGAGATCTATAAGGTCCGTAGCACACCGACCGTTATGTTAGCCGATGGCAAGAAACTGCGTCATCGAATTGCCTATCCAAATATTCAAAATGGAAAGATCTTATCGGTCGGAAAACTGTCGTGTTGCGGTGAGGAGTGCTATGAAGCCACTCGAGCCTTGTTTGAACAGGTTTTGGAACACGAAGCAAAAATGCTCCAGGCAGGGGAGTGATTCGGATTGCACAGGCAACTGAATCCACAAGAGCAAAACGATAAAGTTTTCTAACTCTTCTTAATAAACCGTTTGACAAGGAGAAACATGATGAAATTCAACATCCCGCACTCAGTGCAAGTTGAACATGAGGAGTTGCATGCTGAGCTCGAAAAAGCTGTCGCCTCAGGCGGCGAGACCGGAGCCGCAGCCAGGAAGGTAGCTGAGGCAGTGCATGCCCATTTCGAGAGTGAGGAAAACTATGCGCTTCCGCCGCTTGGACTATTGCCTGTCCTGGCTGAGGGAAGGATCAGCTCTGAAATGGCACAGGTTGTGGAGATGACCGATATGCTGAAGGCGGAAATGCCACACATGTTGGAAGAACACAAGGCTATTGTCGCGTCCTTGCAGAAGTTAATCAAAGCGGCTAGCCAGGAAAAGAAAACAGAACACATCCACTTTGCCGAAAAATTGATGCTTCACGCCCGGAATGAAGAAGAGGTGTTGTATCCGACTGCAATCTTGATTGGAGAGTATGTGAGATTGGTGCTGGATGTTCATGGATTGGAACACGCCTAGGCACAGCTTATCCTCAGCTCATCGAAGTAACCACGCTCGATGGATCGGCTATTGTAGTGATCTTCCAACCAGCCTGGTGGATTCATGACTAGCTACGAAGGCATTGTCCTTTTGATATTGATGTATATATAGATGTACATTCTATTTTCAACATTCGCTGCAGGCTTTACTGGTATTGCGCGGCGTTAGAGAGGATGCAACCTGGCATGTTCTGCATAGGCGGGATAGACTCTTGAGTGAAGTCTCCAATATAATGTTTACGACTATGACGATTCTATCCATTCGATGGAGTCTCTCAGGAAAGTAGCCATGCCTCTGCTCACTCGCATATTTATCAAGACTGCAATGGTGTATTTCAGCCTTGCTTTGCTGCTTGGGATAATAATGACAGTTCGCACGCTGGCTGGGACCTTTCCCGTCTACATACACCTCCTCGTGTTTGGCTGGCTCACGCAGTTGATCTTCGGCGTGATTTACTGGATGTTTCCAAAGTACTCCAGGCAAACGCCGCGCGGGCACGAATTACTCGCATGGATAACCTACGGCGCATTAAACCTGGGCTTGGTGTTGCGCGTCATAGCCGAACCCTTACATGCCGCGCAGGGGAGTCAGTTGTCGGGCTCGCTACTCGTACTTTCTGCAATTCTGCAATGGTTATCCGGATTAACGTTTGTTGCCAATACATGGTCGCGTGTCAAGGAAAAGTAAATGCCGCGTCTGAGCGTGTGGTTTGTGCGTTGCTCGTTGGTCTATTTCTTGCTTGGGCTTACACTCGGCAGCCTAATGCTCGTCAATAAAGGTGTGCCCTTCGCAGCCTGGGTTTGGAGCTTCTTAGGGGCACATATGGAATTTCTCCTTCTTGGCTGGATGGTGCAACTGGCAATGGGAGTAGCCTTTTGGATTCTGCCGCGTTTTGGCTCAGGCGCGCCGCGTGGAAATGAGCTGTTGCTGTGGGCTGCCTTTGCAGCGCTGAACCTGGGAATTTGGATGGCTGCGCTTCAACCCTATCATATGCAAAGCTGGCTTGCCTTGACCGGTCGTATTCTGGAAGCTTTCAGTGTGTTCTTATTTGTCTTTGGATCGTGGCAGAGAGTCAAGCCCTTGGAAACTTGACTGCGTTATTTCTGATGTCCATCTACAGTGTTCAACGGTGTTATGTTCCATGATCTTCATAACTTGGATTCTTAAGGATTATTATGCCATACGGTCACTGCTTAACATGTCTGAGTCCTCGCCTCTAGCAGGCAATGTTCCAGGCAAGCTTCACTCATATGAATTGATCGCCCACCAACCTGGTGGGCGATCAATTTCTAATTTCTCAGTGGTGAATTCGGATTTTCCCCAAAAAGGTGGAGATGAAAATCCACATCCCGCGGATGACAACTGAAGGATACTGGAATATTCTATATGAGGGAGAATAATAATCCTGACCACGAATTTCTAGGAATCTTCATGCAAGTTTATCAACGTCTAACAGGCAATGCAATTATGAGATATCCAAAGATATGGTGTTTCGATCCTGGGGAGAGCAAGATTTGCTCTGTTCGCCGCTCTCTGGCTAGGGTTGTTGTAGCTGGGACACACAGTGACTTATATCGCAACATGATTGATTTATATCGTAAGACGATGTATAATCCTCTGGTGACGTTAGAGCTACGCTCTCAGAGGGGAATGTCAGCGTATGAACCTGGTTTCCTTGGGAAAGATGGTTCTTTGCTTGCTGTAGATATTGCCTTGGTGGGGTTTAAGATGCGAAAATCATTATGTTGCCCTTCTGAATAAACGATGTAGCAACGCATTGCCGACCACTTCTCTTCATCAAGGGCAAGTAATGAAGGAAGGAGTAGATTGATGAGCGATCGTATTCGTGAGATTCTCGGTTGGTACCGGGGCGAAAACCCTGGCGTGCTCACCAATTTATCTCGGCTGCTCAATCATGGACGGCTGGGTGGTACGGGTAGAATGATTATTTTGCCCGTGGATAAAGGTTTTGAACACGGGCCCGATACAAGCTTTGCGCCCAATCCAGCTGCGTATGATCCGCTCTATCATTTCAAGCTCGCCATCGATGCGGGGTTGAGCGCTTATGCCAGCCTGCTGGGCTTTTTGGAAGTCGGTGCGGCAGAGTTTGCGGGACAGGTGCCACTTATCCTCAAGTTGAATAGCCATGATCTGTTACATTCTGAACAAGAGCCTCTTGGTGCGCAAACGGCTTCTGTTCGCGATGCGCTGCGACTAGGCTGTGCAGCTATTGGCTACACCATTTACCCTGGTACGGCTGAGCGGCGTCTGCAATATGAGCAACTTCGGGAACTTGCAGAAGAAGCTAAGTCAGTCGGGCTACCTGTCGTGGTCTGGGCGTATCCGCGTGGCGACGGGTTGAATAAAGAAGGCCGGATGGCCCTGGATGTGGTCGCCTATGCAGTTCACATTGCGGCACAGCTCGGCGCGCACATTATCAAGACCAAACTGCCCACGGCGGATCTCGTATTCGAAGAAGCCCGTAAGGTTTACGAGGAACACCACATTCCACGCGATACACCAAGCGAGCGCGTGCAGCATGTCGTGCAGAGTGCGTTCAACGGACGGCGGATCGTCATCTTTTCAGGAGGTGCTCAAACAGATGAAGCAACCATCTTGGATGAGGTCCGTGCCATCCGCGCTGGAGGTGGGTTCGGTTCGATCATTGGTCGCAACTCATTCCAACGTAACCGGACGGCGGCTTTGAGCCTCCTGGATCAAGTGATCCGCATTTACAGAGGGGAAATGCAGTAATGGTCAGCCGCGCAGCCTTGCAGGTCAATATACCTGAATTCATCACACCGTATTTTACAGAAACATTTACAGCTTCGATGACAATCTGGCAGGTTGTGTTCCGTATGGAGCGCATATGAGCGCTAACCCATCGATCGCAGTCATCCCTGCGCCCTGCTGAAAATAGAATGAGAATTCGTAGTGAATATGGAGAGAAAGTATGAGCAAAGATAGTTCGAAATTAACAGGCGTTGACTTGGACAGGTTGTCCATTAACACCATCCGTTTTTTATCGATTGATGCTGTGCAGAAAGCCAACAGCGGACATCCTGGTCTGCCGATGGGTGCAGCCGCTTTCGCCTATGTCTTATGGACGCGCTTCCTGAAGCACAATCCTCACAACCCCAACTGGTTCGACCGTGATCGCTTTATCCTATCAGCCGGGCATGGATCGATGCTACTGTATAGTCTGCTGTACCTTACGGGCTATGATGTTTCTCTCGACCAGATCAAGCAGTTTCGTCAATGGGGCAGCATCACACCCGGACATCCTGAATCCGAATTGACACCCGGCGTTGAAGTGACAACGGGACCGCTCGGTCAGGGTTTTGGGAATGGCGTGGGCATAGCTATGGCGGAAGCATTTTTCTCCGCTCGATATAACCGGCCCGAACATAAAATCATCGATCACTTTACGTATGGTTTGGTCAGCGATGGCGACCTGATGGAGGGAGTGTCAGCAGAGGCTGCGTCTCTGGCAGGTCATTTGCAGCTTGGCAAACTCATCTATCTGTATGATAACAACCACGTTACGTTATCCGCAGCCACCGATCTCACCTTTACTGAAGATGTAAAAAAACGCTTCGATGCTTATGGTTGGCACACGCAATCGGTTGAAGATGGGAATGATCTGAAGGCGATCGAACGTGCGATCAAGAGAGCACAAAGGGTTAAAGATAAACCTTCCTTGATTCTTGTGAACACGCATATTGGCTATGGCTCACCAGATAAACAGGATAGCTTCAAGGCCCATGGCGAACCTTTGGGCGCAGAAGAAGTGAAGAAGACAAAGGAAAATCTTGGCTGGCCACTTGAACCTGAATTCTATGTCCCCGATGAAGCTCTGACTCATTTCCGGGAGGCTGTCGAAAAAGGCAAACAGGCTGAAGACCAATGGCAGCAACGGTTTTCTATATACTCCGAGGCTTACCCAGAATTGGCTGAGGAATTGCATCAAGCTATGCTGGGTGAACTACCTGGGGGCTGGGATGCGGATATTCCAGAATTCTCAGCCGATCCGAAAGGCATTGCCACTCGTGTTGCTTCGGGAAAAGTGATGAATGCGATCGCGCCCAAACTACCGACGTTCCTCGGAGGTTCGGCAGACCTGGATCCTTCCACCTATACCGCCCTGGGCGGGGAGGGGGACTTCGAAAGCCCCGATGAAAAAGCGAATGATCTTCAGGGTTCTGTGGGAGGCGGTTGGAAGTATTCAGGGAATAATCTTCACTTCGGTGTCCGCGAACATGCGATGGGAGCGATTCTGAACGGATTGGCGGCGCATGGAGGTGCGATTCCGTTTGGAGCCACGTTCCTGATCTTCTCCGATTACATGCGTCCTCCGATGCGCCTGGCTGCCTTGGCAGGACTGCATGTGATCTATGTCTTTACGCATGACAGTATCGCACTCGGCGAAGATGGACCCACGCATCAACCTGTCGAACAGTTGCTGGGACTGCGCTCCATCCCGAACATGCTCGTCATCCGCCCCGCCGATGCCAATGAAACTGCCGCAGCCTGGCGAGTCGCTATTGAGCATACCGGTGGCCCGGTCGCCCTGGCATTGACCCGCCAGAAGATACCCATCCTTGATTTACAGAAGTATCCGCAGCTTCCGCTTGGGGTTCGCTCCGGTGGATACGTGCTCGAACACGCAACCGGGAATACGCATCCCGATATCACATTGATTGCCACAGGTTCTGAGGTGCAATTGGCACTCGCCGCGCGAGAGGAACTGGAGACGCAAGGCGTCCACGCGCGCGTGGTCAGCCTGCCCTGTTGGAATCTTTTTGACAAACAACCCGATGAATATAAGCAGGCGGTACTGCCTCCAGACGTTCCCATGCTTGCGATCGAAGCGGGAGCTTCGCTAGGATGGCGGCCGTATGTGGGTCCCGGTATCACCACCATCGGAGTGGATCGCTTCGGCGCTTCGGCTCCGGGTGAGACAGTCATGCGTGAGTACGGCTTTACGGTCGACCACATCGTCCAGAAAGCACTCTCGATGGTAGAACAGATAGAGAAAGCCTGATCCTTTCTGAAAGAGGCGTTGATGAAAATTGGGTTTGCAACTGATCACGGTGGATATATCCTGAAGGAACCTATGCTGAAAGCAGTGCGGGATTCGGGGCACACGGTTATGGACTTCGGCGCGTATAGTCTGAATCCCGATGATGATTATCCAGACTTTGTCATTCCGCTGGCGAGTGCTGTTGCCCATGGAGAAGTAGAACGCGGCATTGCCATTTGTGGCAGTGGTGTCGGCGCCAGCTTCACTGCCAACAAAGTCCCTGGAGTACGCTCAGCCCTGATCCACGAAAGCTTCTCTGCTCACCAGGGAGTAGAAGACGATGACATGAATCTACTTTGCCTGGGCGGGCGCGTGATCGGATTTGCACTAGCTTGGGAGATTGTTCAAATCTATTTAGCAGCGCACCACGTGAAAGCGGAACGCTTTGAACGGCGTTTGGCAAAGGTGGCCGCTGTGGAATGCAAGGAGTAGCGACATGAATAAGAATCGTTTATTGGTTTTAGAGAGCTTTGGTCAAAGCATCTGGATCGATTTTCTTCGGCGACATGCTCTTGATAATGGGGAAATTCAGGCGCTGATTGAGCAGGATGGAGTCAGCGGGCTGACCTCGAATCCATCTATCTTCGAGAAGGCTATCGCGGGGAGTCACGATTATGAGAGTCAAATTCGCTTTCTATCACTGGAAGGAAAAAGCGCCCAAGAAATATACGAAGCGCTCACCATAGAAGATATCCAGCGCGCCGCGGATCTCTTCCAACCCATTTATCACCGGCTGGGAGGCAGGGATGGATTTGTGAGCCTGGAGGTCTCTCCCAAACTGGCGCATGATACGGACGGCACTGTTGCCGAAGCACGGCGTCTCTGGAAGGCAGTGGACCGCCCGAATCTTTTCATCAAAGTCCCGGCAACCTGTGAGGGACTGCCTGCCATCCAGCAATTGATCGGGGAGGGAATCAATGTCAATATTACGCTCCTATTCGGGTTGCCGCGTTATCGGGAGGTGGCAGAGGCATATCTGAGAGGGTTGGAAACCCTGGCAGCGCGCGGCAAGCCTCTGGACCGGATCGCTTCCATCGCGAGTTTCTTCCTGAGCCGGATCGACGTGTTGGTCGATCCGATGCTGGAGCGGCTTGAATTACAGGGTGGACCTGTTGCCGAGAGGGCGGCAGGCTTGCGCGGGCAGGTGGCAATCGCCAGTGCGAAAGTGGCATACCAGATCTATCACGAAATCTTTGGAAGTCAGCGCTTCCAAGAATTATCAAGACAGGGCGCGCGTCCCCAACGGCTGCTTTGGGCAAGTACAAGCACCAAAAACCCGGAATACAGCGATGTGAAATATGTGGAAGCGTTGATTGGACCTGAGACCGTCAATACCCTTCCGCTGGAAACCCTCTATGCCTTTCGCGAGCATGGCAAACCAGCCTTGCGGTTGGAACAAGACCTGCAGGAGTCCTATCGTGCCCTGGAAGGATTATGGAAAGTGGGGCTTGATTTGGATGTATTGACGCAGCAACTCGAAGAGGAAGGGGTAATGAAATTCAGCCAGTCCTTCGAAAAATTGATGGCTGTGTTGGAGGAAAAAAGAGTTGCATCCTTCCAAGAGCCTGTGGATCGGCAGACTTTGCATTTGGGTATGTATCACAAAGCTATTCAGGAGCAGATCAGCAACTTCGAAACAATGCATTTTAACAATCGTTTATGGCAGAAGGACCCAAGCCTTTGGAAGAGCGATCCAAAGAATCAGGAGGAGATCCGCAACGCCCTCGGGTGGCTTCATGTCTCCGAAAAAATGGAAGAAAACTTGAGAGAGCTTGAGGCGTTCAAGAAGGAGGTTTTGGAAGCTGGCTTTCGCCACGTCCTGCTTATGGGTATGGGCGGCAGTAGCCTGACTCCATTGGTGTTCGAACGCACATTTACTCCCCCAGCTGATGCCTTGCCGCTGACCGTTCTGGATTCGACGGATCCAGCCACCATCTTAAGAATCGAGCATATGCTCCCTCTTGCAGATACGTTCTTCATTGTTGCCAGCAAATCGGGTACCACCGCCGAACCGCTTGCCTTTGACGATTATTTCTATGATAAGGTCAAGCAGATCAAAGGGGAGCGCGCGGGCGAGAATTTCTGCGTCATTACGGATCCGGGCACACCGCTGGTCGAACGGGCGCAGGAACGAGCTTACCGCAAGACGTTTCTGAACTTCCCCGACATCGGCGGGCGCTATTCTGCCCTTTCTTATTTTGGCCTTGTTCCGGCAGTTTTGATGGGATTGGATGTGAGCGAGCTGCTGGAGCGCGCCTTACGCATGTCCCACGCCTGCGCCTCCTGTGTCCCTGCGCCGGATAACCCCGGACTGATGCTCGGTGCGGCGCTGGGCGAGTTAGCCAGGAACCATGAGCGGGACAAGGTGACCTTCCTGATTCCAGACGCGATCTCATCCCTGGGAATGTGGCTCGAACAGCTCCTGGCGGAAAGCACCGGCAAAGACGGCACCGGACTCCTGCCAGTAGCGGGCGAGCCTCTTGGTGAGCCAAATGTCTATGGAGGGGATCGGGTCTTCGTCTATATGCGGCTACAGGACACAGTCGATGACGTGCTGGAGCGCGGCGTGTCCGCTCTGCGGGAAGCTAGCCAGCCGGTGATTACCATCGATCTGGATGACGCTCTGGACCTGGGAGAGGAATTCTTTCGCTGGGAAATTGCCACCGCTGCTGCAGGCGCGATCCTCGGCATCAATGCGTTCAACCAACCCAACGTCCAGGAAAGCAAGGACAATACGAATCGCCTGCTGGCAAAAGTACACGATCAAGGAAAGTTGCCGGAAGAAAAACCATCCTTGATCGAAGATCCATTAAAGCTTTACTTCGATGAAAAAGCTGACACTGTACCAGAGGTGCTAAGGCATTTCCTGGCTCAGGCTCGCCCCGGAGATTATCTGGCTCTGACGGCTTATCTAACCGAAGATGCGGACAACGACAAATTATTACAGGAGATCCGTGTCATGCTGCGAGATGGTCTGCATATCCCAACCACCTTGGGATACGGGCCTCGCTTCCTGCATTCTACGGGCCAGTTCCATAAGGGCGGCCCGAACACCGGACTATTCCTGCAACTAACTGCCGACGATATGGAAGACGTTCCAATTCCGGGTGCTCCTTATACCTTTGGCATCTTCAAACGCGCCCAGGCTCTGGGCGATCTCGAAGCGCTGCAAAAGCATGGGCGGCGGGCCGGACGCGTACATCTTGGAGCCAATATCAACGAAGGGCTAATGGTCTTGAAAGAGGATCTAAGGTCAGCCTTAGAGGTTGAACATGCTATATCATGAATCCTATTTCCAATGAGCCTATGCTCCGCCTTCTGAAAGCTTGTTGATCCGCTTGAGCAGCAGGCGCAATTGGGGACTGAGCCGCTGTAATTCCTCCCGATGGATCTGGGAAAGCTTGCCTAAAACCGCCAGACCGCGCCCAGTCAGGGAAATAAAAACTTTCCGGCGGTCATTCTGGTCGGGAACGCGGACGATCAGTTTTTCAGCTTCGAGGCGGTTTACCAGTCCGACCGTACTATGGTGTTTGATTTGCAAACGTTCTGACAGTTCGCCAATCGTAATCTGTTCGCGCCCCGGAAAGCCTTTGATCGCCAGCAAAGCCTGATGTTGTTGCGGGGTGATCCCCACCTCCTTCGCGGCCTTTTCACTAAAGCTCATAAACCAACGCAGCGTGTAACGGAATTCGGCAAGGACTTCGTATTCCGTTTTCGTGATTACAGAAGAGTCTGACACAGTAATCTCCCATGTGAACAGTAAACAAATTATATCGGAAAACGATGCATTTAGAGGCTGGCGCAAAGATATCTTAGAGATTGGAGTAGGCATGAAGAATTCTCAAAAAAGCCAAACCTTATCGTTCTCGCTTGAGAAAGATTTGAGCGTCGCGGCAGATAGCCTCCAGCTGGATAGATGGATGCCGCCTCAGGCTGGAATTGTGCCGCACATCCGCATCGGGCAACAATGGATCAGTATCGTATGGGCTGTGCCAATTGCGCTGGTGTTGTTGATTCTTGCTATTGCTGTTGCTCAAGAATTGCGCACATTTCCTGCCGTACAGGATTTTATTTTGCGCTATCCCGGGGACACCTCCTCGTCTCCGGTCACCTCAGGCTTTCCTTTCTGGCTGCGGGCGCAGCACTTTTTGAACTCGTTCTTTATGCTGTTTATCATCCGCGCTGGTATTCAGATCCTGGCGGATCACCCGCGCCTCTACTTTCGCCGGGACTCTACCCCCGGTACAGAGTGGTTTCGCTTCCAGCATGACGTCCCGCGGGACCGCCTTTGGACATCGAAGGATGATTCGGTAACGATCCCGGGCTGGCTCGGCATTCCCGGAGTCCGGCATTCTGTAGGGCTTGCGCGCTGGTGGCATTTTACATTTGACTTGTTATGGGTCATCAACGGGTTGGTCTATTACGTCCTTCTGTTCACAACGGATCAATGGCAAAGGGTGGTGCCAACCAGCTGGACCGTATTCCCCAATGCGCTCTCGACGGGGCTCCAGTATCTATCACTGCAATTTCCAGTCGAGCACACATGGATATTCTATAACGGCTTGCAGCAGCTCACATATTTCATCACGGTGTTCATCGCTGCGCCCCTGGCTTTTGTCACCGGCGTGATGCAGGGCCCAGCGTTCTCCAACAAGCTGGATAGGTTTTCCAAGATCCTTAACCGGCAACTCGCCCGAACGATCCATTTTGCTGTATGGAGCTGGTTTCTCTTCTTTATCTTTGTACACACCACTCTCGTTTTCATTACCGGGCTGCGTAACAACCTGAATTATATGGTCGCGGGTGTCAATAACGAATCCTGGACGGGACTCCTAATTTACATTCCGGTGATGGTTATATTAGTCATCATCTGGCTTATAGCGTCTCCTGTTACGATCAAGCACGCCCGCCTGATCCAAAGGGTCGGCGAGACCCTGGTTGGCTACATCCAATCCTGGGCTGAATTATGGGATGTTGGTACTCAGTATAGTGAGAAGGATATCTCGTCATATCTTTGGGTTAACGGAACTCTCCCCACTTCTGCTGAATACTACTCCCTTAAGGAGGACGACTTTGTAGATTACAAGCTGACAATTGGTGGGTTGGTGGCGAATCCGCAAAAATTTTCGTATGCCGATCTCAAAGCAATGCCCAAACAGGAGCAGATCACGAAACACTTTTGTATCCAGGGATGGTCAGGCGTTGCAAAATGGGGCGGCGTTCCCATGCGGCATATCCTTAAACTTGTGAAGCCGAAACCCGAGGCTCGCTATGCGGTCTTTTACTCCTTCGCAGAAGGGGCGGAAGGAGGCATTTATTATGACGTCCATTCCCTCCGCAATATGCGTCACAGACTGACCCTCCTGGCGTATGAGATGAACGGACAGCCGCTCAATTTTCTGCACGGCGCTCCCCTGCGGCTACGTGTTGAAAACCAACTGGGCTTCAAGATGGTCAAGTGGATCCAGGCGATCGAGTTTGTGTCTGATTTCAGGCACCTGGGTTCCGGTCAGGGTGGGTATAACGAAGACCATGAATTCTATGGCTATCGTATGCCGATTTGATATTCGAATGGATGTCATGTATTCAACCTGTAGATTGTCTGAGGCAAGCAAGGGCAATGCAAATCAGATACAACTTGGAAGAGACACGAAAATTGTATAAGAGCTGGAGGAACTGAAATTATGCATCCACAAATCACGACATTATTTCTGGATATCGGCGGCGTTCTGCTCACCAATGGCTGGGACCACAACGGCCGAAAGCGTGCGGCAGAAACTTTCGGGTTGGATTACGAAGAGATGAATGGACGCCATCACCTGACGTTTGACACCTACGAAGAGGGCAAGCTCAGCCTGGATCAATACCTGAAGCGCGTGGTCTTTTACCAGGAACGCTCATTCTCACGAGAAGAATTCAGGAAGTTCATGTATTCTCAGTCACAACCTTATCCTGATATGATCAAGCTGATTCGCGGGCTGAAGACACAATACAGCCTGCGGATTGCCGCAGTCAGCAACGAAGGCCGGGAGCTTACGATGTACCGGGTTCAGCAATTCGGACTGGTGTCATTTGTGGATTTTTTCGTCTCTTCCTGTTTCGTCCATTACCGCAAGCCGGATGAAGATATGTACCGTATCGCGCTCGATATTTCCCAGGCGCAACCGGAACAGGTGATTTATATTGATGATCGGGGAATGTTCGTTGAGGTGGCACGCGAAATGGGAATAACCGGCATTATTCATAGAGGCTACGAAACAACAAGAAAATCACTGGAGGAATTCGGCCTTACTTTGTCCGACTGACGTTCAGCGATCTCACAGATAAAATGCCATTGATGAGGCAGTGCGAGTATCGGTCAGCAGTGCAGCGCTTTTCGGACATTTTGAGTCTCGGGGCGACTCTGATTACGCCGATCGGATTCTCTCCGCGTTGAGAAAGCGGTTTGGCGGGCTTGCCGAGAAAAAGTGGTACGAGTCCGTGAGGTCCCAAGTTAAAATCTCGACATCCTGACAGGCAAAAGAAAGTAGACTCCTTACCCGAGGGAGTCTTTTGTTTGTTGCACCATTCTAGCCATAGCAGTACAATGTTCTCACATCGAAACTATCGTCTAGTCACTTTCTATCAGCTCATTCCACATAAGTAACACATTAGGTGAAGTAATGGTCGAGAGAAGATCTTATCTGTACAAGTACACAGTGTATGAGGCACCAGACCGGGCCCTGGTTGCCGAATATGAATCCGATGCCGTGCCTCCTTCGATTGGCGCACTGATGGATCTGGGAGACGTCTTGGGCACCGGAGATAGACCACCCGTATTTCGAGTGCTGACAGTCATGTATCAGCCATTTCGATCACAGGAATCCTCTGCGGCATCGAATCAAACACTTATTGTGCTAAGCGTAAAAAGAGAAAATGTGTAAAGGGGAAGATGCCTCGATGACAGTACCTGTGCCTCTCGGTGTCGGGAAGAGTGAAACGCAATGGCGAATGGAGAAATTGTTGCATCGCAGGAAGAAGACGAGGATCAGGTGATCGAGGTTAAGGACGAAAGAGAGTCGTCGGCGACTTCGCAAATCTCGGTATCCGACAGCGCAAGAAAGTAGACTTCCTGCCAGAGGGAGTCTTTTTGTTTGGCATCTTTAGTTCTATGGTCGGGAACAAATCCAGCCGTTTGGCGTCTCATACATGCACTATAAACGGTGATAGAATCCATTTAATCAACCTCTTATGACAGACATGACCCTCGACCAACGGCCTTCGCGGCGTTTTGATTTGCCGCGTGCCGGGACAATATTACTTCGCCCGCGACAAGGATTCCAGCAAATGGCGTCCGAATCGCGCGCGACTTGGTTGACGCCTATGCTGATACTGACCGTCACAGCCATTTTGGTTGTGATCGTCGCCGGGTATTTAAGGTCGCGGGCAGCCATGACGGGTGAAATCCCCCTTCCGCCCGATTGGGAGTTCTGGACTCCCGAAATGCAGAACAACTATATGCAGGCACAGCAAGCCACGCAGGGACCGACATTCGTTTATATCATCCCTATGGTTGGCTCTCTGACTGGGTTGTGGGTGGGATGGCTGTTGCTCGCCGCGTTGCTGCATTTCGGTTCCACTCTTTTAGGCGGGCGCGGCTCCATGCAAAGCGCGTTGAACGTTGTTGCCTGGGCAAGCCTTCCCTTTGCGGTCCGGGATATTTTGCGGATTATCTTCATGCTGGCAGCCGGTCATGCCATCGTCAGCCCCGGCTTGTCAGGCTTCACCGCCACCCCAGGGCTCATTTCTCAATTGCTCACGCGTGTGGACATTTTCCTAATCTGGCATGTGGTGCTGTTGGTCATTGGGTTTGCGCTTACAGACGGGCTGCCGCGCAGTAAGGCTGTAACGGGAGTTCTCGTGGTCGTGCTGCTTGTTTTGCTCGCACAGGCGGGGCTGGGAGCCTTGGCTTCGAGTTTTGGTGGGTTAGCTGTTCAACGTCCATTCTTCTAATCGTATGCCAGCACCATTTATACGCGTCCGAGGGTTGACGAAGCATTACCAGATGGGTAATACAATCGTGCGCGCCCTCGACGGTCTGGATCTGGATATCGAGGCGCATACTTTTACGGTTGTTATGGGTCCCTCTGGCTCGGGCAAGAGCACGCTGTTATATTTGCTGGGCGGCCTGGATCGCGCCACCTCAGGCGAGATTACTGTGGACGGGGCGCGGCTGGATCAAATGGACGAAAATGCGCTGGCGCTCTTCCGCCGCCGCACGATGGGATTCGTGTTCCAATCTTTCAATCTCATCCCGAGCATGAATGCCCTCGAGAACGTGGCATTCCCGATGCAGTTTTCGGGGGTCACGGCCGCGCAACGGAACCTTCAGGCGCGGATGTTACTGGGTCAGGTGGGACTCGACAACCGCGCCGATCATCGCCCGACCGAGCTTTCCGGTGGTCAGCAGCAGCGCGTGGCGATCGCGCGAGCATTAGTCAATAATCCCAGCCTGATCCTGGCGGACGAACCGACCGGCAACCTCGATACCACCAGCGGCGCGACAGTGATGCAGCTCCTCTCCGATCTGCACAACGCCGGGCGAACGGTGCTGGTGGTGACTCACGACCCGCGTATGACGCGTTTTGCTACGCATAAGATCTTTCTTCTCGATGGGCGACAAGTCAGCGAAGTGGAATATCAATCGGCTGCACTCGAGTCTGCCCAGGCATCGTGAAAAGAATTGGGAGAACAATGAAATCCGTCCCCCGTCGTTTTATGTCACTCTGTATGTTGTTTGCCTTGCTTGCTGTCGCAATTCCAGTGCACGCCTACGCCAATTCTGCAGCCAATCTTCTACAAGTTACAGATACACCCCCTGCCACGTCCACCACCGCTGCTACAGATACGCCTGAGCCGCTGCCAATTATTCGCCCCCAAATCTCCGTACAGAATTATCGGACTAATCCTGAAAATCCCTACTATGGGCAAAATTTTACGCTCCTTGTGAAACTCAGAAACCAGGGCGATGCGCAGGCATTTAATGTCCAGGCGACATTTGTCTCTACCGACTTTGTGCCGCTGAAGAATGGCGGCGTCTATATCGTTGGAGATCTGGTGGCGGGGAATTCAAAAGATATTGAGCAGCCCATGACAGTAGCAAATTGGGTATCTGGTGTTGTGAGCGTCACGATGAATCTGGCGTATAACGATGTCAATGGTACCTCTTATAGTGAAACATTCACGTTGAACATTCGCGTTTCCGGCGGGGGTGGCGTGGCTGTTGCAACGTCCACACCAACGGGCGTAAAAAGCTCACAGCTCGTCATTACCAGCTACGCGACGAGTGTAGATCCTCTCCAGCCGGGAGAACAATTTACGCTGACCATGACTGTCGAAAATACAGGTAACGTCGGTGCCCAGCGCGTAACGATGATTGTGGGAGGCGGCTCCTCATCGGGTGGTTCGACCGATGGTACGCCGCAGGCGCCCGGTGGAGTCTCGGGTGGTGGCGGCGAGTTTACGAACTTCGCACCCGTGGGCGCTTCGAACGTCCAGACTCTGGGAGATCTGCCGGAGCGAGGTGCAGTGCAAGCCAGGCAGGATCTAATCGTCAACGTATCTACAAACCCTGGCGCTTACCCTATGAAAGTCACGTTCTCCTATCTGAACGACAAAGGCGAAGTGGTCAACGATGAGCAAGTAATCACACTCCTGGTGTACAGCCTGCCGTCGCTCGATATCAGCTTCTATCGCCCGCCGGACCCGTTCTTCGTGGGACAGCCCGGTGCGCTACCCATTCAGGTAGTTAATCTGGGGAGGCGGACAGCTGTGCTGGGCACGATGAAGATCGAATCGTCAAGCGGATTCGTCGAAAACGGGACCAGCCTGGTCGGTTCGCTGGACGCGGGCGGTTACTTTACGCTCGATGCGATGGTCATCCCGGAGCAACCTGGCCCGATGACTCTCGATGTCACCATTGACTACACCGACGATTTCAACCAGCCGCGCACAGTCACGCGCACACTGGAAGTTGAAGTGATGGAGTTTGAGGAGCCGAGCATAGAACCGGGCACCGAAGTCCCCGGCGGGGAAGGCTTCCCGGTTCCCACAGAAGAAACGGCTCTCCAAAAAGCCTGGCGTTTTATCCTTGGCTTATTCGGTTTGGACAGCGCGCCGCCATCCGGCGATCCCGGTATTGTACCTGAGCCGCTTCCGGGCATCGAAGAACCAATACCTGGTCCTCGCCCGGGTATCGGCAAAGGATAGTTTAGTGAAATTTTTTGACCTCGTCCGACTCATCCTCGGAAACCTGAGCCGCCGCAAAGCCCGCGTCGGGCTGACCGCGATTGGCGTGGTCATCGGAACGGCGGCAGTGGTAATTCTCGTCTCGCTGGCGATCGGCTTGCAGCGCAACGCCAACGAGCAGTTGTTTGGGATTGGCGATCTGACTCAGATTCAGGTCATGCCAGCCTTCGATATGGAGGGCGGCCCGCTACCAGCTGTTCGGGTGGATGGAGGGGGAGGTGGCCCGGGAGGTCAGCCTCAGCCCGCGCGCCTGCTCACCAATTCTGCGCTAGACGAATTGCGTGCCATCCCCGGCGTTGCCTCTGTGATCCCGCGTGATTATTTGATGGCGGGACTCATCGTGAAATATCAAAAGCTGGAAGGCGGCTTCGGCGTGATCGGAGTTGATACCGCCGATCTTGCGGAGTTGGGTTTGGAGACCATCGAGGGCAGCACAGAACTGGGACGCAATAGTGTGGTGATCGGCGGTATGGTCCCGAACAATTTTTACGATCCGCGTCTTCGCCCGGGACAGGAACCGCCTCCGCCGCCTCAACTCTATGGACAGCAGATTCAGCTCATTGCCCTCAAGTATGATGACCAGGGGAACGAGATTCGCAAAACCCTTAGCGTGCGCGTCAGCGGAGTTCTACAGGAAACGCGCGGGGAATCCGATTGGACGGTGTATTTTCCGCTCGAGCAGGTTAAGGCGCTCAACGAATGGGCGCAGGGACGGCGCATCAATTACAACAAGGACGGTTATGGTCAGGTCATCGTCAAGGTGCAGGATGTAGAACAGGTATTAGACATCTCGGAACAAATCACGGATATGGGGTTCCAGGCGTTTACACCGCAATCCTTTGTGCAGGGCATCAATAATTTTTATGTGATCCTGCAGTTCATCTTTGGTGGTGTCGGCGCGATCGCGCTGCTGGTCGCGGCGATTGGTATCGCTAACACAATGGCAATGTCCATCCTCGAGCGGACGCGCGAGATTGGCTTGATGAAAGCCGTCGGCGCGACCAACCGGGATGTGCTGGCGATCTTTTTGGGTGAAGCGGCTGGTATTGGATTCCTTGGGGGGCTGGGCGGCGTGATCATCGGCTGGCTGGCGGGACAAGGCATTAACGTGATCGCCCTCGTCTATCTTGCCAATCAGGCAGGGCAACAGGGCGGGATGCCGCCCAGCGTCGCGGTCTATACGCCAGTTTGGCTGCCTCTCTTCGCCCTGATCTTTTCCACGATTATCGGGATGATCTCTGGTTTATACCCAGCCTTGCGCGCTGCCACGATGATTCCCGTTATCGCGTTGAAATACGAATAGATGTATACATAGAACAGAGACAAGCCCATGGCACGCCATGGGCTTTTGCGTTTCGGGTTCTGCGTAAGCTATACCATTGATAAAATCCAATGCATATTTCCATTAAGAAGGTTCTGATCGTATGACATCTACATCACTTGATCTACGTCAATTGCTGAATCAGCTGGGGCAGGTTGGCAAGCGATTATCCGACATTGGCGCGGCGGAAGCTGCCGCTGGAAATCTTTCCATTTGTTTCCGCCAGTCTCTCGATCTCTTGCTCCATTTCCCGGAAGTGCAGGAAATCCATTTACCAGTCCCTGCGCCAGATTTGTCTGGTGCGACACTTATTGTCAGTGGTTCGGGTAGACGCCTGCGCGATATCCTCGAAGCACCAACCGCTAACCTTGCCTGCATTGTGGTCGAGCCTGGCGGACAGAAGGGAAGAATGTTCACGTCTCCGGATTGCCAGTTCCAGCGCGTGACCAGTGAGTTCAATTCCCATCTGGCTGTGCATCACGATCAGATACGGCGGAAGGATAGCAAGCTCCATACAGTTCTTCATGCACAACCTGTGTACCTGACGTATCTCAGTCATATTACTGCTTACCAGGAGGAGCGGTACTTAAACAGGCATTTGACGCGCTGGCAGCCTGAGATGCTGCTTAATTTTCCAGAAGGCATCGGAACTTTGCCGTTTCTCCCTCCGGCTTCGACACAACTCACGATTGAATCCGTCCTTGCTCTGCGTGAGCACCGCATGGTCATCTGGTCACAGCATGGTGTGATGGCAAGGGCAGACGAGTCGCTGTTCCATGCTTTGGATCTGATCGAATATGCGGAGACAGCAGCGCATTACGAATATTTGAACTTGTGCGCAGGGGAACGCAGCGAAGGACTCAGCCCAGGGCATATGCAGGAGATCTCAAAAACCTGGAAAATACAACAAAATATCTTCTAGTCTGCGTGTAGGCAAGGCGTGGCTTTGTGGTAAGGCATCAAAAAGCCAAATTTTCTTAATCTGCTTGCCAGAGAACGGAAATGAGTCTATACTTTGTCCACCATCTATATTAAGGAGAGCAGCCATGGCAACTGTCCGAGATATGATTCGTAAGAAGGGCTATGCAGTGTATTCGATTGCACCCGAGGCGACCGTTTTCGAAGCCTTGCGTCTGATGGCAGAGCATAATATCGGGGCGCTGCTGGTCACAACAGGGGAAGAAATTAATGGAATCGTTTCGGAACGGGATTGCGTTCGGAAGTTGGATGTCGAGGGGCGAACTGCAAAGGACACAAAAATCAGCGAAATCATGACCAGCGATGTCATCACAGTAGAGGTGGACCAGCCGCTCGAGGAATGTATGGGTCTGATGATCGACAAAAACATCCGGCATCTTCCCGTCTGCGAGGGGAAAAAGCTTCTAGGGCTTCTCTCCGTGAGGGATGTGTTGAGAGAAGTTGTCGAAGTGCAGCAAATGATGCTTTCTGAGCTGGAACGCTACATCACGGGTGGCGGACGGTGACCCGATTCACCTTAACATCCGCTCGGAAGGAACAGGCAGGATGATTCTGCCCGAGTGGACGCTCTCGGATCTTCAGGAGGGGATGGAGTCAGGCGAGTTGACAGCCCGTCGACTGGTCGAGCTATATTCGGAGCGGATTGCCGAGATCGATAAAGAGGGTCCCTACATAAATTCGGTTATCGAAATGAACCCAGATGCGCTTGACATCGCGGATACTCTTGACATCGAGCGCAGGGCAGGCAAAACCCGTGGACCCCTGCACGGCATACCCATTTTGATTAAGGACAATATTGATACTGCCGACCGGATGCAAACGACTGCCGGATCGCTGGCTCTGGAAGGGCACATTGCCGCCAAGGATGCCTTCATTGTGAAGCAGTTGCGCAAGGCAGGTGCCGTGATCCTGGGCAAGACCAACCTAAGCGAGTGGGCAAACTTTCGCGGCAAACATTCGGTGAGCGGCTGGTCATCACGAGGCGGGCTGACTCGCAACCCTCACGCCCTCGACCGAACAGCCTGTGGCTCTTCGTCTGGTTCTGGCGCAGCGGTGGCAGCAAACCTGTGCGCCGCGGCGGTGGGTACTGAGACGGATGGTTCGATCATCTGCCCTGCGCAGGCGAATGGCATCGTAGGAATCAAGCCCACACTGGGACTCTTGAGTCGTAGCGGGATCATCCCCATCGCGCACAGCCAGGACACAGCCGGACCCATGGCGCGCACCGTTGCGGATGCAGCGATCCTGCTGGGAGCCATGACCGGAGTCGATGGGCAGGATAAAGCAACCAGCGCGAGTCGTAAGCGAAGCGTTTCCAATTACACAAGACTCCTCGACCTCGATGGACTCAAGGGGGCACGCATTGGCGTAGCCAGGAATATGGCGGGCACGAACCCGCGCGTTCTCAAGATCTTCGAGCATTGCATCGAAGTCCTGAAACATCTGGAGGCTGTCGTCATTGATCCAGCGGACGTTCCGAATTTTGACAAATTCAGCAAAACCGAAATAGACGTTCTACACTACGAGTTCAAAGCCGATTTGAACAAATATCTCAAGTCGGTGGATGCGACGATCGGCGTGCACTCTCTGCAAGATGTCATTGAGTTCAATGAAGAGAACAGCCATAAGGTGATGCCATATTTTGGGCAGGAGCACATGATCATGGCGCAGGAAACCAAGTCGCTGCGCGAGAAAAAATATCGCGATGCCCTGGCAAAAAATCTCCGCCTGACGCGTAAAGAGGGGATCGACGCAGCCATCCGCAAGCATAAACTGGATGCAATCGTTGTTCCCTCCGGGGGACCAGCATGGCTCATCGATCTGGTAGATGGCGATTCGAATAACTGGGACATGGACAGCACATCGCCAGCAGCGGTGGCCGGGTATCCGCATATCACGGTGCCTGCCGGCTTCATCTTCGGCTTACCGGTTGGCATATCTTTCTTCGCAGGAGCATGGCAGGAACCAAACCTCATCAAGTTTGCCTACGCGTTCGAGCAGGCAACCCAGTTTCGCAGGCAGCCCAGATATCTACCGACTGCTAATCTGAATCCTTAGCTAGTTTTCTTTGTCATTGCTCCTCTTAGTACGGGTCGTTCCATCCGACCGCCTTGCCTTCCTTTTTGTTCCGGTCTATACTTTCTCACGGAGCGCTCATGTCTGAAGTTGATCTCGCACCACTCTTCCCTGCTATTGAATCCTATATCCAGTTGGGGCGCTCGGGACTGTTGCCTGCCTTGCATGCCGCACAAAAACTCTATGGCTGGATCTCCGAACCTGTGGCAATCGAGATCGCCAGGTCCTTGCGCGTTCCGCTTGCAGATGTTCATGGAGTGATCGAGTTTTATTCCCTTTTCTATAACGAACCAGTCGGCAAACGTATCCTCCGCGTCTGTACGGATCAAGCCTGCGCCCTGAAAGATGCAGATGGAGTTCTCCATCATCTTTGCTCTCATCACGGGCTTGAGCCAGGCCAGACGAGCCACGATCTCTCGCTGACTATCGAGGCAAGTCCTTGCCTGGGGCTGTGTGAGCAGGCACCCGCCGCACTGGTCAATGAAGAGGCAGAGACAAATATTGATCTGAAAAGAAGTTCTTACGAATTGGGCCGTCCGAAATCGATCGTGGGCGGCTCAATTCGTTTATTGACGGCGAATTGCGGGAACGGCACGACATCCCTCGCAGGGTATGGGAATTATTCTGCACTCGTCAAGGCGCTAAGCATGAGACCCGAAGATGTAGTGCATGAAATCAAAGCCAGCGGACTCGTCGGGCGCGGCGGCGCGGCGTTCCCAACTGGGATTAAGTGGGAAGGCGCGGCAAATGTAGACGGAACCGAAAAATATGTGATCTGCAACGCAGACGAATCCGAGCCTGGCACGTTCAAAGACCGCATCCTGTTGCTCGACGATCCCCACCGGACTATAGAAGGAATGCTGATCGCAGGCTATGCCATCGGCGCTCGCAAGGGATACCTCTACATCCGCGCGGAGTATCCATATATTCTGCCCGTTTTGGAAAATGCGTTGAAGGAAGCGAGAGAAGCCAATTTGCTTGGGAAAAACATTCTTGGTTCGGGTTATTCCTTCGACATTGAAATCCGCGTTGGTGCTGGCGCCTACATCTGTGGTGAGGAAACAGCCCTGTTTGAGTCAATCGAGGGCAAGCGCGGTTTTCCGCGTGTCAAGCCACCATTCCCCACGACACATGGTGTGTTTGGTAAACCGACGGTTATTAACAACGTCGAGACGCTATGCAACGTGCCACTGATTATTTCACAGGGTGCTGAAGAATATCGCAAGATCGGCACGGAAAAGTCACCGGGTCCCAAGCTCTTTTGCGTCTCAGGCGATGTCGCCCTACCCGGACTTTACGAAGTCCCGTTTGGCGTGATGCTGCGCGAATTACTCGAAATGGCAGGCGGTGTGGCAGGAGATAAAGACTTGCAGGCGGTGTTGTTTGGCGGTGCGGCGGGCGCGTTTGCCACCTCTGCGCATCTTGATGTCAAGATGACGTTTGAAGACCTGCGTGCCGCGGGTTTACCTCTCGGCTCTGGAGTCGTGATGGTATTCCATGAAACCCGCGACATGCGCGATGTGATGAAACGACTGGGGCATTTCTTTGCCCATGAATCGTGTGGCAAATGTTATCCCTGTCAGATGGGCACACAGCGCCAGATGGAGATTCTGGATCGGATTGCGGCGGGCAAAGTCTTGGAAGGCGACCTGATACGCCTGCAAGATGTCGGCTGGACGATGACCGACGCGTCGTTGTGTGGTTTGGGTCAAACCGCTGCGAGCGCGGTGTTATCGGCGATCAAATTGTGGCCAGAAAAGTTTGCATAGCGCGGGATGCGTGAAGCGTCCCGTCATGTATGAAGGAACTTAAATGCCTAACGAAATCACGCTAATCATAGATGGACAGGAAGTTACTGCCGAGCAGGGAAAAACTCTCCTCGAGGTCGCGCGCGAACACGGCAAGAATGTTCCCACCATCTGCTTTCACGAAGCGACGACAGCGAATGCCTTATGTCGGATCTGCGTCGTCGAAGTCGAGGGAATGCGGCTTCTCCAACCCGCCTGCATTGTCAAAGCTGTGGAGAACATGAAGGTTCAGACCGGCAACGAGAGAGTCGACCGCGCCCGAAAAACAATTCTGGAAATGCTCGCATCCACCATGGACTTGTCGGAGGCAGCGGATATCCAGTCAATGATGAACAAATACGGCGTAGACGTAAACCGCTTCCCGGATGCCGAGCGCCGCGAAATCCCGGTCAAAGACGACAACCCTATGTATGTCCGCGATTATTCAAAGTGTCTTTTATGCTGGCGCTGCGTGCAAGTCTGCGCGGACGATGCGCAATACACCTATGCCATCAACTTTGAAGGGCGCGGCTACGAGACACAGATTGGCACGTTCTTTGACCGGTCCATTCCCGAAACGACATGCGTGTTGTGCGGGCAATGTGTGGGAGTCTGCCCTACAGGCGCGCTGAAGCCGAAGCGCGAGTTTCTGTTGGAGCAGGGAATGAGCCCGAATGAGATCAGTGTGTTGAATACGGGGAGGAAGAGGCGTAAATCGTAATTACGATTTACCACTTACCACTTACTCCAGAAGGAAACTCTTATGATTACCCCGGATCGGGTCGTTACCACCACTTGTCCCTATTGCGGCGTGGGATGTACTCTGCAATTGCACCTCAGGGACGACTTCATATATAAAGTCACCTCGCCGTTTGACTCACCAGTCAATCATGGCAATCTCTGCGTCAAGGGACGCTTTGGCTACGACTTTATCTATCACCCCAAACGCGTGACCACGCCTCTAGTACGCAGATACTTGCTCGAAGGAAAACCCAAACCTGAAGGACGCGAACAGGTCTTCGCAGTTAGCACGAACGGAAACCCAGTCTCCCAGTCTCAAGTCTCCAATCTCTGGGATTGGGTTGTGACCGACTGGGACACCGCCCTCCCTATAACCGCTGACAAACTCATCGAGATCTACAAACGTGATGGCTCCGATGCAATGGCGGTCTATTGCTGCGCCAAAGCCACGAATGAAGATAACTATCTTCTGCAAAAAATGTGGCGTTCCCTGTTCCGCACGAATAACGTAGACCATTGTACGCGTCTCTGTCACGCGGGCTCGGTCGTTGCGTTGCAAAAGGCGATCGGTTCCTCGGCGATGAGCAACACCGCTTCACAGGTCACCATGAATGACGTGTTCATGGTTGTTGGCTCGAATACGGGCGAAAACCATCCGATCATTGCTTTGCAGATGAAAGAAGCGGTGAGGCAGCACGGCGCGAAGATGATTGTCATCGACCCGCGCCGCATCGACCTCGTAGACTTCGCTGAGATGTGGCTCCCTCTCAAGCCGGGGACGAACGTACCCGTGCTCAGCGCGATGGCGCATACCATCGTCAAAGAGGGATTGGTCAATAACGAATTCATTGCCCGGCGCACTGAAGGCTATCAGGATTACGTCGAGTCGCTCGAAAAGTTCACGCCGGAATATGCCGAAGAATTATCGGGCGTCCCTGCCGAGGATATTCGCCGCGCGGCACGTATGTATGCCACCGCGCAGAACGGCGCGATCTACTGGGGCATGGGCATCTCGCAGCTCTCGCATGGCACCGCCTCCGCCCTGGCGCTCATTCATCTGGCATTCCTCACGGGTCACATCGGGCGCGAGGGCACAGGACTAAATCCTTTGCGCGGGCAGAACAACGTCCAGGGTGCCAGTGACATGGGGGCGATGCCGTTCCATTACCCCGGTTACATGCGCGTGGACAACGAAGAGAACGCCGTCAAATGGGAGAAGACCTGGAATATCGAGCCGGGCGGTCTTTCGCGCAGGCTGGGACTGACCACCACTGAGATTCTTTCTCACGCACATGAGGGAGGCGTGCGTGCGCTGTACATCATGGGCGAGAACCCAATGATGTCCGAGCCGAACCTCAATGAGACACGCAAGCATATGCAGGAGCTGGAGTTCCTGGTGGCACAGGACTTGTTCATCAATGAGTCAGGGGCGTTTGCGGATGTCTTCCTGCCTGCGACGCCGTTCGCTGAAAAGGATGGCACGTTCACCAACACCGACCGCCGTGTCCAACGCGTGCGGACTGCTCAGGCACCTCGCGGCATGTCCCGCGCTGATTGGCAGATCCTTTGTGATCTGGCACAACGTCTTGAGTCCCGGCTTGGACGCCCGACAACCGCGAAATGGGATTACACCTCGCCTGAGGAAATTCTGCGCGAGATGGCATCCGTCAACATGGATTATGCTGGCGTAACCTATGACCGCATCGAAAAAGTCGGGTTGATCTATCCTGTCCCTGATTTGAACCATCCCGGTACGCCGACACTCTTTACCGAAGAATTCCCCAGCGGGCGCGGCAAGTTCATCCCGCTCGATTACGTCCCGGTCATGGAAGAAGCCGACGATGAGTATCCGTTCATCCTGACGACTGGGCGCCTGCTTGAGCACTGGCACGGCGGCACCATGACTCGCAATTCGGCGCTCAACGAAGCCTACCCAGAAGCGCGCGTCGAGATCCACCCTGCCGACGCGGAGATGCACGGCATCACAAACAACATGCCGGTACGCGTGACTTCACGCCGCGGCGAAATTGTCCTGCGCGCCACAGTCACCCTGAAGACGACGGTAGGCGTGGTCTTTATCCCTTGGCACTTCGCCGAAGCCGCTGCGAATTTACTTACGAACGACGCCCTCGACCCACAGGCGAAGATCCCCGAGTTCAAGGCTTGCGCGGTGCAGGTGTTTCCCGCGAGGGAAGAGGAGTTGCCGAATCCGGATGTGGTTGTGCAGAGAGGAAGATATTAAGACTTTGCTACAACGAATGTGGAGATCAATAACAGAACTCGGAGACATTAACAGCTCCGAGTTCTGTTATTGTATTTCGATGTGCCCCGGCTGTAAAGTTCGTGTCGTTGGCAGAGGTAGGTCGGATTGGTAATCCAACTTTCTTGGTTCTGACTCTTCAGTTCTTTGCTCTTCGTGTCTTCGGCTTTTTATCTTTTTCCATTTTCGTCTCTGGCTCGGAGTCAAGCCTCAGCTTCTTCTTTGCTTCGGCGAGGCGTTGGCTCACGAGGTCCTGGTTTTCTCCGCCCAGATCGAGATATTTTTGATAATCATCGAGGACCAGATAATAATCCTCTTTTTCCCACCAGGCGTCGCCGCGAGCGCCGTAGGGGAGTGCAAAGTCGGGACTGATACGAATGGCTTCGGTCAAATCCTGAATCGCCCCATCCAGATCTTTCATCTGCAGGCGGGCGACGCCGCGATTGTTATAGGCAATAGCATTCATGGGATCGAGGTGAATAGCCCGGTCAGCATCCTGTATGACATTTTCCAGTTCCCCTTTGAGCAGATAAAGATAGCTTCGGTCGAGGTAGGCGTTGACGTAATTCGGATCCCGCCGGATTGACTCCGTAAGGTCGAGGATCGCTCCATCTGTATCCTCCTGCTGGAGCCGGGCAGTAGCACGATTGTAATAGGGCAGGTAAAAAGCGGGTTCGAGGCGGATCGCTTCATTACAGTCTTTGACTGCTCCCGCGATATCTCCCTTGTTTAGGCGGGCAACGGCTCGATTGTTATACGCCCGCGCCATCCTGGGGCTGAGGCTGATCGCCCGGGATGCATCTGCGATGGCACTTTCCCAAGCGTGATTCGCGATATGCATCTTACTGCGTCCCAAATAGGACTCCGCGTGGTTTGGGTTACGGCGAATCGACTCCGTGTAGTCCCGGATCGCTCCTTCGAGATCGCCTTGCAGGTCATAGGCAAGTCCCCGGATGTAATAGGGATTGAAAATGTGAGGATCGAGTTCCATCGCCCGATTGCAGTCGAGTACTCCCTCCTCAAGCTCACCTTTGTCGACTCGGGCGGCGGCGCGGTTGACGTACGCCAGGGTGAAATCAGGCTTAAGAGCGATGGCGGACGAATTCGCTTGAATCGCGGCATCGTAGTTGTTTTCCTGTAAGTGCTTGTATCCCTGCTCGAACCATTCCTGTGCGCTTAATTCCTTCTGCTTGATCTGCGTGGCATTGTTGGCAGCGGTCTGCTGCACCTCTACGGCTTTTTGAACGGTACTGGAAACGGGATGCAGGACCGCCTCCAGGGAAATATTCAACCGTTCCCGCCGCAGTCTCTCCATAGCTTCATCGAAGTAGTCCGCCGGCACGTTCATGCCATTGTACTTTTTGAGCAGCTCTAATTTTCCTGTCATCCGCTCGGCAATTGCCGGACTCCCGAAGCTAAATCCCTCTAAAAATAGTGGGACGATATTCCGTTTTTCCTCGATAGCAGTTTCAATTTCACGGCGCAGCCAATCCCCTGGTTCACTGCAGCGCTCCAGGGCAGATGGGGTGAGGATCACCACAAAGTGAGCTCGTCCTTTGATGTTCTGGAAGATGATCTGCTCGAAGTCCCCGCTGCGGATACTTTCATAGTCGAAAAAAACATCGTAGCCATGCTGGGTCAGAGCCTGGTAGATGGCCAATGCCCAGGGAAGATTTGTGCGGCGGTAGCTAATAAAAACTGTGTTTTCAATACGTCCCGGCATGTGTGGCTCCTGTTGCTGGTTGCGGTGAGGGGATTATACAGGAAATCCAAAAGACTCTAAAGATTGCTTCGCAAAAACCTTCAGGGTTTGAATACTTCTATTTTGCTTGTTTAATTTTGTGAAATGACGAATTGGAAGATTCAGAAAAAGCAGACTAGGTCAATGGGGATCCTGAAAGTCTCTTTCTGAGTGTGAGAGACTGAAAATATAAAGTATCCTCCGGGTCGATGATACTACTCTCGAAAGAGATGATGTCAAAAATCTTCGCAACTTCCTGCTTTATCTGTTCATCGGTAAAGAATGAGAAGAAGCGTTTGGGATCATAAGAGTCGTTCTCCCAAACTCCTTCATAGTCCTGTCCGCCATACAACCCGATGAAGACCACCCCATCCGTTTCTAGCAGCCTGTCTATTTGATGCAAAATCGCAGGAAATTCAGCTTTGGTGAGATGCAATAGGCTGTTCATGGAATAGATGGCGTCAAATGAACTGGCAGGAAGTTGGATATCCGCCATGTCCATTACGTGAGCGGTCAATCCCTTTTGTCTGCATAGCTCTACCATGGCGGGGGACAAATCAATGCAAACAACCTCCAGTCCAGACTCCTGAAAAAATTTACTATCGCGTCCAGGTCCTGCGCCGATTTCGAGCAGATTTTTCTTATGTTCTTTTTGCAGCAATGACAAGAATTTCGATCGCTTATCGATTTTCCATTCTTGCATGGGGCTGGCTTCGCGTTCTTGGGCATATTTGTCATAGGCTTCGCGCAAACGAGCGCGCTGTGTTGTTTTATCCATTACACATGCCTTTCTAGACTTACTTCGTTTCTGGAGGCTCTCTCGACCAAATAAACAATCGACATGTAATCTTTTCCCGTTGCTTCCGACATACCGATCTCACACGGGATGTTCGAGGAATAATAGCCGTCATATCCGCGCGAATTCACTTCGTCAGCTTCCTTTTCTGTGGCAGAAGCAGTGAGTTCAGGGAAGAGTAGCCCGCGATCCCCAGCGAAGGCGCAGCAGCCTAAGTTAAGTGGAACGCTTGCAGACCTGGCACAACGGTTTGCGATCGCAAGCATCTTAGAGTCTACTCCCAGCTTGCGAGCAGAACAATTCGGGTGGAGGATAACTTCTTCATCCAGCGGGTAAATATTGAGTCTTGGTAAAACATAATCGTGCAAAAAATCGATGCTGTCCAAAATCGTGAGTCGCTTCCAGAGTTCTTTATCTTCATCGCTGAGATCCTCAGAGCACGTCCGTAATGTATGGGTGCAGGAGGTCGTATCCATAACGATGGGATATTTGCCCTCTTCGGACCACTCCCAGAGCTTAAGCAGGGTTTTGTGCAACGTGGATTTATAAGCGGCTAAGTAACCCTTGGACTCAAATGGCATACCACAGCAGGTTCCGCTAAGATCGGGTGGAATCCAAAGCGCAGTGCCAGCGCGTTCCGCGAGAGTTTGAAACGTTTCACTAAGAGAATCTGAAGTGCTTCGAGTAGGCTCAGCACGGGACTGAGACCTGACACCTGGCACTCCTAATTGGCGCGAGATACAGGAGGGAAAAAAGACGAAATTCTTTTCACCACGGAGTACATGGGGGACATTGAGATTTTTAGGGGCGAGTGGAATATATTCATTCCACTGGGGAAGTGTTCTGCCGATCAGTTTTTCGGCCGCCAGGGAGATGGACTTAACCCCATCGGCGCCAATTGCTTTTTCCGCGACGTGTCCTAGTCGGACGCTCCAGCCGATCACTTTTTCAGTCAGCGCGAAATGTTCCGCGATCCAAAGGGCGGTCTTTTCATTCTTGATCGACTTTGCACGCAAATACTTGATGAAATCGCCGGTGTTTATCCCGACGGGGCAGGCTGTAGCACAGAGTCCATCCGCGGCGCAGGTGTCGATGCCGGCGTAGTTAAAATCTTCCACAACGGAAGCAAGCTCGGGTGAAGCTGAACCGAGTGTCTTCAACCGTGAAATCTCTCTTTGCACGACGATCCTCTGACGCGGAGTCAGGGTCAGGCGTCTTGAGGGGCATTTCGATTCGCAAAATCCACATTCGATACATTTATCTACTTCAGGCGCGACAGGCGCCATGCTCTTGACATTCATCATGTGTGCATTCGGATCAGGGTTGATGACCACGCCGGGGTTGAGCATGTTATCGGGGTCGAGCAGCGATTTCAAATCGCGCATAATCGCGTAAGCATCGTCGCCCCATTCCGTGCCGACGAACGGCGCCATGTTGCGTCCCGTGCCATGCTCGGCTTTGAGCGCCCCATCGTACTTGCCGCTGACAAGCTTTACCATTGCGCGCAGGAATCGATCATAGTGAGCAATGTCGGTGTCAGTTTTGAACGCCTGGTTGACGAGAAAGTGCAGGTTGCCATCCTTGGCATGACCGAACACCGCGCCATCCGGGTAGCCAAACTCGATGAAGAGATGCTGTAAGTCCGTCACAGCCTCGGCGAGATGATGAACCGGGAAGACCACATCTTCGTTGATGCAGGTACTTCCGGGTGCGCGCGTCCCTCCGATAGAGGCGATGATTCCTTTTCGGGTTTTCCATAGCGCAGCTTGCGCAATCGGGTCATCCGTGAATTCCGGGTCGTGCAGGAGTCGAATCTGCTTGATGACTCGTTCCGCCGCTTTTTTGAAGCCGAGGATGGTTTCGGCATCCCCCGCTTGATACTCCACGAGGATCGCCGTTGCCCCGTCGGGGAGTTCGCGCAGGATAGGAGGAACGTCGGGATAGCCCTGTACCGATCGCAGTGCGGCGCGGTCCATGATCTCTGCTGCTCTGGCACCTGACTCCTTGATAGGCAGGATCGCGGACGCCGCGTCCTGAAGGTTTCTGAAATAAAGCTGACCAGTGTAACGGCGTGGATAGTCTGGCAAAGTGTGCAGCACGGCTTCAGCGATGAATCCAAGAGTCCCTTCCGAGCCGATCAAGAGGTGGGTAAGGATATCCAGCGGGGTCTCGAAATCCAGGAAGGCGTTGAGCAGATAACCGTTGTTGTTTTTCATCTTGTAACGGCGTCGAATTTTTGCTGCGAGCGTTTCCCCTTTATATTCTGTCGTGGAATTGAGAATCCGCTGCCTGAGCTCAAGCAAGCCGTTGGCGATATGAGGTTGTTCATTTTCGAAGATGTGAGGGGCATTCGAGTTTGCTGTGTTAAGCGTCAAGCCGTTGGGCAGGACGAATGTCATCGAGTGGATTGTGCGGTAGGCATTCTCGGTCACGCCGCAGCACATCCCGCTGGAGTTGTTGGCGAGGATGCCGCCTATCATGCAGGCGTCGATGGAGGCGGGGTCCGGTCCGATACGGCGCCCGAACGGTTTGAGCACATTGTTGAGGAACCCACCGACGATTCCGGGCTGTGCTCGGATCAGGCGCGCCTCGTCCTCGACTCGATAGTTTCCCCAGTGTCGGGAAAGATCCACCAGAATCCCATCCGTAACAGCCTGCCCGGAGAGGCTCGTCCCAGCCGCGCGGAAGGTCATCGGAATTTGATATCGCTGTGTGAATTGGAAGAGCGCCTGGATCTCACTGATGGAGTTGGGTTGGACGACCGCTTGCGGGACTAGATGGAAATAAGAGGCGTCGTTCGCATACGCCGTGCGATGCAGGTACGATGTCAGAACGCGTTCGGGAGAGATAATCTGGGAAAGCCGTTCGTAGATGTCCATGCGTTTATTGCGTTCCGTGACTGGAAGCGGATGAGTCTCGGTTGCCAAACGATTCTTTCAAGTTGGTGTGCAAGGTCTCCGCCTGGTATGCTTTGCCTGTAACCGGGCTCAGACGTTTTGCCATGCTCCGGGTAATCAGCGGGATCGCTTTGCGGCCGTAGAAATGTTTGTGATACAAGGTGTTGGCTCCAGCTTCATCCCACGCCCAAGAGAGGTAAGTGTAGCGCGAGGCGTCGATGGGTCGAGTATAGCCTGTCAGTACCTTTTGCTGGCGAATACTGACATAATGCTCGAAGTATGTCATCACCAATTCGCGCAGGTTTTTATAAACAGGTTCGCGGAACCCCAGGTTAATGTAATTCGTTTTTGCCAGCGCGCCCCAGCGTCCCTCGATCCGGTAGAGCGCCAACACATGATCGTCGTCCACGCCGGGATCGGGTACGATGTCGATGACAAGAGGTTTGAATCCGATCCGCCACAATGCCAGCGCCGCGAGAAACCCGCCATCGAGGCAATGAGCCTGTTCATCCAACATCACATTCAGAGGGGAGCGGTCGCGCTCCTCGCCAATGTAAGTCAGGCTATCCAGATACTCTTGAATAGCAAACGGTGATTTCAGGGTGAGGAATTTCTTGCGCAGGTCTGCCGGAAGGCGGGACTGAAATTCGGTCAGGAATGACATGGTGGATATGATTTTACAGGAAGGCATACAGCTATGGAAGTCTGATACAGTAGAATTCCATGTATGGCGAAGACCTATTTGATTCCTCTCACGGAAATACGGCGTGAGCACACCGTCGTCAACTCGCGATTTATCGCTACACTGGCACCTGTCTTTAGCGTGGAAGAAGCGCGGGAGTTTGTCGCCCGCATCAAAAAGGAATTTGCAGATGCGAGTCACAACATTCCGGTATACATCATTGGCGGAGGAAACACTGTTACTGAGTATTTCTCCGACGATGGCGAGCCGTCTGGGACGGCAGGAAAGCCCGCGCTGGCGGTCTTGCGGGGCAGCGGGCTTGGCGATGCGGCAGTTGTGGTTACGCGTTATTTTGGTGGAACACTGCTGGGAACGGGTGGTTTAGTCAAGGCGTATACCGAATCCACACAGGTCGTCGTCAATGCGGTGGAACGCGGACGGCGAGTCCCTGTCCATGTGACGATGGTGGCCCTCCCCTATAACTTGTTAGAGCGCATTCGATTGCTGGTGAGGCAGCAACAAGGAA
Source organism: Anaerolineales bacterium (assembly GCA_035699125.1). GTDB lineage: Bacteria > Chloroflexota > Anaerolineae > Anaerolineales > Villigracilaceae > Defluviilinea. Next base: position 42,405 of record DASSBC010000002.1, read on the forward strand.
AAATCCTCGACGAAGAATTCGCTGAGGATATCACGATGACCATGCAGTTCCCGGTCAATTCATTTGAAGGATTTCAGAGCGAGCTGCGCGAAATGTCTGCCGGGAAACTCAAAGCAGAGGTGATCGAGTCGAAGGAAGCGATCTTCAAAATCTGAAAGAGTCAGATTAATCTTCGAAAGTAACTGCCGCCGTCATGCCCCAGCGCATGGATGGATGCGTCTCGGTCAGGAGTATGGTGACATCGTAGATGATATCACCCTGGTTCTCAGCGAAGGTCTGCCCGATCGAAAGGACCTCGCCGGTCAGCGCAGCGTCCGGAATGGCATCCAGGGTAACGGTCACAGGTTGTCCTTCAGATAGAGCAACCACATCGATCTCGGTCAGGTCAGTGGTTTTCACCAGCCACTGGGAGAAATCCGCGACGGTGACTGCAGGTTCCCCAGCGCTGATCGATCCCCCGAGCTTCGCATTCAAATCTGCCACCACACCATCGAAGGGCGCGATGACGGAGAAGGCTGCCACACCTGCTTCGGCTGCCTGTAGTCTCGCTTCCAGAACCGCCAATTGCTCCGAGTCAGCACCATCCTTTAATCGGTCGTAGGTGCGTTGCGCGGTATCCAGTTCTGCCTTCTTGAGAGCCAGATCGTTCTCGGCTTCGATGATCCAATCCTCAGGCGCGGGACCCTTGAAGTGTTTGGTGCGGGTGCGGTATTCGTATCCACGCCGGGTTTGGACCAGAAAGGAGCGGGTTTCAATCTGAGGGACTTTGTCCTCATTTTGCAGATAGGTCAGGTAATTCTCTGCCCTGTCGAACTCCTCCCTGGCTTCCTTGAGATCGATGACGGCTTGCGCCAGATCCGCACCGGAGACATTGATCAGGTCATTGAGCGCCTTCTGGGCGCTGACCAGCTCAAGCTGGGCAGCTGCGTATTGCATATCAGAGGCATCGCCTAGCCAGATGAGCTCCTCCCCCTTCTTGACCTCTTGGCCTTCTTCGACCAGCACATCGCTAATACGTCCACTGGCTGTAAACGCGATCTCCGCGTAGCGGATCGGTTCGAGGCGTCCCTCCGCGATAATCGTGTCGTCTGAAATCGTGGGCGGAGTCGCTCCTGCTGTTGGGGTAGCTGCGCTGCTCCCCGGTGAGCAGGCGCCGAGGAGCAGGCTCAAATAAAGTAAAACCATAACGAATGAACGATTCATACTTACTTATCTCCGTAGTGTCGTTGTCTTAATTCTATAATGTTCAGATCAAAGTTACCTTGTTATTTGGACAGAGGTGTTAATTTTCAGCCTCTGTTGCGTGCTGCAGGTAATTTCCCAGCGAGCTTAGGATGTTTGAATTCTGCTCTTCCTGCAAGTAGAGAGTTCGCTCTCGAAAAACTATCGTCTGTCCTCCGTGGTATGGAAGGAAGTGGGATTCCACAAACGTCAATCGCTCACCCCGTGCAACCTGATTGTGATAAAAATCGGTGAAATCCTGCTGCACCGTGTATTGAGAGTCTTTCTGGAGATCCTGAATTTTCATGATGCCTGATTGAAGATGCTGACATCTTCACCTGCATGATAATATCAAGCGTGCTGAATCTGGCAGAGATGGCAGCCAATACCCCAGGAACGCACAAAGCTCGAAGTCAGACCAGATGAGGATGCCAATTCCTCCCAGGAAAAAGATTGTGGAAACAATTGTTTCGATATTAAACGGCATACGATAGGCGTTCCTGCGGCGATTCCACTCATCGCTGGCTCTTCGCCTTTCCGCGGGGGACATCGGCGTCCCAAACAGGTGAGCAGAAGCTGTCATCGCGATGACACCTGCCACAGCCAGGACAACGCCGATCATCTGAATCAAAAATATATTTGCCACGCATGGATTTTACCAGCGCCCGGCGTGTGAACGTATGTCTGTGATGAATAACATTCCCAAATATTGTTCCGAATTGTTTTCGTCAAGTCTATGGCAAAGGAGAGTGTATGGTCTACGATGATTTCCAAGCCTGGAAAGACGTTAGCGAGCACTTTCCCACTGTAAGGTAAGCTAGTCCTCAATGGTCCTTTGCTCGATTCATTTGCGACCAGTGGCGAAATCCGCGGGATCGGTGTTCTAAAAACAAGCTCGTTGGCAGACGCGCAAGAGTTAATTAGCACGGATGCCATGGTCAAGGTGGGATGCATGGTTTTTGAACCCCACTCCTGGATGGTGGAAAAAAACAGATTGCCATGAAACTTTAAGATAAATAACCTTGACGGAAGACGAGAAGGTGGGAGTAAAATAGAACATACGTTCTATAAACCGCCGCGTCATTTGCTTAGCTTTGTGTTGGAGTTTTAGCTTTCCCATCGAAACAAAAGTTTACTTCTTCATAAGATAAGTGGTGATTATTTAAGGAGGACGTATGCCCACCCATCGTCAATTTTCGATCGCTCTGCAAGCGCTGACAGAAGTCAAGGCTGAGACGGCTGCTAAGCCGTCCCTGAGTGCGCCGCCTGCTCTTCGGGAGGTCCTGGCGGAGATTGGTCCCCTTCCGTTGGAAGCTCTCTTTCTTGGTGTTGCGCCAGATCATTTGCCGGTATTGCTTAATCTCTACGATCCGCACCCGGGGCCGATGTTGTTGGCTGGTGATACAGGCTCGGGTAAGACAGCCTTTCTGCAAACCATCGCGCAGTCCATCATCCAAACGCATCGTCCGGAGAATGTCCAGTTTGGGGTGATCACCAATTATCCGGAAGAATGGGAACACATCGAAGCTACGCCTCACCGCGCCGGTATTTTTGCGGTCGGTCATCCAGGCACGCAGGAGTTCATAAGCTCGCTCTCTGCCTGGGCTCATGCCAACAAGAACACGAAACAATGCATGTTGCTGCTCGTAGATGACCTGGAGTCTGTAGCGAGCCTGGAGCTTGAGACCGTGAAGGATTTTCGCTGGTTGCTCTTACGCGGTCCGGCAAGACGAGTGTGGCCGATCGTCACGTTGAACGCACCGCGTTATGGACAGGTGATTTCCTGGTTACAGAACTTCCGCACGCGAGTCTTTGGGCGCGTGGCAAATGCCCGGGTGGCGGAAGCCCTCAGTGGTCAGAATGCTTCCGTGTTGGCGCAACTTGAGCCGCGTATCCAGTTTTCCCTGCGCGAGAAAGAGAATTGGTTGCGCTTCTGGCTGCCGAGTTGCTAGCATCTCCATGCCTCTTGTGCTACAATCGAATTGTCGAAGATCCCGCGTGCCTGTACTGAGCGTAGTCGAAGTGCTTGTGGCGGGGTTTGTTGCATGGATGAATGGTGGTCCGACAATCAGAGGGAATTTTCTTCCGCCCCGTGGGTAGTCCCTGGCACTTTTGCCAGGGCAGGCATAACGGGACGCTTCTTGGCACCTGGGTGTCCGTGATCGCTGGAAGTCATGCACATTAAATCCTCATCGCTGTGAAAGAGGCTTCACTTTCACAGCCCACACTCAGGAGAAGAGTATTGCTATGGAAGCGAAACTTTATGTAGGCAATCTGCCGTACAACACTGTGGATGCCGACCTGCAAACCCTGTTTTCGCAGGCGGGCACGGTGAAATCCGCTCAGGTGATCCGAGATCGCGCCAGCGGGCGCTCGAAAGGCTTTGGCTTTGTCGAGATGTCCTCCTCGGAAGAAGCCCAAAGCGCCATCACCATGTTCCACGGCAAGGATTATAGCGGACGTCCCTTGACGGTGAACCTCGCTCGTCCGCGTGAGGACCGTCCCGGCGGTGGTGGAGGCGGTGGTTTTCGCAATAGCGGTGGTGTCCGCCGGCCCGGCGGAAACGGCGACCGAGATCGGAGACGCGACTACTAGATCGCTATCAGTCATGTATCGTTTTGAGCCAAATGGGCGGTGCCAACCATTTGGCTCAATTTATTTCTGATGATGCCCACTCCTTCAAAAAACTTTATCATTCGTGATTACCGCGCAGAAGATTTTGATGCCGTAACCATACTTTGGAGAGTTGCGCGCGAGAAATCGCTTCCTGAGTTTCAGCGCGCCAAGGGTCATTTCTTCTACGAAGATCAGGATTACTTCCGCCATCATATATTGAAGGAGGATAGGGTCTTTGTGGTCGAAAGCGGCGAGTGCCCGGTTGCATTCATGGCCATGCGAGTTGATTTCATCGATCATTTGTATGTTCATCCCGACTATCAAAGGCAAGGCTTGGGGAAGCTGCTCTTAAGGTATGCTCGCCAGCTTTCGCCGGACCATCTCTGGCTCTTTACTCTGCAGATCAATAGAAGCGCGCGTGAGTTCTATGAGAGAAACGGATTTACCGCAGAGACGTTTGGGATGAGTCCGCCGCCCGAAAACGAACCGGACGTGGAATATCACTGGAGAAATACGTAGGGCGCTGTCGAAGTACTATGAGACCCACTTATCTCGAAGTCAATTTAACCCAATTGCAAAAAAACCTGGAAGCCATTCGCGCACAGGTCGCTCCGGCGAAGGTCATGCCGATGGTCAAAGCCAATGCGTACGGGCACGGCGTGGATGGCGTTGCGCCGTTCATTGAGCCTTATGTAGATTATATGGGCGTTGCTCTGGTAGAAGAGGGCATCCACCTGCGACAGCTGGGGTTACGGAAACCCATCCTTGTAGCTGGTGCGACCCTCGCAGAACAGGTCACTTTGTTTGCAGAGTATGATCTGACTCTCACCGGTTCATCCATCGAGTTACTCAATGTTGCTGAAGAAGTTTCCCGCTCAACAGGCAGCCCCATCAAAACCCATCTCAAGATTGATACCGGCATGGAAAGAGTGGGTGTTCGTGAATATGAAGCTGAGTCTCTTATCCTCAAGGCTTCGGCATACAAACATCTATTGGTTGAAGGAATTTATACACACCTTGCAAATTCAGAAGGGGCAGACCGCTCCTATTCCAACATGCAGATAGAACGGTTCCAAGAAGTACTCGGTCTCTATGAGAAACACAGTCTGCCCATTCCGCCTCTCCGACATGCCTGTAACTCTGGAGGCATTTTGAATCTAGCCGACGCTTATTTTGACTTGGTTCGTCCCGGCGTGTTGTTCTATGGAGTATATCCTGGTGAAGAAGTGGATCGAATCATCGAGGTCAATCCCGCGCTAACGTGGCGATCACGCGTGGCATACGCGAAGCGTACCCGGCCGGGTCGGCCGATTGGCTATGGGTCGTTGTGGCAGTCTGAAGCGGAGACAGGAATCATCACCGTTCCCTGCGGCTACGGGGATGGCTATTTCCGACGTATGACCAACCAGGCGCAGGTTCTGATCCATCAAAAAAAATATCCACAGGTTGGCAGGATTTGCATGGATCAGTTTATGGTCAACGTCGGTGACGATGAGATTCAGGTAGGTGACGAGGTGATTCTTCTGGGAGAAGGGATTGCAGCGGCAGATCTCGCGCAATGGACAGGGACGAACGAGTACGAAGTGATGACGAGCATCAGTGCACGTATCCCGCGCGTGTATATCCGGGAGTGATGGTAGAATGGTGCGATTTCTCTTGAGGTGAATTGTGAAGAAAGTATTTCAAAAGTACTGGGGAATCTTTACCATCGCGGGGGGGATCATCGCGCTGGATCAGTGGACAAAGTGGCTGGTACGGACAAATATCCCAGCCGGACAAAGCTGGCTGCCAGACTCTCTGCTTTGGCTCAGTCCCTTTGCTCGTATTGTGCATTGGTATAACCGGGGGGCCGCGTTTGGAATCTTTCAGGAAGGCAGTATGGTGTTCACCGTACTGGCGTTCATCGTGAGTGCCGCGATCCTTTACTATTATCCCCAGGTCTCCCGTCAAGATTGGCCGTTGCGGCTGGCGATGAGCATGCAACTGGGTGGCGCGCTTGGCAACCTGATCGATCGTCTTACCATTGGCCACGTCACGGATTTTATTTCGGTAGGCACTTTTCCTGTCTTTAATGTCGCTGACTCAAGTATTAGTGTTGGCTGTGTGGTTCTATTGCTGGGAGTGTGGTGGCAAGAACGCAACAGTAAAAAAGAGAAAATACAGTCCGCCTCCTCCGATCAACGAAGCGAAGCAACGAGTGAGTGATCGCGTTCTTAATTTCCGCTTTCAGAATGAGACTCCTGAGCGGCTCGATAAATTTCTTGTCGGGCAGTTACGGGAGTTTTCGCGTTCGCGCATTCAGGGGTTGATCACAAACGGGCTGGTGGAAGTAAACGGTCGTCTCGCGAAAAAAACGGGACAGATTTTGGAGGATGGATTCAGCGTGACCGTTCGAATTCCGCCCGTCGCACCGACTGGCTTAATTGCGGAGGACATTCCGCTTGATATTGTTTTCGAGAACGAAGACCTGATTGTCGTCAATAAGCCGGCCGGGATGGTCGTACATCCGGCTGCCGGCCATGCTTCTGGGACATTAGTCAACGCAGTGCTGGGTTATGAACCGGACATTGAGGGAATCGGTGGAGAGGAACGGCCCGGCGTCGTTCATCGTCTAGACAAGGAGACCTCAGGTCTAATCCTACTGGCTAAGAATGAGCGCGCCCACCGTTGGCTGCAGGATCAGTTCCGCCTGAGGAAAGTCGAGAAAACCTACTTGGCGCTCGTCGATGGAAAACCACCCACGCCTTCCGGTCGCGTCGAATCACACATTGGGCGTGACCCCAGTCATCGCAAGCGGATGGCAATCGTCCCCGAAAGCCGGGGGCGGGAAGCTATCTCCGAATACAAGACGGTTGACAGCTTTCGCGCGCACACGCTTCTAGAGTTTCATCCCCTGACCGGTCGCACCCATCAAATTCGATTGCACTGTGCGTTCTTAGGTTGCCCGATTGTAGGGGATGAAGTGTATGGAAGGAAGAAATTCTCTGTTGACATCCGTCGACATTTTTTACATGCCTATCGTTTGAAGATCGCTTTGCCAGACGAACAGGAAGCAAGATTATTTGAGGCACCGCTGCCAGAGGAGCTCGAACGGATATTAATTTCATTGCGTAAGGAAGAATGACGAAGTATCTTATTCTGGTCAAACACTCGCTGCCACGTATAGATAAGGATCGTCCGGCGCATACCTGGGAGTTATCGGCTGAAGGTCAAGGACGCGCGCGTCGGTTAGCTGAATATCTGGCACGCTTTGAACCGGAAGCCATTGTTTCTAGCAATGAACCGAAGGCAAAGGAGACTGCCGACATTCTTGCTCATCATTTTCAACTAAATATGCAGACGATCAACGAATTGCGTGAGCATGATCGAAGCAATGTGCCATATCTTTCTGAAAACGTATTTCAGGATTCGATCCGCGAGTTTTTCCAAAAACCGGATGAGCCTGTTTTTGGAAGCGAAACAGCGAACCAGGCCCATGCACGTTTCTATCGAGCCGTCCATTCAATTCTGAACGAGCATCAAAACAAAACAGTGGTTATTGTGACGCACGGAACCGTTATTGCCTTGTTCGTGGCTCGGCTTACGGGAAGCTCAGATCTAGAGCTTTGGGGTCAACTGGGGATGCCATCTTTTATCGCGCTGGATTTACATTCGAGTACCCTGATCGTAAGAAATACTATGATCTGAAGAGGAAAGTATGGATTACATCGATCTTCGTTCTGATACGGTCACAAAACCCACACCGGAAATGCGTGAAGCCATGGCAGAGGCGGATGTAGGGGATGATGTTTATCGAGACGATCCCACAGTCAATAGGCTGGAAGAGTTAGCCGCCGAAATGCTGGGGAAGCAGGCTGCTCTATTCGTGCCTTCCGGCACCATGGGGAACTTAATTGCTCTTTTGGTTCATTGCCAGAGAGGACACGAAGTTATTCTCGGGAAGCAGTCCCATATCTATTTGAATGAGGCAGGCGGGATGTCTGCATTGGGAGGGGTACAGCCTTGCCCAATCGAGAACCAACCAGATGGAACGCTTGCCATCGACGATATCCTGGCTTCGATTCGCACGGAAGATATGCATCATCCGATCACACGGTTGGTCTGTCTGGAAAACACACAGAATATTTGTGGAGGGATACCCTTAACGGTTGAGTACACCCACCAGGTTGGTGAGCTCGCGCGTCAAAACGGGCTTTCCCTGCATGTTGATGGCGCGCGCATCTTCAATGCAGCAACAGCCCAAAATGTGTCGGTGAAGGAATTGGTAGCGCCCGCGGATTCCGTTATGTTTTGTTTGAGTAAGGGCCTGGCAGCGCCGATTGGTTCCATGCTGGTGGGGACGAGCAAATTTATTGAGCGCGCCCGCCACATCCGTAAAATGCTCGGCGGCGGGATGCGTCAGGTGGGCGTTGTGGCAGCAGCGGGGATCATCTCTCTGGAAAGAATGACAAAACGATTGAGCGAGGATCATGCTCGGGCAAAGAAACTTGCGGCCGGTTTACGTCAGGTCAGGGGTTTGGTTGTTGATGCCCATTCTCCTCACACCAATATGGTGTATCTAAATTTGTCTGAAGAGGTTGCGATTAACGCTCAGCAGATAACGCAAACGATGAAAGAGTACGGTGTGCTAGTCGATCCGGAGAGCCCTAGGCGGTTTCGTCTGGTCACTCATTATTGGATCGATGATACGGCTGTAGAAAAGACACTATCTGCTTTCCAAAAAGTACTTCATTAAAGAAAGAGCAGGCGGGATGCCTGCTCTTTTGTTATACCTGTAACGCTTCCCAGTGCTCTAGATCCGGTTCGACCTGGTTTCGACCTCGTACCTTTGCCACATACAGGCGTCGATCTGCAAGGTCAATGAGCCGGTAAATCTCATCTGCTTCTGTAGGATATACCGCGATTCCCTGGCTCACAGTGGGCACAGGGATTGTCCGTTGCTCGCGGTCTTCGACACGTAGTGCTGCCATCGTCTCACCGATCCGTTCTGCAACTTGTAGAGCCTGTAATCCGCTTGCACCCGGAAGTGAGATAATAAATTCCTCGCCGCCCCAGCGTCCAACGGCGTCAGAGTGTTTGATATGATGCTTGATGGCCGTGCACAGCGTTTTCAGGATGCGATCTCCCACAAGATGTCCGTACGTATCGTTATATTGTTTGAAAAAATCGATGTCTAGCATAATCAGGCTGAGAGGCATGTTGCCGGAAGATGCCTCCATTGCCTGTTCTGCTAACTTCTTCAGGAAATAGCCATGGTTATACACACCGGTCAAGCTATCCAACCGTGTTTGTTCCTCTACCTGCGCGTGACGGATGGTGTTGTCGAGGGCAATGGTGATATGCTGCGCCAGACTCGCTAGTAATTCCATATCGGCACCGTCGAATGCATTGGGTTGGTAGGATCCAAGGGAGATGACCCCGCGAACATGTGGTGCAGTGAGTGGAACACCCATCCACGAGAGATTTGTTTTTTCCTTGCCGACGATCCGAAGTTCCACACCTTCTAAGTCCACTTCCTTGCGCAAGTCCGGTAAAAACAACTCCTTTTGATTCCGAATCACCCATCCTGATAATGTACCTTCCAGTGAAGCCTTGGTACCATTGAAATATTCCCCATCGTCATAAAATAAATCCAAATGGATTTCATTCCCTCGAAGCAGCCCGATGAAATATGTATCTGCCTCCAATGCCTCCTGTATGGTGGTATCTAAAAGGGAAATGGTCTGCTCCCTATCCAGGGAAAGCATGATCTGACGACTTACCTTGTTAATCGTCTCAAGACGGTGAATATGTTGCTGCGTTGTGTTCTTGATATACAACACCACTTCCACCATGACGGTTGAAATAACAAAAGGCATTCCAAATTCAAGGAGGGGGCTTGGCTCATCTGCTATTCGCAAGGTATACAGGAGACTCAGAACAAAAGCAATTAGAAGCGCCGTATAGGCATAGGGTCGCCCCGAAACAATCGCAGCGGCAATTACGCCAAAGGGAATCAGAATATGGGCCACTTCGTGCAGTTGTGGGGGCAGAAAGAACGGTAACAAGCCCAGTCCGATCCCACTCAGGAAAGCGTTCAGCCAGCCGTAGGTCTCTCGAAAATCAGCCGTCCGAACAATTACGAAATGATTGATGATCGTTCCGGTGATCACCGTCAAACTATAGAGAAATAGCCCCGAGTTGAACGAAGATTCATAAAACAGATTTTCCAGCACGATGATAGCCAGCAAGACAAGGGTACACAGGCTGATCGGCAGAATAAATTGTTGAACTTCGTGCGGGGCAAACGATCCCACTGGCTTCCTTGCTTTCATGCGACGATCTTTTCCCCTTCAGTGAATTCCTTATAAGGCAGCCTTGTCAGTGCTTCAACAATTAATGGGTCGAACAAAATTCCGGATTGTTCTTTTATATAGTCAATGGCTTCCTCTGGGCTGGACTTGCTTCGATAACTCCGTTTGCTGGTGAGAGCATCGAACACATCTGCTACTGTAAAGATACGTGCCTGAATCGGAATCTCGTCCCCCTTCAGCCCGATTGGATAGCCGCTCCCATCCCAGCGCTCATGATGGTAACGAATCACGGATAATGAATCTTGCAGAAACGGAATGCCCTCCACAATACGCGCGCCGATATCGGGATGAATCCTCATCATCTTCCATTCCTCATCTGTTAGCTTGCCGGGTTTATGCAATATCCTGTCGCTGATACCGATTTTGCCAATATCATGCAAAAGAGCGCCACGCTCGATCGCCTTGAGTTGAGGACCGCTTAAGCCTATTTCCTCTGCCAGAAGGCATGTCAATCGACTTACTCTCATGCTGTGACCTTCCGTCTCACGGTCGCGCGCATCCAGTGCAGACATCAGCGAGGTTAATGTCTGGTCGTACGTAATTTCCAACTCTTCGTAGGCTGCCTCCAACTGCTTTGCCTGCTGACGGGACTCGGATAAAAGGATCGAGCGTTCCAGCGCGATCGCCGCCTGGTTTGCCAGCGTTTGCAGGTTAGCAAAATTTTGACCGCGACTTTCGGAGATATTCATCCACAGCGCGCCGTAGGTGCGCCCGCGTGTTAGTAGTGGATAACACACCAGCGATCCATTTTCCATGGAAACGATAATACTTTGTCCTGTCTGGACCGCTTGATCGATAGTTTGCATGGGATGTTCAGGCTGTGTATGCAAGCCTTTTACATCGATCTGCACTTCCGCTTCGATCTGTCCGTCGCGGGTCATCAGGACGATGCCCGTTCGCGTGGAGTTGGTGACCCTGTGTGCCACTTGAGCGATCAGCTCTGCTGCCAGGCTCAGTTCTTCCGTCTGGATGACGTCCACACTCAACTGATACAACATGGATGTGATGTTCAGAGTATTACGCAGCTCTTGATACAACCACGAGCTTTCGATCGATGCAGCAGCCTGGGAGGACATTAAATCTGCCAGCGATTCATCATTTTCTGAGAAAAACACCCCTTCCTGTTTCCCAAATGCAAGGATGGCGCCAATACTCAAGCGGTGCAAACGGATGGGAATAGCTAATACACTGCGCAGGTTAGGATGATCAATTTCAATTTTCTTCACACTGGAGTATTTTCGCAAATCCCGCACTCGGAACGGTTTTGTTGCATTTAGTGCTGCATGCATGATTGCTTCATCCAGAGTGTCCATGCTCAGTGTGGCAGCCAGTTTTGGCGCTTGCCCGGCAAACGCGTTGCGTGAAAAGTTTCCCTGCTGGTCGAGTAATGTCACGAAGACAAAGCGCGCCTCAAGGGTCTGGCGTGCAATCACAGCGACCTCCTGCACAGCAGCTTGTGGATCCAGTAATGTTGTCAGCGAAATACCCGCCTGAATCAACTCTGTCAGTCGCTGGCGGTAGCTCGAGCGTTCCCAGGCACGCATTAATTCCGACGCCACACCTTCTACAATGGCTATATCCAGGCTGCTAAAGGCGTATTTTCTTTCTGAGCAAATACAAAGGATTCCCTTGATGTGTCCATGCTGGAGAAGCGGGACATTGATCATGGAAAGTGTTGTCTCACCCGTCAGTTGGATGAAGTCTGTATCCAGTTCCGTATCATGGATCGTTTGTGTCTTTTTGAGTCGGTGTGTTCTGCCGATGACGCCACTCATTGCATTTTGCCGATAGCCGGGCGGGAGAACGCTTGTCATTCTCCCGGCTGATGCAAGAACCACATATTCCTGACCGGCGCTTTCAGGAGTCATCAGGGCCACAAAGGAACAGTCCATAGCGCGTTCCAGCGTGTTCACAGCCAGTTGGGCTGCAACTGGTGGATCCAGCTCAGCCTCCAATTGCTGGCTTAACTCATTGAGAAGAGTCAATTGTGTCGAGCGATGTTTCTCGGCGGTTAGCTGGCGGGTGAGCGAATCGATTTGTTCCCGCATAGCATTGATATTCGTGTCTGGATCCAACCTGAACTTGGCAGAAAAGTTACCCTCGGTTTCAGAAGATAAAACGGAGGTTCCTTCCATCAACATCACTGGGAACAACATCCCATACGTTGTCAAAATTGTCACTAGGCTACTGAGCAGAAACCCAGTCTGTTGCTCGCGCAGCGCAAGGTTATCTACTAGGAGGTAAATTCCGATGACCGTTAATGCCTGCGTCACCAGCAGCAACAGCCTCCTCCGCCATTCCAGATGCTTATAACTAAATTCTGTGTTCGTGACCCCAGCCAAGACAGCCAAAGAAAAGAGCAAAAGTATTGCCCCGGCTGCGAAGCTTACCGACGTATGATTAAGAAAAGGTAAAAAGAAGCCCCAGCTTGTTGGGGTAAGGAGAAGACTTTGGGCTATGAGCGACAATCCCCCTGTTGCAATTATGATGAGTTTCGTATATGAAAACCGCGACATGTTATGTAAAAGGATAGCACAAAAAATGCTTTTTTTCTACCACTGATATCTCCATGACAGATCTGTATTCGTTAAGTTACTGTCATCTTTGAAAGTAATAAGGTAAATCTCTGATATAATTTTTTTCGTCAAAAGGGCGGCCGAGGGAATTTACCACTTATCTTAATGAAGAGAAGAAGCGATCATGACCACATTCGTAACCCTTGAACAAATTGACCAGGCAGCTGATGCCATTCGGAAGCGAGTCTCGACTCAACCGCGCGTAGGGATGATTCTTGGCTCAGGCTTAAACAGCCTGGCGGATGCTGTTCAACAAGCGGAGATCATCCCGTATAAAGATTTACCGAATTGGCCACTTTCCACCGTTCACGGCCATGCGGGGCAACTCGTCATTGGTGAGTTGGAAGGTCAATCCGTCTTTGTCATGCAGGGACGGATTCATTTCTATGAGGGGTATAGCATGTCTCAGATTACGCTGCCGGTGCGCGTGATGCTGCGCCTTGGGCTGGAGGTGATGATTGTAACGAACGCCGCGGGAGGGGTGAACCCTGCGTTTGTTCCGGGCGATGTAATGTTGATCACCGATAACCTCAATCTCATCGGCATGATGGGCGCCAATCCTTTGATGGGACCTAATATTGATGAGCTGGGCCCACGATTCCCTGATATGAGTCGCGCTTATGATCGCGAACTTATGACGATTACAAGGCAGGTTGCATCGAATGAAAATATTCTATTACGGGAAGGCGTTTATTGCGCATTGAGTGGTCCTTCCTTTGAGAGTCCGGCGGACTTACGTTTTCTCCGCATGGTAGGAGCGGACGCGGTAGGGATGTCTACCGTGCCGGAAGTGATCGTTGCCCGGCATGGCGGCATGCGTGTGCTGGGATTTTCTGGCATTAGCAACAAAGCCAACCTGGATGGTTCTACGATTACTACGCATGAGGAAGTGATCGAAGCGGGTAAGGTTATTACGCCAAAAATGGAAAAACTTATCCGTGGTGTCTTACGTTCCCTTTAAAGGGTCCTGTGTATGGGTCCCGTCTATCGTACTCTGGCGAGCTATGAGCCGCTAATTTATATCGCGCTGGCGATTGGTGGACTCTTCGCCTTTCGACGGATGTGGCGCTCCTGGCGCGAATGGCGTGACTCTGTGTATGGGTTGGAACGTGAATTTGCTTTGCGAAGATTAGGGCAGGCAACAGCAGCCGCATTCTTTATTCTGGCTCTCGTATTTGTGGAATTTTTTATTGCGACCTTCATTGCGCCGTCTTTGCCAGTCACTGATATCCTGGCGACTCCCACCCTGGACTTACTCCTCACGCCTGCCAACACGTTATCTCCCGAGCAAGCTACCCTGGCTGCACTTTCCCCTGTGACAGAACCTGTCCCAAGCGGGATGAACGGCTGCGTGCCAGACGAGATCATGATCACCGCTCCTGAAGCTGGCGGAGATCCCGTCAGTGGGTTGGTGGAAATCACAGGGACAGCCAGCGTTCCGAATTTTGGCTTCTATAAATATGAAATTGCACCGATGGGATCCCAAAATTGGGCGACCATTTCAGCGGGACGTGAGCCAAAGAGGAATGAAGTTCTGGGGACCTGGGATACATCTTCCGTCACGAACGGGGACTACTTCCTGCGCCTTGTAATTATAGACAATGTCGGCGCATCGCTTGAGCCTTGTGTGATTGCAGTTCGCGTAGCAAATCAATAATTTGGAGGTACTGTGCCCCCCTTTGAAATTCGTCCAGCAAGTGTAAGTGATATTCCCCGCCTTGTCGTTCTGGATCACTCCTGTCAGAGCGATTACGTCTGGCAGCTTGAGTTGCGCCGTGAAGCGGGGCAGGTGGTCGCTGGTTTCCGTGAGGTGCGGCTGCCGCGTTCCATCGAAGTCAAATACCCGCGAAACCCCTCCACGCTTTCCGAGGAATGGATGCGCCGGGATGTGGCACTGGTGGCAGCGGATGAAGGCAGTCCTATCGGGTATATCTGCGTAACGGCGGAGTATACCTCCGCGGTTGCTTGGGTCACGGACCTTGTTGTCTCGCCCCTGCACAGGCGCAAAGGTGCTGCCTCTGCTTTGCTCACTGCTGCCCAATCTTGGGCAGCAGAACGAAGTGTCCGCCGCTTCATCCTTGAAATGCAATCCAAGAACCAAGCTTACATTCGCCTTGCACAGAAATTTGGCTATGAATTCTGCGGGTATAATGACCAGTATTACCAGACTCAAGATGTGACTTTATTTTTTGGCAGGACAATTAAGTAACGTTGGAAGGATTGCATGTTTAACGGTTGGCTCGACGGATTAGTCGTGGGGCTCAAAACGATCAATAGTATCTTAACGGCTGGCATCGCCATTACGGCGTTTTCGTTGCTTTTGTATGCCCTGTCATTTAATTTGCGTGATCGAGTTGCTCGCTCTTTTGCAATTATTCTCTTATGCGTCGTAATCGTTTTCACGACGGAAGCGCTACAGAACCGATCCATTCCAAGCTGGGGAATTGAGCTGCTTCTGCGCATGCAATGGGTTGGGATCATTTTTCTACCTCCCGCATATTTACATCTTTCTGATGCCCTTCTTGTCACGGCGGGCCGTCCCTCGCGTGGACGCCGCCGTCTCGCGGTCCGGCTCATCTATGTGGTTTCGTTAGCGTTTTTGCTGTTGCTGCTCGCAGGAAGACTCGTCGGTGCGCTGAAGCCAAATGGAGAGCCTGCTCCGCATCTGCAGCGCACCCCTTGGACAGAGCTTTTCACGGTGTACTATATTGGGATCATGATCTGGGCGGGATATAACTTTTTGCGCGCCTTCGGACGGATGCTCACTCGTTCTGGTCAGCGCCGGATGTTATACCTGATGGCGGGTGCCACGGCGCCGGCGCTCGGCTCGTACCCATATCTGCTCTTTGGTTCGGAACTTGCCGCGCGTTATCCACTCTTCTTCTGGAGCACAGCAGTTCTGATCAATATGCTCGTCGCGGTTTTGGTCATTGTGATGGCGTATGCTGTGGCGTTCTTTGGGGTTTCATGGCCAGACCGAATCGTCAAGAGCCGCCTGTTCAAATGGCTTTTGCGTGGACCGGTCACGGCTTCTCTTGCTCTGACAGTTATTACCTTAGTCCGGCGTGCGGGAGTTTATCTTCAGGGAGAGCCCTACTCTGCCTTTGTGCCTCTGTCTATGGTGGTAACTGTTCTTCTGTTTGAACATGCCATCACATTGTTCTCGCCATTGTGGGAGCGCTTGCTTTTCTTCGGGCGCGACCGCGCCGAACTGCAGTTGTTACAAAACATCGAAGAGCGTCTGCTCACCCGTGGAGACTTGCAGCAATTCCTGGAAACCGTGCTTGCCGCTGTGCGAGATCATTTACAGTCCCCGTGCGCGTTTGTCGCTGCGCTGGATAGGAATGAGTTGACGTTGAGTGTGGTGGCCGGAAACCGAGCTCTACTGGATCATGAAAATCTGGATGAAGCCCTCCAGATGCTCCATCATAATGGGGAAAATGACCGGCATGAATTTACGTGGGGCGGATTTTGGATTCTACCACTTCATCAGCGACGAGGAAACGGCGACCGCGACGAGGTCCGCCCATTACTCGGCTTGCTTGGTGTGGCGCGCAAATTTGACGACCCAATGGACAAAGATCAGCGCGAAGCCGTCTGGCTGCTGGCAGATCGAGCGGCGCTTGCCTTAGAAGATCGTCAATTACAGCAGCGGGTATTCCGTTCGCTGGAGGATCTGCAACCGGAAATCGATATGCTGCAAGGAATGCGTGCAGCAGGCCGCTACGATAGCCGCGCCAGCATTTTGACGGAACCGCTTCCCCAGGAATCAGATCTCGCAGATTGGGTGAAAGATGCACTTACCCATTACTGGGGTGGACCGAAGCTAACGAATAGTCCGTTGATGAAGTTGAAAACCGTTCAAATGTTGGCGGAAGAACATGACGGCAATACCCCTAATGCCTTGCGCGCCCTACTTCGTAAGGCGGTGGACCAGATCAAGCCCGAAGGCGACCGAAGGTTTACAAGTGAGTGGATACTTTACAATATCCTGGAAATGAAATTTATCGAGGGACGCAAAGTGCGCGAAGTCGCGGGAAGGTTAGCAATGTCAGAAGCCGATTTATACCGTAAGCAGCGTGTTGCTGTAGAGGCTGTTGCACGCGCCATCCTCGATATGGAGCAGAACGAAGTAGTACAGTAAGGAGAATTACATGGACGCAAACAGCGGTCACACCAAACGCAAATATCAAAGTGCAATGCCTATCATCGACGAAGGCTGGTGGGAGTCTGTGCTGGCAGAGGAACGCCAGTATCGGCACTCGCGTCCCTCTCAAGGATTGGCTAAGCCCACAGCCCTTCCTCCCTCCCAAACAGAAGCTCTAGCGAAAGCAGTCCCTGCCCAAACAGACTGGGATGTACTCCGAGATTTGTTTTCAAATGACCAGATCGTGACCATGAAGGTCACCGGACGTAACCGAGGTGGTCTGCTTGTAGAGAACGGCAAACTTTCCGGGTTCATCCCATTTTCACACCTTGTTGAGCTGCCTGGAAAGGAACATGAAACTGATCGTGAGGTAAGTCTGGAAGCTTACGTGGGCAAGATGGTCAATGTTAAAGTGATTGAATATGTGCCCGATGAAGAGCGCGTCGTTTTCTCAGAACGCGCTGCCTTAGCGGAGCCCGGCAAACGGGCAGAATTATTTAATAGCCTGCGGACCGGCTCAAACGTGAAAGGCGTGGTCACGAATATTACAGATTTTGGTGTTTTCGTGGATCTGGGTGGGGTAGAAGGCCTTATTCACATTTCGGAGCTTTCGTGGGGACGAGTGTTGCATCCCGACCAGATTGTCAAGCTTGGGGAGGAAATCCACGTGCGGGTGCTGGAGATCGCGTCAGAGCGCTGCCGTGTGGCACTGAGTCTAAAGCGTCTGAGCCCCAATCCGTGGGAACGCGCGGCAATCGATTTTGCGGTGGGCACTGTCCATCCTGCGATCATTACAAGCGTCTTATCCTATGGAGCATTTGCTCGGATTGGCTCCGGTATCGAAGGGTTGATCCACGGTTCGGAAATGGCGCTCGCACCGGACCAGACGCCGCGGGAAATCCTCTTTGAGGGCCAGGAACTTCAAGTCCGCATTTTGCATCTCGATGCAGCACACCAGCGCCTGGGCTTAAGCCTCATGCTAGAATATCAGTAATGACGAAACGCCCCGAATCTCAAACGCAAAGGGTCTACAAATCAGAGGTGAGCGACGATTGGCTTGACCATCTTGCTGGTTTTGATCAGCACTTTGGTCGTTTCGTGCGCGATACCGTCGGCGTGCTATTAATTGCGGCAGCACTCATGACCTTGCTCGCACTGCGCGGCTATACCCGTGGTATTCTGCTGACGCCATGGTCAGACTGGCTTTTACTGTGGTTTGGTTGGGGCGCTTATCTTGCTGTAATTCTTATGGCTTATAGCGGATATGTCTTCCTACGGCGAAGCACAACACCATTACCCTGGGGACGTATTTTTGCTATGGAGATCGCAGCCTGTCTGACGTTGGGTCTGCTCGCTGCAATTCATGGGGATACGCTGCCAAATGCACAATCTGGGGTCAACGGAGGACGCATCGGCTGGGGTATGGTGGCGCTTTTGTGGCGATTCGGAAAAGTGCCCGGTACTCTTCTCATGCTCATTCCCTGGGCGTTCGCTTTGATGAGTGGACTCAACATATGGGCATGGATCGAGCGTGGCTTGCTAAAGCTCGCGGGAGAATCAGCGCCCGTGAGCGAAACCGTTGTGTCACAAGCAGCAGTGATGGAACAGGAAGAACCACTGGTTGAAGATAAAAAGCCCAAGGAACAGCGCAAAAAGTCGCTTCAACTCCCTCCTGAGTATCGGAAATCGCTCCGAGTCGCAGAGCACCAGGATAAGAAACCCGCAGCACCTCGCGAGCGCGACGAGCGATTACCATCCCTTAATATCTTGTTAGCAGATCAAAACACGCGCCCCGACGAACGAACTATTAATCAGACGGCAGGCATGATCGAGAAAACGCTCGCTGAATTCGGGATTGTCGCCACGGTCATTGGTTTTCGCGTAGGTCCGACAGTGACACAGTTTGCTGTGCAGCCTGGCTTTATGAAGCGAGGAAATAGTACATCGGAAGAGGAAGCACAACAAATCAAGGTGCGTGTGGCTCAGATCGCCTCCTTGCAGAAGGATCTGGCGTTGGCACTCTCCGCTGAGCGACTGCGTATCGAAGCCCCCGTGCCCGGCAAACCTTACGTAGGAATCGAAGTGCCGAACTCGCATAGCTCTGTTGTACGAATGCGCTCCATTTTGGAAACGGAAGCGTTCCACAAGATCGGCACACCATTGGCAATGGCGTTGGGGCGCGATGTCTCCGGGCAGCCCGTCGTTGCGGATCTGGCGCGCATGCCGCATCTTCTAATCGCGGGTGCAACAGGTTCTGGGAAGTCGATTTGTATCACGTCCATTGCCGCGTGTCTCGCGATGAACAATCCGCCGGAAGACCTGCGTATGGTGATGATCGATTCAAAGATGGTCGAGTTGTTGCGCTTCAACGGTCTACCGCACTTATACGGAAAAGTAGAAACCAACGTAGAGCGTATTCTCGGTGTGCTACGCTGGGTGGTCGTGGAGATGGAGCACCGCTATCGTCTGCTCGAAGCCTCGCATTCTCGCGACCTGGAAACGTACAATCGTAAGATGGCGCGCAAAAAAGAAGGTGCTCCGCTTCCGCGTATCGTTGTATTGATTGATGAGTTAGCAGACCTGATGATGTCCGCGCCTGATCAGACGGAGCATAACCTCGTCCGACTCGCACAGATGGCGCGCGCCACAGGTATTCATTTGATTGTTGCGACACAGCGCCCTTCCACCGATGTCGTCACAGGATTAATCAAGGCCAATTTCCCGGCGCGTCTAGCGTTTGCGGTTGCCTCTGGTGTAGATAGCCGCGTTATTCTTGACTATACTGGCGCTGAGAGTCTGCTTGGACGAGGCGATATGTTGTTCCTGAACCCGGAGGTAGGGACACCAGCTCGTGCGCAGGGCGTGATGATCACAGATATGGAGATCGAGCGCTTGATTTCTCACTGGCAGAAAACAGCCGAAACCTCAACCGAGGCGCCGCCCTGGGAAAAGCTGCTTTCCGAACCAGAAGAAAATGAAGATGAAAGTCTCATCCAAAAAGCAGTCTCGATCGTCCGTCAGAGTCAGCGCGCCTCGGCATCTCTTCTGCAGCGCCGTTTACGCATCGGATATCCGCGCGCAGCTCGTCTGCTCGATCAGCTGGAAGAGATGGGGGTTGTCGGACCCTCGCAGGGTGGCGGCAAGGAGCGGGACGTCTTGCTCGGTCCGCTGGATGAAGACGAAGCAGAAAGCGCGTTGTAGATTATTACTCGTAAGATTTCGACCTCGAACGCTTTTTGTTTTGCGGGTATCATTACCAGCATGTATTCCTTAGAGGAGCAGACGGAGCAAACCGTCCATCATATGCCTATCAAAAAAACACTTACTGATTATCTGCGCCTGTGGTTCAAATGGTTTTTGGATCCACTGGGTGTTTTTTTTAATCGCTTGGGGTTAACGCCAAACGCCATGACAATGCTTGGGTTGCTTGGAAACGCGGTCGGCGCGTATTTTCTGGCACGTGGAGAGATGCTCACAGGAGGACTCCTGGTGCTGTTGATGACCCCGATTGACGCCTTAGATGGAACGATGGCGCGGCTGCGCGGCGAATCCGGTGATTTCGGCGCGTTCGTTGATTCTGTTACGGACCGGTATTCAGAGTTGATCATTTATGGTGGTCTTCTTTATCATTTCCTCCGCCTTGGCGAACCGTTGGGTGGATTGCTTGTCTTTGCCGCCGCAGCCGGATCTGTGTTGGTTTCTTACGTCAAGGCGCGAGCAGAAGGACTGGGGTATGAAGCAAAGGTTGGTCTCCTTACCCGGGTCGAGCGTTATATTGTCCTCGCCCCGGCACTTGTGTTCAATCAACTATATATTGGTTTGGGGATTATTGCGATCTTTGCCAATATTACTGCCCTGCAGCGAATCTGGCATGTTCGCGCGCAGGCACATCGAAAAATGAAGAGTCAGGAGATATAGAATGCCCGAAGGATTTTCTCTCGGTCCTCTTTTCGTACGGTTTTACGGCATCATACTAATGCTCGGCGCGGTAGCAGGGGCCTGGCTCGCGACACGCGAGGCCAAACGTCGCGGCTATGAACCGGAAATCGTTTGGGATCTTCTCACCTATTTGTTGATCGGCGGAATCATTGGCGCACGCCTGTGGCATATTCTTACGCCACCGCCTTCTTCCGGGATCACAGCAGCCTGGTACCTGACTCACCCCCTGGACGCGCTTGCCGTATGGAAGGGCGGACTGGGAATCCCCGGCGCGGTCATCGGCGGGATGGTCGTTTTGTATTTTTATACACGCAAGCGCAAACTCAATTTTGCGCAGTGGGCCGATATCTGCGCGCCAAGCCTCGCACTGGGTCAGGCGATTGGGCGTTGGGGAAATTTCTTCAACCAAGAGCTCTACGGCGCCCCGACGAATCTGCCGTGGAAGCTATATATAGACCCGGAACATCGTTTGGCGGATTATCAGAGTGTGGAATACTACCATCCTTTATTCCTTTACGAGTCGCTCTGGAATCTGGGAAATATGTTCCTGCTTTTGTGGATTTCCCGAAAATTTGGCGATCGACTGAAAAATGGCGATCTCTTCCTGATCTATCTGATCACATATCCTGTTGGGCGTTTCCTGCTCGACTTTTTGCGACTAGACGCCTCGTTAGTGGGTGGAATCAATATTAATCAAACTGTTATGGCAGTAGTGGCTGTTCTTGCCGCCGCGACCCTGTTATGGCGTCATCGTCGGGATACCCGGCTCGCTCCCGCATAGGAATGCTGGCAGGGACTAGTGTCTTATTGACTAGGGAACTGTCTATGCTATGCTACTCTGCGTGCTAAACAGCGTTGCAGACAGGTGATACATGATCGAAACGAACGACTTAAGTAAACAATTCAATAACGAGTTCTGGGCAGTGGATGGGGTCTCATTGTGCGTCGAGCCTGGAAAGATTTTGGCTTTACTGGGGCAAAATGGCGCCGGGAAGACGACCACCGTTCGTATGCTGACCGGCTTGCTGAAGCCTTCGCGCGGCTGGGCTCGCGTAGCAGGCTTTGACGTAATCAAAAAGCCACAGGAGATTCGCGCAAATGTTGGAGTGCTCACCGAGCAGCACGGTCTCTACATGCGCATGACGGGTGAAGAATATTTGGAATTCTTTGGCAAGGTTTATAGATTGGATCCAAGTGCCATAAAAAAACGCAGCGACTATTTGCTGCAGTATTTCGGCATTGCAGAAGCAGCCCGCCGACGCTGTGGTGAATATTCGAAAGGTATGAAGCAAAAGCTCGCCCTGGCACGCGCACTCATCCACGACCCGTCTGTATTACTGCTGGATGAACCCACCTCTGCCATGGATCCGGAGTCGTCCCGATTAGTGCGCGATGAAATCACTCGATTGCGATCTTCCCAACGGACTATCATCATTTGTAGCCATAACCTGGTGGAGGCGGAAGCTCTGGCGGACTCGATCGCGATCATCTATCGAGGCAAGATTCTGTTAAATGGAACCCTGGAAGAATTGAAACAGATGGTGTTGGGTCCCGTTGAGTATGAGGCAAAATTCGCGCACGCTTTCGATGTGGGAGAGTTTAATTTGCCTGAAGGGGTTACGCTCGCGTCTCGAGGAGCCGATAGCATCCGTTTCCGAGTAGAAGCGCCGCAGACCGTGAATCCGCTGCTTGTAAATGCACTAGCGTCTCGCAATGCCCCACTGGTATCGTTCCAGGAAGTCCCAAGAAGGCTCGAGCAGGTCTATCTCAAGACCATGGCGGAGGCGCAAGGGGTCACGTATGCAGCGTAATTTCTCTTCGATCTGGATGGTGGCGCAACGCGAGTTTACAGATCAATTTCGCGACTGGCGTATCGTTGTGCCGATGTTTCTCCTGGTTACGTTATTTCCGTTTATCGCGGATGATACAACTCGGCAGGCTGTAAACTTTATGAACAGGTTTGGGGGTGACCTGATCCTCGATAGCCTGATTCCGTTCGTTGTGCTGGTGATCGGCTTTTTCCCTTTATCGTTTACTCTGGTGGTTGCGCTCGAATCGTTTGTGGGAGAAAAGGAACGCGGCACGATCGAACCTCTGTTGAGCTCTCCGATTGAAGACAGACATCTGTACTTGGGGAAGCTCCTGGTTGGAATTACCACACCCTTGGCTTTCAGTTTTGCCTCGATTGGTATTTACTTGATCCTGGTGTCTCGTCGCGATGTGGCTTTTCCTAGTACCTATATGCTTACGCTCATTTCATTGCTGACCTTTGCGCATGCAGTGCTAATGGTCAGCGCGGCGATCGTCATTTCTGTGCAGGCAACTACGATCCGCGCTGCGAATTTGCTGGCTTCCTTTGTTGTAGTGCCGGTGGCATTCCTTCTACAGGGTGAGACAATCCTCATCTTTTGGGGGAACGAAGATGTGTTATGGTATGCAATTATCGGCGTGACGTTGCTGGCAAGCCTGCTCGTCCGCCTGGGGCTTTCGCACTTTCATCGTGAATATTTACTGGGGCGCGAGATAGACACCATCAACCTCAGATGGATCGGGCGCACCTTCAAGAACCGCTTTAGGGGACAGGCAACCTCGATAGGCGACTGGTATCGCCGCGAACTACCCATCTCGTTGAGAGAGCTGCGCCAGCCCCTTCTAATTGTCGTAGGGCTGGGGCTGATTGCAGGGTTGGTGAGTTATGCGTGGGTAATTACGAATGTACCTACTTATATGGATCTTTCGCCGGAACGAATTGGTGAGGTCCGGACGTTTATCGCTGAGAATTTGTCAAATCTAGACTCACTGGGCGAACGGCTTCCCGCGCCCATTCTGTTCCTTCATAACACCCGCACGACTGTTGCATTCCTTTTGCTTGGGTTGGTTTCTTTCGGCACCCTGGGCTTGACTCTATTTATCGGCAACATTGCCCTGGTGGGTGGGGTGATGGGCGCGGCGCAGCTGGTAGGGTATTCTCCACTGCTTGCTTTTACCGCAGGGATTCTGCCTCACGGAATCTTTGAGCTGTCGGCGATTTTCCTTGCGACAGCTGCCATGCTAAAGGTGGGTGCTCAATTGGTTACTCCCCAACCGGATAAGGGCCTGGGAGAAATCTTGTTAATTGCTCTCGCTGATTGGTTTCGAATCTTCGTTGGCATCGTGGTTCCGTTTCTGGCAATCGCTGCTGTGATTGAAATTTATCTGACTCCTGCGCTGATTAGGCTCGCATTCCCATTTCTGTAGCCATGAGGCTCCAATGCCAAAAGTCATTATCCTCGGTTCATCGAACGCAGTGCCATCCATCAATCATGAAAATACCCATCTCGTGATTGTGGGCGAAGAGCGCACGATCCTTGTGGATTGTGTGAGCAATCCAATCGTCCGGCTGGAAGAGGCAGGGATTGATTTCAATAGCTTAACAGATATTGTCATTACACACTTCCACCCCGATCATGTTTCTGGGATGCCGCTACTGCTCATGAATATGTGGCTGCTCGGGCGGACGAAGCCGTTAAACATCTACGGATTACATTACACGATGGATCGCCTCGAAGATTTGATGGGATTCTATGGATGGGCAGACTGGCCCGATTTTTTTTCTGTCGGCTTTTACCGCTTGCCAGAAGCAGAGATGGCGTACGTGCTGGACTGTGCCGAGTTTAAGATCCACTCTTCTCCGGTCCATCACATGATCCCCACGATCGGTTTGCGCGTGGAATGTAAAAACCCTGGCAAAACCCTGGCGTATTCGTGCGACACTGAGCCTTGCGAACAAACCATTCGATTAGCGGAGGGAGCGGATATCCTGATCCATGAGGCGGCAGGAGCATTCTACGGGCACTCTTCCGCTGAGCAGGCAGGCGAAATCGCAACCCAAGCGGAGGTAGGAAAACTTTATTTGATTCACTACCCCACTGGGCGATTCGCAAATGGAAATTTGATGGAAGAAGCTTCGAAGACCTACAAGGGGGAAGTGGTCATCGCAAAAGACTTTATGACCATTGAGTTATAAAAAACCCGTCTCTCAAAGTAACGGGTTTTTGAATCTGCATTACCAGCCGTGGATATACGGTTCCCATTCCTGATAATCGTGCAAATGTCTGCCAAAGATATATAGGGCGCTGGCTGGGGGCTCTTTTGGCACATGCAGCAGCTTCATGTGTACTTCCTCCACCCTGCGCCCACCCTTGCGATGGTTGCAGTGCGGGCAGGCAGCCACAACGTTTGTCCAAATGTGCTGACCGCCCAGATGTCTTGGGGTTACATGATCCACAGTCAAATTCCCCTCACGCTTCCCACAATACTGGCAAGTATAATTGTCCCGGCGAAACACCTCGCGGCGAGTCAGCTTGACGTGCGGACGCGGCCGATGAACCTGGTTTTCCAGCCGGATCACCGAAGGACGTGGCAGCAACTGTTTCACCGTTCGAATCTGCCCGCGCCCATTTACGACCATATCGGCTTTGCCCGCCAGGATTAATCCTACAGCTCGCCGTGTGGTGCACACATTGATCGGTTCGAAATTTGCGTTGAGCACTAGTACCGGCTCGTGCATTCTGTCTCCACAACAGGCACGATTATACTGCTGATTTTTTGAATTCGTAAAATCGCCCCTGGGTCATGTAATGAAACTGTCACCTGCTGGAATAGACCTGGACAACAGCGGCGAGTATGATGCAGGAGCGCACATGAAAGTGTTAATTGCAGGCGGGTCAGGCTTCCTGGGTACAGCGCTGAAGAATTCTCTGGTAGAAGAAGGGCATGAAGTTTTTGTTCTCACACGCCGCAAATCAAATGGACGGAACAAAATTCAATGGGATGGCCAGACGACAAAAGGATGGGGGCATCTCGTCAACGATATGGATGCCGTGGCCAACCTTACGGGCTATGGATTGGAACATTGGCCGTGGACAAAACGCCAGAAACAGAAATTCGTGGACTCCCGGGTGCTCCCGGGACGCGCGCTTGTCGCCGCGATCCAAAACGCGGAGCGCCGCCCGCGCGTCTTCCTGCAGGTATCTGGCGTCAATTTCTACGGATTGCGCGGCGAAGGTCTTGCGGATGAATCGACTCCTCTGGGAGAGGATTTCCTCGCCCAGCTTACCGCCAGCGCGGAAGAGGCTACGAAACGCGTTGAAGAATTTGGGTTACGCCACGTGATTATTCGGAATGCGGTTGTCTTGGCCCGAACCCGTGGATTGTTCCCATTGTTTACGCTGGCACCGCGCCTCTTCTTTGGAGGAAAATTTGGCGATGGCATGCAGGCGTTGCCCTGGATTCATATCACCGATCAAACGAGTGCCATGAAGTTTTTGCTGGCAAATGAAAACGCTCATGGACCCTTCAACTTAGTATCGCCACAGCCCACATCGAATGCAGAATTCATGCGGGCGGTCAGCAGGGTATTACGGCGACCCTATTGGTTTCATATTCCTAAACTCCTTCTGCGAATCATGCTGGGTGACATGAGTGTTCTCTTAATCGAGGGACGCTATTCTCAGCCCAAACGTTTGATAGAATTGGGCTTCCGGTTTCAGTTCGGAATCTTGGAGGAGGCGATGGAAAATCTACTCCTCCAAACCCTACCTGTTAAGTCTGGCGCGTAGCCCGACTCAATTCACATCTGTTTAGGAGAATCCATGAAACAACTTCTAATTTTTGCTTGTCTGTTACTTTCTGCCTGCAATTTATCGTCGGTGCCGCCAGCTGTTCCTGCGGGCCCAACGGCATATATCGACCCATCTTATCCCACCATGGAGTCCGCACCAGTGGACTCATTGCAGACCTCCAGCGGTATCGAAGTGCGCGCAGACCGCGCCTGGCGCGATGGGAAACAAGTGAATGTCGATGTTTGCTTTACCCTGCTGGATGCCTCTGACTGGTCCATTTGGAACGCCAGTCTACAATATCCAGGCGGATCGATTCTGGACTTCAGCTCGACTCTCTCAAGCATTCAAGAACCCGTGGAAGGCCAATCGGGTCAGCGCTGCGATACGCTCTCCTTCTTGAATGTTCCGCCGGATGCCGATCTCAGCAATGTGATCGTGACAGTCGATGCGATTGCAGCCCAGCCACGCGCAGAAGAGTACTGTTCAATCTATATGCCCAAGATCCAACAAGCTCTCACCGAGCGCGGAATTGCGATCACCCTGAACTGTGCGGATGTCAATGGTGTGCAGACGATGCAGATCGTCAGCAAGCCCGATACGATGTCCCAGGCGGAAGCGGAGCAAATTGTTTTCAGCGATGAGTTCTACACCGTCAAAGGACCCTGGTCGTTTACCTTCAATCTCGGTCAGTGATGTTGCCCACACTGCCGCGCAGCGGTGGGCTTCGCGTGTATAATTGTCATATGTCCAATGTAAAGTTTGCTGACACTTATTATTACACCCACACATAATATTGCGGTGGTGTGTATCAAACGCGCCCACCATTGCGGGCGCGTTTTTGTTTATAAACCCGTAAGATGGGACGCCGTCCCGCCTTACTCTGGAGGCAGAACGTGAACATCGAGGAACAAGTTGAATTGCTGATGCAGGGCACCGAATATGGAGATGAAGAACTAAAGAAGGCGATGACCAACGAGCTGCGCCAGCGTTTGCTGGATGCGCAAATAGAAAACAGGCCCTTACGAGTCTATTGTGGCTACGATCCGACATCCACGGATCTGCATCTTGGGCATACCATCACGATGCGCAAGCTGCGCCAATTCCAAGATTTGGGACACGATGTGACGTTTCTAATCGGAAGTTATACGGCTCTTGTGGGAGATCCCTCTGACAAGAATAAGGCGCGCCCGATCCTGACGGAGGAGCAAGTTGCTCACAATGCACAGACCTATGCGGAGCAGGCTTACCGGGTACTCGATCGTGAAAAGACCAAAATCCGTTACAACGGGGAGTGGCTGAGCGAATTATCCTTACTGGATTTGATTCGCCTTGGGCAGAACTTCACCGTGCAGCAATTCCTGGCGCGTGAAAATTTTGCCAATCGCCTCGAAAAAGGCGAAGCGATTTACCTGCACGAAACATTTTATGCACTGATGCAGGGCTATGACGCGGTGGCGCAGCAAACGGACGTCCAGGTGGGAGGTACCGATCAGTTATTTAATATTATCGTCGCCGGACGTAAATTGCAGGAAGCTCTCGGGCAAAAACCGCTGGTTGGCATTATCACTGGTATCCTTCCCGGTACAGATGGCGTGCAACGCATGTCCAAATCTACCGGTAACATTGTGCCGATCAACACTGGCGCAGAGGATATGTATGGCAAACTGATGTCGATTCCTGATTTTGCGATGGGAAAGTACATGCGTCTTGCGACACGCTGGAGTCCCCACGAGATCGAATCGATAGAAAGTGATGTTCAGTCTGGCAAACTGCACCCGCGCGATGCAAAGATGAGGGTCGCGTTTGAGATCACAAGCATCTTCTATGGCGAAGCAGATGCGCAAAAAGCACAAGATGGTTTCGTCAAAATGTTCCAACAAAAAGAAATCCCCGATGAGATGCCTGAGTTTGAGCTGCAGCCTGGCCAAACGGTGCTGGATGTTATATTAGCGGCAAAGATGGCAGCCAGTAAAAGCGAAGCACGCCGGTTGTTGGATCAGAGAGGTGTACGGCTGGACGGGGAGACCCTGGAGCGAGGTGACACGCCTTTCCCACGTACGGGCGTGCTTCAGGTAGGAAAACGAAAATTTCTGCGGGTGAAATAGTTAACGCAAACGGGATAGCATCCGCTATCTCGTTTGTATTTCATCTTGTTCGACCATGGAAAGAAAGATTTCCACGATGCTCGGGTCAAGCAATGTTCCCGCGCTTTCTCGTAAGTATGCCTTGACTTTCTCTACGGGCCAAGCCTTTCGATAAGGTCGATCGGATAAAAGGGCATCCCAGTTATCGACCACCGAGAAGATTCGCGCCGCAAGGGGAATTTGCTCCCCCTTCAACCCGCGCGGATACCCCTTTCCATCCCAACGCTCATGATGACAATAAGGAATATCGAGGACGCCGCGCAGGAATGAAATGGGCGAAAGAAGATTATAAGCATAGACAGGATGCTTGCGCATCTCTGCCCATTCCTCCTCGGTGAGCTTACCCTCCTTTTTCAAGATATGATCCGGGACGCCCATCTTGCCGATATCGTGGAGCAGCACTCCACGATAAATGTTCACCATGTCATTATCGTTGACACCAATGTACCTTGCCAACCGCATGGTCATCTCTGTGACGCGACGGGTATGACCTTCTGTTTCCCGGTCTCGTAGTTCCAGGGCGCGTGCCCAGCCTTCCAAGGTCGTATCGTACGCTTGGATGAGTTCCTGGTTCGAGCGCTGTAAGTTTTCGAACAACTGGGCACTGTCGATTGCAATTGCAGCCTGCCCTGCCAGGGTATGCAAAAACTCCATCCAATCCGGGGTAGGCGAAAGCGGCGAGCGGTGAAAGACTTCGAAGACTCCTTTAATTTGTCCCTTCACAATCAGCGGGATACCGATGTAGGTCACGAAGCCCTCTCGCTTGACGACGACTTCATTACTCGCTTCCGGGGCGTTTTGAAGATTGGTGATGTGACAAATTTGCTGCCGAATCAGCACTTGACCTGCGAGCCCTTCGCCCATTCGAACAGGCGGACGCGTAGGAGAGGAGATTGTAAATCCTACGCCGTTCAGATAGGTGAGGCTTTGCAGGTCTGGATGATAAAGCCCTATATTTACGGCATCCACATTGAGGTGACTGACTGTCTGGTCCATTAGGATATTCAGCGTCAGACGCAGGTCGAAGGAGGATGAGATGGCAGAGTCAATATCACGGAGAGATGTCAACCGCCGCACCTGTCGCTGGCTTTGGTCATACAGCTGGGCACGGTGGATAGAATTGCCGGTGATCTCAGCGAGTATCAAAAGGAGAGGTATCACCTCCGTGATCTGTCGTTCCGCCTCTATGACCACAGCCAACACACCGACGGAGCCCGCTGTGGATTGGATTGGGATACAGATGGCTCCGTACCCTGGAGTCATGCTATCCCGCTCCCCTTCGAAGAGCAATGAGTCGTTTTTTAACTCGGTTGCGTGATATGTTTTTCCAGTTCTAAATGTATATCCAATAATTCCTTCCATTGGACTTAACGACTTGTGTTTAAGGTGGGTCTCCATACCCCTTGCCACACGTTGAATGAGCTTGTCAGACGTATGGTCATAAAGCCATATGGAGCCATGGGGCGTCCCGGTGAGATGCAACGTTTCGTTTAAGAGGATTGGAAGCATCTCATTGAGTGATTGAGTCATTCGCAGGGACATGGAAATCCGGTTGATGGTTTCCAGCTCTTTCAAGCGGCGCTCTACTTCCTTAAATAATCGCGCGTTCTCAATGGCAACCGCCGTCTGTCTCGCCAGGCTCGTGAGAAACTCCAATTCCCTCGCCGTAAATTCACTGCCGACGCCAGAACGCCAGACGGCAAGCAGACCCATGTGCTTATCCTTTAGAAGAATGGGTACTGCCATCAGGTTCTCGTGCAGGTTTTTTTCAGTGCCCTTTACGATGATCGTACGCGGATCACTGGCAGTATCATTGACGATTTCTCCCTGGCTCTGCAGTGCAATGTTTCCCAGAATACCTTTTCCCAAGGTGAGTGGATGACGCTTGAGGGCTTCCGAATCGATGCCAAGCGCTGCAATAGCTTGCAGGGTGAGTGCAGCTTCATTCGCCAGATACACGGCGCTTGTCTCGGCATGAAGCAAGACCATGGCAGAGGAGGAAATTCGTTCGAGTACGGTATCGAGCTGGAGGGTGGCTGAAATATCTCGGCCGACCTCGGCAATCGCGGCGGCCTCCTGAGCCTGACGGTTTGTCTCCTGGAATAGCCTGCCTGACTCGATACAGATGGACACCTGATGTGCAATCCCAACGAGGAAGTTCAATTCGGACTCGTTGAACAAGCCATCCCGCTTAAGCCTCCAGGCGTTGATTACACCAATCGATTTTCCACGCAGATTTAGCGGGGAAGACATTAAACTCTCTACCCTACTTTCTTCATCAGGCGTGCCGGGAATCACGACTCTGCGTGGATCTTCGCTGGTGTCATTCACAATTTCAGGTTTTCCTTTGAGGAAAACATTTCCTGTAATCCCTTCGCCAATTTTGCGCGTATGGGAAAGTAATTCATTCCGATACGCACCATGTGCGGCTACAGTTTTCAATGTAATGCCGTCGTCTTGAAGTAGATAGATGGCAACGTGATTTGCATGAAGCAGGTCAAGAGCACGTCGTGTGATCTGATCCAGCGCCGGAAGGACCTCACGAGTCGTAGCAATATCATTAGCAATATCTGCCAACGCTTCGATAATTCTTGAACGCCGACTTTGCTCCTGGAAAAGCCGGGCATTGTCAATTCCCGCGGCTGCCTGATTTGCGAATGCCATTGCCGTTTCAATAATTGACTCATTGTATATGCCTGGCTCATTACTGTCCAAAGTAATGAATCCGATTACTTCCCCTCTTGCAACCAGCGGAATTGCCATCCAACCATGAACGTTATATGCTCCTCCCCAACTTTTAAAGCGCGTGTCTTTTTGTGCATCCTCCAAGAGGATTGGCCGATGACTCTCCCGCAAGATTTGGAATAGGTCGTTATCTGCCGGGTAGGAGGAATTTGTCAGGTCTTGGGCATGAGGATAGCCATGCGCCATAGCAATCCGTAATTGATCTCCTTCATGGAAGAAAACACTGGCATTGTCGTAAGGAATGACTTGCTTAAGAGCCCTAAGGATCTGCCTCACAACGTTATCTGTATCCAGTGTGGACGATATGACGGCGGCGGCTTGCCTAAGATTTTCTGCTTCCTGACGTCTCTTTTGTTCTAATTCAAATAGACGGTTATTTTCGATTGCGGTGGCTGCATGCGTCGCAAGCATTTCGAGTAACGTTTGTTCTTCCAGGTCATACGCATAAGATTCATAGCTTTGCGCTGTGATCATGCCAATTCGCTGATCGTTGACGCGCAACGGCACCGCCACAACAGACTGCACGTGCCTGGGCGAGCCGAAATGAAGCACATTACGTTGTTCGATTTCTGCCTGCGTTTTCAGGATAATACTGTTTCCTCCATTGATGATGAATGCAGTCAGTCCCCGGTCTGCTGCCGCAGCCTCAGGTGAATACCGATTCCCCATTTCTACTGTGTAAACAGCAATGTTCTGCTTCCGCTTCTCATCATGCAGCGAAATCATAAACACGTCGCAGCGCATCAGTTTTTGTGCCGCTTCATGAATAGCTCTATAGATCTGTTCTGAGTCCTGCGTGAAACGGACAATATCCTGGCTGATGCGGTGTAAAACGGCGCGTCGTTCGGCAGCTTGCAGCGCCTCTTGGTAAAGCTCTGCTTTCTCAATGGCAATTCCTGCTTGGTTTGCAAATGTCTGAAGGATGCCTGCCTGTTCTTCAGTGAAGAAATTAGGCTGTTCGCTTTTCAGAGTGATCAGACCAAATATCCTCTTCCCAGCCACCAAAGGTATACGCATCCAGCTACGAATAAATCGCTGATCTTTTTCAATTGGGCTGTTTTCGCCTTGAATGTCCGATAAAACAAGCGGTCGATGTTGGTCCGTCCACATGTCCTTCCAATCCTCCCAGCGCTTGGAAGTCCAGGCATCCTTACCTTTGATAAATGGTTCTTTTGCGTGACCATGTTCTGCTACGAGTTCCAGGCATTCTCGTTTCACAATCTCAATCGATCCATAATCATAGGGAATAAGTTTTGCGGCTGAGTCAAGAACCCTCTCATAGAGCGTCTCGACATCCAGTACGGCGGATAAGGATGCAGTAGCCGTCCGCAGCGTTTCCGCCTGTTCGCGACGAGCCAGTTCTGATTTATAGAGACGAGCATTCTCAAGTGCGATGGCAGCCGAGTTGGCGAGGGCTGTCAGTAAGTTCTCATCTCTCTCCGAGTATGCGTGGAGATCGGTGGACTCGATGTTGAGGACTCCAATGACCTTGCCGCGAGCAATCAACGGAACGCAGAGTGCAGATTTAATGTGCTTGAGGAGAGCAATATAGCGCTGTTCCTTGCTGACGTCGCCAACCCGAATGGGTTGTCCGTGCTTTGCCACCCATCCCTGAATGCCAGCATCCAAAGGAAGCTTCTCACTGAAAAAGAAAGGCGTATCGCCCTTCTGATTCTGGGGATCCCGCGCTTTCTGAGTAATGGCTAAGAGCGCCAGAGACTGTGCCTGATCATCCAATAAATACACAGAAGCGAATTCGTATCCCAGCATCTCATCTATGGTTGTGACCAGGTTTTTTCCGATGATTTCTGGCTCGAGGCTGAGAGCCAACGAGCGCGAGGCTTGATAGAGCGCTTCGAGTTCCGTGGCGCGTTGCCGCGCTTCCTCGAAGGATCTTAATTTATCGGTTGCTGTAGCAAGCGTGTGAGCGATCGTCGTAAGAAGACGCTCGTCCTTCTCCGAGTATGCATTCTCTTTTTTGCTTTCACTGTTGATGACTCCAATAACTTGTCCCCGCGAAATAATTGGAACACACAGCTCAGACTGCACCCCATTTGTCACTGCGAGGTAAGAACCTTCCTTAGTCACATCCGCCGCGCGAAGTGGTTTTCTGGTCCGGGCAACTTTTCCTGTAATGCCCTGTGTAATTGGAAAGGGCGCCGAGAGGTTTTCTGGGCTTGTACCTCGATACGATCGATGTGGCTTAAGTGTGTTTTCGGCTCCATTTAACAATAAGATTCCAAAGTTATCCGGATAAAGCGTATCCCCAATGATATTGGTAACCTGCTCGATCAACGTGTCAATCTCCAGGGCACTGGATGCAGCCAGAGAGGCAGAATGAAGAACTGCCAGCTCCTCCAGTTGTCGCTGGAGGACGGCTTCACTCTCTTTTTCTTTTGTGATGTCGAGCAAGATCCCCTGCCAATAGAGGGGCTGTCCCTCCTGATCGCGAATAAGGTTTGTATCTTCTTTAACCCATACAATTGTGCCATCGCGCCGGATCAGGCGATACTCCTCTAGGAAACGAGAACCGCTTTGATTGGATTCGATGTCTTTTTTTATGATGCGATCACGATCATCAGGATGGATCGAGGACAGCCATAATTTCGGACCAGCACACCATTCCTCTGCGGTGTAGCCGGTGAGTTCCTCGATGCGAGGACTCATATAAATAGTAGTTTGCTCCTCGCCGATCTGGTCCAGAAATACAACTGCCGTGATTTGCTCGACGAGTGACCGATACCGACCCTCTGCCCGATGTAAGGCTTGTTGCTCGCGAAGGTAACGATTTTGAGCAATTGCATTGCTGATGACCACAGGCAGGCGATGCAGATAATCACTTTGTTTGACCAGGTAATCCGCTGCGCCAGACTTTAATGCCGTAACGGCGACTTCCTGATCTCCCTGTCCTGTTACCAACACGATTGCAGGAGGGGAATTGCGCTCTCGAACTTTCAGCAGCAAATCCAGGCCCGTTCCATCGGGTAGACGGAGATCCGTCAGAACCACATCGATGTCTGGTTCGGCGTCGAGAAGCTTGAGAGCGGTTTCGATAGTTTCCGCATGAATTAACTTAAACCCGTCATGCAGACTCTCCTCCAAAACCCTTTCTGTCAGCATGACATGCGCAATTTCATCTTCCACGTACAAGATTTTCATTCAAACATCAACTCTCTAACAATGCGGGCAGTGCTTCCAATAACGCATAAAAACATTATAAAACAAAGCAGGGTTTGGCTCGTAACAATGGAATAATAAAACTGTTAAGAACAAAAAGACGCCGGAAGGCGTCAGTTGTATGTCGAACACCGTTGTAAGTTGTCGAGAGGCGTCGAGGGGATTCGAACCCCTGAATGAGGGTTTTGCAGACCCTTGCCTTACCACTTGGCCACGACGCCATTTGTTAAAATTACTGAGCGGGCGATGGGATTCGAACCCACGACCTTCTCCTTGGCAAGGAGACGTACTACCACTGTACTACGCCCGCAATTCTGGTCTTGCTGCCTTCTGACCGAGAGTGCCGAGACCCAGGATCGAACTGGGGACACCGCGATTTTCAGTCGCGTGCTCTACCAACTGAGCTATCTCGGCCAGACTTTATTCGTTAAGCGTCCGTGATTTTACTAGGGGACATAGGGATTGTCAAGCAAGGGTCTCTTGACCTCTTCCTGCTTCCGCACTACAATGCCCGCCTACACTCAAAGCTTTCGTTCGCCTGGCGGTGCAACTGCCGGGTAAACGGGGATCAACTGACCTATGTTTGAAAACCTTACCAATCGACTCAACCAAGTCTTTGACCAGCTGCGCCGGCGCGGCAAACTCTCTGAAGCCGATGTAGATGTGGCCATGCGAGAAGTACGCCTTGCCTTACTGGAAGCGGACGTGCACTTTAGTGTCGTCAAGTCTTTCATTGCACGTGTCCGCGAGCGTGCGGTCGGCGCAGAAGTGTCGAAGGCACTGAACCCTGGTCAGCAAATCATCAAGATCGTCAACGAGGAATTAATCGAAACGCTGGGCGAACCCGCACCCTTGAACCTGCGCGGGCCAAAGCCGCATGTCATCATGATGGTCGGTCTGCAAGGCTCCGGAAAGACCACCGGGGCAGGGAAGCTGGCGCGCATGCTCCGCTCGAAAGGGGAGCGCGTGATGCTCGTCGCAGGCGATCCATACCGACCCGCGGCGGTGACGCAGCTGCAGCAGCTCGGCGAACGGATCGACGTGCCGGTCGAGGCGGACCTCAATCTCAAGCCGCCCGAACTTGTCAGGCGTTCCTTCGACAAGGCTGAGAAGGGTGGGTATGGAATCATGATCGTGGATACCGCTGGTCGGTCACAGTTGGATACGGAGCTGATGAACGAGTTGAAGTCCATTGTGGAGAAGGTCCCGCCGGTGGAAACCCTGCTCGTCGTCGACTCGATGATCGGACAGGAAGCTCTCCATATCGCCCAGGGATTCCGGGATAATGTCTCTATCACCGGACTGATGATGACAAAAATGGATGGCGACTCGCGCGGTGGGGCGGCGATCTCAATTCGGTCAGTGACGGGTGTCCCGATCAAATTCATCGGCACAGGCGAAAAGCTGGATGCCCTCGAAGTATTCGACCCCTCTCGACTCTCCTCTCGCATTTTGGGCATGGGCGACATGATTGGTCTCATTGAAAAGGCTGAAGCCGCGTTCGACCAACAGACCGCGCAAAGGACTGCCGAGCGCATGATGAAGGGCCAGTTTACGCTCGAAGACTGGCTTGACCAAATGAAGCAGATGAAAAAAATGGGCCCACTGGGGCAGATCATGGATATGCTGCCCGGGC
Source organism: Anaerolineales bacterium (assembly GCA_035699125.1). Taxonomy (GTDB): domain Bacteria; phylum Chloroflexota; class Anaerolineae; order Anaerolineales; family Villigracilaceae; genus Defluviilinea. Next base: position 78,562 of record DASSBC010000002.1, read on the forward strand.
AACTCGGTCAGGCGGCACGCCAGGTGGACCCGAAGGATATAGAGAGAACGTTCAAGCAGTCCGAAGCAATCATTAATTCCATGACTCAAAAAGAACGCCGCGATCCAGATATCCTGAACGCCTCCCGTCGACGTCGCATCGCTGCAGGCGCAGGCATGGAAGTGCAGGATGTGAATCGCTTGATTAAGCAGTTCCGCGAGGCTCAAAAGCTAATGAAGATGATGCAAAAAACCGGGGGGAAAGGTTTGGGACGCTTGTTCGGGTAACAAAACAGGACACGCTTCAAGCGTGTCTTGTTTTGTTACCGTTATTTTGCGAATTACGCGAGGTCCAGCCTATCTTTGAATTTCAGTATTTGCCAGATAAGGAGCAAGCCAAAGCCTATGAAAAGATAGTTCAACGGATTGCCTGTTAGGATATTGTACAGGACATCCAAGAGAATGCTTGCAGCGTAGAGCCAGACTGCTAAAATTCGACCCTTTGCAAATGCCCTTGAGCTGGCAAAGAGCAACGCACCCAGGGCAAATTCATAAACAGCGTCGGTTAGCATAGCCTCTGCAAGACCTGGCATGACTGCCCCTGAGGAAAGAGTGACCCATGTGGCTAAGCTTATCATTCCAGCTAAAATACTAAATACACCAAAAATTGCGAGAGCGATAACAAAAGTGGATTTTTTCAGAACTGGCTGATAGCCGATTGCAGCGATTCTTTGTTGCGTAGTACTATACTCCATGATGACTCCTTTATGATATGAGTTGTGCTCTTGGGCTGAAGGAATTATCAGCCCTGAACATAGTTTAATCCGGTACAGCTCTATTGAGGCTTTCAACCGCTATACAATTGCCTTTCGCAAACGAAAGGCCGAGCTTGTGGCTCGGAACTGCTTTAAGTAGGTGGAACCTTCACGCCGTCTAACGCCAGCTTAGAATATCTCGCCTCGTACAGTCATCCAAAGGAATCCCGAAAATGCCGGGTTGGTGGGAGAAAGTGACGGATGCACCCTAGACTTCATTTCCAGGAAAGCTGACCGGTATGCCTCGTAGAATGCCCAGGACGGAGTTGGCTGATAGTGCAAATTTTCTATCTCAAAGAATTGAATCACGCCCTTGACCGTCGTTGGCTTGATAAAGACGTCTCTCTGCGGATGAAAATAGGTCTGACAGACGGTCATCAGCGTCCATTTTGCCAATTTCTCACTCTTAAGAAGATCCAGCATCATTTCAAAGCCCGTCTGTTCGTTTCCGTACAATACCTGCTCCATGCCACTACTCAGGAACCCTTTCTCATCGGAAGAAAGACCGTTAACAAAATCTCGAAATCTTGGTTTTTCGAAGACGGAGATGATTGACGAGTGACTAACTACCTTTACCATATTCTGAACGATTACCCCGGGTCGTTTGAAAATGTCCCGAGAAAAACTGTCCCGCGCAAATGCTTGCATTTGATCGGGCTTATGTTTTTTTGCCCGGGTGGCGATGATTTCAGGGTTGTCGAAGCCGCCCGGATACCGTCGCAGAAATGCCTGTTCCGCTTGGCTTAATTTGCTGAGATTCATTTCCTTTATTTTAGAACGCAGTATTCCCCTGTGTCAATATCGATCTGATTTTCTCTCCCTTCTCTCTTCACAATCAATTCACAACCGGGTCCTATACTCCGAGCATCAGTTCAAACACAAGGAGTAAAACATGAACGGAAATAACATTGGTTTACGAATCGTCTCGGCGCTGGTGCTGATCGCAGCAGTTGCAGGAATTGCCTACTTTGCTTTCCAGGCAGGTGTGGCGCAAGGATCGCCGATTACGATCGAAGCTCCATCGGGTGAAAGCGTACCCGCACCATATCCATATTATGGATACGGGTACGGTCCCTTCCATCGCCCATTTGGATTCGGTTTTGGTTTCTTTGGCTTCCTGCTCCTTCTATTCCTCTTCTTCGCTGCCTTGCGAGCGTTCCGCTTCCTCTTCTGGGGGCCGCGCTGGGGATGGGGGCACCATCATAGGCACGGGCTACGGGGACAGCACTGGGGAAATGGGTTCCCGCCGATGTTTGAAGAATGGCACAAGCGTGCACATGGGGAGACGCCAGCGGAACAGAAAGAATAATATAATAGTTAGGAGCGAGGCGTACCTCGCTCCTAAAACAAATATGAAAACCATTCTCGTTGTAGACGATGAGCCCAAGATCACCCAGCTTGTGCGCGATTACTTGGAGCGCGCTGGGTTCCGGGTGCTTGTCGCGTTCGATGGGAAGAAGGCGTTGTCCCTGGCGAAGACCGAGAAACCAGACATGGTCATTCTAGACCTGGGCTTGCCTCACCTCGATGGGCTGGACTTTACCCGCGAGTTCCGCAAAGCGTCCAATGCACCGATCATCATGCTGACGGCGCGTGCCGAAGAATCGGATAAATTGATCGGGCTCGAACTCGGCGCGGATGACTACATGACCAAACCGTTCAGCCCTAAAGAGCTGGTGGCTCGAGTGCGGGTGGTCTTTCGCCGCATCGAAAATGCTTTATCGGCAAATGCTGAAATCATTCGCGTGGTGGACTTAACCCTCGATGTCCCACGTATGCGCCTGACCGCAGAAAATCGCAAGATCGAGGAGCTTACGCCTACGGAGTTTGAGTTGTTAGCCACCCTGGCGCGCCAACCTGGACGCGTATTTACCCGTGCCCAACTGCTGGATGCGATTCACGGGGTGGCATTTGAATCATACGAACGCGCCATCGACGCGCATATCAAGAATATCCGCCGCAAGATCGAAGTCAAGTCTGGGGAACCCCAATATATCTTAACCGTCTATGGCGTTGGCTATAAGTTTACGGATAAATAATCCGATGTAGGGAACAGGAGCTCCTATTCCCTACATCGGGCTCCTGATCATGAACCCTCATCCTCATTTTCCCCCTCGTCAGCGCCCGCCGTGGTGGCCCCAGAACGAAGAATGGCCCCCCACGCGCGAGTCATGGCGGCGCGTCGGCAGGCGCAGCCCGTTCTTCCGCCGCATGGGGTGTTTCTTCTTCGGGTTCGCGTTCCTTGCCTTTGTGGGTTTGCTCGGAATTTTGAGACTTATCCTCGCTCCATTTCTTGAGATCCCGGGAGTACCGCCGTTAGATCGAACAGGTTTTATTCTCCCAATCGCCTTTCTAGGTTTTATCTTATTGATTTTCGCAGTGGGATGGGGCGCGCGTAATCTACGGCGTGTGTTCACCCCTCTGGACGAGCTGTTCCGCGCCTCCGAGCGAGTGGCAAATGGGGATTACTCTGTCCGTGTCCAGGAAAAGGGACCGCCTGAAGTTCATTCGTTGACGAGAAGCTTCAACTCGATGGCAGAGCGGTTACAGGCAAACGATCAGCAGCGTCGTACCATGCTGGCAGATATCTCTCATGAATTGCGAACACCAATTACTGTGATCCAGGGAAATGTGGAGGGAATGCTGGACGGCATCTATCCCGCGGACGAGACGCGACTTAAGTCTATTATAGAAGAGACTCAGATCCTCTCGCGTCTCGTCGAAGATTTGCGAACGCTTGCTTTAGCTGCGAGCGGCGCCCTCCGCTTAAGGCGCGAGCCAACAAATCTGGCAGAGTTAATTCGGGATGCAGTCTCCAGCCTGGAAGCGCCAGTGAAAGAAAAAGACATCCAGATTAAAATGGCGCTGGAGAATGTAGAAGGTGCAAATATTGATCCTCAGCGTATTCGCGAAGTGTTGACGAACTTGCTCTCGAACGCTTTGCGCTACACACCACACGGCGGAGGAATCAAGATCCAATTGACGCAGGCAACTGTTGAACATGAAAAAAACGTAACAATTTCTGTGGAAGACAGCGGTCCAGGGATTGAACCTCATTTGTTGCCGCATGTGTTCGACCGGTATTATAAATCGAGTGATTCGGGTGGGATGGGATTGGGCTTGTCCATTGCGAAATATCTGGTGGAAGCTCACGACGGGGAAATCTGGGTAGAAAGCACAGAAGGCAAGGGCACAACGATTTCCTTCTCCTTTCCGTCTTGATGGCGTGGTAAAATATCTGCTTGTGATTTCAGCCCGCAAGGCGTCCTTTCACGCACTCCTCTCTTGCCTGACTGAGACACGAAAAAACTAAAGGAGTCAGTTAAATGGTTCGTATTCGTTTACGTCGTATTGGCCTTAAGGGCCAACCCACGTACCGCATTGTGGCTGCCGATAAGGAGTCGCCACGCGATGGTCGCTTTTTGGAAATTTTGGGTTTTTACAACCCGCGTACACAGCCAGCGACAATTCACGTCAAGGAAGACCGTGCCTATCACTGGATGAAGAATGGCGCACTGCCAACCGAATCTGTAGAGAAGGTGTTCAAGAGCGCAGGTATTCTGGACCGCTTCGAGCGCTTCAAGAAAGGCGAGGACCTTGAAGCCCTCGTTAAGGAAGCCGAAGAAGCAGAAACCAAGCGCGGTGCACCTGGGAAGACTGGCAAGTAATTAAATTAACCCCTAACCCCTTCCCTAAAGCGGAAGGGGAGTGAGGTGGAAATGAAAGATCTGATTGAATATATCGCCAAGTCGCTGGTGGATCACCCTGAAGAAGTGCAGGTGCGGCAAAGTGGAGGCGGGTCACGTGTCCGAATTGAGCTCAGCGTTTCCAAAGATGATATGGGACGCGTGATTGGAAAGGGTGGAAAAGTCGCGAACTCCATCCGGACCCTCCTGCGGGTGGCAGCCGAGCGCGATGGCAAGCAGGCTACGCTCGACGTGGTAGAGCCAGAATAATGGCTGATACGAAGAATTCTTCAGGCTCGCCAGACGGCGAGCCTGTCTATTTGGCTGTTGGTTTTTTGCGACGTGCTCATGGTCTGCGCGGGGAAATCATTATGGATTTGCATACAGATTTTCCCGAGCGCCTTAAGAGTGGAAGGAAGCTTTTGGTTGGCGATGCTCACAAACCGATGGTACTTTCCAGCGCGCGCCCCCATGCTAAAGGAATGCTGGTCAAGTTCGAAGGCGTCGAAACCCCGGAAGATGCTGGACAGTTACGCAACCAGTGGGTTTATGTCAGTTCAACCGATGTCCCAAGTTTGCCAGAGGGCAGGTTGTATCAGCATGAGCTTATTGGATTTCATGTTGTGGATGAGAATGGCAATCCATTAGGCGAGCTGGTGGAAATCATCGAGACGGGTGCAAACGATGTGTATGTGGTCAGAGATGAATCAGGCAAGGAGATTCTCCTGCCTGCGATCTCATCGGTTGTCTTGGAATTGGATCTTTCTCCTCGGGTTATGCGTGTTCACATGTTGGAAGGGTTATAGGCGGCACGCGTACCGGCATGATTTGCCAGGCAAATCATGTGCAGTATCTGTGATTTGCATTCCGTCTTACCAGAATCTATGATCGACAGACGCTATTGGATTGGTTTTAACTTAATCAAAGGCATCGGCGCAGTCCGACTGCAGACGCTGCTTCAGCACTTCGGAAATCTTGAAACTGCCTGGAAGGCTGCGCCCATCGAGTTAGCACGCGCAGGCTTGGGCGGGAAAGTGATAGAGCGCATCGTCCAGGCGCGCAAAACCATCAACCTGGAAATGCTTTGGGCAAAGATCGAAGCACAGGGAATCAAGATTCTGACCTGGGAAGATGAAACGTATCCGCAACGTCTAAAAGAGATTGATCAGCCGCCACCTGTGTTATATATTCGTGGTGACTATCTGCCTGATGACCTTTTCTCGGTTGCTATTGTAGGGACCAGGCGAGTGACCGCCTATGGCAGGCAGATCACTGAGGAGCTGGCGGCATATCTGGCAGCGAACGGAATTACGGTCATCAGCGGGTTAGCACGTGGTGTGGATGCTGTTGCTCATCAAACCATACTGAAAGCGGGTGGACGAACGATCGGTGTGCTGGGCTCAGGTGTGGATAAGATTTATCCGCCGGAGCATCGTGCCCTGGCTGAGAAAATGATGGCGCAGGGCGCAATCATCAGCGATTATGCTCCAGGTACGCCGCCGGATGCCTCGAACTTCCCGCCGCGCAACCGCATCATTTCCGGGTTATCGCTGGCAGTTGTTGTGATTGAAGCCGGCGAGACCAGTGGTGCCTTGATTACCGCTGAGTTTGCAGCGGAACAAGGACGCGAGATTTTCGCCGTGCCGGGAAGTATCCTTGCGCCGCAAAGCAAAGGCACAAACAAACTCATTCAAAATGGCGCTCTGCCCCTGTTGAGTATCAATGACCTAATGCAGGCTCTAGATTTGACCCGCATGGGCGAGCAAAAGACCGCGCGCAAGGTTATTCCTTCGGATGAAACGGAAGCGCGCTTGTTGAACGTGTTAAGTGAAGAACCCTTACATGTGGATGAAATTCGGAATCAGACAGAATTACCAATCGAAAAGGTCTCAGCGACATTGGCGCTAATGGAATTGAAAGGGATGGTCCGTCAGGTGGGTGGCATGAATTACGTCGCCGTGCGTGAGGTACAATCCGACTACTCTACTTCAGGATGATGGAAATGGAAAATACGAATGCTGCACACATGTATGCAGTGATCATGGCAGGTGGTGGTGGGACTCGTCTGTGGCCCATCTCCAGAAAAGAAACACCCAAGCAGCTTCTGCCTTTGCTTGGCAAAGACACTTTGTTTCAAAGCACGGTTGCACGGCTGGAAAAGTTGTTCCCTCCGGAACGGATTCTCGTTGTGACCGTTGCTGAGCAGGCGCGTGAGATGCAGAAACAGGTTCCGGCGATCCCTGTAGAAAACTATTTGATCGAGCCGGCTCCCCGCGGCACGGCATCTGTGGTAGCATTGGCGGCTGCTGTGCTGCAAAAGCGTGACCCTCAGGCAGCCATGGCAATCCAGACATCAGACCATTACATTCGCAATCGTGATCTTTTCCATTATCTAATTCGCGCCGCGTTTGACGTTGCTCAGGAAAATTATCTTGTCACTCTCGGGATCACCCCGACTTATCCCTCTACGGGATATGGTTATATCCAGCAAGGCGCGGCGCTGGATGGCGAGTATAAATACCCGGTGTATGTGGTGGAGCGCTTCCGAGAAAAGCCGGATCAAGAGACCGCCCAGGAGTTGTTGCACAGTGGCGATCACTCCTGGAACAGCGGCATGTTCGTGTGGCGCGCAGATACGATTCTGGGAGAGATCGAACGACAGATGCCCGAGCTGTTTAAGGTCGTAAATAAAATTGCGGATGCCTGGGGTACACCTGAACAGGACAAGGTCGTTCAGGAACATTGGTTTGATCTGAAGAGTCAAACCGTGGACTATGGCGTGATGGAAAAGGCAGAACGCGTGGCTGTGCTCCCCGCGGGTGGTTTGGGTTGGAATGACGTCGGCTCCTGGGACTCTCTCTTCGAGGTGCTTCTGCCGGACATGAATGGCAACGTCGCAGCCAATGCACAACACCTGGCGGTAGATACTCACAATACTCTGGTATATTCCAAGACCGACGAGCGTCTGGTCGTAACCATCGGACTGAATGATGTTGTCGTGGTAGATGCAGGTGATGTGTTGATGGTCTGCCAGGTAGACCAATCACAGAAAGTCAAGGACGTGGTGGAACATCTAAAGAAACATCACCAAGAGAAATATTTGTAAATTGTTTCATGGCGAGGTAGACGTTCTCCCGGATCGAGCAATTTGCTCATTAGCAGGGAGTTGCTTCGTCTCTGGTTTCGATGCCACGGTATCGAAGCCTGTGGACTCGTCATGACATGACTAAAGGTAAGGTATGGAAGCATATTGCATGAAGTGCAAGACCAAACGTGAAATGCAGGATCCCGTTGCGATGTTCAATGCAAAGGGATCTCCTGTCACGGTTGGAGTTTGCCCTGTTTGTGGAACAAAACTTTATAGAATGGGAAAGACCGACGCGCATCAAGGCCTGACCCCGCCTGAAAAGCCAGTCAAGGTGGAGAAGCGGGATGGCAAACTGGTGATCGTCGAGTCGCCTGCGAAAGCCAAGACAGTTGGTCGCTACCTCGGTAAAGGTTACACAGTACGGGCTTCGGTGGGACATGTGCGCGATCTCTTGAAGTCACAGCTCTCGGTAGATGTGGAAAATAATTTCACGCCGAAATACCGCGTCCCGAATGAAAAGAAGGATGTCGTTAAAGAACTCAAGAAACTGGCGCAAAAAGCAGAAGAGGTATTCCTCGCGACCGACCCCGACCGTGAAGGCGAATCGATCTCCTGGCATTTGATGGAAGCCGCGCAGATCGAGCCTCAGCGTGCCAAGCGCGTGGTCTTCCATGAGATCACGGAACCCGCGATCAAGGAAGCATTCTCCCACCCGCGTCAGATCAACATGGACCTGGTCGACGCACAGCAAGCGCGTCGAGTCCTGGACCGATTGGTTGGCTATAGTATCAGCCCGATTCTGTGGGAGAAGGTGCGCGGTCGCCTCTCCGCGGGGCGCGTCCAGTCTGTGGCGCTGCGGCTGATCGTCGAACGCGAGCGAGAGATCGAAGCCTTTGTGCCGGTGGAATATTGGTCTATCCATGCGGAGCTGCAGCCAGAGGGGATGAAATCCACATTTCTTGCCAAGCTGGCAAAGATCGACGAAAAGGATCCTGAGCTGTCAGACGAAGAGACCGTTCAGCCCATTCTGGTGGACATGGAAACCGCCGCGTATACTGTGACGAAGGTCAAGCGCGGCGAACGGAGACGAAAGCCCTCCGCGCCGTTCACCACCTCCACTCTACAACAGGAGGCGTCGCGCAAGCTTGGCTTCACCGCCAAGCGTACGATGGCGTTGGCGCAAGGACTCTATGAGGGTCAGGATGTAGGGACAGGTGGGACGACCGGTCTGATCACCTACATGCGCACGGATTCCACGAATGTTTCGATCAGTGCGCAGAATGAAGCACGGCAATACATCAAGACAAAATACGGCGCAGACTTCCTGCCCGCGGAAGCGCCGCAATACAAGACGCGTTCTGCGAATGCGCAGGAGGCTCATGAAGCCATCCGCCCTACTTCCGTGGAACGCGCCCCGGAACAGGTGAAGGAATATCTCGAGCCGGCAATGTATAAGCTCTACCGTCTGATCTGGCAGAGATTTGTCGCCTCGCAGATGGAAGCAGCGGTGTATGATACGCTGCAAGTGGAAGTCACCGGTAAGACGAATGAACATACTTATTTACTGCGCGCCTCTGGCTCCACCGTAAAGTTTGCTGGTTTCATGGTTGTCTACGAAGAAGCGAAAAATGAAGATGTGAAGTCTGAGGAAGACGAAGAAAACGTCCGTATCCCGGCTGGCGTGACGGAGGGGCAAAAGCAGGAATTAATTCGATTGATCCCTGAGCAGCACTTTACACAACCGCCGCCGCGTTACTCGGAAGCTTCGCTTGTCCAGGCGCTGGAGGAGCAGGGGATCGGACGTCCCTCCACGTATGCGCCCACGCTCTCGACGATTCAACAGCGCGGGTATGTGGTGCGCGAAGAAAAACGACTTATGCCAACCGAAATCGGCATGCAGGTCAACGACCTGATGCTCCAGTATTTTCCCGATATTGTCGATTTGCGTTTCACAGCGCGCATGGAAGAAGATCTCGATATGATCGCCTCCGGGCAGGCGGAATGGGCGGAAGTGATGCACGAGTTCTATCATCCGTTTGCAGAAGACGTCAAAAAGGCACAGGCAGAAATGCCGGTCACCAAGAGCGAGCCGGAACCGATCGGACGCAAATGTCCGGAAGATGGCGGCGAGCTTGTCATCCGTTACGGGCGTTTTGGGAAATTCATTTCCTGCTCCAATTTTCCAACCTGTCGCTATACGGAACCCTGGCTCGAGAAGATTGGTGTTCTCTGCCCGAAAGACGGCGGCGAACTCGTCGAACGAAAGACGCGCAAGGGACGAACGTTCTACGGGTGTGAAAATTACCCGAACTGCGATTTCACCTCGTGGAAACGACCGCTTAAGCAACCCTGCCCGAAGTGTGGCAATCTGCTGGTTGTTGCAAACAAGCGTGAAGCCCAGTGTATCAATTGTCAGGAAACGTTCCTCCTGGAAGAGATCGTTCCTGAAACGGTTGAATGATCGCCTTGCGAAGGTTTTTCCACACGGTTCTTGTGCCCAAAAACCTTCGCAGGGTTTTCCAGCTAGCCTAAACGAATAGGAGAACCCATGCACTTCACCCCCCTTCCATATCTCGATCCCGGCTCGGGAAGCTTTTTGATTCAACTGCTGATCGCGGCATTGCTTGGTCTCGGCGTAGCATTGCGCGCCTCCTGGGGCAGAATCAAAGGATGGTTTGGAATTAAGTCTCAGCCTAAGGCCGACGACGAAGATGACGATCCCGACGAAAAATAAGGAACAGCTTGCCGCTTCGTTTCGTGACCCGAGTGGATTTCTCTTTTCACGCGACGGAGTCCTCTACCGACAGGTGAACCGCAAGTATGAGCGGGAATATGCGCACTTAATGGAATCCGGCTTATATGACAAGCTCGTCAAAGCCGGATTGTTGATTCCGCACGTCGAAGTGGACCAGGCTCCAGTTGAGGCAGAACTCTCTCACAAGATCATCCAACCTGAGCGGGCGCCGTTTATCTCATATCCGTATGAATGGTCGTTCAGTCAACTTAAGGATGCGGCGCTGGCAACCCTGTCCATCCAGCGTCGGGCGTTGAAGGTGGGTATGTCCTTAAAGGATGCCAGCGCCTACAACATTCAATTTATGCGCGGCAAAGCGACATTAATTGATACTCTCTCGTTTGAGATCTATAAAGAAGGACAACCCTGGGTAGCGTATCGCCAGTTCTGCCAGCATTTCCTGGCAGAACTGGCGTTGATGGCGTTGCGGGATGTGCGGCTAAGCCAGCTATTACGAGTTTACATCGACGGTGTTCCCCTTGACCTTGCCAGTAGCTTGCTGCCGTCCAAAACACGTCTCAATTTCGGGTTACTGACACATATTCACTTGCACGCCGGCGCCCAGAAGAGATACTCGGGTGCGGACGTGAAATCACGGGCAGCGACGATGAGCAAACAGGCGATGACGGGTTTGATCGACAGCCTCGATTCGACCGTCCGCAGCCTGGAATGGAAACCCGGGGGCACGGAGTGGGGAAACTATTACGAGATTACGAATTATTCCGATGCGGCGTTCGAGCACAAGAAACTGCTTGTGCGGGAATGGTCTGCACGGACTAACCCAACCCTGGTCTGGGATCTGGGTGCGAACAAGGGAGTCTTCAGTCGCGTGGCGGCGGAGAATGGGGCATTCGTAGTATCGTCAGATATCGATCCCACAGCCGTGGAAAAAAATTACCGCCAGATGAAAGCGGAAAAGGCAGAAAATCTCCTGCCCTTGCTGTTGGACTTGACCAATCCAAGCCCATCCATCGGTTGGGCAAGTGAGGAACGCGACTCCTTTGCTGGACGCGGTCCAGCCGATATGGTTCTGGCGCTGGCGCTGATTCACCATCTGTCGATCTCAAACAACGTGCCCCTGTTTCAGGCTGCGGATTTTTTCGCGAGGCTTGGAAAGTGGCTCGTAATTGAATTTGTTCCCAAGGCAGACAGCCAGGTGCAAAAATTGCTGGTTTCGCGTGAGGACATATTCCCGGAATACACGCGCGAGGGATTTGAAGCAGCATTTCAGCAGAGATTCCGAATTACCGAAGCGATCAACGTCCGTGAGTCAGAGCGCACCCTGTATTTGATGGAGCGCCTTTAATTCTCGTACTTTCGACAGGTTGTATTGTGCAAGGGATGGTATATAATAGATTAAACTACCCGAAAAGGAATACGCCATGGAAGCAGTAACTGCGATCATAAAGAACCTTCTTCAGAATGTAAGGACGGTGCTCATTGTGGGCGTCGTATTAGGGTTGCTCCTGGGTTTAATCATCGGCTGGGGGCTCTGGCCCGTGCAGTGGACAGATGGCACCCCTGAAGTTCTGCGGGCGGATCTTCAGGACGATTACCTGCGGATGGCTGTCGAATCCTATAGCCGCACAGGCGATGTCGATGCGGCGGTGCGACGCTGGGATGACTTGGGGTCGGCTTCCGGTCCAACGCTCCTGCGAGTCCAATCAAATCCCGGATACGTCGATCCAGCTGCTGTCCAGCAATATGCCAATGTGATCCAGGCTGCGAAGGGTCCCATCCAGGCACCGCCGACGGCCGCACCGGGCGAGGCGGGTGGTTTGAGCACCTGGGTAATCCTGGGATCGCTCCTGGTGTTAGTTTTAGTGGGGGCAGGTACTCTCTATCTGCTGCGCCTGTTCCGTAAGGGCTCCGGTGCAGTCACTCCTGTGATGCAAGCTGCCGAGATCAGCCGCCACGTGGCAAAGACGGATTTCCAATCTCTTGGGCTGGCGCAGCCAATTACCCAGACGATGACGACTTACGTTCTCGGTGATGATCTGTATGATGAGTCCTTCAGCATCGATACCGGTGGCGGAGAGTTCCTGGGTGAATATGGGGTGGGTGTCTCAGAAACGATCGGTGTCGGCGAGCCAAAGAAGGTTGCGGCGCTCGAGATCTGGCTCTTCGATAAAAACGATATCAAGACTGCGACGAAGGTGTTGATGACGGAACACGCCTACAATGACCCGAATATCCGGGCGCGGCTCGAACCGAAAGGCGAGCTCGTGGTCGTCAAGCCGCAGGAACAAGTCCTCCTGGAAACAGCGACTCTCCAGTTACTGGCGACCGTTGTGGATATGGAGTACGGGACAGGCGCGTTGCCCCCGCAAAGCCACTTCGAGCGCATTACGCTCGAGCTCGCGGTCTGGCCCCGCAGCGGACAGTAAACGCAAATCGATTCGGAATCAAAAGAGACCGGCACATTGCCGGCCTCTTTTTTATTTGGAATAAAACTCTCAAATACCAGGGGAACTAAGGACACAAAGAGTTTTTTAGCCTTAAGAATTAAGACCGTAGTGCTCTTGGTGTCCTTTGTGTTTAATCATTCGATCTTCAAAATCTTGAACTTGATCTTTCCGCTCGGCGTTTCTGCCTCGACTTCATCGCCAACCCTGTGAGCCATCAATGCCTTGCCGATGGGGGACTCATTCGAGATCTTTCCATTGCGCGGGTCCGCTTCCTTCGCGCCGACCATGTAGTAGGTTTCAGGGTCAAAACTCTCTTCTTGAACCGTGACCGTAGAGCCAACGTTGACCACGTCGCTGGTTGTCTTTTCCACAATGACAGCAGTGCGCAACACAGCTTCGATCTCCTGGATGCGGCCTTCGAGGAATGCCTGGTCTTCCTTGGCTTTGTGATAGTCCGCATTTTCAGACAGGTCACCCATCTGAATGGCGGAACGCAGGCGCTGAGAAAGTTCTTCGCGGCGTGGACCAGTGAGCTCTTTCAGCTCGGTTTCCAGTTTTTCTGCCCCCTCTGGTGTTAAGTAAATGGGTTGGTTCATTGTGCGCTCGCTCTCTTAGGGTCTTTCCAATGGGTTGAACAATCGCTGATGTTCTTCGATGGCGTAACGGTCGGTCATCCCGGCAATGTAATCGCAAATCGTGCGTTCCAGACCGCGCTTTTCGAGATTCCGCTGTGTCGTAGTGGGCAGCATGGACGGCTCCTTGCAGTATAGGTTGAAGATATCGGAGATCAGGTTCTCCGCCTTGACCTGCATTCTTGCCACGCGGTAGTGACGATATAAGTTCTTGTAAAGAAAATCCTTCAGCTCGCGGTTGCGGCGCTGCATCTCTTCGCTGTAGCCGATTACATTGTGCTTGAGCTTTTGCAGATCGAGCGGGGAGTTGGCACGACTCTCCTTCAACCGCTTATCAGTGGCTTCGATCATATCTGTGACCATGATGCCCACCAGCTGGCGGATCATACGGTGACGTTCAATGTCGTCAAGCATGGGTCCGCGCCATTTGTAGGTCTCGCGCAGGATTTCCCAGAGGGAAATACCATCCAGCATTTGTGGCGTGACCATCGAAGAGCGTAGACCATCATCGAGGTCGTGAGTCGTGTATGCCAGTTCATCCGCGACATTGGCGATTTGCGTCTCGAGATTACCGCGCAGGTCGGCGTTGTACTCGCGCGCGTCCGAGATGTCGTATTCAGACTCGTGCTTAACCATACCCTCGCGCACTTCCCAGGTCAGGTTCAAGCCTGGGAACTCAGGATAACGCTGTTCCAACTCCGTGACGATGCGCAGGGACTGCCTGTTGTGATCGAAGCCGCCATGATCCTTCATCAGACGGGCAAGCGCTACTTCGCCAGAGTGCCCGAACGGAGAGTGACCCAGGTCATGCGCAAGACAAATTGCCTCTACCAAATCTTCGTTGCCGCCAAGAGCACGTGCAAGGGTCCGCCCGATCTGTGCTACCTCGAGCGTGTGGGTGAGACGCGTGCGGAAGTAATCGCCTTCGAAGTTGATAAAGACCTGGGTTTTGTATTCCAATCGGCGGAAGGCTGTCGTGTGCAGGATGCGGTCGCGGTCGCGTTGAAACGAGGTGCGATAGTCCGGTTCGCTGTCCAGGTAGGCGCGTCCTTTCGAGTCCTTGCTGCGCATCCCGTATGGCGCCAGGCTCTTATCCTCGATTTCCTCAAGTTGTTGGCGGGTGAAATACATGGTTTGCCTTTCAGACAAAAAATCATTGCGAGCGACCCCCGTCGAGTTGCCTATTCTTCAGAGCATCTCAAGACCAAGGGAACGAAGCAATCTCTTGAAAAAGAAGATTACCACTCACAATGACAGTCTAAAGATGGGGCGAGAGGGGGTCGAACCCTCACGGTGTTGCCACCGATGGATTTTAAGTCCATTGCGTCTGCCGATTCCGCCATCGCCCCAGGGCGTGTCGCTCGTATATTCTACCTTAAATCGAAAGGCTTTCCAATCGGAAGGCGTTATTGTTGTTTACAGAGAAATCTACCCCGAGCGTTTATTCCGCTTCCTCAGGAATTCCGCGCTTCGAACCACTAAAAATGCTGCTGGTACCATTGCCAGGATCAGAAACACTTCTCTTTCACTTTTTGCTCTCACAAACGCCATTATGATTCCGAAGATTCCCACGGCGATGAAGTACCATCCAAATCCCTTTTTCATATTGTTCTCCATTGTGTCCTTTGATGTGCTGAATTCAGGTAGGTCGGTTGGTAACCTGACTAATCGGTCTTATGCTGCCCAGCCATCCCGCCCTACTTACTTGGAGATACTCTCCAGACGTGCGGCATTGTCGCGATTCAAGGAGGATCTTTCCTGTAGATCTTTTATCGCAAAGGGAAGGTAGAGCAAAAGTATGCTGATAATTCCGATCAGCTCCATGTAAAGAATATAGAGGGGCCAATCAGGAAGCAGGTCCAGCAAGCTGGGCGTAGGCGGTTTTTCGTTGATCATCAGGTAGTTGCTGCCGAGAAGTATATTCACGAAAAAGATAAGTACCACGTACACGTTCATCCAGATCGCCACGCGCAGCAGCGACTTCACCGTCGGGCGGAAGCGTTCGACCACGGTCATATAGATGGCAGACGTGATAATCAGTCCGTGCGAAAGGAAATATTGAAAAAAGACAAAATGCGGAAAATCATAGATGCCAATCCCCGGTGTTGCCAGTGCCTGGAGAGCGCCAGCTATGCCCATGAAGTACATGAATTCGTACACTCGATAATTCTTTGTTATCAGCACAAAGGCGCCGAGCCATACGAGCAAGCTGCACAGGTGGAGCGGCAGCATGGTCTGTACAGTCCATTTGCCGGAGACGAAGTTCCAGTAATGCCAGGAAATTTCATTCCCGATGAGAAGGAGTGCAAGCAGCCAGCGGATCACGCCTTTCGTCCCATCAGAGGCATTTCGGAAGCGGAGCAGGAACAGGTTCAGGAGCAGCAACGCGCCGAGCGCGACCAGATGTGTTGTCCCAAAATACGTAAAGGCAGGACCTGGAAAATCCTTGGCAAAGAAATCGATCATGCAGACAATTTTACAGTTAAAAACAGAGGTCCTAGATGCTCAATGGATTACAGGATCATAACCAACAAATTCCTGAAAGGATTGCTGAAAGTGCTCCTTACTGAATTTGCGCGCGTTCTGAGCCATATCATCTGCACGGAAACAGCGGGAGGAGTCCTCAAACCGTTGGATCGCTTCGATCAGACTCCCCGCAGACTGTTCCAGGAAAAAGAGTCCGGTGACACCATCGACGACAGTTTCGAGTGCGCCACCGCCCCGGTACGCGATGACAGGACATCCCGCGGCCTGCGCCTCGACGTTGGCGATCCCGAAATCCTCCTCGGCCGCACAAATAAAACCGCGTGCCTTGCCAAGTAGTTGAACCACAGCCTCCTCCGTCTGGTATCCCAGAAATTCAATGTTTGGTGTAGCGCGCTTTTCTAGGCTAAGCCTTGCCGGTCCATCCCCGATGATCTTCAGAGGCAGGTTGAGCCTAGAAAATGCCTCGATCGTAATGTCAATGCGTTTGTGTGGGACGAGCCGTGACAGGGTGACAAAATAATCTCCGCGTATTCCACTTGGAGTAAAGCGTTCCGTTTCCACCGGAGGATAAATCACCTGCGCCTCACGCTGGTACGCGGACCAAATCCGACTGGCGATTCCACGCGAGATCGCTGCTAACTCCTGGACGCGCCTGGCAGCGGATTTGTCCCACATCCTAAATTTCTCCATCGTCAGGTGCAGAAGCGGATTCTTGCGCGTATGGGTGCCGTCCAGGTTGAGGTCGCTCCAGGCGTAACGCATCGGTGTGTACATGTAGCACAGGTGCCGCGCGCCGCCTCGAACGCGCACACCGTGCGCGACCGCATAGCTAAAGGCGACGACCGTATCATACTGGCAGAGGTCAAACTGTTCGATGGCAGACGGCATCAACGGTAGTAACAAACGATGGTGCGTTCGTGCCAGCGGCAATCGATCCAAGTAAGAAGTGAATACCTGCTTGTTGGCAATTGGCGTGTTTGCAAACGCGGGTCTGTTATATACGAGCGTAAAAATATCTGCATACGGAAATGCTTCTAGTGCCGCAAACAACGTCTTCTCACCACCACCAATCGCAGGGAGTGCGTCCAGGATAAAGGCAATGCGCGGTTTAGATGTCATGAAGGCTCTTCCAAACCACTTCTGCTGTCGCCTGCCAGGAAAACTGTTTCGTGCGTTCCAGCCCCTTTTCTTTTAATTCGGCGCGCAAGCGAGCGTTGCTCAGGCATTCTTTCAATGCATCTTCCAGTCCATGCTGATCTGACAAACAAAACTTCATCCCCGCCTCACCGACCACTTCAGGCAGCGCGCCCCCATCTGAAACAATTACAGGCGTCCCGCTTGCCATGGCTTCGAGGACAGGTAGCCCAAACCCCTCATCCTGCGAAGGTAGCACAAACAGAGTGGCACTGGCATACAACCCTGCCAGAGTCTCCTCATCCACGTAACCAAGAAACCGAACGCGTCCAACATTGTGAGATAGATGAATTGCCTTGAACACACTCCCAGGAACGCCCACGATTATCAGCCACATCTCTTTGAATTGCGCATTTATTTCGTTCCACGCTTGGACTAAACTAGCCAGATTCTTTCGCGGCTCGAGTGTCCCAACAAACAAAACATAATTCAGCGGCAGGTCGAAGTGGCTTTGTTTCGCGGCGGGATGAAAAAGCGACCGATCCACACCGTTGGGGGTGACACTCACGTCTGTAATGCCAAATCGTTTCATCACCTTTTGTTTGACATACTCTGAAGGCGTGAATACCTTCTTCACACGCCGGGCGAGGATGGGAAGAGACAATCGATACCACGCTGCAAAACTTCCGCGAAACCACTCGGGGTGCTCCAGCGGACTCAGGTCATGAACCGTCAGCGCCTGTGTGCGGACGGTTAGGGGACCGGTATTCGCGGGTGACCACAGGATGGAATTCCGGCTCAATCGGGCTGGTAGGACACACTGCTCCCAGGCATGACCACTCCAGCCCTGTCTGGTAGTCGATTCCACGCGACAATGTATACCGATATATCGAAGGATCTCACGTCCATAGCGCTCGACGCCGGTGAGTTGGCGCGATAGGAAGCGCCCATTCACAACCACCTCAAGCGCAGCGTCATGCCTCATGGCTCATATCCTGTCCGGCGAAAAGACCGATGACGAGTCCCAGCATCATGCGTCCCGGAGCAAGTGTCCAAAGATAATGATCGAAGAGGCTGATGCAGCCCAGTCCCGTCAACACAGCGCCCACTAGTATGGCATTTTGATTTTGTGTTTTGAACAAGCGGTAAGCAAAGAAGGCGAAGAGGAAAATCACAATTCCTATTCCCAGGATGCCCAACTCCGCGCCGGCGAGTAAGAGGATATTGTGAGCTGGTTCCACGATATAGCCTTCCCCTGCGCGCCTCGCAAGCTCGATAATAAACGATCCAATGCCTACTCCCGTCAGCGGATATTCTTGAAAGATCTTCATCGCTTCCCCGTTCAACCAGGCGCGCCCGATGAGGGAAAATTCCTCGGCGTGAGAGGTGGTATCGACCGTGCGTGCCTGCACCAGTTCTCGGTATGGGAACAGTGTAGCTGCCAGGCTCAAGCTCATCGTGACGAGCAAAAGGACCAGCCGCCTGCGGTTAAGATACTTTGATTTCCAAACGAGCACGCTACAGAAGACCGGCAGCGCCAGCCATGCCGATCGTGAAAATGTTAGCGCCAACAGCGATACACCAGGGATTAGCAGTAGCAACGCGAGATTATCCGGGCTTTTCTTGCGAATAAAAAAGGCAATCGGCGCGAGGAGAAAGATCAGGAGGAACCCACCCAAGATATTAGGGTGTGGCAGCGTGCCATACGCACGGAGAAATGTCTCGCCACCAGGCAATTGCACTACCACCGCGCCGCGGACGGAGGCATCCAACGGTCCAGGCCAGCTCAAATGCAGGGGAGACAGAAAATAGGTGGATTGATGCAGGAATTCGACCACACCTGTGATGAGTTGAAGGCTCAGTGCCGCGCAAAACCCCAGGAGGACAGGCTTCCAGACGAAGGACCAATCGCGCAGGGAGAGGATGAGGAGGAAGATCAGTATGGTCTGGAGAGAGATATATAACGATGTGCGCCAGTCTCTGGACCAGAGGGTGCTGAGGAGAGTCAGGAGGCAAAAGGCGGAAGGTAAAAGGAGGGAATTGGTAAGTAGCAATTTGGTAATTGGTCCCGCAGGGATGCTTCGCGATAATTGGTGCGGGTGGACGATTTTTGTCGAGAGCCAGAGGATCACTGCCAACAGTATCAGTGCATTTCCCAGGAAAAACAGTGCGTCGGTATAAATGAAGTACACGCGTTCCTGTGGAAATGGAGATATGGTTTTGTAATACCAAAAACATAACCCCAGCGGAAGCAGGCTCACGAGGAACGCATAGACTGCGCGCAAAGCTTTTTCCGCCTGGGCTTGCCTGATGCTCAGTGCGCCAAGTGACATGCTGATGATCAGGGAGAGGACCGGAAGCGTTCCCCAGGAAAACGCAGCCAGGACATCGGCAGGCGGTGCTTGCGGAATGGGTGGAGGAATCGCCTTCGGATTTTCCCAAACTTGGACACCGCCTTTGAGAGTTTTAAACTTTAACCAGCCATTCCTTTCCAAAATTGGGAGGTATTGCGGGACATTCACAAACGCCCACTTGACGCCATGCTCGCCCGCTTTTTGCAGGATCGGGTCGAGCGCTGCAAGTCCGTTTGGGAGCCAGAGTGCACTGTCGATCTGACCGATGCCACTCGTACGCAGCTCGGGCAGAGTCCGCGCGGTGTGGTAGCTGCCGTCTATAGTAGTGGAAGCCGTCAGCGTGGAGAGAAGCGCAAGCTGGTCGCCGAATCCAAATGTCACGTAGCGCCATCCGGCATGCTTTTTCTCCTTAAGAAATCCAACCACCTGCGGCATATCTACTGCACCAGGTTGAAGAGGCAGAAATGCCGTCAGGAGTCCAACGATCAATGAGGTGGTCGCGAGCGTAAGAAAGATCTTTGTGCGTGTCCCCTTCGCGCGTCTGCGCCGTAGCAGGATGACGATCATTCCAAAAAAAGGCATGAGTATTAAGGTTGCCCAGAATGCGAAGCGATCGTACGTCAGCCATTCCCAGCCGCTTCCAAATAATAGACGTGGTAGCGGCGTAGTGCTCCCCAGACCGAGCAGAAATAGAGAGAAGAGTGCGATCCCGATGCCAAGGTATTGTCGTCGGCGCGCCAGCCGAATCGTGGCAGGAATGATGACTGCCAGCGGTCCATACATAGGAAGAAAAAAGAGCAGTGCCGCCACGGGGTCGACGAAAAAGTTATGTCGCGAAGCATGATCGATCGGTGTTTGTATCGACTGGGCACGTCCCCATTCCCAAAAGGGCCAGATCACAACGAACATTGCCGCCATCGACAGGACCCCAACAACCAGCAATCGCGTTGCAAATATATGCCATTGGACTGGTCTTGTGATGAGCAAGTGCGTTGAAACAGCCAGTACAAGCCAGGGAAGGAACAAGAGAGTGGCGTGATGAAACGCCATCACCGTGGATAGCAAAGAAATGGTTAGTGCAGCGCTAAGTCGACTTCCATGGCTCAGGTATTGGTTCAGCGCAGCCATGCCGAAAAGGGCAGTCACAGCTCCCGCAAGAGTCGGCAGCTGACCGAAGATATGTGCAGTCAGGTATACAGATGGTAGAAACGCCGTTCCCAGCGCCGCGTATCCGGCACTCGACTTGCCAACGAAAATCCGGGCGAACGCATATATAGCCAACGGCAGAAGCGTGAGAACAATCCAGAGGAGGAGGGCAAATGCGAGATCGACTCCAACGACATGGCTGAACGCGCCAATTAACTGGTGACACAAAGGTGGATACGAATTGACGTAGAAACCGGTATACCAGCGCGGATCCCATAAGGACCACCAGTCCAGGCGGTAGTGGTCGCCGAAGAACATATGGTTGTAGGCATCATAGCTCAGGCGGTAGCGTGCGGCGAGGATCAGCGCTCCATGGAAAAGAAATGACGACAAAACAGCAAGGCGCAAGGTCCCAAAGCGCACCGGGATTGCAACACGCGGTATCAATAGAACTCCGGTAATGGGATGCGTTTTGTGCTTTGTCGTTTTTCCAGAGCGTGATTGAAGGCGTGGATATAGCGGGAACACGTAGCTTTGGGTCGCAGACGTTGAATGGACTTAAAGTTATGTTGCGCCTGTGCGCGTCGCAGCGACGAGGAATTAAGAAGCAGGCGGATCGCATCGCAAAGACTTTTGAGATTATTGGTTTCGAAGAATTGAATCTCAAGATCGTTTTCGAGAGCCAGTTTGCGAATCTCGCGCAGGTCAGAGGCGATCACCGCACGTCCCCAGGTGGCAGCTTGATAGAGCACGCTGGAGGAGCCGGTCGATGCCGCGTATGGCAAAATCGCGAGCCGGGCGTGACGGAAGAGGTCCTTCACCTCATCTTCCGAAACCTGTCCAAGCCATCGAATGCCCTGTGATTCGCTAAAACGTTCACGAAGTTGGTCTGCATAATTGGGGAAGCGCATATGGGAAGTGCCTGCAATGGTCAGACGCAGGGAAGAACTTTCGCGTCGCAACCGAATAAAAGCTTCAATCAGTAATTCCAATCCTTTGTGAGGAGCGAGCGTGGTGAAGAATAATAATTCACACGAGTCCGTTTCTTCCAGCAGCTCGGGTTCGTGATAGGAGCCGATTGGAATGTGCGCACAATCCACGCCTCTTGCGGATAGCCACTCCGTGTAATGCCGCATGGTCAGGCAGACCACATCTGCCTGCGTGGCAACGTATGTGAGCAATCGCGCACCTAACGGCGCAAGTGCTCCACCCGGCGCGTTCAAGGCGCGCAGGTCCGCCAGCTCCACCAGTTCATGCAGGGTGACGACCGTTGGATAATGACGCGAGACGTTCCTCGGGGTTAGCAGACCCGATAAATTGGACAATGGCGATTTGCCGAAGATACTCGCCCCAAGGTTGAACCAGATCAAATCTGGATTCAAGTGTTTCACACGTGACAGAATAATTTGCCGCGCGTTCCAGGAATCTGGCTGCCAGCAATAGTCGATCTCCGTTCGCCCCAAGTGATTGAGATGCTGTCCACGCTGCGCGTGCGAATTCGTCGTCCCCGCCAGGACGGTAAGACGTGAAAACAACCCTGAGTTTGCCAGGGTACGGGTGAGATGATAACCATATTGTCCAATACCAGTAATTGTTGGAGGGAATGGACTGACAATCGCAAGATGCATGAGATCGTTTGACAGAACTTTCTACACGCTGTATATTCTAAAGGCTAATACGTAAATTTTAATGGTTTGGATTTCTTACCGAAAGGACCGCGACGCTTGTCCGTGGGATTGTTTCGCTCATGTTAGACGTATCTTCTGAGACGCTGCTCCGGCGCCGGCGCGCCCCTCGCGAAACCATAGTTTTACAGGCTGTGTTCCATACGCTGGCGTATGCAGATGTATTCGATTATCCGCTGACCGTGTCTGAAGTATACCGTTATCTGACGTCTACAAGGGGGACATTGGAAGAAGTGACGCGTGCCTTATCTGACGAGTCGTTGTTCTCACAGACGGGTGAGTATTTTTCACTGCGCGGGCGTGAGGAGATCATCGAGATACGAGGACGGCGCGCGCAATTTGCCCCACGTCTGTGGCGCAAGGCAATCCGCTACGGGCAGATCATCGCCTCGCTTCCCTTTGTGAAGATGGTTGCCGTTACAGGTTCGCTGGCGATGAATAACACGGACGAAGGCAAAGACATAGATTATTTGCTTGTCACCGCGCCAAACCATCTTTGGACGTGCCGCGCCTTATCCCTTCTGGTTGCACGTATGGCGAAGCAGGAAGGTATAAGTCTGTGTCCCAATTATCTTGTCACGACCGATGCGTTGGAATTGAAGGAACGGTCCTTGTATGTCGCGCATGAGCTTACGCAAATGATCCCTCTTTCCGGCATGGAGATTTACAACAAGCTCCGCCAGCAGAACGCCTGGATCGCGGAGTATTTACCCAACGCTGCCGGGGCACCATCCTTGCCACAAGGTGTGAAGCCTGTGAAGAGCAGATCCGCAACCCAGCGAATACTGGAATTCTTCTTTTCCCTGCCATTTGGACCATGGTTCGAGAAATGGGAGATGAACCGGAAGATCAAGCGATTGAGTCGGGAACAGTCTCATAGTTTTGAATCCTATTTCTCTGCCGATGTGTGCAAGGGTCATGTTGATAAACATGGCGAAAATGTAGTGACGGCTTTAGCCGCGCGTTTAAAAATAATGACTGACCCACAGGGCACTTCGTAGCGTGATTACTATAGAGACTGTATGACTCAGATCCTTCTCGGTCAGTCCTATTTTCTGCGTTTTGACCCCAAGCTTTGGGAAGCGATGCAGCCCTATCCGCCGCTAGGCACATTGTATGCCGCCAGTTCTCTGCGCCAGCATGGGTATGAAGTGGCTTTGTTCGATGCCATGCTCGCGGAGTCAGAAGACGAATGGGCATCGGCTCTGGATGAGCATCAGCCTCAGTATGCGATACTTTACGAGGACAATTTCAATTATCTTTCCAAGATGTGCCTGTTGCGAATGCGTGAAGCTGCCTTCAAGATGATTGCGATGGCAAAGTCTCGTGGCTGCACTGTGATTCTCTGTGGTGCAGACGCCACCGATCATTGTGAAATGTATCTGGCAAACGGGACGGACTATGTGTTGATCGGGGAAGGGGAGGAAACGCTGATCGAATTGTTGAGTCGATTAACAGCAGGGAAAGAAGTGCAAGATATTACCGGTTTAGCGACCCCATCCTCCACAGTGGGTACTCGCCGCCCGGATCTGTCGAACTTGGACGCCTTGCCTTTCCCCGCCTGGGATCTTGTGGACGTCGAGACCTATCGCGCCATCTGGTTGAAGCGCCACGGCTATTTTTCGATGAACATGGTCACCACGCGCGGCTGTCCATTCCACTGCAACTGGTGCGCCAAACCGATCTGGGGGCAACGTTATCACTCACGCTCGCCGGAAAACGTTGCCGCCGAGATCAAGTGGCTGAAAGAGACCTATCGCCCGGACCACATCTGGTTTGCGGATGATATTTTGGGACTCAAGCCCGGATGGCTGCCGCGCTTTGCAGACGTTCTCGAAGCGCAGGGAAGCCGCATCCCATTTAAGTGCCTGAGCCGGGCGGACCTTTTGAATCGCCCGGGCGAAGTGGATGCCCTCGCTCGTGCCGGCGCGCAGACCGTCTGGATGGGCGCTGAGTCCGGCTCGCAGAAGATCCTCGACGCGATGGACAAGGGGACGCGTGTGGAACAAATCCATGAAGCGGCGCGGCGATTGAAGCACGCGAGCATCCGGGTCGGATTCTTTTTGCAGTTTGGCTATCCCGGTGAGACGCGTGAAGACATTGAAAAAACGATGCAGCTTATACGCGATTGTGAGCCGGATGATATCGGGATATCGGTTTCCTATCCCATGCCGGGCACGAAGTTTTATGATGTCGTGCGCGAACAATTGGGTGAGAAACAAAACTGGCAGGACTCACAGGACATGGCAATGCTTTACCAGGGTCCATTCTCGACCGAGTTTTACCGAAAATTACACAGCGTAGTCCACAAGGAATTTCGAGCGCGTAAAGCCCGGAGGTCCTTGAAAAGCCCGCGCAACCTAGCACGATTTGGATATAACCTGCTCACGTTACCTGTTGCTCGATATCAGCTCGATCGGCTTGCTTTATCGCAACAGAGTGCGTTGCGCGTGCCCCATCTTCCTCACGAAGCCGCCGCAACTCCTACTCCGCAGGAGGAGCCATGAATCAAGCACCCCTTGAGACGATTGCGGAGGCATTCTCCCGCACCGCAGAAAAATATGACTCCTTCGCGGAGGATCACCCGCACCTCACGCGAATGCGGGACAAAGTCTATTCCCATGTGATGCGCTATGTCCCACAGGGGGCACGCATTCTGGAGCTGAATGCCGGGACAGGTACCGATGCGGTGCAGCTTGCGCAGCGTGGATATCATATCCATGCAACCGACATCGCGCCGGGGATGCTCAAACGCCTGCATGAAAAAGTGATCCAACTGGATTTGCAAAACCGCGTAACAATGCAAACGCGTTCATTTCTTTCCCTCGACAATCTGCAGGGTGCACCGTTTGATGCTGTATTCTCCGATTTGGGTGGACTTAATTGTGTTCCTGATCTCACACCTGTGATTCGACAATTGCCACACCTCCTCAAGCCAGCAGGAACTGTCACCTGGGTCCTTATGCCTCATATCTGTCTTTGGGAAATCGCAGAAGTGTTTCGTGGGAATGTCTCACTGGCGTTTCGGCGCTTATCACGCGGCAAGGTGCGCGCCAACCTGGAAGGCTTGCATTTCGATGTGTATTATTTTTCGCCGGGACAGCTCATCCAATGGTTTGGAAAGAAGTTTGAGCTGCTTGCGTTGGAAGGTCTATCTGTGATTACGCCGACGGCAGAAAGCAAGAATTTTGCGCGAGGGCATCCACATTTGTACCACGTGCTCAGTTGGCTGGATGATAAGTTATCTCCTCATTGGCCCTGGTATGGTTGGGGTGATTTTTATATACTGACGATGCGCTACAAAGCGTAAGGCGGAATGGCATTCCGCCCTACAGGAGAATGCCTTGAGCTTCCCCAATTATCCTGATAAATATAAACTTGAGTCATTACTCACCGCGGATGAACTCGTTGCCTACCGGGCGCGACTCGGACGGATGCCAAAGGTAAAACCGGAAGGAGTCCTATTTTGCCTGGAGCGCGGGTTACCCCATCGTATGCGCTGGCGTATTCCCGTGGAGCGCGCCGGGGCGATGAATGCGGACGTCTATGCGGTGAAGAAATCCAAAGGCAGAGTCGCGGTGCTGACGAGTTTCGGTGGCGGGTCGCCAATGGTGATGGAGTTGGCAGAAGAGCTTGCCGTGATGGGCACAAAGAGGATGATTCTGATAACGTGGGGTGGAACTCTGCAGAAAGATATCCAGCCCGGCGATATCATTGTCTGCAATCGCGCGATCCGCGACGAGGGGGCGTCCCATCATTATTTGCCTCCTGCAAAGTATATTGATGCAGATTCACTCCTGGTGGATCAACTTGTGGAAGCCATTCGCAAACGCGGTGCGGCGTGTTCGGTCGGTACCACGTGGACGACCGACGCGCCGTACCGTGAGACCCGCGAAGAAGTGATGCAGTATCAAGCCGAAGGGGTGAAGACGGTCGAGATGGAGTCTGCGGGATTGTTTACGGTGGGGCAGGTGCGCCATGTGCAGACAGCTTCGGTCGTGATCGGTATGGATAGTCTCGCCTCCCTGCGCTGGGAGACACCCGAGCGCCTCGATAGCATCATGCGTTCGCTGGAGATCGTCTATGCGGCGGCGATCGACGTCCTTGGGCAAACATGAGACAGGAATTGTTCATATGCCCGCGCTGCCGGACAAGGCTCGAGCGCACGACTCCTGAGCGGTTCACGTGTCCGCACGACGGGTTGGAATTCTGGAACGTAGACGGCATCTGGCGTTTTCTCCTGCCTGAAAGCGAAGCCCATTATGCCCGCTTCATTAGGGACTATGAAACGATTCGTCTTTCCGAGGGGCGTGGGAGCACCTCTGCAAAGTATTATCGAGCCCTGCCCTTCAAAGATTTGAGCGGTCAATTCAAGAGGGATTGGAAAATCCGTGCTCGTAGCTTCCAGGCGCTTGAGAACAAGGTCTTGACGAAACTTCAAGATCCTCTGGAGCGCTCCCTGAAAGTTCTCGATCTAGGGGCAGGCAATGGCTGGCTCTCCAATCGGTTGGCGGCGCAGGGCGACCGAGTTTTTGCTGTAGATTTGTTGGTCAACGATAGGGATGGTCTCGGAGCATGGAAGTATTATGAGCATATGTTTACGCCTGTGCAGGCAGAGTTCAATCATTTGCCAATCATGGATCAATTTGCGGATGTGGTGATCTTCAATGCTTCCTTCCACTATTCTGAAGATTACGCACAAGCTCTTGCAGAGTCGTTGCGAGTACTCTCCCCCAAAGGAAGAGTAGTGATTATGGACTCGCCCGTCTATCGCCGGAGCACATCAGGTGAGAAAATGGTGGAAGAGCGTGAAGCACAATTCCAGGAAAAATATGGCTTTGCTTCCGACAACCTACACAGCGAGAATTTTCTGACCTATGCCCGCCTGCATGAACTGGCGAAGAAACTGGACATTCAGTGGCAATTCTTAACACCCTTTTATGGCTTGCGCTGGATGCTGCGTCCCTTAACATCTATCTTCCTGCGAAGACGAGAACCCGCAAAATTCCATTTGATTGTAGGAAGGAAAAACGCCTAACAAGTTTCCTCGCCATGAAACTCAAAGACTTTAAACCGCAACCTAAGCTCGTGACCAAAAGCACGCGGGTGGAAAAACCAAAGTTCCCCGTCATCGACGCACATAACCATCTTGGTGAGCCTTTCGGCGGCGGTTGGGATCGGAAACCCCTGAGCGACTTGCTTGATCGGTTGGAGGAAGCGGGCGTGACGCACTATGTCGATCTCGATGGCGGTTGGGGAGAAGACATCCTTTACGCACACCTAAAATATTTCAAAGAAGGCGCGCCGGAGCGGTTTCAAATCTTCGGTGGTGTGGATTGGTCGAAGTGGGAAAGCCTGGGTAATGGATTCCCCGACTGGGCAGCTGGCAGACTAAAGATCCAGAAAGAGACCGGCGCGCAAGGGTTGAAGATTTGGAAACCGTTTGGGTTGCATGTCAGAGATCAGCATGGGAAATTAGTTAAGGTAGACGATGCGCGTCTGGATCCCATCTGGGAAGCGGCAGGCGAATTAGGCTTGCCTATCCTGATCCATGTCGCGGACCCGGTCGCGTTCTTTGATTCCATCGACGAGACCAATGAGCGCTGGGAGGAGCTCGGCAAGCATCCTGATTGGGCGTTCACAAGTCCACCGTTCCCTCCGTTTCTGGAGATCCTGAATGGACTAAAGAATCTCATCTCTCGTCATCCTGCTACTATTTTCATCGGCGCGCATGTAGGGTGTTATGGCGAGAATCTGGGATGGGTAGGTCAGATGCTCGACGAATGCCCAAACTATTTCATTGATATATCCGCGCGGCTTGGCGAACTGGGAAGACAGCCTTACACGGCGCGGAAATTTTTCATCCAATATCAGGACCGTATCTTGTTTGGCTCCGACATGGGCCCGAACCTGGATGCTTATCGTTTGTATTATCGCTTTCTGGAAAGCGATGATGAATATTTCAACTACAACACAACCGAGGTGCCAGCCCAGGGTCGCTGGTATGTTTGCGGAATGTATTTACCTGACGATGTGTTGAGAAAAATCTATTCGGAGAACGCCAGACGCATTTTGAAGATCGATTGATCCGAAAACAAAAGGAGATTCCATGACCAAAATCACGTTCATCGGCGCGGGGAGCCTGGGATTCACCAGCACGCTCGTGCGCGACATCCTTACGTTTCCTCTCCTGGAGGACGCGACCATTTCCCTTATGGACATTCACGAAGAGCGGCTGGAGTGGGCAAAGAAAAGCGTCGAAAAGCTGATCATGGCAGGTAACCGTCCGGCGAAGGTGGAAGCGACGCTGGACCGAGCACAGGCGCTCAAGGATGCCGATGTTGTACTAACCACGATCCTGGCGGGCAATACCGAAGTCTGGCGGCATGATATCGAGATTCCCAAGAAGTATGGCGTTGACATCAATGTGGGCGACACGCGCGGACCCAGCGGAATCTTCCGCTTTTTACGCACCATCAACCCGATGATGGAGATCGTCTGTGACATGGAGAAATATTGTCCAAACGCTGTCCTCCTGAATTACACCAACCCGATGGCGATGTTGTGTGGCGCGCTGCAAAGACGAACCTTTATTCCCGTGACAGGCTTATGTCATTCGGTGCAGGGCACAGCGATGATGCTTGCCGAATGGATCGGCGCGCCCTACGACGAGATCGATTATCTCTGTGCTGGCATCAACCATCAGGCCTGGTATCTCAACTATAAATGGAATGGCGAAGATGCCTATCCCCTCATTCACAAGGCAATCACAGAGCAGCCGGAGATCTACGAGGCGGAGCCTGTGCGTAACGAAATGTACCTCGCCCTTGGAAAATATGTGACAGAATCCAGTGGGCATAACTCGGAATATAACCCCTGGTTTCGTAAGCGCCCCGACCTGATCGAGAAATATTGCACACACGGCACGAACTGGAATCCTGGCGAGTATGCATACATCCTCAAGGAATACCAGCATAATGAAGTCACCTGGCAGGAGCAAGTAAAAGCGCGCCTGGAGCGGCCGCTCACGGCAGAGCGTCTCGAGCGTGGCCATGAATACGCTGCATATATCATCAATGCCTTGCAGGGCGGCGAGATGTTCAAATTTAACGGCAACGTGCGGAATACAAATCTCATCACAAACCTGCCTGAAGGCGCATGTGTGGAAGTGCCCGTCGTTGTGGACAGGAGTGGTCTCCATCCCATCCATGTTGGGGAGTTGCCCGCAGAATGTGCCTTGCTGACGGGGCTCTCCAGCGGAATCGAGGAGCTTGCTATCGAAGGTTCTCTCGCGGGCGATCCCGTCGCCATTTATCGCGCGATCGCCCATGACCCGTTGACGTCTGCTGTGCTGTCTCTTGCTGAGATCCGACAGATGACCAATGAGCTCTTTGCCCGCCACAAAGACTACCTGCCGCAGTTCAAGCATTACACGGTTTGAAAGGTGAACCCATGGACCTCCAATACAGCGAAATAGAAAATGGCATACGTTTGATCAAGTTGCTTGGTAGATTGGATATCACGGGGGTCGGCGCGATCGAGAACTCATTTTCAGGGCACAGCGCAGGCGAAAATCCTCGCGTGATCGTGGACCTCTCTGACGTTGAATTTCTGGCATCTATCGGCATCCGCTTATTGACGCTCAGCGCGAAATCGATCGCGAGCCGGGGAGGGCGAATGGTGCTTCTCAGCCCAAACCCTGATGTAAAGGATGTGTTGGACATTACTGGTGTCCCCGCCATCATTCCCCTATACTATGATTTTAAGTCCGCCACGGCGGCGTTGAAGGGCTGAAACGCATGTACCACTCATATTAGGAAGATAAACGAAGCGGGTTCTCCTGGATCGGTTCGCGGCTGAAGAAATACAGGAGACTGTGATGACCCGGAAGTGTCATAGCAATCTCGGACTGGGATTGGTTGGTGAAGGATTGGTTCTCCCAACTGTAAAGAAAAACCGGATCGTTAATCCCAAGGTCTGGAAGAAAATACGTCCGCTGTAGCGTCTGATTTGAAGTGTTCAGGAAAAACATTGCACCGTGCCCTCCTGCGCGGGTCGGGTGACGAACCTGGACAAGCATCGAGTCTTCTGCCCGGGTTGCATAGCGCAATGAATTCGAGTGAGCCTTGTCTGGCGTCTCATAAAAAAGTTCAGAACGCCCCAGCAGAGGAAAATCACAGGAGGCTCGCTGCTCAGATAAAAGAAGCTCCCAGAGCTTCAAACGATCGGAGGAGAGTTCTTTAAGATGATCGCTGGTCATCATGACGCCGCCCGTCATTCCCGCATAGAGCGTCAGGCTCTTAATCTCTTCGTCTGATAAGTCACTGAAGTGTTCGCGCAACAGAACGCAATCCGGGTCGCTTTGCCACAGGATCTGATTGGCAAAGTTCCGGCAGGACTGGTCTCGTAACAGGGATTGTGCAGAATAGTCTCCACTCCAGGCAACGCCCACATCCCGGCCGATGCGCACCCCATCCACCAAGCCGATGGATGCCCACAACGGACAACCGCAGCCCAGCCAGAGCGCATCTCCGATTTCCTCGCGGATCATCTCTGCCACGCGCCGCCAGATCTCGATGCGAGTCATCCCGGGCGTATGCCATCGGGCGCGGTCGGGTCCATATTCGCTGCCAAAATGCATGAAATCCGTTTTGAAATATTCGCATCCCCACTCCTGCCGCCAGGTGCGAATAACGTTTCTTAGATACGCAAAGGCATCCGGATGGGTGGCATCGAGAATATAGTACTCCTCGCTGCGTTTATGCCACCGAAATTCCCCATAGAACTGCATATGCGCCAGCGGTTTTCCGTCACTGCTGTCTTTGACGACCCAATCCGGGTGGTCACGGTAGAGATGGCTGCGATTGCCCACCATAAAGGGAGCGATCCATAAGCCGGGGGTGAAGCCCGCGGCGCGAATATCTTCCAGTAGCGGTTTCATGCCTCGAGGAAATTGTGGCTTGACTTCCAGCCAGTCGCCCATCTCAGGCGTGAAACCATCATCGATTTGGAAGACGCGCATGGGCAGATTCTCCCGCTTAACAACGGCCTCCGCTGCGTGCAGATGTTCGAGAATGTTTTCTTCCGTGATGTAAGCATACAGGCTGTACCAGGAACACCAACCGCTGATCGGACGAGCAGACAGGCGCGGCGGGATGGGGGAAGCGTTTGATGCGATACGAGCCCACTCCCGCAGTCCGTTCTCCACCTCGGCATGATGAAAAATAACCAACTGTTCTGATTCGCACCGCTGCAAGTTTGAATAATCCTTGCGGTCCCACCAGGTCTGGATTGTAAGAGACAGGGGCTGACTGCTGATGTCAAAGGTGAACGCCTGTTGGAAGCGGTCGTGACGGTCGAAGCCGAGGATCAAACCTCCACTTCCGTAACGAGGCAGGAATTGACACATGCCATATCCCGTTTCGATACGTGAAACGCCTTCCGCAATGGCAGGAAGTGTATCCGGCTGGACGTAATAACTTCCGTCCCAGCTGAAATAGCCATTGCGCAGAAACTGTCGTACATTTTCGACCTGTGCAAAACGTAATCCAAACGAGTCCAAAACCAGGTCTGGCGGAATATCTTCCAGCCAATAATGTAACGTTATCTTTTCCTCCAGGTGAATCGCTTGAAGCTGAAATGCACCTCGTCCTAACGAAGGCGATGTATAAAGCAGCTGGATTTGTTCGCTATCGGAACGAATAACATCGCATGTCCAGTCTTGAATCGGCGCGTTGTTGATGACAGGTCCTGCGCCGCGAAGAGTTACATGCGGTGTTTCTAAATTTAATAAATTTTCAGAAGAGAGCAAGAGTTTCACAAAAGAGAAACCTCCCGACGCAACGCAGCGGATTGTGTCGCCGCCAGCGCCATGTCGAGTGAATTCGCTCCTTCGCGCATAGGGGTTCGCGTCTGCCCATCTGTACGGATGGCGTTCAGCAAGTCCTGCAATTCGGCGAGATACATGTTCTTGTC
This sequence comes from Anaerolineales bacterium, assembly GCA_035699125.1. Classification (GTDB taxonomy): domain Bacteria; phylum Chloroflexota; class Anaerolineae; order Anaerolineales; family Villigracilaceae; genus Defluviilinea. The sequence goes on from DASSBC010000002.1 coordinate 110,744, forward strand.
GCTGCTGATCGTCTCGGCGCGTACGGGGGATTCGGCGGTGAAATGAAACTGCGCATTGTTGGCGTTGCTGAATTCCGCCGTCAATTTTTGCGCAACCACACGGTAATCGTTGATCCACTTTCCGGGGATCGCGCCGTTCGTTGCGTAAATCACTCCGATGGCTCCGCTCTGAAATCCAAAGACAGTCGCGCTGACGTCCTCCACCGTGTAATCCGGGACCTCGCGGTGGAACAGATTTTCCTGACGGCTGTATACGCTGACCGGGTCGCCCAGCAGATAGCCCATCAGGTCGACCATATGAATCACCTGCTCCACTAACTGCCCGCCGGATTTGCTCCGGTCTCGCCACCAGGGCGCATGGAGCGAATTGCAGAAGTAACGCGCGCTCATCAACCCTGTGGGACCCGCGTCCCCGGAAGAGATCAATTCTTTGAGCCGTTCAATCGCTGTGCCAAAGCGGAACATAAAACCGACCTGTGTTTTGATCCGTGCTTTTTCTGCTGCCCGGACCATTCGCCAGGCGTGTTCGGAGGAGAGGGCGATCGGTTTTTCGATGAGGATATGAACGCCGTGCTCTGCCGCGGCTTCAACCTCATCCGCGTGAGCAAAGGGCGGTAAACAGATCACTACGAGGTCGAGGCTGGCTTTCTCGAACATTTCGCGGTGATCGGTAAAGATACTTCCTTTTCCGCCTGTATATTCTTCCGAAAACTTGCGAGCATTATTGTCATGGTGATCGCAAAATGCAGCCAGCTCGATTTCCTCAGACAAGCTTACTAAGTTTTTTGCGTGCACCTTCGCGAACCGGCCGCACCCAAGGATTCCAGTCCGGAGTCGTTTCATAATTTCCTTTTTCAATGAGACTAGCTCTTTATTTCTGAGAAAAGTCCAGGACAACTTGTAACGCCTGGTCCGGTGTTTCATCTAGAATCCGAAATCCCTGTGCAGCTTCCTTATAGGGAAGGACATGGGTAATGACCGGTCGAAGGTTGAGCGAACCCTGTGCCTGCAAGTCCATAATCGTGTGGATCAAGCGAATCCGATCCCATCGATAACTGAGAGCCGGGTCGACGTTCGAGATTTGCGAACAAACCAGATTGATGCGGTTGTGGTGGAATTCCTCCCCTAAAAATAGACCTTGTGCTTCGCCTTGGAAAAATCCCATCGCCACCACCCGCGCAGAGTACGCGGCTGCCCGCACGGCTTCATGGAGTGCTCGTGCATTGCCGGTGACTTCAATCGTGATATCCGCGCCGCGACTGTCCGTCAGGTCTTTAATCTGTTCGGCAGGCGATCCTTCGCGGGGGTTGAATCCGCGATCGATGGCACCCAGTTCCTTCGCCAATTCGAGTCGTTTGTCGATCAAGTCCACACCGATCACATGCGCGCCAGAAAGTTTTGCAAGCTGAGCGATGATCTGTCCCAGCACGCCCAACCCAAAGACCGCCACCGTTTCCCCAACGTGGATGTTCGCATCCAGGATTCCGTTGAGAGCAATCGGACCGAGGTGAGAATAGATGGCAAGGATGGAGTCCAAGCCCTCTGGCTTGAGGCGCGGTTTTGCATACTCTTCGTCGACTATATGGTGCGTGCGATGTCCCCACGTTCCGTAAATGGTATCTCCCAATCCCACGGATTCAACTTCACTCCCGACTTCGATCACTTCACCCACTTCTTCATACCCCCACCCGCTGACTGGGTAGGTAAGCGCCGGCTGTTCCGCGGGGACAAAGAGCTTGCGTGCTGCATCCCAGCGCTTATGCAGATAAGGGTTGCTGCCGCGATAAGCAGTCAGCTCCGTTCCGGCGCTGATCCCGGAATATAGCGTGCGCAGGCGTACTTGATGCGGTCCGAGAGGCTGGTCCTCGAACGATTCGAATCCGACGATCCTTGGCGCGGTGAAGACTACAACTTCTCCCATAGGGATTGACTCCTAAACATCAGTGGATTGTTGGGGCTAAAAAGTTCTATGCTACCTTGTTAATGCAAAGAGCATTATAACCCTGGGGGTCGAGGCCGGATTTCAAGCGCACCTTGGACAACCTGAGGCGGACTGTTCGCCAGGCATAGTAGAATACGCTCGGTACGTCGCTTACCTGACGATTGCGAAACAACAAATGGAGATAAATTTACTTGGGACAGTTTGCTGACCTCGATCTCTGGTTGCAAAAAGCTGCTGATTTGCTTGAAGGGAATCGTATTCATATGGATGGGCATTCCTATACCGCGCCGTCGCTGGATACTGTAGACTTCGGTCGCAAGGATTATGCCAATCAATACTTATGGGACTCCTGCTTCCATGCCATCATCTGGCGCTGGATCGACCCGCAGAAAGCGCAGGCAGAACTGTTGAGCCTTGTGTCGCGCCAGGTGGAGGAAGGCCCAGATGCGGGAATGATTCCGCACTGTAACTACTGGCGCAACGAAGGCGGCTGGCTTTGGAGTCAGCCAGAGCGCAGCTCACTCACACATCCGCCCTTGATTGCCGTTGCTGCGAGTCTGGTGTTTGAGCATAGTCACGATCTTGACTTTCTGGCTATGATATATGAGAAGGTAGAGCCATACCACGACTGGTTTGATCGCCGCCGGGATCCGGACCGGGATGGGCTTGTATGTATCATCCACCCGTGGGAAGCTGGAGGGGATGCCCCTCCGCGCTGGGACAGCTTTTTGGGTCTCGAAAAATATGTCCCAGAAGCCGGGCGCGCGGCGCGCATCAAAATGGTGAATGAATTGGTGCGTTATGAGTATGACCCTGTCCTTCTCGCGGGGAATGGCTGGTTCCATGTGGAATCGCTGGAGATGAACGGCATTCGCGCGGCTGACCTGGAAGCAATGGCGACCATCGCACTTGCCCTGGGCAAGACAGCAGAATCCTCCCATTGGTTCGCTCGAGCGGAGGCGGTTCGTGAAGGATTTCGATCCAAAATGATCGTAAATGGTTTGCCATACGATTTATCGGGAGCGGATGAAACGCCCATCCTGCAAGCCAATGCCGGTCAGTTCGTGACTCTCTTTGGCGGGTTGCCAACACCCGAACAAGCCGAACAACTGGTATGCCACCTTCAGGAGGCGAACTTCTGGACTGCATTTCCTGTCACAAATACACCCACAGACTCGCCGGAATATGCACCTGAATATTACTGGCGCGGGAACGTCTGGCCCTGTCTCAACTGGTTGATCTATCAGGGTCTGCGCCGTTATGGTTACCGTGACCTTGCAGGGGAACTGGCATCTCGCAGCTTTGTTTTATTGCAGCAGTCCGGTTTCTGGGAGTATTATCATCCCCAAACCGGGCAGGGACTAGGTGGTCATTCCTTTAGCTGGGCAGCGGTGATGCTTGATATGCTTCTCTCAGGGGATTCCCGTTAAGGCATTACATATGCAAATTCTGGATGGTCAGCTCGTGGCGTTTCTCGGCGACAGCATCACACAGCATCTGGTGGCAGTCAGCGATTGGATGGAAACGCAGACCGATGGCTTGCCGCCCGTTGGCACTCCTGTAGTTGTCGATCGCCATGAGAATCGCGGCTGGACAACCATTCTGGAGAACCGCATTCATCTGTCCTATCCCGAACGCACCATCCATTATCTCAACGCTGGGATTGGCGGACACAGCTCGCGGCAAATGCTTGCTCGTTTCGACTCCGACATCCTCGCTCATCCTCCTCAGTGGCTGCTGCTCAGTGCAGGCGTTGTCGAAGTGCGCCGTAGATACCAACCTGAGCGGGAACAGGACTGTGTGTCTCTTAATGAGTACAGGGCAAACTTGATCGACATGCTTACAAAAGCTCGTAACGCTGATATTCAAGTAATCCTGCTTGAACCAACTCCTCATGCACGCCCTGTAACGGATGGTCCACCTAATGTCATGCTGGAAGAGGTCAATAGATTGACGCAACAATATGCAGAGGTAATGAGGCAAGTCACTCATGAAACAGGAGCCGGATTTGTATCGTTGTTTGAGACATTTCTGGATGTAGAGCACCGTCTAAAAGGTAAAGCGTCACTCTACGCGGATGAAGTGCATCTTAACTCCAAGGGTGATCTGCTTTACTCTCAACTGGTTTATCAATATCTCGACTCAGACTGATTTTCAAAGCTATGTCCGAATATCGAAAAACGTCACAGCCGCTTTTACCAAAGCATCACCAGCTATCCAATCCCGGCGAATATGATATGTATCCGGCCTTTCCATTGAACGATGGGAAGATTGAGCACGGATTTCTCTATCTTGCCGCGCAGCTCATCGGTCATCGGCAGGTTGTGATTGATGGGTACGTGGGTGTTTTATGGGACCATTTTCGGACGCAACTTGAGCAAGCGCTGCGACATCATGGCGTGAGGGCGGAATGGATTTCCACCACGCGGGCGCTTCGCCCAAAGGAACAGATCGACAGGCTGATCGAGCCTTTCCTGGGAGGAAATGATCCCATTTTTGGAACGCGCTTTACTGGCACGTTAGTGGATTTTTTTGACGCGGGGAATTTGACAACTGAATCAAACAATTCATCCGAAATGATTATTTATTACGGTACAGGAGCAGCTCTATTCACAGAGGATGCCTATCTCGTCTACGTCGATGTCCTCAAAAATGAGATCCAGTATCGCGCCCGTGCTGGCAGCATTCAAAACCTTGGAGCCGCAGCCGCCGCGGAACCCGGAATGATGTATAAGCGTTTTTATTTTGTGGATTGGGTTGTGCTTAATGCACACAAAGCATCTCTGCTGCCCAAAATCGATCTGTACGTGGATGAACAAGATGCTGAAACTCCAGCAACAATTTCTGGCGATGCATTGCGAACGGCATTGACGGAAATAAGTCGAAACTACTGCAGGGTCCGGCCGTGGTTCGAACCCGGTCCCTGGGGCGGACAGTGGATGAAAGAGCACATTCCGCAACTGGTGAAAGATGTGCCGAACTACGCTTGGTCCTTCGAGATGATCGCTCCTGAGCAGGGGATTGTGCTGGAAAGCAGTGGGAATTTACTGGAATTCTCGTTTGATCTACTGATGACGCATGACAACCAGGCGATCCTGGGCGATCATGCAGACCGGTTTGGCGAGCAGTTCCCCATCCGGTTTGACTTTCTCGATACGTTCGATGGCGGCAATCTCTCTGTGCAGTGTCATCCACGCCCCTGCTATATTCGTGAACAATTCGGTGAAGACTTCACTCAGGACGAGACATACTATATCCTGGATGCCAAACCCCAGGCGGAAGTATTTCTTGGGTTTCAGAAAGATATCGACCCGCGCGCGTTTCGATCGGCGCTGGAGGAGAGTCAGCAGCATGGAACTCCAGTGGAAATCGAGCGCTTCGTCCAGGCGCTGCCAAGTGAAAAACATCGCCTGTTTCTGATCCCCAACGGGACCATTCATTGTTCCGGCATCGACAATCTCGTGCTCGAGATCAGCGCAACCCCGTACATTTTCACATTCAAGATGTACGACTGGCTACGGCTCGATCTTCAAGGAAAGCCTCGCCCGTTGAACATTCAGCGTGCATTCGATAATCTATATTTTGAACGGCGCGGAGAGGTTGTAGAACATGAATTGGTTGCACAACCTGTTCTACTGGAATCAGGGACTGATTGGCAGATCTATCATCTCCCCACACATCCATCTCACTTCTACGATGTCCACCGCTTGGAATTTGAAACATCAGTCAGTGTGCACACGGATGGTTCGCCTCATCTCCTCATGCTTGTGGAAGGGACTTCCATACGGCTGGAAACACAGAGAGGGAAGGTACAGCACTTCAACTACGCGGAGACATTCCTTGTGCCCGCTGCCGCAGATCACTATCAGCTTATCAACGAAGGGACTTTGCCAGCCCAGGTTGTGAAAGCGTTTCTTAAGCCGGGCTGGGAGGAACCAAGTGAATAGCTATGAGTAAATGTATATTAGCGCTTGATGTGGGTGGGAGCTCCGTCAAGAGCGCGTTGGTGGAAGCAGGACCGAGGCTGGTGAATGAAGTATCTGTGGATACGATACAAAGCCAAGGAAGTTCTGCCGAGATCCTCAACACACTGGCGGCGATCGTCAGGCGCCATCTACAAAACTACAAAGAAGTGCGAAGAATTGCCTTTGCCTTTCCGGGTCCGTTCGATTATGAGGGGGGAATTTGCCTGATACAGAATCAAGATAAATATGACGCGTTGTATGGTCTCAATATAAGTGCAAATCTAAAAAAAATTTTGGCGATACCGCATCTTGAGTTTCGTTATCGGAATGATGCAGAAGCAGCCATTCTGGGGGAGGCGTTCTATGGGGCTGGCGTGCCTTATTCACGTCTGATTGGGTTGACTCTTGGCACGGGGCTGGGATCTGCCTTTGTCGCGGACCAGAGAGTTGTGACGGAAGGGGCAAACATTCCGCACCATGGATGGCTCTATTCCATTCCTTTTGGCGCACCGCGCGCCGATGATGTATTTTCCACACGAGGGCTGCTTGCCCGTTTGCGAGGGTATGGTGTTCACGCAGCGGATATTGCATCAGCGCTCCATGGACCCGAAGAGGATACCCCCGCATTCGCAGAGGCTTTTTCATCCTTTGGCTCGGACCTCGGTGCCTTCCTCAAACCGTTCATCTCGGATTTCGGCGCGGAAGCGATTCTTATCACGGGTGGAATTGCGGAAGCGTGGGATCGTTTCGCACCGTCACTGGCACAGTCAATTTCAGTAGCACTGCTGAAAGGGACGCTGGGCAGAGGCGCGGCTCTTCTCGGTGCTGCGGCTCTTTATTTCTAATGGTCAGGAGAGCCTCTTATTTCGTCTTTTTGTGTTAAGTCGTAGAAACAAATTGACTTACCTTTTGTTTCTCGCTATAATCTAATTGCCGGGGGAAAGTGTTGGGACATACAATCATGATGAGAGCAGTCACGCGAAAGGGGTTCATGCAGAGTGACAGCGCATCGCCAACGCAGAATTCACATAGTACCCCGATGCGGACTTGATGATGAGTCACCCTGAGAATGCCCGGGCAGGATCAAAGGAGGTGGAACAGACAAAACATAACGCTGTTATAAGTACAAGGCAGTTGATGTATTGTTGAACCAACCGAGGAATGAAGGAGAAGAAAGAAATGAAGAGACCCCGTATCTTGTTCACAACTCTGATCATCACGGCCTTTATGTTGGGCGCGTGCGGACCGCAGCAAACTCAGGCGCCGGCAACGGAAGCTCCGACGGAAGTGCTGACGGAGGCGCCCACAGAAGCCGCAACGGAGGCGATGACTGAAGCACCCACAGAAGCCGCAACGGAACCTGCGGCAACTGCCGAAGCCACCATTACACCCACTCTTGGTCCTCCGGGCGGAGATGTCAGCTTCTTTTCGACCCAGTTTAATATTGTGGAAGAAGGCGAAAAATTCCGCTCGATCCTGGCAGAGGGCGGCAATTATGACTTCACCGGGTCCGAAGAAGGTCCCCTGATCGACCTGGTGTTGGCAGGCGCACAGACCGGCCAGGGTCAAGTCGATTTGGTCGGCGCATTGCACGGTACTTATCCATCGCTCACCGATGCGATGATGAACATGACCGATGTGGTCGATGATCTATCTGGCGATCGCGAATTCAACCAGGCATATCTGGAAACCGGCTTACTCGGAACCGAAGATTACCTCTACTACGTCCCCTGGATGCAGGCGACGTACATCATGGCGGCTCGCAACGAAGCGCTGGAGTATCTTCCAGAGGGCGCTGATATCAACACCCTCACGTACGACCAGTTTGTCGAGTGGTGCCAGACTCTGCTGGACGAAACTGGCGGGCCGAAATGTGGCATGCCTCATGCCGGTCTCTTCCACCGCTTCCTGGAAGGATTCCTCTGGCCCTCTTATACAGGTGGCATGGTCAGCCAGTTTAAGAGCGCGGAAGCAGCAGCAATGCTGGAATGGGCGCGCGATAGTCTATGGCCCACCCTCCACCCGCAGTCAATCAGTTATGAATTCATGCAAGAGCCTCTGCAATCGGGTGAAGTCTGGGTTGCCTTCGACCATGTTGCACGGTTGATCGAAGCACTCAACGCCGATCCGGAAAATTACGTAGCCTTCCCGGCGCCCTCTGGACCCGCCGGGCGCGGCTTTATGCCCGTCATTGCCGGGCTGGGCATTCCGAACGACGCGCCAAACCCTGAGGCTGCCATGGCGTTGATCGATTATCTAACGCAACCAGATACCCAGAAACAAGTCCTTAGCCAACTGGCATTCTTCCCCGTAGTGAGCGGTGTAGATACCTCGGACTTGCCGGCTGGCGTGGCACTCGAAGCCGCGGCGGTGGACGCGACCGTCAACGCCGCGGATGCGCTCCCGGCGCTGATCCCCGTTGGGGTGGGCGCGCGCGGCGGTGACATCAACAATATTTTCCGCGCCGCGTTCGATCGCGTTGTGATCGACGGCGAGGATGCGGCAACCGTCCTCGAAGAAGAAGGCGCCAATTTGCAGGCTGTCCTGGACGATACCGGCGCGCCTTGCTGGGCGCCAGATCCCGTCAGCGAAGGACCGTGCCAGGTTGAATAAATAAATTTGTCCGTCATTAAGCCTTGTGCATGGGATGCATCCCATGCACAAGGCAAAACCCTTCCAGAACATTATGAGGTGCTTCTATGACAACCGCTACCAAGGCGAAGGGTCAAAGAAATATTAACTGGGCACCCTACATCCTGATCTTGCCCTCCTTCATTTACCTGATCCTGTTCTTTGGCTGGCCCATGATCCAGGGATTGATCCTGGCGGTGAGGGAGGAAAGGGCTCTGCTGACACTCCGCACGGATGCAGAACGCAACAGTCCGGCTGTCGGCCAATTACCCCGTGGAACACAGGTTGACATCCTGGGTCAACAGGGAAACCAAATCCCACCGGAGGAAGCAGGGCAGGATAATTTACTCACGGAAGTCTGGTTCCAGGTGAGGGCGGAGAGTAGTGACGGACAACCGCTCGAAGGCTGGACACCGGAACGGCGCATTCGCGTGCGTGAATCAAATGCCAATGGCGCGCCGATTGCGGGAACGGTTCGATCCATCCTGTCCAGCAGTGCAGATCCCCTCACAAGCGTGTACGCCGAAGCGGACGAAGGCAGTGATGTCGTGGGGAAACTAGAGGCGAGAGCTCCTGTCGAAATTCTCGGACAGGCGACCCTCGAAGTTTGGTTTCAGGTCAAAGGGCAAAATGGAAGTGAGACCATTGAGGGGTGGATGCCTGCTCGCTATCTCAACGTATTAGGGGATGGCTCCCGAGGGCGGATCGAAGAGGGAGATACCAGCCAGTTCACGACGAAATATATCCAAAGCATGGTCAATGATCGGTTCTTCTGGCCCGCCCTGCGGACAACGCTGTTGCTGATCGTGCTGATCATCCCGGCACAGTTTGTGCTGGCGATCATTATGGCACTCGTCATCCAGGCAGACTTGAAAGGGAGCGGACTCTTTTTGTATGTATTTTCCATTGCCCTGGGTGTCTCGGATCTAGCGGTGGGCATTCTCTGGTATTCGATTTTTACGCAATCCGGGTATCTCAATTCGATCTTGCAGGGGCTGGGCTTGATCGACGCGCCGATTATCTATCTTTCTGCCGACACACGCTACTGGATTCTCATTGCCATCTGGCTGGCAGAGATGTGGCGAGCGACAGCCATTGTGATGGTCATTGTGGTGGCTGGCATGCAGGCGATATCACGAGAAGTGCTGGAAGCGGCAGAAGTATTTGGCGCAACACTGTGGCAGCGCATTCGATATGTCATCCTGCCGTTGCTGCGCCCCAGCCTGCAAGTCGCCCTCATCCTCCGCACGATCCTGGCGTTTCAAGTGTTTGCGGTGGTCATCGTCATGAGTGGAGGCGATATCATCACCGTGCTTGCCAACGAAACCTACCGCCAGTATTACGAACTTCGTAATTTCAATGTAGCCGCAGCCTACGCCAGCTTCATCCTGCTCTTATCCATGATCACGTCGATGTTCTATCTGCGCGCGGTACGCACGCAGGAGGAGGTGGCCGAATGACTACCGCAGCGGAAACTCAAACAGCGCCTGTCCAAGTTTCGCCAGAAGTGAAAGCCATTCACCGGCGGATGCTGCGGCGGCACCGCCTGACTCGCGCCCTGACGTACCTGGTGGGCATCTTAATCTCGCTCTGGGTGCTCATTCCCATTCTGTTCATTACGTCGATGGCGCTGACCACGCCGGCGGAAGTGAGAGCCTACCCAAAAGGTATTTTGCCTTTCATCCCCCTATCTATGGAAACGATGCAATTCTTCCTGAGCTCAAGAGGCATCCTTCCGGGTCTGCGAAATAGCGTCATCGTTGCGGTGATTACGCTGGTGTTGTCCACATTGATTGCGGCGCCTGCCGGTTATGCCTTGTCTCGTTTTATCTTTCGCGGCAAAGATATTTTTCGTCTCTCCATCCTGGCGGTGCGGGCATTTCCAATTGTGATTCTATCCATTCCCTTGGCAGTGGTGTTCCTGCGCACGGGTATCTATGACAGCGTGTATAGTTTGGCGCTGATGCACACGGCTCTCGCTCTGCCCACCACGATTCTGGTACTGGCGAGCGTCTTCTCCAGTATCCCGTACGAACTGGAAGAGGCTGCAATGGTCTTTGGTAGCTCGCCACTGCAAGCCTTCCGGTATGTGGTTCTGCCCCTCGTCTTGCCAGGCATCGCCGCCTCGGCAATCTTCACCTTTGTCCTTTCGTGGAACGAAGTGTTTGCGGCGACGATTCTCACGATCCAAAATCGTACGCTGCCCGCGCAGGTGCTCGTGACGCTCAATCAATCCTCCGAGCCCTACCAGTTTGCGGGCGGCTTTTTCATGATGATTCCGGCGCTGATCTTTATCTTTTACATACGTCGTTACCTGTTCAATATGTGGGGACAGATTTCCAAATAAGAGGTCAACATGGCAGATATTCGAATTGAAAGCGTAACCAAACGTTTTGATAAATTTGTAGCAGTGGATAATGTGAGCCTGACCATCGAGGATCAGGAGTTTGTGGTGTTGCTGGGCCCAAGCGGCTGCGGCAAGACTACACTGCTGCGTGCGATTGCCGGACTGGGGATGGCGGATGATGGACGCATCAGCATTGGAGGGCGGGACATTACGTACCTGCCGCCGCGTGAGCGCAAGATCTCCATGGTCTTTCAAAGTTACGCCATCTTCCCGCATATGACCGTGTATGATAACGTGGCTTTCGGGCTGAAGATGAACAAGTTTGACAAGTCTGAGATCGACAAGCGTGTCCGCGAAGCCTCGGCACTGCTCCACATAGAGAATATGCTGGATCGTTATCCTAGTAAGATGAGCGGGGGCCAGCGCCAGCGTGTGGCGGTCGCACGAGCGATTGCCATGCGGTCGGAAGTGCTCCTCATGGATGAGCCACTCAGCAACCTGGATGCGTTGCTGCGGCTGGAGATGCGTGCGGAACTCAAGCGCCTCTTGCAGGAGATTAAAGCTACAACAATTTATGTGACCCATGATCAGATTGAAGCGCTGAGCATGGGGGACCACATCGCCGTCATGAAGGATGGGAAGATCCAGCAATACGACAAACCGGAAACTGTTTATGACCTGCCGTCCAGCCAGTTTGTAGGCAGCTTTATCGGCAACCCGCCCATGAACTTCATGCAGGCACAAGTACAGCGCGAGAACGGACATGTGAAAGTGCGTGTGGGTGATTTCGATCTGACACCGGCAGAGTCCATGCAGCCGTTGCTTCGATCGTATGACGGGTCACCCATTCTGATGGGGATCCGCGCCGAGAATATGGAAACTCTATCAAGCTCTGCCCAGGAC
>DASSBC010000003.1:0-129780 GCA_035699125.1 Anaerolineales bacterium
GACAGCCCGCGTCCGGGAATACTCCATCACCAGGTTCTGGTTGAAGAACCCCAGTGTCTGCTTCGACGGCGTGGCGGTCAGCCCGATCAGGTGCGCATCGAAATACTCCAGCACCCCGCGCCACAGGTTGTAAATGGAACGGTGACACTCATCCGTAATGATGATGTCGAAGAACTCGATGGGGATACGCGGGTTGTACTTCACTTCTTTGGGAGGCTGTTTTTCGAGCACGCTGCCCACTTCAAAGAGCGAACCCTCTTCATTTTCAGGGTTGAACTCCGGTTCGCCGCTCAAAATCGAATACAGCCGCTGGATGGTCGTAATGACCACCTTGTTGACGGGGTCAATCGCATTCGACTCCAGCCGCGCCGCGTTATACAGCTCGGTGAACTTGCGCCCATCATCGGGCGTCTCGAATGCCTGGAATTCCTTCAAGGCTTGCTTTGCCAGGTTGGCGCGGTCTACCAGGAACAGGACGCGTCTTGCCTTGCCAAACTTAATCAGCCTGTAAATCGCATTGATCGCCGTAAAGGTCTTCCCCGAACCCGTCGCCATCTGGATCAACGCCCGCGGCTTATCCTGCGCCAACGACTGTTCCAGGCACCTCACCGCTTCGATCTGCGCGCTCCACATCCTGCCAGGGTTCAGGGGCGGGAGGTTTTGCAATCTGCCCCGCAATGTTTCGCCCCCTCTCCATCCGTGTTCGCCGGATGGGGAGGGCGGGGGAGGGGTCACCCATTCCTGCAACGTCTCCGGACGATGGAACGCAAAGGCACGCCTCGACCGCGGCGATGGATCACGGTTGTCGCGAAATAATGTTTCTACCCCAGTAGATTCATACTGGAAGGGGAGTGGCAACGTGACATGCGGAATACTGGGCGCAAGACCAACCACATAACCCCCCGCTTGCTCTGCTACGCCGGAAAGTGTCGTTCCCGCGGGCTTTGCTTCCACAACCCCCACGGCTTTCCCATCCACGAACAACAGATAATCTGCCTCTCCACCCGTCACCGGAAACTCGCGTACCGCCACACCCAGGCTCGCATAGCGGTTCAGCCCGGACATGTCTTGAATAGTCCAGCCGCAGGCAATCAATTGTTTGTCGATGTTTTGGCGGGCAAGTTCTTCAGGGGTTGGCATGATATTCCCGATGCGTTGCTGCTTTCGAACAAGGACGACTTTCCAAGCATACCCGAAAATTCTGAAATCGGGCAAATCTCTCGGAAAATGACAGTCCTTTGCAAGATTGTATTTACTCATTACATGACGATAAAACTCGAACTTGGTAACCACCCTCCGGCTCGCGGCGGAGCCATTCATGGGAACCTGGTTCCCGCAGGTTTGTCACCAGGTAACCTTCATCTTCTCCTGCTTAAAAAATCCGTAAGGCAGGCTACCGCCAGAGGCGTGCGGCACGCTGTAATTAAAATGTAAAGGTCCGGCGGCAGGCTTCCGACTATACTGCGCTTTGCACCGGAGGGGAACGTCAAACCGTCCTGCTGGGGAAGATTACGGCGCAGGAATATCACCAGGAAAAACAAAGAGCATAGAGAAGGGATAGAGACAGGATAGAGGCACCATAGAGACACCCTTTACCTGTCCTTTACCATCCCTTGACCAATCCTGAGCGATAAGAAGGAGAATGCATGACACGAGTACGCTGCAACGGCTCCATCCAGGTGTTCAGCGGCAAGATGGGGAACCTGATCTTCCGCACCCTGGCGGTTTTCCTGAGTAGAAGTAGTGCAGGCGTAATGATAAACTTATGGGACGTTCCTCTTAGCCTGTTCACATACTCATTTCCTGCCTGAGATGGCAACCGGACACCCTTCACCCTCATTCACGTAAAGGAGACAGATTATGAAACGAGTCACTGGCATAGGCGGCATCTTCTTCAAGGCTAACGATGCGCCGGCGCTGCAAGCCTGGTATAAGCAGCACCTGGGAATCGACGTCCAGGCATGGGGCGGCACTGCCTTCGATTGGACCGACGCCGAGGGCAAGCCGGTTGCAGGCACAACTGCCTGGTTGATCGATCCGCAGGAAAGCGATCACTTTGCTCCGAGCGCTGCTCCCTTTATGGTTAATTATCGGGTGGCGGATCTTCACGCACTGGTCAAAGCCTTGAAGGAAGAAGGCTGCCATGTGCTCGACGAGATCGATGAGTCGGAGTATGGGAAGTTCGCCTGGGTCATCGATCCGGAGGGAAACAAGGTGGAACTCTGGGAACCACCAGCCGGGCAATAAGGTCGCTGAAACATCCATCGGTGAAGGAAAAGGACATGACCTCAGATAAAACATCTTCGAACCGTAAGATGCAATTGCTTCCCACTTTGGATCTTCAGATTGAACATCAACGCGAGGCGTCCGGCATTGGCACGGACCGCCCCCGGCTGTCCTGGATCGTTCAAACCGAAACACAGGGGTGGCATCAAGCCGCTTATGAGGTCGAAGTGTATGACGCGCAGGGAAAGGTACGAGACACAACCGAGCGGGTCGAGTCCCCTCAATCGGTGCTGGTCGATTGGCCGTTCGAGCCGTTATCCTCTCGTGAGCGCGTCGCCGTCCGTGCGCGGGTCTGGAGCAGAGATGGGCAGGAGTCTGCGTGGAGTGAACCCGTCTCGATCGAGGCGGGGCTTCTTCGCTCACAGGATTGGGCGGCTCGCTTCGTGGGTCCCCATTGGGAGGAAGATCTGAGCAAGCCTCAGCCGGCTCCGCTCGTGCGCCGTGAGTTCGAGGTGGGCGCGCGGGTGCGGTCAGCCCGGTTGTACATGACTGCTCTCGGCGTGTACGAGGCGCAGCTGAACGGCATGGTGGTTGGCGACCACGTCATGGCGCCGGGCTGGACGAGCTATCCACACCGGCTGCGCTACCAGACCTTTGACGTCACGGACCTGCTGCAGGAAGGCAGGAATGCGCTCGGCGCCATGCTGGGCGATGGATGGTTCCGCGGGCGTCTTGGGTTTGGCGGCGGGCGGCGCAATATTTATGGAGACCGAGTAGCCCTTTTGGCGCAGCTCGAAATTCGATATGCCGACGGCACGACCCAGAGAGTGGTCACGGACGAAAGCTGGCGTGCCATCACCGGACCGATCCTTGCGAGTGATATCTATGACGGCGAAACCTACGATGCCCGCCTGGAGCGCGGGGACTGGTCTCGACCGAACTATGATGACAGTGACTGGACAGCCGTCCGCCTGATCGCGTGGGACCCGGACACCCTGGTTGCACCGCTGGGTCCGCCGGTTCGGCGTGTCGAGGGGATTTCACCGGTCGAACTCCTGACATCCCCCTCAGGGAAGCAGATCCTCGACTTTGGTCAAAATGTGGTCGGCAGGCTTCGGTTCACGGTGCAGGGACCGGCAGGGCACACCATTACCCTGCGCCACGCAGAGGTTCTGGAAGGCGGGGAGCTGAGCCTCCGCCCGCTGCGCTTTGCCAGGGCAACGGATTACTACACGTTGAAAGGCGAAGGCACAGAAACCTGGGAGCCCCGTTTCACGTATCACGGTTTCCGTTATGCCGAAATTGACAACTGGCCCGGGGAAGTACGATTGGAGGATTTCCAGGCGGTCATTTGTCATTCCGATATGGAGCGCATCGGCTGGTTTGAATGCTCTGAGCCATTGCTCAATCGTTTCCATGAAAATGTGGTCTGGAGCATGCGGGGAAACTTCTTCGATGTCCCGACGGATTGCCCCCAGCGCGATGAGCGCCTGGGTTGGACAGGCGACCTGCAGATTTTTTCGCCCACCGCATCTTTCTTATACAATGTCTCCGGGTTTCTGACGTCCTGGCTGCAGGACCTGGCAGCCGAACAGGAAGAGGATGGCGGGATCGTTCCCGTTGTGATTCCAGACATCCTGAACGATCCTCCTATGGGGGCAGCGGCGTGGAGTGATGCCGCTGTGATCGTCCCCTGGGTGCTGTATGAACGGTTTGGGGATCGGGCTATCCTGGCGGCTCAGTTCGAGAGCATGTGCTCCTGGGTGGACCGCCTCACTGCGCTTGTGGGCGACAGCCGGATCTGGGATCAGGGATTCCAGTTTGGCGATTGGCTCGACCCCGCAGCGCCTCCTGAAAACCCGGGCGCTGCGCGTGCCAGCCACCCGTTGGTGGCAACTGCCTACTTCGCTCATTCCGCGGAATTGGCAGGGCGCGCCGCAGGCGTCCTGGGGCGCGTGGAAGAGGAAAGCCGCTATTTTTCTCTTGCGCGTGAGATCCGTGAGGCGTTTGCACGAGAATACGTTACCCCTGCGGGACGCTTGGTGAATGATGTCCAAACAGCCTACGCGCTGGCGATTGAGTTTGGGTTACTTGCGAATGAGGAGCAGCGCCAGCATGCCGGGGAACGATTGCGCGAGCTGGTGCAGCAGGACGGTTACCGTATCGGAACGGGATTTGTCGGGACGCCTCTGATTTGTGACGCGTTGTGCCACACAGGCAATCACAAAGCCGCCTATCGCCTTTTGTTGCAGCAGGAGTGTCCTTCCTGGCTCTACCCGGTCACAATGGGAGCGACGACGGTTTGGGAACGCTGGGATAGTCTGCTGCCGGATGGCTCTGTCAACCCTGGCGGGATGACATCCTTCAATCACTACGCCCTTGGCGCGGTCGCGGACTGGCTGCACAGGACCGTAGCCGGACTGGCACCGGCAGAACCAGGGTACCGCAGGCTCGCCATCCAGCCACGCCCGGGCGGCGGGATTCGTCATGCTTCTGCGCGCCACAGGACCCCATACGGACTTGCCGAGTGCCGATGGTCTATGGAGGACCAGACCCTCCGTGTCCAAGTGATCGTTCCTCCCAATACTACCGCGCGTGTCACTCTACCTGGCAAGGAGTCGGAGCCGTTAGAGGTGGGACCGGGAATGCATAGCTGGTCTTACACATATCAGGATCCGGATGCTCGCGGACCCTTGTCGGTTGACGATCCCATTGGCGAGATCGCCGATATCCCCGGCGCCCTGGACGCCGTCAGAGATGCCCTGGTCCGCTTCGCGCCCGGCAACCAATTTCTCGGCTATGGGTTGCTGACCCAGCGAAAAACATCGTTGCGTCAGGTATTGGCTATGCTGCCGAACGCGGAAGAAGTGCTGGCAGATATCTCCGATGCGTTTTCCAAACTTTGATGTCTATCGCGGGTACCGGCAGGTATCCAGCCGTTACCCCCGGCGCCGAAAGCGGGCGAGCGTCAGCAGCCACGTATCAAGATACGCCCCAAGGTTGCGGCGCAAAGAACTGCCCCCGGCAGACTGCTTGCGGTACAATTCACCTATCCAGCGTTAACGAAATTCCCAATCCAGAATGAGGAGAATGGAAATGAAAACTACCCTGTCTGTTCTCATACTTGTCGTGGCATTGCTCCTGGCAGCCTGCGCGCCGGCAGTGCCAGCCACCCCGACGGCTGAGGAGAGTAATGGACTCTTCGTCTTCGGCGCGTATGCCACAGCTATCGAGGAGCCCTGGGATGGGGTCATCCACAGCGCCCTCCAAAAAGCGCAAACGGAAAACCGCATCACCTATGAATTTACGGATGACATCGGTTATGCAGGGGATATGGAGCGTGTCCTTCGGGAGGTGGCAGAGCAGAGAAAGCCCGACATTATCTTCGGGGACGCGTTTGGCAACGAAGAGGCTGTGCGCCGGGTGGCGAAAGATTTCCCCGAGATCGCCTTTGTGTTCGGCTCCGGAGGTGGACCTGCGGAACCGAACTTCTCCGTGTTCGACAACTGGATCCACGAGCCTGCTTACCTTTCCGGGATGCTGGCAGGCGGCTTGACCAAGTCGAACGTGATTGGGGTTGTCGGCGGATTTCCGGTGCCCGAGGTGAACCGCATCGTCAACGCGTTCATTGCCGGAGCCAAGTCGGTGAACCCGGACGTGGACGTCAAGACCAGTTTCATTAATAGCTGGTTCGACCCTGCCGCCGCCAAGGAGGCAGCCCTTGCTCAGATCGACTCGGGAGCCGATGTGCTCTTCGCAGAACGGTTCGGCGTTATCGAGGCTGCCGCCGAGAACAATTTGTACGCGTTCGGGAACATGAGCGATCAGAAAGACCTGGCGCCTGAATTTGTGGTCAGCAGCCCGGTCTGGAATATGGAGCCTACGGTCGATTACATCATCAGCCAGGTCGCCGGAGGGACTTATACCGCCCAGGACTTAAAAGACTTTAGCATGGTGGCGAAAGGTGGTGCGACGCTGGCTCCGATCAACACGGATGTCACAGGCGGTATTCCGCAAGAGCTGATCGATCAGGTGAAGGCGAAAGAGGAAGAGATCAAGAGCGGCCTCTTCCGTGTGGACATCGACGAAGCGCAACCGCCTGCCAGCTCTACGGGCGGCTCATAGCAAGGCAGCTCAGCGCATAGAGTCCCTGCCCATCCTGGGTTATTGACATCGAATGGATCCAACGAAATGACCGTTGACCTTCCTCACGCAGTCGCCATGCGCGGGATCAGTAAGCGCTTCGGCACGGTCGTCGCCAGCGACCGGGTCGATTTCACCTTGCGTTCCGGTGAGATCCACGCCTTGCTGGGTGAGAATGGGGCGGGCAAGACCACTCTGATGCGTATCCTGTACGGGCTGTACCAGGCAGATGAAGGGCAGATTTACATGAACGGTCTGCCTGTAACGATCCACTCTCCCAAGGATGCCATCCGCCATGGGATCGGCATGGTTTCCCAACACTTTGCCCTGGTCGCCCCCCATACCGTGACGGAAAACGTGATCCTTGGGATGAGCCCCGGTTTGCGGCTGGACCTCCGGCAGGCTCATGAGGCTGTAAGGGCAGCCGCAGCCGAATTCGGCATCCAGGTGGACCCGGAAGCGACCGTTCGGGATCTCTCGGTGGGTCAGCGGCAACGGGTTGAGATTCTCAAAGCGCTCTATCGAAATGCCAGGGTGCTTGTACTGGATGAGCCAACAGCCGTCCTCCTGCCCCAGGAAGTGGAACAGCTATTCAGCAGCCTGCGCAGCTTCAAGGAAAAGGGATTTTCGGTGGTGTTCATCAGTCACAAGCTGCACGAGGTGATGGCAATTACCGATCATGTCACCGTCCTGCGAGCCGGCCGCGTGGCTGGGGAAGTGCCCACCAGGGATACCAATCCTAACGAGCTGGCGCGCATGATGGTGGGTCGCTCCACAATCGGGACGACCCGTAAGCCTGCTAAGGAGCCCCAGAGCCTTCCGGCTTTGGTCCTGGAAGGCATCACCGCCCTCGGTAACAAGGGGCTTCCCGCCCTGAAAGAGATCTCCCTCAGCGTTCAAGCCGGTGAGATCCTGGGGCTGGCAGGTGTCTCCGGCAACGGCCAAACGGAGCTTGCGGAAGTCCTGGCAGGCATCCGGCAAGTGACCCAGGGCAGGGTGCTGGTTTGTGATCAAGACGTCACCAATGCTACCCCCCAGAGGATGATGGCGGCTGGTGTGGGTCGGATCCCGGAGGACACCCGCGCGAATGTCGTCGGGCAGATGACGGTCGCACAGAACATGGTGCTCGAAACCCTCGATCAATTCAGCCAGAAAGGGACCCTGGACCGGCAAGCGATCCGCCGCTATGCCGAGACGTTGATCCAGGATTATCAGATCAAGGCTTCCCCGGATGATCGGGTGCGTACCCTCTCCGGAGGCAATCTGCAAAAAGTTGTCCTGGCGCGGGTGCTCACCCAGAAGCCCCGAGTGCTGGTGGTTGCGCAACCGACTCGTGGTCTCGATGTGGCCGCGACGGAATATGTGCGCAGTAAGCTGCTGGAACAAAGAGGGGAAGGAGCCGCCATCCTCCTGATCTCGGAGGACCTGGATGAAATCCTGCAGCTTTCGGATCGGATTGCGGTCCTGTATGAGGGCAAGATCATGGGTGTGAGAACCGCGCACGGTGCATCCCCACATGAGCTGGGCTTGCTGATGGCTGGAGTACAAAAGGGATGAGATTGCAGGTCGAGCGTAACCCCGCGCCGGTCTGGTTCGGAGTCCTCATCCCCCTGATCAGCATCCTGCTCACGTTCCTGCTGACTTCGGGGTTCGTACTGGCTTACGGTGCCAATCCGCTCCAGGCTGTGTATTATTTCCTCATAGACCCCTTGTCGAGTCCGGTGCGCCTCATCGAGGTGCTGGTCAAGACCACACCACTGCTTCTGACCGGCGTCGCTGTGGCATTCGCCTTTTCCGGAGGATACTGGAACATCGGCGCGGAAGGGCAACTCTATATGGGCGCAACAGCCGCCACTGCCATCGGGCTGCAAATGCAGGGCACGACAGCCTGGCTGGCTTTGCCGCTGGTCATTGTGAGTGGAATCCTGGCTGGAATGGCGTGGGCAACCGTGCCTGCTCTGATGAAGGTCTGGCTGAAAATTGATGAAGTGGTGACGACGCTGCTGCTTAATTATGTTGCCATCTTCCTCGTCAGCGCCATCCTGAATGGTCCGTGGCGCGATCCGATCTCCCAGTGGCCGCAGTCACCGGAGATCGCGGCTTCTGCGATATTCCCCCGCCTCATCCCTCGTTCCCGCCTGCACCTGGGCTTTATCCTGGCAATCCTGGTGGTCATTGGTGTATGGTATGTGCTAAGCCGTACTTCATTCGGCTTGAAGATGAAGGCGGTTGGATTCAATATGGAAGCAGCCCGTTTTTCTGGAATACACGTGGAGCGCACCCTGCTGACGGTTGCCCTGATCAGCGGTGGGATCGCCGGATTAGCCGGTGCAAGCGAGGTGGCTGGGATTCACTTTCATTTGATCGACGCGATTTCCCCGGGTTACGGGTATACCGGCATTATTATTGCGACGTTGGGGGCTTTGAATCCGATTGGCGTCGTCCTGGCAGCCGTGTTTATCGGGCTGATCGATACAGGGGCACAGACCGTGAGCCGCGCCCTGGGTGTCCCCATCTACCTGGGCGATGTCCTGCAAGCCACGCTGCTCCTGGTGACTTTGGGGATGTTACTTCTGCAGGGCTATCGCATCAACGTGCGCCCGCGCGCTGCTGCTCCCGCGGAGTGATGGTGTGGACAGCATCCTTTCGATGACCTTCCTGGTTGGCTTGATCGCTGCCACTTTGCGAGTCGCCACGCCCCTGGTGTACGCGACACTGGGTGAGGTGTTTACCGAGCGAGCGGGGATTCTAAATCTGGGTATTGAAGGGATCATGTTTCTGGGGGCGTTCGTCGGTTTTGCAGCTGCCTATCAAGCCAATGAAGCGGGCGTAGCCGGCTATTTATGGGTGGGACTGTTCAGCGCCATCCTGAGTGGAATCCTGATGGGTTTGCTCATGGGCTTTTTCAGCGTGACCCTGGGCGTGAACCAACATGTGTCTGGACTGGGGATCACTCTGCTGTGCACCGGCTTATCCCTCCTGAGTTTCCGCATCGTGTTTGGCGAGCGCTCTGTGCTGCCTTCCATCGATCCATTTGTGCAATTCTCTCCCTTTGCGGGAGCGCCCGTGCTGGGTGACCTCACTAGCCAATATCTACTGACATACCTCGCGTTCTTGGTCGTGGTGCCGCTCAGTTGGTGGCTGCTCTTTCGAACTTCTTTTGGACTCAATGTGCGCTCGGTGGGAGAAAACCCGGAAGCGGTCGACGCGGCAGGGCTGAATGTTTTTCGCATCCGGTATCTCGTCCTGGCATTGGGAGGTGGTCTGATGGCTACCGGTGGTGCCTTTTTGTCGCTGGCTCAATTGGGTGCATTCACACCCGGCATCATTGCCGGTAGGGGCTGGGTCTGTATTGCATTGGTGATCTTCGCCCGCTGGCATCCGGTACGGGCGGCATGGGGAGCGCTCTTGTTCGGTGGTGTGTTTGCCTTGCAGCTACGCCTGCAAACCTTAGGTTTCCAGCTGCCGTTTGAGCTTTTCCTGGCTCTTCCTTATCTGGTGACCATTGCGGCCCTTGCATTGGCAAGCCGGCATATTTCCTACCCGGGTGCATACCTGAAACCCTACCAAAGGGAATGATCTGGAACTCATCAAGGAGAAGACGATGGACGAATTTATGGCAGTTGCGCTGGAAGAGGCGCGCCAAGGGTTGGCGGAGGGTGGCATCCCAATTGGCTCGGTTTTGGTGCTCGACGGGAAAATCATTGGCCGCGGGCACAATCGTCGTGTGCAGAAAGGCAGCCCCACTTTACACGCCGAAATGGATTGCCTGGAAAACGCTGGTCGCTTGAAGGCGATTGAGTACCAGCGGGCCGTGCTTTACTCCACTTTATCTCCCTGTGATATGTGCAGCGGGACCGTGCTGCTTTATAAGATCCCGAAGGTGATCATCGGTGAGAACAAAACATTCCAGGGACCAGAAGACTACGTTCGCTCTCGGGGGGTGGAGCTGGTCATCCTGAACCTGGAGGAGTGCATTTCGTTGATGGAAGAGTTCATTGCCGCCCGTCCGGAGCTTTGGAACGAAGATATCGGCGTGTAATACAACGCAGTTCTATAAATGTAAGATCGAAGGTGAATTTCTTATCTCAGAAATGATCCCGCACTGACGAAAATCTCTTTGAGCGATTCCCATTCTTGCACATCGTCCACATAGACCCCGTTGTTGCGGCGCGAGGCGTGGATCATGGTCCAGCCGCCGAGGCTGATGCCTACATGGGTGACAGTGCGCTGGCTACCACCTTCACGGAAGAAGAGCAAGTCTCCCACTTCGAAGGGCGGCTCGACGGGGCTGGCAGTGGCATGCTGCATGTCTGCATCGCGAGGGATCTCCACACCGACCCACTTGTGTAGTAGCCGCACGAAGCCGGAGCAATCGATGCCGTTGCCGCTCGTCCCGCCCCAGAGATAGGGCACGCCGGTCATACGCCTCGCATCTTCGAGAATCGTATATCGTTTCTCGTCTGTTGATTTTGGAATAGCGGAGATGGCACGCAAGAGCGATCGCGGCATCCATCCCGCTTTATTCGCTACGACTCTTGCCCATACCCCGTTTGTTTCTTCCACGCAGACGCCCGTCCCGCTGACCAGGCGTGTGACGATCTCACTCTCGGCATCCGGTTGCGCTCGCAGCTCGCAGGAGGGCGCCAACACGAGATGCGTTGTCTCGGATGCCGGCCCTTCGGAAAGATACCCTTTATATGCCCAGCCGAGGTAACCGTCCCTTTGACGAGTGAAGACCCACCTTCCCTCTTCATCCAGAATGTCCACTTCAGTGCCGTAACATAATTCACTCGAAAGAGGCATACCGAAGGTTGGTTTTTCGTATAAGCCCGTCAGGTTGGTCGCGACGTGCATACGCGGCAAATCCCCCCGGTGCAGGATGCGAATCGATGCGGTATCCAGTTTCCAGTTTGCGAAATGGTGGGCGAGCGTCTCTAGTTGGGATTCATGCAGCAGGCGCCCCATCAGAGTCAGGCTTGTGTTTTGAAGCCTCTCGATCTCGATGTCGAAGACGGAGGTCCGCTGATCCGTCTGGGATGCCAGCATGTTGAGAGTGGACTGGATATTGGGGTTTTCCATGTTTCGATTTTACACGATTTCATAGGATGCCTTTGAAACAATATCAAAACGGGTCAGGTGGATGTACATCCACCTGACCCGTTTGCTTTACGAAAGGTCAGCGTTTAGCGCGCGATGTCCCACTTCTCCCAGTGATCGTAACCGGTAATGGACTCGGTATCCTGGATTTCCGGGCGGATGAGGATGTCGTCGGTGTACCAGTAGAGAGGCGCAACGACGGCTTCGTCCACCAGCAGGATCTGCTCCGCTTGGGCGTAAAGGTCCATGCGTGCCTGTGGGTCCTGTTCGTTGGCAGCCTGTTGGAGCAGCTCGGTGAAGCGGTCAAAGTTTTCATTAGAGCCGGGCTCATATTCCTCGGCTTCATTCAGCCCCACGTTGATCGGCCAGTCCACTACATCGGTAAAGGCAGCGTTGAGACCAAAGACATCGAAGAGGAAGTTGTTGGCATCGGGATAGTCCTGCACCCAGGAGTTGCGGTAGATATTCTCCTTGCCTTCGGTGCGCGTATCGAGATAGACCGCACGCTCCTGTGTGACGAACGTGACGTCCACGCCCAACACATCCTTCCACATCCCGACGATCGCTTCGCCGGTCTTCTGGTTGCCTTCCGTGGAGTTTGCCATCAGGGTTAACTTAAGATCCCCGGCGCTCAGATTCTTCTCGGTGAGATATTCATTGAGCAGCTCCTGGGCTCGCTCGGGGTCATAGCTCACGCCGCCATCGGGGTATTGGTCCGCCTTCGGAGCGGCGGCTGCACCGGGGTTGGTGAAGAACTGGGCAGGAATCCCACCTTTGACGACCTGCTTGACCAGAAGATCTCGGTCGATCGCAAGCGAGAGTGCCAGGCGGACGCGCTGGTCATCCGTGGGGGCGAGCTTGGTGTTGAAGCCGTACCATTCGGTGCCAAGGGTGTAGACCGGGCGAATCATATCGGCATACGCCGGGTCGGCATGGATGCGGTCCCATTCTTCGGCGGGGATGCCGGTGATATCCAGGTTGCCTGCATCGAACTCCGCTAAAGCGGGAGAGGCATCGAGGAAGCGGAACTGGATCTCATCGATCTTTGCCTGCGGGACGGTCTCATTGCCGGGCCAGAACGGGTTCTTGATCAGCGTCAGGTCCGCATCGTGGACCCATTCCTTGAGCGTGTACGGACCATAGCCCTGGAAGAATTCCTGCTCGGTCCAGCGGTCTGCAGCAGCTTCGGTGCAGTCGTCGCCCTCGATCAGCCATTGGGGGGTGGCGTGGGCAATCCACAATCCCAGTAGGTTGAGGTTGTAGACGGCGGGTGCCGTGAACGTATATTCGATCGTATCCTCGTCCACTGCCTTCACGCCAACGGAGGCGGGGTCGGTGTTCGTGCCGTCGTTGAACTCGGCAGCGCCCGCGAGATAGGGCAGTAAAGCATAAGCGTAATCCGAGGCGGTTGCCGGGTCGATCGTGCGGGTGATGCCATAGGCAAAGTCTTGCGCAGTGACCATACGGTCGTTGCCCGAGCAGTCCTTCACGACTTCTACTTCTCCCGTGTCGGCGTTGTAGTGCACCCAGGGCACATTATTCATAATGTCGACGGTGTAAGTCAACCCGTCGTCCGAGACTTCGTAGCCGGTTGCCATCGCCAGCTCGATCTCGGCGGTCGTTTCGTTCTGGCGGACCACGCCGAGCGAGGTGGTCTCGGCGATCTGGATTTCGGCGCTCTGGGTGGCGAGGGCGGGGTCAATCGTCCCGAAGTCGCTCGCACCACCGGAGAGGCGTAAGACCTTCGGCTCCCCGGACTCGGCAGGTTCGGTCGCCGGCTCTGTTGCTGGCTCGGTGGCAGGCTCCGCCGTGACTTCCGTCGGTTCGGCGGGTTCTTCTGTCCCTGCGGGTGGGTTGGTGGGTGCCTGTGGCGAGCAGGCGGCAATCAGCAGGACAAATACAGTGATCAGACTCAGAGCTAAATATCTTTTCGACATGGTGGTTTTTCTCCTCTTGCAAATAAATTTTGAGTGATCGAGAGTGGGGAAGTGTTTAGGGAGTTTATCCTCCTTTTACCGTAAATATACTCTTAGTATATTTTGAATATACCATGATTATATTTTTATTATATAATATTGAATAGGCAAAGTCAATAAGACCTTGGAGTGGAGAAATGGCTCAACAAACAGTCTTGCGGCAGTATGTATACGAACAAATCAAGCATGATATTATTATCTGTAAACTTGCTCCCGGCGAGCCGATCAGTGAGAATCAGTTCTTGGATCGCTTTCAAGTGAGCAAAACGCCGATCCGTGAAGCGTTAACCTCTCTCGTTCAGGATGGATTGGTGGAATACACTCCAAATCGTGGCTTTCGAGTGACACCTATTTCAGTGACTGACATTCAGGAAATATTCGAGGCGCGCATTTTCTTTGAAGCGGAAATATTCCGCCTGGCGGTGCGAAAGATTTCAGACGCCGAAATAGACGAGTTGGAAAAGCATACCTGGGTGGAGGGCGACCCAGGCAGCCCGGAACACGCGGAGGCATTCCTTGAGTCAAACCGAAAATTCCATACAGCGCTGGCAGCTGCCAGCCGAAACATGCGGCTACTTTCTTACTACGAGACATTGATGAACGAAACACAGCGTCTCTTCTATATGGATATTTCGCTGCATAACAAGGAGTTCCGCTGGGGTCATGGGCACGAGGGGATTATCCAGGCCCTGCGAAACCGCGATGAGGCGGCAGGCGTCACGGCAATCCGCGAGACGCTTGAGACCGCACGCAAACGAGTTCTTGGTATATAGAGAGGTACCGGATGACCAACTATATTCTTCGCCGCTTGCTCTATATGTTGGTTGTATTATTCACGGTGGCGGGTATCACGTTCATTTTAATGCACTCGGTGCCCGGTGGTCCATTTGATAAGGAGAAAAATCTGCCGCCCGAGATCCAGGCGAACAAGGAAAAGTATTACCATCTTGATGATCCCCTGCACGTGCAGTTCTTTTCCTACCTCTCTCTTGTGACCATTCCGCGCCTGACCACGATCCCGCCGACGTTGAACACGAATGATGATTTTCTAATCACGTTCAAAGTGGGGAATTCCTGGTTCAAGTGGATGAATTTCGGGCCTTCCATTACATCACGCAATCGATCGGTAAACGATATCTTTCGGGAACAGTTGCCTGTTTCCTTTCAATTAGGGACAATTGCCTTGCTGATCGCTCTGGCAATTGGTATGCCGCTGGGCATACTATCGGCTCTCAACCATAACGAATGGCCCGATCATGTTGGCATGGGGGTGGCTATCTTCGGTGTCTCTGTTCCGACAATTGTGCTGGGACCCCTGCTCGTGTGGCTGTTTGGCGTTGCGCTCCAATGGCTGCCGCCGACAGGCTGGGGGGCCAAGCCGCCGTTCGTGTTTGGGTTGTTTCCCAGCAGTTTCGGCTGGGAGTATTTTCAATATGCTGTGTTACCAGCGTTCGTCCTGGGATTTGGCAGCTCGGCAGTGATTGCACGGTTGACGCGTGCCAGCATGCTTCAGGCGATTCAGGAGGATTTCATCCGCACAGCCCGTGCCAAGGGCTTGCCTGAGCGATTGGTGATCCTGCGTCATGCGCTCAAGAATGCGTTGATTCCCGTGGTCACAGTCATGGGACCCTTATTTGCCGCTCTGGTAACAGGCACCTTCGTGACTGAGCTGGTATTCGGTATCCCCGGCCTGGGTAGATACTTCGTGACCAGTATCAGCAACCGTGACTTTCCAGTCATTATGGGGACGGTTCTGTTGTATGCTGTGTTCCTGGTGGTATCCAACTTGATCGTGGACATCGTCTACGGTTTTCTTGACCCCCGCATTCGCTATAACTAATAGGAAAACTCATGACAGTCATAACCAAACCCCAGCCCCCAGTCTCTGCTGCCGATCCGTCCATTCCCGGGCAGATGAGTAAGAGCCGCAGTTTGTGGCAGGAGGCACTGCAGCGTCTGATGCGAAATCGCGCCGCGGTAAGTGGTGGGATCATTATTATCCTGCTGATTCTGACAGCGCTCTTTGCCGATATCATCGCTCCGTATACATTTGAAAAGCAATCTTTGCTTAACGCGAACGCCGTCCCCACCTGGGTGACAAATCTTTTCCCTTCCCTCAAACCGTATGCTGTCATTAACGAAGATTATCCCATTGGCGCGGATAAACTCGGCCGTGACCTGTTTAGTCGTATTGTCTACGGGACGCGCGTGTCCCTGGCGGTCGCCTTTATTGGTCCGCTCATCAGCCTGATCATCGGCGTGTTATATGGAAGCGTGTCCGGTTTTTTTGGCGGACGTGTGGACAATATCATGATGCGCGTGGTGGATGTGTTGTATGCGTTCCCGGGTCTGCTCTTTATCATTTTGCTGATGGCGTTTTTCCGCACGACGCTTGCGCAACCGGAGGAAGGGACGTTTGCTTATTATCTCGGGCAGTTGGATGCGAAATTTGGAGGCTTGCTCTTTATTATGATCGGCATCGGCCTCACCGGCTGGGAGACTCAGGCACGGCTGACGCGGGGACAGGTGTTGTCGGTGCGTGAGAAGGAATACATCGAAGCGGCGCGTGCCATCGGCGCCAGCAACAGCCGGATTATGTTCCAGCATATCCTGCCGAATATCCTCGGTCCTCTGATTGTCCTGGAGACACTTGCCATTCCTGGGTACATTTATACGGAGGCATTCTTGTCATTCATCGGCTTAGGAGTCAACCCACCGACACCTTCCTGGGGCTCGATGATTTCCGACGGTTCACGTGCCTTGCGCGCGTACCCGAACCAGGCGCTGTTCCCAGCCCTGGCGCTGGCACTGACGATGTTTGCTTTCAACTTCCTCGGGGATGGATTACGAGATGCGCTCGAACCACGCCTGCGCGGAACTCAGAAGTAAGTATGCCTTACATTGAAGTCAATGGTGCGAGTCTTTATTATCAAGAATATGGGGAGAACCAGCCCGAACGTGCGCCCATCCTGCTGATCCACGGTGCTACAAACGATGGTCACAACGATTGGAGCGATATTGCCCCCGAGCTGGCGCGTCAGTATCATGTGTTTGTCATCGATTGTCGTGGGCACGGGCGCTCAAACAACCCTCAGATGAGCTACTCTTTCAAAGAGCTGGCAGATGACGCGGCTGCATTTGTGCAGGCAATAGGGTATGAACGGGCGCACGTTATCGGTCATAGCAACGGCGGGAACGTGGCACTGGTGACGCTGATGGAACACCCCGAAGTCATTCAAACCTGCATCCCGCAGGCTGCGAATGCCTACGTGACACGCTATCTCATCGAACGCGAGCCAAACGTCTTCGACCCGGAACGTATGGCGCGCGAGGCACCTGTATGGCTGCGAGAAGTGAAGGCATTACACAATCATGTGCATGGGAACGAGTACTGGAGAGAGTTGCTCTGGCTGACCATGAAGGAGATCATCTCCGAGCCGAATTACTCCCCGTCGGAGTTGCAACGCGTCGAAAAGCCGGTGCTTGTGATCATGGGCGCCAAGGACACCGTCAACGCGCCGGATGAACACGCCCAGTACATTGCCAACAATATTCACGATGCCGAATTGTGGATCCCGGAAAACACCGGGCACAATGTCCACTATGAACGCCGTGAGGAATGGGTTGCGAAGGTATTGGATTTTTTGGAGAGAAGAGGGTGAGGCAATGGAACTCCGCTGGGAACCGATTACACTCGATCTCAAAACCACGTTCCGTGTAGCGCATGGTGCGAGTGACCAGCGCCACAACGTCCTGGTCTACCTCGATGAGGGGGTGGGGGAGGCGGCTGCAGTTCCCTATTACGGCGAAACGCAGCGGGGCATTCTCGAATACCTCCAATCCGTTCCAGATTTGGGGGATGACCCTTTTGATATCGACACCGTTCTGTCACAACGACCTGCCGGTTCACGCGCCGCACGTTCTGCGATCGATCAGGCTTTGCATGATTTATGGGGAAAAAAGCTGGGGCAGCCTTTATATAAATTGTTTGGTCTGAATCCAGGCAAGCTGCCGCTTACTTCTTTCACGATTGGCATCGATGAACCGGAGGTCATGGCAGAGCAGGCAAAGGCAGCGGAGTATCCGATCATCAAGATCAAGCTGGGAAGTGAAAAGGATGAGGCGATCGTCGCTGCGATTCGAAATGTGACGAATGCCAGGCTGCTCGTGGATGCCAACGCAGGCTGGACACGTGAACGCGCCCTGCAAATCATCCCCCGCCTCGCCGATTACGATCTCGATTTGGTCGAACAGCCGCTCGCCGTGGACGACGTGGAGGGGTACTTCTGGCTCAAAGAGAAATTACGTGCCCAAAATGTGGATACACCGATTTTTGTCGATGAGACGGCGAAAACCTCCCATGATGTCGTCAAGCTGGCGGGCGCCGTCGATGGAGTGGTGGTGAAAACCATGAAAAGCGAGGGCATTCGCGAAGCGCTGCGGATGATCCATACCGCACGCGCGCATGATCTGCAGATCATGCTCGGCTGCTTTGTTGAGTCCTCTGTGGGTGTGACCGCCGCGGCGCACCTGGCTCCGCTCTGTGACTACGCGGACCTGGACGGGCCTTTGCTGATCAGGAATGATCCGTATGACGGGTTGCGGTATGATGGCGCAAAACTGACCCTGCCGGATGGTCCCGGTTTGGGAGTGGTACGAAACCAGAGCTAAAAAGAGCCAGTACTTGCTGGCTCTTTTATTCATCCTATCTTCGGGAACACGCCGCCTGTCCTCTCCCTATATTCCTGATATTGTGTGCCGAATGAATCCAGCATCATCTGCTCTTCGGCTTTGACTCGCAGGAAGTAGAAGGGGATAAACGCAATCAGGTTCAGGAAACCTGCGATCCAGTTGTGGAGGAGTAATGGCTGTGCAAGCGCCACCAGCCATTGCGAGGCGTACATCGGATGGCGAATGACTCCGTAAATGCCGCGCGTGATCAGCTCATGCTTCTCACGAATTTCGAGGGAAGGTGACCAGTTGAGTCCCAGGTCCGCGTGGGCGCGCCAGAAGATAAAGACTCCCGCCGCCAGGAGTAGAACGCCGAGCCAGCCTGCCCACGCAGGCAGGGTGTAGCTTGCAAAATCCAGCCAGCCCGTCAACGCGTAGATAAGAGGTGCCACAAACCCTCCCAGGAACAGAAGGATCAGGATGAAGATCTCCTGGCTCGTGACGCGACGCTCGCTCATCCTTTCCTGTTTGCGCTGGCGGTTGAGCGGGGCACGGATGATCATCTCCACGATCAGGGCAGCAAAGTAAAGGGCGGTAAAGATGTCCATGCGATTCACCTGTCACTCTGATGACCGAGCCGTTGCATAGCGAAGCATCCCCGCGGGACGGCGGGTCGTCAGAGTCAAGTTCAATTTTCTGCTTTTTCTACTACGACCGTCGCTTCCGTGATCAGCGCCGCGATCGCTCCGATCGCGGCAAGCTGTGGCGCCAGTAGTACGCCTACGACCCCAAGAGTTACGGGAATCTCCATGACTGTCTTACCTTCCTTGTCCTTGATGATCACCCGGCGGATGTTCCCTTCATGGAACAGTTCCTTGACCTTGGCGATCAACTTTTCGCCTTCCACACGGAATTCTTCGGTTTTGAATTTTTGTTCAGACATGGGATCCTCCAATTCTGTAAAAACGGCAGTTGTACCGCCGTGCGAACAATTTACGCAAACCACTTCTCATCCAGCGGCGGCCATTCATCGGACTGGTCGGCGCGCTCCTGCCAGTTTTCCTTTCCGCTCCACTCCTCGATTTGAATAGCGTACACCGAAGTGCGCTTTAGCTCTTTATCCGTGATCTCGCGGAACTCTTTTCCGGGTGTCATCGCTGGGAAGTATTTGTGGATCAAGCCATATAAGACCCGGCGGGCTTCCTCCGGTTCGCTGATCAAACGCGCGGTTCCAAAGACGGTCACGCTGCGGAATTGCAAGGAGAACTCCAGCGCCACATTCGCCGGAAGCAACTTTCCCAGCTCACTCACCTCTAAACAGACTCTCGGATGATGCTCGATATTGGAGCGGATTCGCCCGGCAAGGTTTGAATGAAAGATGATCTGGTGGTGTTGCTCGTCGAACCAGAATGTGGTGGGATTCAGGAACGGTTGCCCATCGCGGACAGAAGCGATATGTCCAATCTTTGCTTCGCGCAAAAAGGCGCGAATCCATTCTTCGTCGCGTTGATGCTCAGGCCGGCGCTGGAACGCTGTGGAGGAGACGCTTTGATAATCGCGCGGCATGTTATCGGAGTGCTCTCTGGTAGATGAGAAGCTGGATGAAAATCGTTAATAGGACGATGAGGGCGGAAAGGAGGAAATGGAAGAAGCCGAACGGTTGGAAAAACGCCCGCAACAAGAAAAAGATGGATGCGCCACCCATCATCCCGCTGATCATAGCTACCTCAAAAGCTTGATAATAGGAAACGCTTTCTTTTTTGTATTTTGAGGGAAGCGTACTCGTTTTCCAGCGAAATGCCGGAACAAGCGTTGCACTCTGACTCATCATGTAATCCTTCATTTGGTTCATCGCCAGCGCAGATTCATACCAGGCTGCGCGCAGATGTGCCAACTGCATAATTGTGGATGTGCCGAGCAGGGTCAGCAGAGCAAAGAGTCCGCTAAAGATCAGGTTGACCGTTTGCAGGGCAGAATTGATGTCGAGTAATTGGGTACCGAGCAGGGCGGCGATGACCGATCCCACCGCGATCAGGTAGAAGGAGGAGACGCGTGCCCGGTCTTCGTTTGCCTGAACGGCGGTCTGGGCGATGTAATTGAATTCTGCGGCGAGCAGCTCATCGAATTCAACGGGAAGAAGTTCACCCTCTGGCATGCCGAAATTATACCTTCCCGCGCAGCCTGCTTCAATCTGTGATCAAGGGGCGAGCCTTCGTGATCTGTCGCTTCGCAGGGGCGCTCAAAGCGAGGTAACAAAGCGCCGTCACGAAGCCAATGACCAGACATCCGACCCACAGGGCGTTGCTTCCCCAATTCTCATAGATCCATCCACCGGCGAGGGGGCCGACGAAATAGGATAATCCCCAGGCAGCGCCAAAGATGCCCTGGTATAAGCCGCGTAGTTCTACAGGCGAGAGATCGGCAATGATCGTTGGTCCAACAGACGTCGCCGCGATTTCTCCGAATGTCCAGATGGCGACGCTGAGAGCAAACAACGGCAAGTTCGTGGCGAGCGCTGTAAAGCCAAAGCCAAGCCCCATCAGCACAGCTGCCGCGGCGACCGTTTCGAAGCGCGGCCACTTCGCCGCCATGTTGCTGACCGGAATCGTGGTCAGGATGATCAGAAATCCATTCACCGCGATCGCCGCGCCGTAGTCTGCCGGCCCCAGGCCGTGGGCTTGCATGTCGATCGGCAGCGTGACGTTGCCCTGCATGTAGACAATGCCAAAGAAGAGGGTGATGACCGAGTAGAGCAACAGGATCGGTGCGCGCCGGAGCTGGGAGATCCGCTCCCCAAACGGCATGTGCGAAGTAGGATGCGCCTCCGCAGGGCGCGTCTCACGGATGCCGAAGAGGACGATGAAGCCAAACGCCGCGGTGGTCAATGCGTCTGCCACGAAAAGAATAAAGAAATTGGTATCTGCGATCAGCCCCGCGAGCAGCGGCGCGACAGCCGCGCCCATGTTGAGCGCCCAGTAGTTATACCCGTAGGCGCGCGTCCGCGTATTAGATGGGACGAGGTCCGCAATCGCCGCACCGACCGCCGGACGGTAAAGATCTGTAAAAAATCCAACCAGAAAGGTCGCGATCGAGATGATGGCAAGATCACGCGCCAGCCCGAGGGCAATCATGAAGACCGGCGTGACGAAGAAGCTCATCAGCATCACGGGACGGCGTCCAAGGCGATCGGTGAGCTCTCCACCGCTCAGTTGGGCGATAAACGATCCCGCGCCGAACAGAGAGACCATCAACGCTGCCTGGCTGACGGGGATCTCGCGCTGGGCTGTCAGGTACAACGTCAGGAAAGGGATGACGAAACCGCCGAGGCGGTTGATCAACGTACCCGTCCAAATTAGCCAGTAAGTAGGCGGCAAGCCCTCCACGAGGGAACGCAGGCTCTTTTGATTCATATGCATTTTCCTTTGGCGTGGAAAATATAACAGATGTTCTAAAAATAAAAGAGCCTCCGAAGAGACTCTTTCTTACTTGCGGATCTCATAAAATTCAGTTAGGCGTCAAACGCCCATTCCCCCTGCCGCATGACAGGCTCGCGCGTGCCATCTTCCTTGATACCGTCGATGTCCATCTGCGGGGAACCTATCATGAAGTCCACGTGGGTGAGGCTGGTGTTTCCGCCTGCGGCGTTGAACTCTTCATCTGTTAATTCTTCGCCGCCGGTGAGTGTGAAGCGGTAACCGCGCCCGATGGCGATATGACAGGAGGCGTTCTCGTCGAACAGCGTGTTGTAAAAGAGGTGCCCACGCTGCGCAATGGGGGAGCTGGCGGGGACCAGCGCGACTTCCCCTAACCGTGTGGAGCCTTCATCCGTATCGACCAGTTTTTGTAGAAGTGCTTCGTTCTTTTTCGCTGCGACTTTGACGATCCTGCCATTTTCAAACGTGACGCTGAAATCTTCGATCAGGCTACCTCCGTAACTTAATGGGAAAGTAGAGGTAACAACGCCATCCGCTCGATGGCGATCGGGCAGGGTAAACACTTCCTCTGTGGGCATATTGGCGGTGAACGCAATCCCGTTTTCTGCCAGCGATTGGGCGCTGATCCATTTATGTCCAGACGGCAGTCCCAGAGTGAAGTCTGTTTGATCCGATTTGTAATGTAAGGCGGAATATTTTTTTGACTGCAAATAAGCGGCTCGTTTGCGTAAGTTCTTGATATGTTCTTCCCACGCAGCAACCGGATCCGGGGCGGTTGCGCGGGTTGTCTCGAAAATGGCTTGCCATAGCTTTTCTATGGCTTCCTCGGCGGGAAGGTTGGGAAAGATTTTGGCTGCCCAGGCTGGCGCTGCCGCGGCGGCGATCGACCAGTTGCTGGCATTCCGAGTCACAAGCGTGCTGATTGGCGCCCAGTTCTCCAGGTGACTGCGCTGCATGGCGCCCACGCGCTCGGAATCGAGCCCCTGGTAGACATCCGGGTCGTTGGCGTAGAGTGAGAGCAAGGCATCGCCTTTTTCGAACATATTCAGGATGCCGCTAACGATCCACGTTGGGTATTCGCCAAACGAATCGGCTGGCGCATGCTGCAAGCGCAGACGGAGCATCTCTTCGTCGCCCCAGATCACCTCCACATAACGCGCGCCGGCAGCGTACGCGGCTTTCGTCACCGCGTGGACGAGCGAACGCGCCGGCGGGGGCACTCCGCGAGAAGTCGCATTCGTAATGATCAGCCGCTGACCTGCTCGCAAGTTTAAACCGACTCTGACAATAGCTTCTGCATACTTCTGCAATAATTCCCGGTGCTGCTTTGATTCCATAGGGCTCCTCCGCACGATTTTTCAGAAGTATAGCATGAACCTGTCGCGACAAATTTGTGTTATAAAATGCCTACTTGCAAATTCAGCCTCGCGAAGGCTATGCTACATCAGCGAGAATGGAACCTTCCCAAGGCGCACCAAGAGAGAACTATGCTCAGCATCGAAAAAATCAACACAGAAGACAAAGTCCAGGTAAAACGTTTTGTGGATCTGCCTTATCGGCTTTATAAGGATTGTCCGCAGTGGGTGCCGCCGTTATTCATCGATACCTATCTTCCGTTGAATCGAAAGAAACATCCGTTCTTCGAACATTCCGAAGCGGATTTTTTTATTGCCCTGCAAGATGGGGACGTGGTTGGACGTATTTGCGCCGCCAATAATAGGCTCTTCAACGAATATCACGAAACGAAAAAAGCTCATTTTTACGGATTCGAGTCGGTGGATAACTTGGACGTGGCGCGCGCGCTTTTTGAGGCGGTCATCGATTGGGCGAAGGCGCGCGGGTTAGATACGGTGCTCGGTCCGAAGGGACTTTCGCCGTTCGACGGCTACGGCATTCTGGTGGAGGGGTTTGAGCACCGCCAGATGATGACGATGACGAACTACAACTTCAGCTATTATCCAAAACTCATTGAGGCACTCGGTTTCGAGAAAGAGGTCGACTTCGTCTCGTGCTATTTGCCCGCCGATTCATTCAAAATCCCGGAACGAGTGGAGCGTATAGCCAAACGCGTGTTGGAACGCGGGGAGTTATGGGTCAAGAAGTTCAAGAACAAACGAGAACTCCTGCAATGGGCGCCGCGCATTGGATATGCCTATAACAAGGCATTCATCCATAACTGGGAGTATTATCCCTTCACAGAAGGGGATGTGAAGTATGCTGTGGACAATGTCTTCATGATTGCCGACCCGCGCCTGATCAAACTCATTCTCTATAAAGAAGAGATTGTAGGGTTCCTGTTCGCGTTCCCCGATGTCTCTGCGGCTATGCAGCGCGCGAAAGGGCGGCTTTTGCCTTTTGGC
The DNA here is from genome assembly GCA_035699125.1 of Anaerolineales bacterium. GTDB lineage: Bacteria > Chloroflexota > Anaerolineae > Anaerolineales > Villigracilaceae > Defluviilinea. The sequence continues at coordinate 23,911 of DASSBC010000003.1, forward strand.
ATCGTTGATATTTTGCTTGAGATGAAACGGACCAAAACGATCTCAGGCAACGGTATGGGCATCCTGCCTGAATTTCAGGGCAAAGGCGGGAATGCTTTACTGTATTCTGAAATGGGAAAGACAGTCCTTGGGTTCAACCAATTCGAACATGTCGAAATGACCCAGGTTGCCGAAACCACCCGCCAGATGCGCGCGGATTTGAAGAATCTCAACGGGGTGGAGTATAAGAATCATCGGGTGTATCGCAAGGTGATCGGGTAAATACGTGCACAAGTAAACACTACCTGTGTACGTATTTACTTGTGTACTGCGCTATCCCACTAGCACATTGACTTCTTCCCCCAGCGGTGTATCCCCATTGTTACTTGCACTGTTCAACGGCAAAACCACATGAAATTTACTGCCGGGGAAATTGATTTCGTCATAGCCTTTGCTCTCCACCCAGATCCGTCCGCCGTGTGCTTCCACAATCCCTTTCGAGAGAGCCAGTCCCAGCCCGGCGCCGCTGCCTTTGAAGCGCGTCTTGCTTGTGGAATGCTTGGAGATATCGCCTGGCTGGTAGAACTTGCTAAAGATAATATCCTGCGAAGCAGGGTCCACACCCACCCCCGAATCGCTGACGACGATTTCGACGCCGCCGTGAGGTAGTTCGGCGCTGCGGGTGGGAAGGGCTCTTGCCATGACCGAGATCTTCCCATCATTCGGCGTAAACTTGATCGCATTGGTCAGTAAGTGCTGGAAGAGTTTTTTCAAGAGGTTGGGGTCTGCCTTGGTGAGCGGTAGCGGCGGGATGTCGATTGTCAGGGTCTGCTTGCGCTCCTTGACCGAATTTTCCAGGCTGCCGCTCACTTCTCGGATCAGAATGGCAGTATCCACAGGTGTTACATGGACCTGCAGCGTGCGCGTATCGATCTGGGCGATATCGAACATCGAGTCCATGATCTCGTGCAGGCGGCGCGTCCCCTTGGAGATGCTCTCGAGCATGGTATGGATCGCGGGAGGCAGGGACTGGTCTTCCATGAGCATTTCGGTATAGCCGATGATGGTGGTCAGAGGTGTACGAAGCTCGTGGGAGGCGATACTGATGAAGTCAGACTTGGTTTGGTCCAGGCGCTCGAGGTCGCGGTTGGCTTTATCGAGGGCGCGGTATGCCTGGCGCAACTCCGTGTTGAGTTGGACCAGGTTCTCGACCAGACGTGCATTTTCGAGGGCGACCGCCGTCTGGTTCGCAAGAGCGGAGAGGGTCACCAGGTCATTCTCGGTATAGCGGTTGCCGCTGATTTTTGCACCGAGGGCAAGCAAACCAATCCATTCCCGTTTGCTAAAGATGGGAAGATACACTTCCGCTTCCAGGTGATTGAACCACTCTCGCTCTGCAGAAGACACAGACCGGAACACGGGAAGCAGGTCAAGGTCATATTGAAGAAGCGGGCGCTGGTCCAGCACTAATTGCTTGACGATGGGATGATCGCTTCCGAGAGTAAGGATTCTAATCTGGCGTTCTCCCTGGTTGCGCACGGCACGCAGGCGATAGGCTTTGTGTGCGTCGCTGGTCAGATCTGAATCGACCAGAAACAGGAAACCGCGTGAGATATCCATCGCTTCGATGATGAGACCCACGGCCACATTCGCCAGTCGCTGCATATCGAGAATGTTACTGATCTGTTCGCTGTAGGCATGCAGCGTGCGGCTCGGGTGAAACTCCTGGATGTTCAGCCAACGGTTGACCCAGCGGCGGACGACGGAAAGTAGAGGCGTAAAGATGAAGGAAAGCAACAGGGCAATGCCTGCACCCACCAGCAGCGGGTTGTAATTGGGTAAGGCATTGAACACTGTTTGCGAGGCGCTGAATCCCGCCACGTAAAATCCCACGATGACCAGAGTGGTAATAATGTACGTGACAAAACGCCGTGAGACTTCGATCAAGTCTGGTGGATCGTGTGTGACGACGATAAACGTCCCCAGCGCGACAGACGCCAGCCGAATGGGGTTGCCAGGGAGCGGTATGCCGCTCAGAATCAGCGCGTCATTGAGGGCGATTAGCAGAAAGACAGGCGTCCAATAATTCAAGCGGTTACGCAAGAGAGGCTGACGCGAGTGTGAATAGGCGGAACGAACCGTCACAATCGCGGAAACCATAAACAGGAGCCATCCGAGCATCGCCCATAGCGGCGCCAGGCGCTCTAACGTGAGGGTGAAGCGCCCGTTTGTCCAAATGACATCCCCTAGACCAAATATGTTGAGCACGATCAACACAAAACCGATGATCCAGAACACGCCGATGGCGAGCCAGGCGCGCAGGTCACGCCGTAAAAATGAAATGATCGTTAGAATCAGGAAAAATGCCAGTATCAGCGCCCCATAGATCTGCACATCGTTTGCGGCTTGAAAAGACGTAAGCTGCACCCGTCCGCTGCGCCAAAAGCCTTCGGCGACGTTCAGCAATGCACTGATCAACGCATAGCCACTCAGCATCATGGCGGCTGTCTCGTGTCCCTCGTGCCGCTGGATGAGGGTGAAAAGCATGGGCAGGTACAAAGCTGCCAGGATCAGGTGCAAAATCAGCGTCAATTCTTGAACGGACATCGCGGAAAAGTATACTCGAAATCATTTAAGGCTGTTATTATTGTCATATGCTTATCACAAAAACTTCCCGTGATACCTATCAATTTGATCCTGAATTCTTTCTGCCCGATGGGCGCGTGATGTTTCCCGACTATTCCACCGCTCGCCGATTTGCTGCCCAGATGTCCGCCCAGCGTTCTCAGCCGGTGCCTGCCTCGGACATTTACGCGATGCAATTGATCGACGAAGCAATGCGCTTGCTCGTCCGGCAGTATGCGCCAGCGGCGATCATGCGTGGCGCCGCGTCTCTTGCGGAGGAAAGCCTTGGCGCCCAGTCAATTACAGAAACGCAGAAGAAATTCGTATCGGCGTTTCCGCCCGAAGAGGTCTATCGTGGGGGAGCGAAAGTGGAGGAATATCTGGATAAGCTGACCAACGGTCGAATTAAGACCATCGAAGAGCTGATTTACGTCTTTACACACAATAGCAACCCGGCAGTCCACCCTTTGCTGGATCTAGTGGACGACGAACCGCTCGAAGACACTGCCTACAAAAACCTGATCTCTACCCTGGATACTTTCTTTACACAACAGGCAAAAGACAACCCACAAGCACAGGGCGGAACTGTATCTCTATTTGAAATCCTGCGCGCCCCTGCTCAGGCGTCTCCGAATTCCCTGGAAGGACAGCTGCAATTCATCGTAGATCGTTGGGGTTATATGCTGGACGAGAAATTTGTAACGAGCATTGCACGCGGCATGGACTTCCTGCGTGAGGAAGTCATTCACCAGCATCTGGCGCACGGAGATTTCACGCCTGATATCCCGGTGCAGACCTTTGCTGGCGGGGAGTATGCCGAATACGAACAGTACAGCCCCGATACCGATTGGATGCCGCGGCTCGTGCTCCTTGCCAAGAATTCGTACGTCTGGCTCGAGCAGCTCTCGCGCAAGTACGGTCGCTGGATTCGCACCCTCGACGAAATTCCCGACGAGGAGTTAGATATCCTACGTGATCGTGGCTTCACTGGTTTGTGGCTCATTGGCTTGTGGGAGCGTTCGCGCGCCTCGCAACGCATCAAGCAGCGCATGGGGGACGCGGATGCGGTCGCTTCGGCATATTCGCTATATTCGTATGATATTGCTGAAGATCTGGGAGGCTGGGGAGCCCTGGAGAAGTTAAGGTCTCGTGCCTGGCAGCGAGGCATCCGCCTCTCCGCGGATATGGTCCCGAACCACATGGGCATCGACTCGAAGTGGGTGATCGAGCACCCCGATTGGTTTTTGTCTCTTCCCTATTCACCCTATCCTTCCTATTCCTTCAAGTCCGAAAATCTTTCCGATGATATTCGTGTGGGGATCTATCTAGAGGATCATTACTACGATAAGACGGACGCGGCGGTTGTCTTCCAGCGTCGCGACCATTATACGGGCGATGTCCGCTACATTTATCACGGTAACGATGGCACCTCCTTCCCGTGGAATGACACGGCGCAGCTGAATTACCTGAAAGCTGAGGTCCGTGAGGCTGTCATTCAGACGATCCTGCACGTGGCGCGCAACTTCCCGATCATCCGTTTCGACGCGGCGATGACGCTCGCCAAGAAACACATCCAGCGTTTGTGGTTTCCCGAACCGGGTGCGGGCGGCGCGATCCCCTCACGCGCCGAACACGGAATGACCCGCGCGGAGTTTGATGATGCGATGCCCAACGAATTCTGGCGCGAAGTGGTGGACCGGGTCGCCGCCGAGGTGCCGGATACGCTCCTGCTCGCGGAAGCGTTCTGGCTTCTGGAGGGATATTTCGTCCGTACGCTGGGCATGCACCGTGTGTACAACTCGGCGTTCATGCACATGTTTCGCGATGAGGACAATGCCAAGTACCGCATGGCGATCAAGAACACGCTCGAGTTCGATCCGCAAATCCTCAAGCGCTATGTCAACTTCATGAGCAACCCGGACGAAAAGACTGCCATCGAGCAGTTCGGCAACGGTGACAAATATTTCGGGGTGGCGACGGTGTTATCCACTCTGCCAGGTTTGCCGATGTTCGGCCATGGACAGGTGGAAGGCTTTCGCGAAAAATATGGGATGGAGTTCCGCAAGCCGAAATGGGACGAGAAACCCGATGAAGGGCTCATCGCGGGACATGAGTGGAAGATCTTTCCGCTCATGCACCGTCGCTACCTGTTTGCGGACGTAGAGCAGTTCTTTCTCTACGACCTCTTAACCGCGGAAGGCAAGGTGGATGAAAACGTCTTTGCGTATTCCAACATTTTTGGAGATGAACGTGCCCTGGTTCTCTATCACAATAAATTTAGTGCAACAAGCGGTTGGATTAAGATCTCTGCTGCTTATCTCGATAAAAAAACAGGCGACTTGCGGCAGAAGTCTCTTGCCGAAGCGCTGGGGCTGCCCTTCGAAGGGTATGTCATCCTGAAAGATTATGTGACGCATCTGGAATACATCCGCTCGTGTGAAGACCTATGGCAAAAAGGGATGTACGTCGAATTACAGGCTTACCAGCATCATGTCTTCTTGGATTGGCGATTTGTGGAAGATAGTAATTGGGGATTAGTAAATAGTAATTTGAATGGGGCGGGCGTCGAGTCCATGCAGTCGAAGTGGGACGAGATGTTTGGGGAAGAGAAAAAGGAAAGCGGGAAAGAAGAGGAGCCGCAGATCCAAAAGCCACGGAAAAAGGCGGCTCCAAAAAAGGAAGTGGGTGGAGAAGTGAAGGTCAGGAAGCCGAGAAAAAAGAAGGAAATTACAGCAACAGAATCTAAAGAAGAGAAACCTGTTCTTAAGGTGACCAGAAAGAAAACGAAGAAAACCAACTAGCTCTTCTCAGTATAGGCCTCACCCCTGTCAATCACAAAAAAACCTCCAGGCGTTTGAACTGGAGGTTTTTTTGTGATCCCACTGGAGGATCTTAATCTGCCGCTGCTGACTCGGAAGGTTTTTGACTCACGCTAGGTGCATGCTGGATCAAATTCAATCCGGCAATATAGAAGAAGCCAAGCATGTAAACGACCATCCAGAATAGGATACCCCAGCCAAGGTACGGCATGAGTACAATCCCTGTCAGGAGAGCATAGAGACCAAGCACAATCTCGATCCAGACCATTGCGCTAAGGGGAGCCATATAGCTGCGGTCGATGTTATGTTTTTGTTTCGACTTATTGCCAATATTCAATTTCGGCGTGCGGATAAACGCGCCGCCTTTGCTAAACAGCCCCTCCAGGACCGCAATGGTGGTGCTGAGGGATAAGCCAAACCCGACGATCACGAGCACAGGGAATGTGCTCATTCTTCTTAAGATGGAACGATGCTGCGTAGCTGTGGCTGTCAAGTAGAGTAGTGGAGGTCCCAACCCCGCTATGAGCGAGATGGGGAAGATGCTAAAGGCTCCTGGGACCAGCAGTCCCACCGGTAAGGTGAGCAGCAACATCGAAAGCATCAGAGGATGTACAAAATAGCCGGTGAGGTGCAGGATCGCCATAAAGCGCACAGTCCAGGGCAAATCGGCGCGCAGAACGCTTGGAAGGATCTTGCGCACTACCTGGAAGCTGCCTTTGGCCCAGCGGAACTGCTGTTTCTTATATGCCTCCACGTGCGGAGGTAATTCCGCCGGGACAACTACATCTGGCAGATAGTCAAACTTCCAACCGCGCATCTGGGCGCGATAGCTTAGGTCGAGATCTTCCGTCAGCGTGTCCCACTGCCAGCCGCCTGCATCTTCGATACAGGCGCGACGCCACAAGCCTGCGGTACCGTTGAAGTTAAGAAAGAAACCATTCTTGGAACGGACCGTCTGTTCAATGATGAAGTGACCGTCAATACCCATCGCTTCCGCTTGCGTCAGGGAATTGTATTGCTGGTTCGTATGTCCCCAGCGGGTTTGTAGACACCCCAGCTGCCGATTCTGGAAAGAAGGGACAGTTCGTTTCAACCAGTCTGGCTTGGGGACAAAATCCGCGTCGAAGATGGCAATCAACTCTCCAGTGGCGGTGCGGAGAGCGTTTTGTAGTGCGCCCGCTTTGTATCCCTTGCGATCCACGCGATGGATCAACTCAATATTGACGCCGCGGGCTTTGTAAGAATCCACGAGCTCAGTCACTAAATCGAAGGTATCGTCGGTAGAGTCATCCAATACCTGGATCTGAAGCTTCTCTGTTGGGTAATCCAGTCGTGCGACGGCGCGCAACAAACGCTCTACTGTATACTTTTCATTAAATATAGGGAGTTGCACTGTTACCAGCGGCCACTCTTTCATGTGTCGAACTTCTGCCTTACGTTTTTTACTGGGTTTCATAGTGAGGTATATGATCGTTGTGATCAGGTTGTGTAGCCCATAAAGCGCCAGAGTGGTCGTAACGACAAAATAAAAAACTCCCAATAAGCCTATTAGAAGTCGCAAAGTAGGATCCTCCTTAATTTGCTATACTGACTACAACCGTGGTGGTTACCCTTGGTTGTACTATTAAGAACGATGCAAAGGCGGACTTATTATTATTTCCGTGAGAACCATCTTAATAGAGAATTAGAATTTGCTAAGGTGGTGAGAGAATTTCGGGTGTTAATGGAAAAACGACCCCGATATGGTTACCGAGGGTCGTTTTTCGTTGGATTCAGCGGAAGCTTTTCTAAGCAATTTGTGGCTGTAGGCGCTTCGATCAAGGTTTTAGAGCGTTGTTTTACGCTTCCAGCGGTAAAGTGCTAGATAAAGAACAACCAGAGTCATCATCCACAGGAATACAGAGCCAATCACGCCCTCTCGCGAAACGTGAAGAATCATCGGGTTACGGTCGAGCCAGGGCAGCATATCCGGCATGGGCTTTCCGTCTAAGATGTAATATAGGATATCTTCCAGACCAGAAAATGCTCCTACAAACAGAGAACTAAGAAAGTAAATGCAATCCTTCCAAGCGCCCCACATCAGGACCACCCCAAGGATTGCATAACCCGCCAGAGACACAAACCAGCCGGTGTGATACACATTCGCGTATTGGACCATTTGATTGGTCTCAAAAATCCGTTGCCAGATTAGGATGTCGGCAAAGGTATAAAAGGTGAGTGCCAGTGCAGCGGCGATGACAGGGCGAAATTTTTTCATTGTTGGTATGCTCCGAAGAAAACAAAAATGACGTTGAACAAAATACAGTCCGAATCCAAATTCCGCGGCAGTATACTCGTATTTTAGGGATACACCATAGATGAATATCTACGTTAGACCTACTTTTCCCCTACAAATTACAGAAGTGTAAATAATTGCAAAATTAACTGGCAGGTGCGAGTCCTATTTATCCCACCTGGGTTGTAATCACAAATAACGTTATCGATCCCTTGCCAGTGATTACTGGTATACAAATCCATGCAACCAGGAAAGAATTTGCCGCTGCAGGTTGTTATCTTCGCGGCTGCCGCTCATAAAGAAGTGGGGAGCCAGGGTGCGCAAACTGGGTCAGCCTCGTCGGTTCTGGTGCTGTAAATTTATTCTTCTATAATGCGAGGGGGATAGCTGGGAGGCTGCCTGCGAAATTCGTAATTTTCGAGCACGGCTTCTATGATTCTCTTTTGCTCATCGGTCGCAGACTCGAACTCCATGCCGATGTTAAAATATTCCGGACTGACGTCTTGATGGCAGCGGACCACGCGTACTGGGAGAGCCAGCCGCGTGGCGTTGATCCTGGGCAGCTCCGGTAGCTGGATGGAAATGGTGAGCTGGTCATCTACCTTCAGCGATTGATCGCTAATGACCATGGCTCCGATGAGATTTAGATCGCCCAGATAGCCAATCAGCTTGCCATCCGAAAGGTCAAACACCTGGGAATAGGACATTAAATCTTTGCGGGGAAGTTTACGTCGATCCTGCATGTGCGCCTCGAGGCATAGTTTACTTGACTTGAAAGCTAAAAGCAATTGCCCGAGCAGCTTAAAATCCTCTACCTTCGCAAGGAATTGTGGTTAAATCCATCCATGCGATGGATCTATCTTTCTCCTCACCTCGATGATGCCGTCCTCTCCGCAGGCGGTTTGATCTCAGACCAGTCTCGCATGGGGATTCCCGTGGAAATCTGGACGTTTATGTGCGGTTATGCGCCGCAAGAAGACGTCTCGCCCTTCGCGCAATTACTCCACAGTATGTGGGGCTTTTCCTCCGCCGAGGAGACAACCCGTATGCGCCGCGAAGAGGATAAACAGGCAGCGGCGATGGTGGGCGCGAACGTTCTGCACTTCGATTTTCTGGACTGTATCTACCGCCGCGGGGCAGACGGTGAATGGCTGTACTCGGATGTTTTTCTGCCTCCCCATCCGGAAGATGCAGGCATCCCCGCTCGAATTGCCGAAACGATCGCTTCCCATCTCGAACCGGACGATGTGCTGATCTGTCAGCTCGCGGTGGGCTCCCATGTGGATCACGTGCTCGTCCGGCAGGGTGCGGAACTGCTTGGGTGTCCCCTCCGTTATGATATTGACGTTCCTTACATTTTTTACAAGCCTGAGGAACTAACCCCAAAATCTGCCGGGATGCTAGAGACTGTGCACCCAATCACGGAAGCCGGGCTAGGCTCATGGAAGGAGGCGATTCTAGCGTACAAATCGCAGCTTCCTGTCCTGGGAGAGGCATTCGAAACCCCGGAACGGGCACAGGCATCCATTCAAACCTTCTGGGAAACCTGCAAAGGAATTCGTTTGTTACATTTGCATTAGCGAATATGGCATCTCTTGTGGGGACTGTGAAACCGTGATATATTAAGCGCACTTTCGGGAGAAAATACCCGTCTCTACGACGGTTTTGCTTCCCTTCCATTTGCATCTCTTTTTAGAGATGCAAAATTCTTATAGCAGGAAATATCAGGATGCCTAACAATTTCTTAACCAAAGAGGGTTACCAGAAGCTCCAGGACGAGCTGGATTATTTGCGTACTGCTAAGCGCCAGGAAGTCGCCAATCGCCTGCATGAAGCCATGGAAGGCGGCGAACTGATCGAAAACGCAGAATATGAAGCTGCCAAGAACGAGCAGGCGTTTGTAGAAGGGCGTATCCAGGAGCTGGAAATGCTCCTCGCGACTGCCAAGATCATCGATGAGAACGGCAGAAAGAAAAGCGATATCGTCCAGATTGGCTCCAAAGTCACTATAAAAGAAGGTAACTTTGACTCCGAGACGTTCATTATCGTTGGCGCGGCAGAGGCAAACCCGCGAGATGGCAAAATCTCGAATGAGTCGCCTATCGGAAAAGCCATTTTGAACCACAAGGTTGGCGAAAGTGTCAAAGTGGAAACTCCAGGCGGCACATATAATGTTAAAATCCTGAAGATCAGCTAGCCTCAGGAGCGTACCCTTAAAACCCCGCGCGCCTGCGACGAAGGCGTGCGGGGTTTTCTATTACACCCTTTCCTAAACATAAGGAAGAGCATCCCTTCTCTCTGAGAGAAGGGGGAGCCATGCACATGACCGAATACAACTCACTCGAACAGATTCGCCTGCAAAAATTGGAAGAATTACGGGCTGAGGGGGTGGAAGCCTACCCCACGCGCGCCGAACGGACTCATCTCAGTACGGATGCGATCGCGGAATTTGAAGCCGCGGAAAAAGATGATGGGGAAGTAAAAGCTACCCTGGCAGGACGTATTCGGGCGATGCGACCCATGGGAAAGGTCTCCTTTGCACACATCGAAGACGGGGCAGGCAAAATTCAGCTTTTTTTCCGTTTGAATGAGGTCGGTAAGGAAAATCTCGAATTTTTCAATCGGCTGTTCGACATTGGCGATTTTATCCAAGCCGAAGGCGTGATGTTTCGCACCAAGACTGGGGAAGTAACCCTTCACGTCCACAACTTTAAACTGCTTGCCAAATCGATCAGCCCGCTCCCGGCTGCCAAAGATGAGACGCTCGAAGATGGGACCGTTGTCCGTCACGCAGCATTAGAGGATCCCGAGCTCCGAGCGCGCCAGCGTTATGCTGACCTGGCGGTAAATCCGGAAGTCCGCGAGGTCTTTCGTAAACGCGCCGCGATCATCAAGGCGCTGCGAAACTTCCTGGATGACCACGGTTTTGTGGAGGTGGAAACACCTATCCTCCAGCCCATTTATGGCGGCGCGGCGGCGCGTCCGTTTGTGACATATCACAACGAGCTGGAGCAGCAAATGTATTTGCGAATCTCGTTCGAGCTGTATCTCAAGCGACTGCTGGTCGGCAATCTGGAGAAAGTCTATGAGATCGGGCGGGATTTCCGCAATGAAGGCGTCTCCTTCAAGCACAATCCTGAGTTCACCCAGCTGGAGTTCTACTGGGCGTACGCAGACTATTTGCAGGTGATGGAGCTGACCGAGCAAATGGTTTCCGATGCGGCGCAGGAGGTGCTGGGCACGCAAAAGATCATCTACAGGCATAACGAAATCGACCTGACGCCTCCCTGGAAGCGGCTCGAGATGCGCCAGGGAATCTTCGAAACCAGCGGCATTGATATTGCCGAACATCGGACAGCGGAAGAGCTGTTCAACGCCATCAAGGAAAGGCATCCCAACAAACTGCCGGACCCTAAAGCGACGCGCGGTAAATTGATCGACTTCCTGCTGAGTGAGTTCCTCGAGCCGAAGCTCATCCAGCCGACCTTCCTGTATAACTATCCGCGCGACATTTCACCGCTAGCAAAGTCCATCCCGGGCGACCCATTGACCGTGGAACGCTTCGAGGCATATGCCGCTGGCTTTGAGTTATGCAATGCCTTCACAGAGTTGAATGATCCGCTTGACCAGGAACAGCGCTTCCTCGAAATGGGGCGCGATTACGCAGACGAAGACGAAGAAAAGCACCCCATGGATGAAGACTATCTGCGCGCTATGCGTTATGGCATGCCGCCGAACGGCGGCTTTGGCATGGGGATCGACCGGCTGACAATGCTATTTCTGGATAAGCATTCGATTCGCGAAGTGCTGCTGTTCCCCGCGTTGCGAAACGAAGAATAAGAGTAAAAATCCCCGGCGTTCGAATCAACCGCGCCGTTCGAAAAGGAGTACACCATGCCCGGCCTTAGCCCTGATCAAGTACAGAAAATTCACCAATTGCTTCATGACAACCAAATACTCCTAGCTATAAAAGTATATCGTGATGCAACTGGCGTGAGTCTTGCCGAAGCCAAAGAAGCTGTCGAGGAGATGGCGCGGAATGAATATGCAAAACCGTCGTCAGGGGTACGGAGTTTTGATGATCCTGTTCTGGAGAGCAAGATCCGATCTCTGCTTTCGAAAGGAAAAAAGATCGAGGCAGTTAAGATCTATCGTGAAGAATATAGAACCAGCTTGAATGAAGCCAAGAATGCAGTGGACCGTATGGAAGCCTCCATGCCTCGCGAACCATCTACAGCGAAATCCTACGAGCCAGCTATCGGTCAGGACCCGTTTGCAGATGAAGATGAAACAGGCAGGCGTCGAATGATTGTTCTTGGAGTCGCGTTGATTGCAGGGCTGTGTGGTTCGGCAGTGGTCGTCTTAACGCTGCTATCGAATCCATGACCCAGAGGAAGTGGATTTTATATGCAGGCGATACACTCTCGATCGCCGCGCTGACGCTCATTGGCTTCGCTACGCACGGGGAAACGAGCACGTCGTTTCTCCCGCGTATGGGTGCATTGTTTGTGCCAATGGTCCTCTCCTGGTTTCTCCTTGCCCCCTGGTTTGGATTATTTCAACGGGAAATCACTTCTAACCCCTCCCAGCTTTGGCGACCTGCGCTCGCGATGCTCTTTGCTGTGCCGCTCGCTGCTGTCCTGCGTGGATTTATTCTTAACGCTCCTATTCTCCCTGTTTTTGCCGTGATTCTTGCGGGAACGTCCGCGCTGGGGATGCTCATCTGGAGAGGTTTATATTTTGCGTTCTTTGCATGGAACCGCGGGGCGTCCTGAGCCGTTTTCATTTGTAACGTTAGGCATAGTGATAAAATCCCTTCCAATGGACGAACAAGCCCTCATTCACGACGCGCAGGCAGGCAACCTCGACGCTTTCAATACGCTGATCCTGCATTACCAGGATAGTGTCTATAATATGGCGCTTCGCATTCTTGGGGATGAAGACCAAGCCGCTGATGCCGCCCAGGAAGCGTTCATTTCCGCATTCAAAAGCATATCCTCGTTCCGCGGCGGGTCGTTCAAAGCTTGGCTGATGCGCACGGTGACGAATGCCTGTTACGACGAATTGCGCCGCCAGAAACGCCGCCCGACGACGCCGCTCGAGCCGGATACCGACGATGGGGAGGAAATGGACTCCCCGCGCTGGCTGGCAGACCCCGGCATGACGCCCGACCAAAAAGCCGAAGCAGACGAGCTCGAGCATGCCCTGCAGCACTGCCTCAACAACCTTCCTCTTGAGTTCAAATCGGTCGTCGTGATGGCAGATATCCAAGGGATGGATTATAGCGAGGTCGCGATTGCCGTGCGCGTGCCCCTGGGAACGATTAAGAGCCGCCTGGCGCGTGCCAGATTAAGGTTGCGTGAGTGTTTACAGGGCTTTTCGGAACTTTTACCCACTTCTTTTCGTCTGGAAGAAGGAAGTAATGTGTAATGAATCAACGTGACCTCGAACTCCTCTCTTCATATCTAGACGGACAGCTGAAACCGTCTGATTCGGCGCGCCTGGAGCGGCGCCTCGCTTCAGACCCGGGTTTGCGTGCCGTTTTGGACGATTTGCGTGCCGCACGCGGTCTGCTCCGTCAATTGCCGATGCGCAAAGCGCCGCGTAACTTTACTCTCACGCCAAAGATGGTGGGAAAGAATCCTCCATTACCGCGCTCGTATCCAGCATTTCGGTTTGTAACGGCTCTCGCCAGCCTCATGCTCTTCTTTACCCTGGGGCTGAACTTTGTGGTACCCCAACTGGCACAGGCGCCCGCGTTTGGCATGGGTGGAGGCGGAGCACCAGAAGTCTTTTCTGCAGAAGAGGCTCCTGCTGTACCCGAAGCCGCGACGGAATTCTACGCAACAGAAGAGCCATCCATTATGATGGTTCCGGCACCGACGGAAACCGTTGCCCCTGCTACAGACAGCGCCCGCGAAGCTGCAACTCCCTCGGATAAGCAGGGCGTGATGAATTCAGCGGACCTGCCGGCAGAGCCGCCCGCGCAAACTCCGCCGCAACCGCCTGTCCCGCCTGTGTGGCAGATCGTGTTGGCAGCCATTGCCCTGCTTGGGGCGCTCGGCATGGTGATGATGCGCCAGACAGCAGTCAGCCGCTGGCGACGCAAATAGTTATGCAGATAAAAGGCGACAGTCGATTCGTAATCGACTGTCACCTTTTTTAGTTAAGTGTCATAATGGGCGGGATGTCAGATACAGAATACAAGTATTGCCCCAGGTGTGGAACGTCCGTGATTCACAAGGAGCTTTATGGCAGAGTTCGCGCGGTTTGCCCGCAGTGCGAGTGGATTCACTTTATAGACCCGAAGGTTGCGGCTGCCGTGCTGATCGAGCAGCAGGGGCGTGTGTTGCTGGTGCGGCGCGCAGGAGAACCGTTTCGAGGCTTTTGGTCGTTACCGGCGGGATTCATCAATGGGGGAGAAGATCCGGCAGAGGCCGCTGTGCGCGAATGTTTCGAAGAAACCGGTTTGAGCGTCCGCGTGACAAGGTTGTTGGATATTATCTCCGGCAAGGAGCATCCGCGCGGTGCAGATTTCATTATCGTTTACCAGGCAGAAGTGATGGATGGTGACCTCAAGCCAGACGATGATGCAGATGCCGCCGAATGGTTCGAACGCACAAACCTTCCCCAGCTTGCCTTCCGCGCGACGCAAGTTGTATTGTCGCCTGAATTCCAACGTGGTCACTAAGACTCTCGAGCAATTTTCAGATACAATCCCAGTTTATATAGCGAACGCAAAACTCTTGTAAGGTTCCATTGAATCTCATCCAAGGAGTCCACCTATGACCGAGAGAACATTGCTTGATCCAGCGCGCCTGGATATAAGGATCGCTGTGCTGATCGCATTGGTATCCTTAACTACCGCGCTTGCCGCATGGCGGACGAACATGGTTGGCTCGAGTGCCGCTGAGGCAAATCGCCAGGGTTTGCTCGACGCCCTCAAGAAAGGTGCCGCGCAAAATGAAAGCTGGAATAAGTTGTATGAAGAGGCAGGCTACACATCCAGCTTTGTTATGGAAAGCGCGGCAGCAGATGCCATGCAGTCGAGTGAAGATGAAGCCCTCCAGGCAGCAGCAAAGAATATACGCCAGTACCTTCTGCCGAGCCTGCAACTGCTCTCTGAGCCGCTGGGAACACAGAAAAAATACTTAAGGTCCGATGGAACGTATGACCTCGAAAAACGTCTGGCAGATCTAGAAGCGGAAAACCCCGATCTGTTTGCGCTTGACCCCAGCGCCTCGTTCGAGCTGGCAGATCGTTATGCCTCCGAGCAGCGCTGGCTTACAGTCGGGACTGTCCTGCTGGCGATCAGTTTGTTTTGGCTGGGTCTCGCAGAGATCCTTTCGGATCGCAGGCGAACGACCAATCTGATGCTCGGTATCGGCGTGTATCTCATTGGGTTGTTCTTTATCGCGGTGGTTGAAATCACTTCGATCTGGGGACGGGGAGGTGTGCTGTGAGCGAATCCACTCCTGCCATCGATCGGTTTCGGACCGTCATCCTGGGGCTGACCCTGTTGAACACGATCTTTGCCGCCATTCTCTCCGGCTTACAGGTGGACGCAAACATCCGCGCCGATCAAGCCAATCGCGACTCACAATATTACGCACTGCTTGCAGCCGACGAGATCATCCGCTTCGGGCATCGAAGCTCTTACGACTTAAAGTTGCTGGCGACGACGACCAGGGATGCACAGCAATCCCTGGTGATGCAGCTGACTGCACTTGAACTCGACGATGCAGGGGAAAGCGAGGCTGCGGCGGCATTACTCAGTCAATCGGAGGTCGCCCAGGCGCGCTCTGAGGCAGGTCATGCCCTATCGGTTTTTTATACAGACTCGCGTTACGCGCCGTCGGAACCGGATGGCTTGCCGGATTCAGATACCTACCTTGCCGATCTGAGCAAGGCTGCCAACGAATTCACGCTCCAGCAGAATGCTGCCAGCGACGCGTATCACAAATGGGATAACAAAGCTGACTCCTATATTGCTGTATTGAGCATCCTTGCCATCGCGTTCTTTTTGCTTGGTCTTGCGCAGTCCGCCATACGCATGCGTTTTTTCTTCGGCATATCTGCGCTGGCAGTGATGAGCCTCGCCGTCGCCTGGACGGTCTTCATCCTGATTTCCTGAAGTGCTACAATAAAAACGATGGCTTTCGAGTTACGTCCTTCTCCCCTAGCCGGCCGCTGGTATGATGCCGATCCCGAAACCCTTGCACACCGCGTGGACGCATTTTTGGACGCCGCGCAATTGCCTGAGTTAAACGGGGACGTGATCGGGGTCATCGCGCCGCATGCAGGACACACCTATTCTGGTTCGGTTGCCGGATATGCCTTCGCCACGATCCGCGGCAGAAGTTTCGATCTGGTCGCCCTGGTCGGACCGATGCACCATCCCTACGTGGAGCCTCTGCTCACGACCGCTTATGACGCCTACGCTACGCCGCTGGGTGCGATTCCTGTCGATAAAGACGCAGTGCGAGAACTCGACGCGATCTTAAGATCCGAACTAGGGGTTGGGCTTTCACCCGTTACACAAGACCGCGAGCATTCTCTCGAGATCGAATTACCGTTTTTGCAGCGGGCGCTCTCCTCGGAATGGAAATTATTACCAGTCATGGACTGTGCCCACGAGCCGCACGTCTCACAAGCTTTAGGGAAAGGTCTGGCACAGGTTTTGCAAGGCAGGAAGTTTATTATCGTCGCCAGCACGGATCTTTCCCATTTTTATGACCAGCAAACGGCGCTTACCCTTGACCATGCCATGCTTAAAGCAATAGAGGATTGCGACCCGAGGCAGGCATACGATCTTGAGCGCGCTGGCAAAGGCTTTGCCTGCGGACTGGGCGCGTTGACAGCCGTCCTGTGGGCTGCCCGAGAGCTTGGTGCAGACCAGGTGAAAATATTACGTCATGCCACCTCGGGCAATGTAACGGGGGATTATTCGTCTGTGGTGGGGTACAGCGCGGCGGTGATTTTAAGAGGCAATTAACCTGTCATTGTGAGCGCTTTACGCGAAACAATCCCTCTTCAAGCTGAGACATTGCTCTGTCGGGAAGAGCGCCTTCCTCACAACAACATAAGTATAGTAAACCAAAAACAGCGCTGGATTTTCCAGCGCTGTTTTTACTAGGATCTCTTAGTCCAATAGTTCCTGTGGGACGTTCCCACCGTTCTCGGCGATCTTCCGCAGGACTTCTTTATGGAGCCAGGTATTCATCCGGGCAGAGTCGCCCATCACTTCCTGGGGCGCGTTGAGCTCTTTTGCCAATTCCACGCGCGCATCATAGCTGTTGTCGATGTCGAGTAGGGAGAGCAGGTCTGAAATCGACTGCTTCCAGTTCAAGCCTGTGCCTTTTGCCTTTTGCTCCAGCATAGCCTTGACATCCACCTCAGACATAGCTTTGGGCGCTGCGGTGGTTGGCCTGGCTGGTGCTGCTGCGGGCGTATGTTTGACCGCCACATCATCCTGTTGTCGTTTGTCGGCCACACTGGTCGTTGCACTGACGCCTGTCCGTGATGTCGGTGCTGTACCGGTGGGCTTTCCAGCCGTTGTTGCTTTCGGATTTGTGGACGTCGCGGAAGGCTTCCGGGGCATCTGGCCAGCCGTACCTGCTGTGCCGGTCGTAGCCTGGTCGTCGTCCTGATCCTTGCGCAGGCCGAGCTTTTCGAGAATTTTACCGAAGAGACTCATGGGAATTCCTTTCTATGATCTCAGGATGTGGAGGAACGATGAAGGCGTAAATGATCCCCTCCTTTGAGGATGTTATTATACGACAGTATCACCTCGCTATGGAAGTAGGGGATTGCCCCATTTTCACGCTACAATCTTTGCCCCCAGCGCCATCCACATCGCTCGTGAGGCAACTTAAGCGACTTAAGATACAATCATTTTTAATGGCTACTTACGTTCAAATTGT
Organism: Anaerolineales bacterium; assembly: GCA_035699125.1. Lineage (GTDB taxonomy): Bacteria > Chloroflexota > Anaerolineae > Anaerolineales > Villigracilaceae > Defluviilinea. The sequence goes on from DASSBC010000003.1 coordinate 41,532, forward strand.
TGTAAACGTCCCTGCGGTTTCGGGGATATTTGATTATTCAGTTCCTGATTCGCTTCTCGGTCAAATAGGCACTGGGCATCTGGTCATTGCGCCGTTTGGGAAGCAAGCGGTCCAGGGTGTTGTCTTCCGCTTCATTGATCAGCCATCCGTCCCGGAGGTGAAGGAGATTCTCGAGCTGGTCGATCCCTTACCGGTCATGACTCCATCTCAGATTGCACTGGCTGAAGCGATGGCGGACTCTACCTTTTCCTCGCTGGCAGCCATTGTCGCGTTGTTCTTGCCAGTAGGATTAAGCCAGGAAGCGGATACCAATTACAAGTTACGAATTACAGATTACGAAGACCCTGCTTCCACGGTGACAACTCGCCTGATTAATCTACTAAAGGAGCGCGGCCCTCTACGCGGCCGCCAAATCGACACCCACTTCCGCAAAGTGGACTGGCGCAAAGTGGCGATGACCCTGGTCAGGAAAGGCATTCTCGAATCAAAGTCTGTGCTACCTCCGGCGCGCGTGCGCTCGAAATACATCAAGACCGCACAGCTGGCTATTCCTCCAGAGGCTCTGGCAAGTCAAATCGATCACCTGGGTAAAACAGAGACGACGCAGACTCGCCGAAAAAAAGCCATGCAGTTCCTGCTGCAAATCAAGGATGCCGTCAATGTATCCTGGGTCTATGCGGAAAGCGGAAGCAATCTTGCTGACTTGCAGGAACTGGAAGAGCGCGGGTTGCTCCGGTTATACGAGACCGAGATTTTTCGAGATCCGTTGGAGAAAACGAGTGCACAGGTAGACACGTATACTCGGAAAGAAGAAATAGAACTAACGGTTGAGCAAAACATCGCATTGCAGGAAATTTTGAGTGCCGTTTCGTCACTCGACACATTTCGCCCATTTCTTCTCCAGGGTGTCACAGGCTCAGGCAAGACAGAGATCTACTTACGTGCGACGGAAGAAGTGATCCGGCGAGGCAGGCAGGCGATCATTCTCGTGCCCGAGATTGCGCTTACGCCGCAGACCGTGCATCGCTTTTTGAGTCGCTTTCCGGGGCAGGTAGGGCTGGTGCACTCAAAGTTGTCCGAAGGGGAGCGTTATGATACCTGGCGGCGCGCCCGCGCTGGTCTGTTGAAGGTCGTCATCGGGGCGCGTAGCGCGTTATTCTCACCTTTCCCGAATGTTGGGCTGATCGTCGCCGACGAATGCCACGACTCCTCCTACTATCAGTCGGATCCCCCGTTTTATCATGCTGTGTCGGTGGCACAAATGTATGCCCGGCTAAGTGGCGCAGTCTGTGTCCTGGGCAGCGCCACACCGACAGTGAGGCAGCGCTATCAAACCGAGGGTTCGGCAAGCCAGGAGCAAGCCATGAAACGCCTGGAACTCCCCCGCCGCATTTTTGAGTCGGGCCTGCCGCCCGTCCAGGTGGTGGATATGCGAGATGAGCTAAAGGCGGGTCAGCGCGGGATCTTCAGCCGCTTCCTCCTCAAGGAACTGGAGTCTACACTGGCGCGTGGAGAGCAGGCAATTTTATTCCTGAACAGGCGCGGCACTGCGACGTACATCTTTTGCCGCGATTGTGGTTATGTCCTGCGCTGCCCGAACTGTGAGACGCCGCTGACGTTGCACGTAGAGGAAAAGGAGCGCCTCCTTTGCCATCACTGTGGTTATGAGCGCGGCAAGCCCGTCACCTGTCCCTCGTGCGGAGGGAAGCATATTCGCGAGTATGGGCTGGGGAGCGAACGGGTGGAGGCTGAGATCCAATCGATATTTCCCAGGACTCGCACTCTGCGCTGGGACTGGGAAACGACGCGCGAAAAACATTCGCATGAGATGATCCTGACCCATTTCGCCGCGCACCGCGCTGATGTGTTGATCGGCACACAGATGTTAGCCAAAGGACTCGATCTCCCGCTGGTTACGTTAGTCGGTATTGTCCTCGCGGATGTCGGGTTGTATTTGCCGGATCCTTTCGCGGGCGAACGCATCTTTCAGGTGTTGACGCAAGTCGCAGGGCGCGCCGGTCGCAGTGAGCGGGGCGGGCATGTGGTCCTGCAAACGTTCGATCCCGGCAACCAGGTCATCCAGTCCGCGGCGCAGCATGACGTCAATGGTTTTTATCAGTACGAGTTGGAGCAGCGCAGGCGGCTGGGATATCCACCGTTCTCCCGTTTGGTCCGATTGGAGTTTCGCCATCGCGATGCGTCTACAGCCAGGGCAGAGGCGCAAAAACTGGCTGATAAACTTGACAAATTACTCGTCGAGGGTAACTGGAAACAAACGACAATGATCGGTCCGGTTCCCTCATTCTTTGCCAAGATCGGCGGATACTACCGCTGGCAAATTGTCCTGCGCGGACCAGACCCCGTTTCGGTGTTACGAGAAGACCCTGCTCCCAGGTGGCTCGCAGACTGGCGGGTTGAAGTGGACCCCATAAGTTTGCTATAATCAATAGATTGATGCCAGTGCGAGAAACTCGCGCTGCGCAGAGAACGTCGTGAGACGGGAGTAGAAGATGCCCTCCTAGCAACGACACAGAAAACACAGGAGTACACATCATGGAATCATTTTCGCGGGGCTGGTCATTCCTCCAACAAGCCTGGCAGATGGCGTTCAAGGATAAAGACTTGATCAAACCTTCGATCTACGCCTTGGTGGTAGGCAGCGTTGTATCTGTCATAGGGTCTATCCCAATTATTATCGCGGCGTTTTTCCTCGGCGACGCCGGGCGTATTGGTCAATTCATCCTGGCGGTCATGGGCGCGTTCCTCGTCTTCGTAAATTTTGTTATTACCTACGTGTTTTCCGGTATGACTGTGTACCTGATCTATGAATATCTCACACAGGGGAACGGTCGAATGAGCACTGCCTGGTCTATCATACGGCGGGACTTCTTCGATCTGGCGACTCTTGCAGCGGTTTCCACTGGCGTGAATTTGCTTAAGAATACAGCGCGCAGGAATCGACGTGGCGGGATCGCAGCCGGCCTGATCAGCGCGGCAGCCAGCTTCCTGGAAGTCCTCTGGACGGAAGCTGCTTTCCTCATCCTGCCTGCTATGGTGATCGAAGATATGAACTTGTCGAATGCAGCAAAACGAGTGACGCAGATCGTCAAGGAAAATCTGCTGCTGGTGGGGGTGAGCACTGTGGGGGTCCGCGCCGTCACCGGATTGATCGGCTTTCTCCTGGGCTTCGGCGGCGCGGTATTAGGATTTGCTGTAGGTTATGGGATCATTACCGTTCTTGGTACCGGCACGCTTAGTTTGGTTTTTGGAATTGGACTGGGTGTGTTGATCTTCCTGCTGTTTACTATGACTGGAAATGTGATCGGAACCTATACGTCGACGGCGTATCACACTTGCCTGTACCTCTGGGCGCGTAATGTGGAAGTGGCACAGAGAGCAGAGCAACCCATTCCAGTCGCTGCACCGGCGCCACTGGCGGCTGTGTTAGGATAAAATGCAGTCTTCTTCCTTCTTTCATTTTGCTTTTTGAAAGACGAAAGAAAATTCATGCCCTTTGTAAGGATCTAGATGCAACCCGAACGACCTCGAGAACCCCGACGTGAGATGATCAGCTGGGACGAAGTGGATCGCCTGATTGATCATCTCATCCCACAATTCCGCCGTGAATTTACCGCCATGGTCATGATCACCCGCGGAGGTGTAATCCCCGGCGGTATGCTTGCCGAAGCCATGGACATTACCCACATCCTGACGGCCGCCGTGGATTTTCCGGCACAGTCTGCGAGCCAAAAGGCAAAGCTGATTGCCTGGCCGCAGTTCATTCAATTCCCCGCGGATGACAAATTGCGCGGTCGCCCCACTCTCATTGTAGATGATGTTTGGGGTTCCGGGCGCACGATCACGGCTGTCAAGAATCGTGTTTCCGCGGCGGGCGGCTTTCCAGAGACTTGTGTAATGCACTTCAATCCGTACCGCAATTTGTTTGGGCGGACCCGGCCCGATTACTTCGCAGCGGTCACCGATGCGTTCATTATTTATCCGTGGGAAATCGATCGCGGCGCAGACCAGATGTTGATAGGTGACCTGAGCAATATATAGCGTCGAGTGCAGAGCTTTAAACCGACAGCGGACGTTTCTAACGTCCGCTGTTCTTTTGACTGTATCGACCTGTTAGGGCAGTGCTTCGAAGTCTGAAATGGTCAGGTACAGTTCGTCATCGATGGCTTCTTTGACGACATCAATGGTTGCTTCGGTGGGGAAGCCAAATTCCGGATCGTACTTGACGGTGACTTCATCGGCTGCGCCATTCTCTCCGGCTTCGAGCTCGGCAAAGATCAGGTCGAGGGTTTGATATTTACCGAAGATTTCTATCATGCTCGGGTCGATTTCTGCCCCGTTGTGGAACTCCATCGAAATCACTTGACCATCCTGGACTTCGATGACCAGAGGCATATTCTCCACGAACACGCAGAAGCAGCTCAAGTGCAGGTTATAACGGTAGTGGGAAATGTTCGCGTTCTCCCATTTTTGCTTGTTTTGCCCGATCTCGGTCTGGCTGCCACCGACGGTAGCGGCAGCGCAAGCGGACAGCATCAGGGCCAGCAGTATAACGATGAATAAAAGTTTCTTCATTCTGTCTCCTTTGCCGAATTGACGAAGGGTCTGATAAAAAAGTTCCCCAGTCCTGCATTGTTAACTTTTTCTCATCCTGATGTCTGGTCCCCGGTAGAAGGAGTATTCAAATAAAGGAAGCGTATCAGGTCCCTTGCGCTCGATTAGTGGTCATGTTCTGACGGCGGGGTATCCTGCACGAGGACACGTAAAGGGATATCCTGATAATTCTTAAAGTGTAAGGTGATCTCTACCTCGCCACCGGTTTTGAGGTCCTGTTTCAAACCGACGAGCATAACATGTAATCCGCCCGGCTCAAATCGGACGTCTTCCCCCGCGCCGAGCGGAACGGACTGCACCGGACGCATCTCCATCACATCGCCGTTCATCCTGCTCTCGTGTATTTCCACCGCCTCCGCGGCATCCGAGCTAACGCCGACAAGCTCCTCATCCGCCGAGAAGTGGATCACGAAATATATGGCGCCGTTCGCTCCCTGCGCGGCGGGGCGCGTCCAGGCGTCGTAAACCTCCATCTCTTTCGCCGCTGGGGCACAACTACTCAAAAGTAGGACAACAACCAAAGTGAATACTACGTTCCTGTTCATAGCCTGTAATTCCTTCTTGCACTTTTATTGAGATGAGCTAACTATAACACTAGCAAAAAGACGCAGCCCTAGCCCTCTCCATTATTTCGGCGCGTATCGTCGTCCCTTCCACAGAACGCCTTGTCCGGAGAGAACCTTCCAGGTGGAACTGAGCATCATCGCTGCAAACACTCCGGAACCCAGAGGAAGTGTAAAGGCATACCAAGGGGAAATTCCCATGCCGAGCGCAACCCTTGCCCGCATATAAATCACCAACGTCCAAAGGAGAATGGCTTCCAAGAGAACCGTCAGCGCGAGCCAGCCACCATCACGCAAGTACCACCATACTCCAAGCATAGGCCAAAGCGGCAGGAGGACCGCGGCGAACAGCGCGAGAAAGGCTCCTAGGATTCCGAGCAGCACCAGCGAAGGACGGTCATGCAAGCCGAGATAGATATTTTTTGTCCATCCTTCCCACATCTCGGGCAGGGAGGTGTACATACGTGTTCGCGCGATGGCATCTCCGTTCGCGACGATCAATCGATAGCCATTCCCTTTGACATGCTCCGAAAGGGCTTTATCTTCGACGATCTGATCCTTGACGCTTTCATGACCTCCCACAGCATCGTAGACGGAGCGCTTAATCAGGATGAATTGTCCATTAGCGATGGCATCTTTGCTCTTGGGATCGTTGACCTTGCGGGGCGAAAACCCGACGGAGAGGGCGGTCATCACGATGGGCATCACGACCTTTTCCCAGAACGAGCCGAGGATTTGAAAGGTCATGATCGTGAACATGTCCGCTTTTGTTTCCATTGCCTTAGCGTAACAGGCGGAAAGCGTGTTGGGCGAAAGGAATGTATCTGCATCGATAAAGCAAAGCAACTCGCCGTGCGCTGCGACGGATGCCTGGTACAAAGCGTGAGGCTTGCCCGCCCAGCCCTTCGGCAAATCCACTCCGTGAAGGATTTTCAGCCTATCGTTTTGCGTAAAAAGCTCGCCCAGGATCACCGCTGTGTTATCTGTGGAACGATCGTCCAAAACGATGACTTCAAAATTTGGGTAATCCTGCGCCAGAATCGCCTCGATACAGGCGCGGATATTTCGTTCCTCGTTGCGCGCCGGCACACAGACAGAGATAAGCGGGGCGTCAGGTAGTGGAAATACAGTTGTGACGACAATATCGAGATGATATTGATTGTGAAGCCAGTAAACGATAAATGCCCCGCCGATACAAATTACTGTGGAAATGTAAAAATAAATCATGGCTTACGTCTCGCCATCCCCGGCGGCTCGAGATTCTGTGATTAGATCACATGAAGTGCCGAGCCATGTTCGGTCTTTTCCACTTCTATGCGTGTGGGAAAGGCATCTTTCAGTTCGTCGATGTGGGTAATCACCAGGATTTTTGCAAAATCGTGCTTCACCAGATTAATGGCTTCGATCAACCGCTGTCGTCCCTGGGTGTCCTGCGAGCCGAAGCCTTCGTCGATGACCAGCGTTTGCAGGCGTGCGCCTTTTCGCTGTGCCAGGATCTTGGACAACGCCAGCCGGATAGCGAAGTTGACCCGAAAGGCTTCGCCGCCCGAGTACATCTCATAATTGCGGATGCCGGCGCCATCACTAATTTGAATCTCGAGAGTTTCTTTTAAGTCATCGCGGCGTTTGTCTTTATATTCGGTCTGTGTGGCAAAACGGATTGACATTTGCCCATCCGACAACCGGTCGAGCAGCTCATTCGCCTTGTCTTCGATCTGTGGCAAGGCCTGCTCGATCAGCAACGCCGGGACGCCGTCTTTGCCGAAGGCGCGCTCCAGCGTCCGGTGCCGCGCGATCTGTTTCTGCAGCTGCTCACAATCCTTTTCGAACGCCACTCTCCGGGCACGCTGGACTTCCAGGATATCCACTCTCTGCTGCGCGCCGCCCAGCTCGCTTCGTCTTTTATTTTCCTCTTCCCGCAATTGGAAAAGCTTACGTTCCGCTTCCTCGAGGTTCGGCGCGCCGGCCTGTGCAGCATTCAAGTTGGCTTGTGCGGTTTGATAATCTGTCTCCAGGGTCTCGATCTCCGCTTCGCGATTCTTGATCTCTGCTCGCAGATTAGCGATTTCACTTTCAATCTGTTTGCTGACTTCCTTTGCAGATTTCAAATTTGCATACTCGTCCTCTACAACGCGGAGGTCCAATTCTGTTTCCCGGGCGCGATTATGCGCAGCAACGTCGTACCCCAGCTTTTCGAGCTGTTTGTCCAGCTTTGCCAGTTGCTTTTGCTCATCCACAGCATACTTGCCGGTTTCGAGAATCTTTTCTACTTCCTTGAGGCGTTTCTTCCCTATGGTTTCCCACTCTTTAGCGAACCTTTGAAGGGTCTCTATTCGTTCTGTGAGCAGGGATACTTCGCTGGCATATTGGACGCGTTCATTTTCAGCAGAGCCAAGCTGAGCGATTTGTGATTCGTAATCGGTAATTCTTCTAACGAGGTCTGCGGATTCGGCTTGGTTGGCGCGAAAGCGGTCACCTTCTTGTCTGCCCTCATTTTCGAGTTGGAGCAGGGTTGCTTCTCGGTGTTCAGTGCTCAATTCCTGCCCGCACAATGGACAACTGGCGCCCTCCGCGGCTTTAAGCGAGTCGATGCGCTCCTTGAGTTCATTCATTTCCGCCTTCAACGCCTCATTTTCTGCCTTCAATTCTGCCTGGCGTTCGCGGGCAGAGTTTCTTTCCCTCTCCACTTGGAGCCGTTTCTCTACTTTGGCTTCTGCATCTCTTAAGAGATTTCCTGCCTGTTCGATTTGCCCTCGCAGGTCCTCGATCGCTGATTTTTGCTCCTGGATCGTTTCTTCTTCCATCCATAGAGAGCGCTGTTCTTCTTCCAGCTTTGCTCTCTCCGCAGCAATGACCTCCACCAACGGCGCGCGGTCCTTTTCATACTCACGGAACTGAGAGGCGATATTGTCCCACTCCTCTAACTCTTTACGGGATGTTTGCCATGCTCGGTACGCTGCTTCGACTTCCCTGGAACGATGAATGAGGTCAGCATACGAGTCACGGTCCGCTTGTTTGGCGGCCAGGCGCTCCTCTAGCCCCGCCCGTGCCGAGCGTTCGCGCTCCAGTCGTTCGGACAACATGGTGGTCATCTTCCGCTGTTCCCCGATCAGGGCGGCGTTGCGCTTGATATTTTCCAGGACAATTTCCTGGGAGGTGCGCTGGGTCATTAGTTGTTTGAGATTCGCTGCAAGGTCTGCCAGCCGCGCCTTGCGCAGATCCTCTTCCGCCAGCTCCGCATCGATCTCGCGGATGCGCCCATCCATTTCGTCGACTTCTCGTTCCAACGATTTCCGTTTTTCGGCGGTCTTGTTTTTATATTCTTCCCACGTTTCCAGGCCGAGAATGTTGCTCAACACCTCTTTACGTCGCGTGGCAGTTTGCTGGGTGAACTGATCTGCTTTGCCCTGTAAGAAAAACGAAGCGTTGACGAACGTATCGAAATCAAGGCGAAGTGTTTGCTCGATGCGCGCCTGGGTTTCGCGTGTTGTCTTTTCGGTGAGCGGCTTCCATCCGCTTTGGGTGCGCACCTGAAATTCCAGCAGCGTGTTTTTGTTGCGAGGCAGGGTACGCTGGACGCGATAGGTATTGTCTTCCTGCTGAAAGGTAAGCATGACCTCGGCGGCTTTGACATCCTGTCGCAAGTTGATCACATCGCTGCTTTTGCCGCGCGCTTCTCCGAACAGACTCCACGTGATCGCGTCCAGCAGGGAGGATTTGCCTGCACCGTTGTGCCCCGAAATACAGGCGAGGTCGAACGGTGTAAAGTCCAGCTCAACAGTATCGTGATAGGAGAGAAAGCCTGAAATGCGTATGTGAAGAGGGATCATAGGTTGAATTGTACCAATTGTTGCACATTTGTTCTGTGAATGGATAGATTATAATCGAACCATCATGTTTGAAGCCTCAGATGCTGTAGCACGCCGTCGACTGGCATTGCTCGCCATCACACTTGCCACCATTCCCTGCTACTGTATCGGCTGGGTCGCCATCGCTCTTGCACCAAATCCATCTGATCTGACCCCCTCTGCAACCTCTACATTTACCCAGACGTTGACGCCCGCTTCCCCAACGCTCAGTCCCACCCCAACTGTTTTAACAAGCACCGTCACGACCACACTCACCCCCACCCTTACGCCTACAACCACACCGACAAGCACAAGTTCGTTGACCCCTTTTGTGCCTGCTACATTTACCCCCTCCTCGACGTTAACCGCCTCCCTGACGCCTTCGCTGACTCCATCGCTCACGCCTTCGTTGACCTCAAGCCCGACAAACACACCTTCCGATACTCCGACACCTACCGATACGCTTCCTGCTTCGGTCACAGCGTTCCCGTAAATGACAGACATCCTTCCATTTCTGAAGTCACTGATCTCCGTTTCAGGTCTTTCCGGTTATGAAAGCCCCGTAGCGGAACTCATCATCGAGAAGTGGCGTCCGCTGGTGGATGAAATCAGCATCAGCCGCGTCGGGTCCGTGCATGGGTGGAAGCGCGGAACCGGTACATCCCCGCGCCCTGCCCTGATGATCGCCACGCACATGGATGCTATTGGGCTGCGGGTCTCAAAGATCATGGACGGCTTTCTTCACATCACCAGGGTCGGTGGGATAGATGTGCGCGTGCTGCCGGGCGCTCAGGTGACGGTTCATGCTTCGGGAAGTAACGAGGAGTTACCCGGTGTGATCGTTCTACCGCCCGCGTACTTCCTGCCTGACTCGGTTGGCGAGAAAATACTCCTCGAACATCTGCTGGTGGATACGGGCCTCCTGCCGCGCGATGTAACGAAGAAAGTTTTCGTCGGTGATCTGGTTTCGTTTGCAAATGAGCCGTTGGAATTAGCCGGAGATGTCATCTCCGGGCATTCGGTGGACAACCGCGCTTCTGTGGCTGCGTTGACGATTTGCCTGGAGGAATTAAGGAACAAGCCTCACCTCTGGGACATTTGGGCGGTCGCCACCGTGCAGGAGGAAACTACGCTCCTGGGCGCGTCTACTTCTGCCTTCGAACTCCGCCCGCAAATGGCGATCGTGGTAGATGGAAGCTTCGCGAAAGGACCTGGCGCAGGGGGGTGGCAGACTTCCGCGATGGGGAAGGGTGTCGGTCTGTGTATCGGTCCGAACATGCATCCCTTTCTGCACAAAAAGCTCAGGGAACTGGCGGAGAAATTAGAGATTCCCTGGTTCCTGGATGTGACAGTTTCTCATTCGGGCACAGACGCGTTCGCTGTCCAGGTCACTGCCGAGGGGATTCCCAGCGCTCTCGTAGAATTCCCGATCCGGTACATGCACACGCCAGTGGAATCCGCTTCTCTGAAGGATATTCAGCGCACCGGGCGTCTCCTGGCAGAGTTCGTTGCGTCTTTAGAAAAAGACTTTTTTGAAACAATCCTGTGGGACGACTAGCTGCTTCCCTACCCTTTAATTTTTATGCCAACTTTTGGTGCACCTCAACTAAAACTTCTCGAACGCCTCTGTAACGCGATCGCGGTCTCCGGGGATGAGAGCGAGGTGCGCAAGATCGTCCTGGAGGAAGTGAAGCCGTACGCAGATGACGTGAAGGTGGACGCGTTGGGGAGCGTCCTCGTCACGAAGAACGGACGCGGACGGAAACGTGTCCGTGTCATGCTCGACGCCCACATGGATGAAGTCGGTTTCATGGTTGTGGATGAGGATGGCGAGGGACTCTATCGTTTTGAAACGGTCGGCGGGATAGATGTGCGGCTTTTGGTGGGTAAGCAAGTAGTAGTAGGCAAAGAACGTGTGCCTGGGGTCATTGGAGCCAAGCCGATTCATTTGATGAGTGCAGACGAATACAGCAGAAAAGTGCCTCTCGACTCACTACGCATCGATGTGGGACTTGCTGGAAAGGCAAAGGTCGGCGACCGAGCGGGGTTTGCAACCCGGTTTCGCCGGGTCGGACCCTCCATCCTGGCGAAATCCATTGACGACCGCATCGGGGTCGCAACGCTGATCGAGCTGGTGAAGCAGGTGCCGTCCAATATCGATCTGTGCGCGGCGTTCTCCGTCCAGGAGGAGATTGGGCTACGGGGCGCGAAGGTAGCGGCGCAGTATTTCAACCCCGATCTCGCCATTGCGATTGACTCAACTCCTGCCAATGATCTGCCTCTCCACGATGGCAGCGAGAACATGAGGTACAACACAAAACTAGGTCTGGGTCCCGCGATCTATGTAGCAGATGGCTCCACTCTTCACGACCCGCGGCTCGTTCGGTTCTTACGCGAGACCGCAGAAGCGGAAGGGATCCCTTGCCAGATTCGCCAGCCTGGAGGTGGAGGCACGGATTCGGGTGCGATCCAGCGTTCGCTTGCCGGTATCCCAACCGTGTCTGTCTCCGTCCCGCATCGTTACACCCATAGCCCCGTCAGCATCGCCCGCGTGGACGATTGGAAGCACACACTCGAACTATTCCACGCTGCCCTCAAACGTATCACACCAGATGTAGTCGCTGCTCGTTAAGCAAGATAACATGGGTATCTGTCTACGTGTTTACTATCTACTTTTTCACATTATCATAGGTGTTCCATGAATGGATTAATCACTCTCGTTGGTTCTGGTGAATATCTGCCCGTAATGAAAGATGTGGATCGTTTTCTGCTGGACAGTCTGAAGTTGGAAGATCGCAAGCCGCGCGTCGCTTGCCTGCCAACTGCCGCCGGAAAAGAAGGTGACAGCAGCGTCAATCGCTGGCTGAACATGGGAGTTCAACATTTCGCGGCGCTGGGAGCAGAGGTAGAGCCTGTGCGTATCATCGACCGTGACTCTGCTAACGACCCGTGTTGGGAGCCGATCCTGGAAGCTGCAGATCTCATTTATTTTTCTGGCGGCGACCCGGGCTATTTATATGAGACCATGAAAGGTAGTCTTGCCTGGGATGCCGCACAGCGTGCCTGGGAGCGAGGCGCCATCTATGCAGGCTGCTCCGCAGGTGCCATGATTCTTGGCAAGCGGATGCCAAGCTTTCGCCTGGCGGGCACGCAGGAAGGCTTTGGGATTGTACCTGCCACGTTTATCATTCCGCACTTCGATGCCATCCCGGGTGTATGGAAGCCGATTGTCTTTGGCCTACAGCGCGCTCTCAAAAAAGGCGAGTGTATGATCGGCGTAGACGAAGATACCGCCATGATTGGCATGCTGCATGGCGAATGGACCGTCAAAGGGAAAAGTAAAGTGCATGTGTTTGCGCGGGATGGCAAGGCGAGCTATTCGGATGGGCAAACGCTAACGCTTAACTACGTTGCATAACGGCGCAAGGAACTTCTGTGAAAAAACTTCTCCAAACACTCACTGAAACAATCGGACCTTCTGGATATGAAGATGGTGTTCGCAAGATCGTTCGCGACGAAGTGGAAACTCTGGCAGATGAGATACGGGTCGATGCGCTCGGAAATCTGATTGCCCGGAAACGTCCGGCTAAAGCCTCACGCGATCCAAAGAAGGTTATGATCGCCGCCCACATGGACGAGATCGGCGTCATCGTCAGCCATGTGGATGAACGTGGATTTGTGCGTTTTTCCCCGATCGGGGGTGTGTTTCGGAAATATGTGCTCGGTGGACGCGTCCGCTTTTTGAATGGGACACAGGGCATCCTTGGCTTCGATCGTCTGGATAACGTGAACGAATTGCCCACCCTGGATAAAGTCTATATCGATGTAGGCGCAACCAGTTCCAAAGATAGTCCGGTGGAGATCGGCGATGTCGCCGCGTTTGATCGACAATTTAGCGACCTCGGCAGTCGTCTCGTGGCAAAGTCCATGGATAACCGCGTCGGCGTGCTTGTGGCGATCGAGACGTTGCGCGCTCTGAAATCCACACCGTATGATCTTTACTTCGTTTTTACTACACAGGAGGAGGTGGGCATTCGGGGGGCAACGACCTCGGCGTATGGCATCGACCCCGATATTGGGATCGCGCTCGATGTGACGCCCTCAGCCGATACACCCCATGCACTTCAGATGGAGATGGCGCTCGGGAAGGGCCCCTGTATCAAGATTCAGGATGTGGGGATGATTGCGGATCCGCGGGTCGTGCAGTGGATGATTCAGACGGCGGAGAAGCATCGCATTCCCTATCAGCGCGAAGTGCTGTTAATGGGCGGCACCGATGCACGAGCGATCCAGCTCACGCGCGCCGGTGTGCCTGCGGGCTGTATTTCCGTGCCCGTTCGTTACGTGCATTCACCCTCCGAAATGGTGGACTATTCCGATCTGCAAAACGCTGTCAGGCTGTTGACGGCTGTCTTACGCACGCCGATTGATCTGTAATGATGCCGAGTATTCTTCGACTGGTGGTTTCTCTCGGATGCATTTTCACCGCAGGCTGTGCCTCGCTCGAGCCAATCCTTGCTTCGCTCACACCTGCGCCTGTCCCCACTCGCACAGCGCAGGCGACGTCCACGTCGCCTCCGCAGCCCACGGGGACGGCGCCAATTACGCCGGAAACATCCAGCCTGCGCGTTTGGTTGCCGGCGCAATTTAGCCCTGTTGCAGAAAACTCCGCGGCGGAAATGCTCGCCGAACGATTAAGGGAATTTGAATCGCAGCATGCAGATCTGCAGATTGAAGTTCGAAGCAAATCAGCAGAGGCACAAGGTGACATACTAAACGCGCTATCAGTGACTAGCGCGGCAGCTCCCGGCGCACTGCCCGATCTCGTTCTGCTTTCCCGTTCTGACCTGGAGATGGCGGCGCTACTTGGATTGTTACATCCGATTGACGGACTTTCTACATCTCTTGATGATCCCAATTGGTACGGTTATGCCCAGCAACTGGCGCACATTCAGAATACAGGGTACGGTTTGCCGGTCCTGGGAGATACTCTCGTCCTGATCTATTATCCGGAGCTTGGACAATTAGTGAGCTGGGAGGATGTACTGGCAACTGACGGTGACCTCGTTTTCCCGGCGGGAAATGTACAGGCGCTGGTTGGCTTATCACTGTATGCTTCTGCGGGCGGCGAAGTTCTGGATCCCCAGGGATTGCCAATGTTGGACGAGGAGGTCTTGGCGCGCGTATTGACGCTTGTGGAAGAAGGGGTTTCGAGAGAGACGTTTCCCCCATCGGTAGCGAACATCACGAATGACGCGCAGGCGTTGCAGATCTACCGCACCGGCAATGCTAACAAAGCGATCGTCAGCTATTTGAACTATCGTCCCTCTGAAGATGGGACAGCCATTCCGCTGCCTGGGCTGGAGGAGATGTCGTTCTCCTACGCAACAGGCTGGGTCTGGGCATTGGCAGGTGCTAGTCCCGAAAATCAGCAGCTGGCTGTGGAGCTGGCTGAATTTCTGATTGACGAAGATTTTCTGTCAGAATGGACGCAGGCGACGGGGTATCTTCCCACACGGCCTTCGATTGTCCAGGATGGCGATCGAACGATGAACGCGATTTTGGAATCGGCACAGCCGGTCCCGTCGAATGATGTGCTGGAGGTCCTGGGTCCGCTGATGCAGGAGGCGCTCACGCGTGTCTTGAGCGGCGAACAACCTGAAGATGTAGCGGGCAGCGTAGTTGAAAAACTCAGATAAACATGGCAGGAGGACTTATGTCTGACTGGAAACGCCGGACACAGGAAGTCGCGATAGATGCCCTCCCGGCTCAGGCGCGGGAAGCCGTTGAACGTCACATAGAGCAGTACAACCTCGGTCCGATCCTGTTGGACGTATTGATGTGTATTCAGACAGAGTCAGAAAAGGTAAAGAAGGGGTTATTTGGCAAGGCAGAGTCCGTTCAGATGACCGTCATCCTCACGCCTCGCTGGTTATTGTGGTCTGTGGATCAGCCAAATAAAAATACGGCTGTATTATCCGCACAGTTGATTCACATCACAGTGCAGGATTACTCGCAAACACCATTTGCAAAGCTGATACCGGATTCAGGCGTGGAGGTCAGTGGGATGTTTACCGATGCCAGCGAACCTGCCAGCCTATTTATTGGGCTGGAAGAAAGTGCGGCGGGGCAAGCATTCCGACAGAGCCTGATCAGAGCCACGGCAGATGCCAAGAAATAAACATCAGGCTCTCCACTTCGGAGAGCCTGATGTTTGAAAGCCGTGTACTATAACACCCAAGCCCAGATCATCCAGAAAGCAATCATCACCAACCCGATCACGAATCTTGCCCCAAACGCCCAACCCCAGCCGATCATGTACGCTTTGGTCGATTCAATGGCAGCATTGTTATTTTTCAGCCTGCGACTTTCTGCCAAATATAAGCCCACGGGCGCCGCAACGAGACCGATGAGAGGGGTAAAGAACAGGCTGGCAACCAGGCTGGCGCCAAAGGCAAACAGGATGGAACTCCACGGCACATATTGATCGCGCATCTTGCGCGCAATGATAATGTTATCCGCCACACTGCCGGTAATCATCAAAACGGTGATGATGCCAAAGACCACCCACTTCCAGCCCGTCATGTTGCCGGCTGCATTCTGGAGGAGGGCATAGACTAGTGTTCCCAGCCACATGATCACCAGCCCGGGAAATATCGGAACGACCAACCCTAACAGCCCAACGATCAGAGCAAAGAGCGTGAATATCTCCAAAACGACTTGTAAGATCAACTCAAACTCAGGGGTCATATTCTCCTTATGATGGTTCGATTATATCCACGCCGCCCATCCACGGGCGGAGCACTTCCGGCACGACGACCGACCCATCAGCTTGCTGATTGTTTTCTAGGATGGCGATCAGCGTGCGGGGGAGTCCGAGTCCCGAGCCATTGAGCGTGTGCACGAAGCGAGCCTTGCCTCCGTCCGACGGGCGATACTTTATGTTCGCGCGGCGCGCCTGGAAGTCGCGCACGTTAGAGACGGATGACACCTCAAGCCACTCCTGGCAGCCCGCCGCCCAGACTTCGATATCGTACGTGATAGCTGAGTTAAAGCCAAGATCACCCGTGCAAAGCTGTTTAACGCGATATGTGAATCCCAGCGCTGCACAGGTAGCTTCAGCATCTTCGCGCATTTTTTCGAGCAGAGTATCTGACTCTTCCGGCTTGGCATACATATACATCTCGACCTTATCGAATTGATGTCCGCGCTTGATGCCACGCACATCGCGCCCGGCGCTCATCTTCTCGCGGCGGAAGCAGGGCGTGTAGGCTGTATAGAACAACGGCAGTTGTGCTCCCTCCAGGATTTCGTCCATGTGCAAGCCCGTCAGTGGGACTTCCGCGGTGGGCACAAAGTATAGATCTTCTTCGTGGTCTTTATAGAGGTTATCGGCAAACTTTGGCAATTGCCCGGCGCCAAACACAGTGGCTGTCTTGACCATGAAGGGGAGATATTCCTCTGTATACCCCTGCCGGATATGCAGATCCAGCATAAAGGCAATCAACGCGCGTTGCAACCGCGCGCCGGGTCCGTTCAATACATAAAAACGGGAGCCGGTGATTTTTGTGCCGCGCTCAAAGTCCAGGATGCCGAGGGCAGGACCCAACTCCCAATGCGGCTTCGGCTCGAAGTCAAACTCGGGGAGCTGACCCACCATCCTCAGCACGACATTTTCTTCTTCGCTGGCGCCGATCGGCGTTCGCTCATCCGGGATGTTTGGGATAGCGGATGTAATCGCATGAAGCTCGGCTTCGACGTCCGCTACCTCCTTATCCAGCGCGCTGATCTTATCGCCCACTTCGCGCATGGCGGCGATCTTCTTCTCGCGTTCTGCTGCTTCTTTGGATCTGCCGATTTCCTTGGACACCGCGTTCCGTTCGGCTTTTAGCGCCTCTACCTCTGTGAGCAGCGCGCGGCGTTTTTCATCCAAGTGCAGGACCTCATCCACAGGAGAGGGGTCCATCTGGCGGTTTGTGAGTGCCGTGCGGACAAGGTCAGGGGTCTCGCGGATCAGATTCAGGTCTAACATGTTGCACCTCCGTTGTGCGGAATAGAATACGCCCCCGGTCCATGCAGGACGAGGGGGCGTCTCGTGGTGCCACCTGCTTTTGCAGTTCTGAACTGCCTTAGGATCACGATAACGGGTGAACCCGCCTCTCTTACGGCTTTTTCATAGGTTGACGACTAAAGTCGTCACTACACTAAAAGCCCCTGCGAGAGGGACGTCGGTGAAGTGGATTTCGCTGCTTGCCCGGCCATCTCGCACGACCGATGGCTCTCTGCATGTACAGGCTCCGCGGCTACTTGTCTTCACGCTGTCTGGTTGAGCGTGATTATACACTTCTGGGGAAGCGTGTCAAGAAAGCGAACTCACATATAATGTGCCTATCCCCTGAAACGGAGAGGAATTCATGTTAACCCAAATGCGTCAGTATCAAAAGCTGGAATCGAACGACGTGCGAGTGCTTGGCAAACGCGTACAGGATGGGATGGAAAGTCAATTACTGGTGATCGAAACTCCTTTTGGCTATCGGCGGGTTGCAGAGATGTTCCGCCCGGAAGGAGAGGCATCGCTGGCAGCGATCTTATACGTCCACTGGTATGAGCCGGAGTCCATCAGCTCACACCGGACGCAATTCGAGGAGGAAGCCAAAGAGCTGGCGCGCCTCGGCGCTGTTTGTCTTTCCATTGAAACGTTGTGGTCTGACCGAGATTTTTTCCTCAAACGTACCCAGAAGGAAGATATGCAGAACTCTATGGAAGAGGTTGTGAACATCCGTCGCGCGATGGATTTGTTATTATCGCAACCTCGCGTAGACACGAAGCGGTTTGCCTATGTTGGTCATGATTTTGGTGGCATGTACGGCGTGCTTGCGGGCAGCCTTGACCAGCGTCCCACACATTATGTAGTCATGGCATCCACACCGCGTTTCCCGGATTGGTACCTCTATCTGCCGAAGCTGGAAGGGGAGGCGCGCGAAACGTTTATCCATCAAATGACAGCGATCGACCCGATTACCCACGTCCCGAGCATTTCGCCTGCAAGCGTCCTTTTTCAATTTGCTACCGATGACTTCCATGTGCCGACGGACCGCGCCGAAGAATTTTTCGCTGCAGCAAAAGAACCCAAGGAAATGAAATGGTACGAAGCGCAACATGGACTCAATGAAACCGCTACAGAAGACCGGAAAGCCTGGCTGAAACAATCCTTAGGTCTGGGGTAAAGAACGAAGAAACGAGAATTCACACAGAGACGGATTCGAAGACTCTCAATAAGGGTTTTGCCTACCACGCTTTGAACTCTACACGCAAGTTGTGGTATATTTTGGCTGGAGCAAATCATATGAATGAGCGTATTTTGATTATCGAAGACGATCAGCAAATTTTGAAACTGCTTCAGCGCGGCCTGGCTTATGAAGGCTACACCGTAGATACGGCGACCGATGGCCGCATGGGGTTGATCCTGGCAAGAGACCACACACCGGATCTGGTGATCCTGGACTGGATGCTGCCAGGGATGGATGGTCTCGAGGTCTGCCATCGACTGCGGACGGGCGGCTCGATCCCTATCTTAATGCTGACGGCAAAAGACACTGTCCAGGACCGCATCCAGGGTTTGGACGCCGGCGCGGACGATTACATGATCAAGCCGTTCAACCTGGATGAATTGTTGGCGCGCGTGCGTGCCTTATTAAGGCGAACACAGCCCGAACGTGTCCCGGTTTTGAAATTCGCCGACCTCACGCTCGATACGGGCTCGCGGCAGGCGTCACGCGGCAACCGTCAGATTTCTTTGACAGCCAAAGAATATGAGTTGCTCGAATTGTTCCTGCGGCATCCCAAGCAGGTGCTTACCCGCGAGGTCATTTTTGATCGTGTTTGGGGTTACGACTTCGGAGGGGAAAGCAATGTGCTGGAGGTTTATATCCGCTATCTGCGCCAGAAGCTTGAAGGGGAGGATGAGCCTCGCCTGATCCATACTGTGCGCGGCGTGGGATATGTTCTACGCGAGAATCCCTAAACGTTCATCATACATTTTGAGGAACCGTGTCTCTTCGGCTCCGCCTGACTCTGTTGTATTCCACGCTCATGGGTGGAATCCTTCTTGTGATCAGCGCGGCGGTCATTATTGTCGTGACGGCTCTGTTGTTCAATACAACAGATAACCGCCTCGAAGCTGCCCATAAGGTTATTCTTGACAAACTCAGCGTCAATGAACTGGGCAAGGTCATCGTCCATCTCAAGGCTACTGATATCGGTCCCGATATTTACGTGCAGGTCTGGGGTTTAGACCAGGAGTTGCAATCCAGCTACGGCACATTGCCAGAGTTTGTCGATAAACCGTTTGATCAGGGTGCACTGCGTCTTAATTTTCCCGTATATCGCGACTCCAGTGGGTCCGGCTGGCACATTCGAGTATTGAGTATCCCCCTCCAAAAAGATGAGGAAGAAAATATCATCGCGGTGTTACAGATCGCTTCGAGTCTCGAAGTGGTGGATGCCGCTCGCGAGAATCTCACAGACGTGCTTTCTGTCATTTGGGTCGTGGCTGTTCTCCTTTCCGGGATTGTGGTCTGGTTCACGCTTGGGCAAACCCTCAAGCCTCTGGGTGCGATCACCGACACCGTTGAGCAGATCAACCGGGCGGATGACTTGTCGCGCCGCATCCCGTATCAGGGACCGGAAGATGATGAGATCGGCAATCTTGTGAGTTCCTTCAACCAAACCCTGGAAAGATTGGAGACGCTATTTACCTCCCAGCAGCGCCTTCTGGCAGACGTAAGTCACGAGCTGCGGACACCTCT
Source organism: Anaerolineales bacterium (assembly GCA_035699125.1). GTDB lineage: Bacteria > Chloroflexota > Anaerolineae > Anaerolineales > Villigracilaceae > Defluviilinea. Next base: position 61,383 of record DASSBC010000003.1, read on the forward strand.
TACTGTCATCAAGGGAAATGTGGACCTCATGCGGCGCATGAAGAGTCTTGACGAAGAATCGCTGACGAGCATCGACCAGGAGGCAGGCCGCTTGACGCGATTGGTGGGTGGGTTGCTGCTCCTGGCACAGGCGGAATCCGGCAAGCTGGCACTCAATATGAAGCGCGTCGAACTGGATCTTCTTCTCACTGAGGTGTTCCAGGAAATGACGATTCTTGCCGGGAATAAAGTACATATCCGGCTGAACGAAATCGATCAGGCATACGTGAACGCGGACCGTGACCGGCTTAAACAGGTGTTTATCAACCTTGTAGCAAACGCCGTGCAGTATACTCCGCCGGGCGGAGAAGTGTTCCTGAGCCTGGAAACCATTGGTGGGCAGGCGCGCATCATCTGCCGCGACACAGGACCCGGAATCCCTGTGGAAGATTTGCCTCATATCTTTGAGCGCTTCTACCGCGCCGAGAAATCGCGTACGCGTCGAGAGACCACTGGCTTCGGGTTGGGCCTCTCCATTGCGAACTGGATCGTAGAACGTCATGGGGGGCGGATCGAAGTCAATTCACAGGAGGGAAAGGGGACGACCTTCGCCATCTGGCTGCCTCTCGCTTCGAATAGTCAGCAGTCAGATTCGCAGTCGACCACTGTTCCCGTGAAGAAACCCTAAAGGACGGGGTGCGACGCGGCCAACCCGCCTTTACTTATACATATACAAAACAAAAGCCGCCATCGATGGCGGCTTTTGTTCATAAAGCTTGGAATCAGCCTTGCGAAGGTTGCGTTCGCCAATGGTAGCGTGGGCAGACCAAACCTTTGCAAGGCGTTTCGTATCTAGGGGATTCCTAATCTTTGCGCAGCTTGTCTGCAAAGACCCGCTCCATATTTTTGGTACCACTCGGTCAACGAGGCGCTGGAGGTTGCGCCATTGCGTGCATCTTCATAGATCGGCGCTCCGTAAAGTACGTAGCGTTTCGTTTCCGCTGGCCACGCCCATTCACTGCGTGAGATGACTCCGATGCCACCATTGTAGCCCGCCAGAGCCAGACGTGCATCCCCGCCTCCTGCCTGGAGCGAGCGAGCCAGGTAGTTCATGCCACGCAGCGCATTGGTTTCTGGGTCATACGGATTTTCCCCAAAGTGGAAGTGGAATGGCATGACCTGGAAAAGGCTGGTAGCTCCGGAACGTGACGTCGCTTGCGGGTCGCCGCACGATTCGATCTGCATGACGGTAGCCGCCAGGTTGGGATCTACGCCAGCGGCATTCGCCCAGCGCACAATGTCATTCCCCCAGTGCTGGACTTCCTTGGTGAAGATAGGGGAGAGTCCGCTGGAAGAACCGCTATTAGCTGGAGATCCCCAGATCGGCACCTCCACTGAAGGCGCAGCATTGACCGGAGCCACCGAGTTCTGAAGGACCAGAGTTGAGTTGTTAATGGGCAACGCCGAAGGGGAGAGTGGCGCTTTAAGCGCTACAAGAGCCACAAGCGCCACAATGAAAAGGGCTGCAATCGGCGGCAGGACATAAAAAGACAGACAGCCGCTACCAGTTTCAGCGACGGCTGTCTGCCAGTCTTCTGGGTCTTGGAAGCGAGCACGGGACATAGTAGGGTTCCTCAATTCTAGGTAAGGGACCCGAGCTCGAAACGAGTTCGGATATTAAGTTGTGTTCTGAATTCAGTAAATATGCAAAGTCCAGGCTCTAAGAAGTTATGCGTCGTAGGATCGGTCGTTCGTGCGTTCCGGATTGTTCTGACCATAGATGTTGTGATATGTAGGCTCCTGTCGGGTGAAGGATGTCTGCTGCGGATTGTTCGTTTTCGGCGCCGGACGAAACGTATTTGTGCTCCCTTGCGCGCTTTGTGCGGGTCGGCTTAAAGTAGATGCCGGTCGGATGACAGGTTGCGATTGAACTGGACGATAGTTGGGTTGCTGCTGCACAGGGCGAGGGCTATTATTATAGGAATAGGAACGGTGCTCGGCAGTTGAAAACAAACGGTCACCTGCGAGCGAGAACGTGCCAATGATCATGACACGCACAAGGAGGATCATCGCAGCGACAAAGATCGGTACAATTTTGGTCATGGTTGCGGTGCTGACCACCGCGCCACCAGACGCGCTGGCATGACTGACAATTGCCACCGAAACGCCCCACCAGGTAAGAACAGCGTTGAAGGCAGCTGCCAGGAACCAGGCGCCAAAGAGGTAATACACTTCCTTGGGCTCATCGGCACCCTGCTCGGGTGTGAAGATGCGCGCGATGCCCGCAAAGTCAATGCCACAGAAAGCGATTGCCAGAATGGTCGCCCAGCGGAGACCAGCAAAGGTCAAATCTCCTAAAACATCTCTTAGTGCAAATTGTGTGGTGCTGAAGTTGAAGATCTCGAATGCAAGCAATGCACCAATGATCATCATGCCCCAGGCTGCGCCACGATTTAAACGACGCCCGCGGAACAGAGCGGCAAGCCCAGCCCCGGCGCCTCTACGGTATGTAGTCATTTCGACCTCCTTTGTCGAATAAGGGACAACGTGGGTCGATTATAGAACACTTGTTCTAGAACGTCAAGGTTTTACGCTTTTTTTGCTGTTTTGTCCCCATGAACGTAAATGTTTTTATTATGCCAGCCTTCGTTTCTCAACGGTCCGCCAGGCGTGGGCGATCTTAGCGGCGAGGCGCGCGTTGTTCAATAACAGGGACAAATTCGCTTGCATAGACCGTCCCTTCGTCAAGTCATTGATGCGCTGCAGGAGAAATGGGGTCAGTTCCTGACCATGGATGTTCTTTTCCTGCGCTTCCCGGGATGCCCGTTCGATGATTGGCTCCATCTCAGATTGCGCAATGGCGTCTGCGCCAGGAACTGGATTGGCGACGAGAACTGCACTATGCATTCCCGCGCTCCAGTGAGTTCTGGCAAATTCGACAATGTCCTTTGGAGTATCCAGCCGGATGCTTACATCCAAACCGCTTTCGCGCGAGTAGAAGGCTGGGAACTCATCCGTGCCATAGCCTACGACCGGGACACTCATCGTCTCCAGATATTCCAGCGTCGCCGGAAGATCAAGGATCGCTTTGGCGCCCGCGCACACGACAATCATAGGAATTGTTGCCAGCGCTTGCAAATCTGCAGAAACGTCGAACCCGGACTCGCGATGCACGCCGCCAATTCCACCGGTGGCGAAGACTTTAATGTTTACATGCGCGTGCTTGCAGGCGAACATTGTCCCGGCAACCGTTGTGCCGCCACTGGCTCCCTGTGTGATCACCGTTGCAAAATCGCGCGGACCGACTTTGTATACATCTTTCTCGTTTGCCAGCCGCTCGATCTCCCCTTCGGTCAAGCCGATATGAAGATACCCATCCAGGAAGGCGATTGTGGCGGGGGTGACGCCCTCTGCACGGATGGAACGTTCCATGTCGTTCGCCAGTTGCAGGTTCTGCGGACGCGGTAATCCATGTGTCAGCACGGTTGACTCCAATGCTACGACGGACAGGGAAATACTTGCTGCACGCTTGACCTCAGTAGAGGTGACGATCAGTTCTTCAATGGCTGTCATAGATTATCATGACTGTACAAAAAAAAGAATTCGTGCAAACAGGGGAGCAGATCTCGTTTACTCATTTCCATATCTGCTCATTACAGGAAGTGACCAAACATATTATTGATGTGCGCAATTGCCTCTTCGATATTCGGTGGCACTGCTTCTCCTTTCGCATGCATGAACTCCGCAGCCTCAAGTAATTGCTGCTGATAGGCCAGCAACAGGGACCGCATTGCCTTTTTTGATTCGTTTTCTTCCATGTGGGCTTTCGAGTAAGCAGCAATCGGCACGTCTTGAATCAGCATAATCGTCTTTTGCTGAATCGATTCGTTTTCCAGCCTGTGCAGCGCCTCCGGGCTTTCACGGTATAGATTGTCATTGCTGAGCTTCCAGGCTTCCAGGTGTTCTTCGGTGACAATCTCAACAGGAGTCTCCCAGGTCCCCACTCCGATCCAGTGAAGCTCTACGCCGTTGCTTTGTGTCTTCTTTGTAAATTCGTCGGCGAACTGTGTGAATAAATTGGAGATCTTATGGCGCGGTTGAAACTCAGGAAGGGGATTCTTTGGTTCTCTTGACACGGTAATTTCCTGCTCAGGCAGAACGATTTTTTGAATCTCCCTGAAAATTCCTTCCTCCCGTTGTTGGATCTTTTCCAGTTCGGGCATCCCAATATTGGCTAAATACGCAGTTAGCTTATGTCTGTTCATAAATGCGCCAAGCTCCCCGCGGATCAATCCAATCATGCGATTGATCCAGGAAAACTCATAGGTAGATGCGTGTCGAAGGTCTGGCGTGACCCGGGAGGTTGCCTGATAGATAATTTGCTCAATTGCTTCCTTGCTAAAAGGATACGGATTCTCTGTCGAGGGCTTGACACCTCCGCGGTAGACACTGAACATGAGATGCACATCCGTGGCAGTAATGGGAATACCATCCAGGCTGCGGCTTTTTACCGATTGTGATTTGTTATCCTGATCCCGCAAATCCACGTAATGATCGCGGGTGTCAATTGCCTGGCGAAAACGCTCGAAGCCCTCCAGAGTAGCACGAGCACGTGGCTCCTGATTTGTCGGTCCAATGATGTGTGGCGTTCCATCGGGCTTCTCGAACATGGCTACCGAGTCGAGATCGACAATGACCTTCCCCGGACCACCGATGAGGAACGTTGGGGAATGCCTGTCTTCCTCAGAAATCCCACCCTGGCTCACTCGAATTGTCTCTTCACTTCCAGAAAGCGCAACACTCCAGATAAACCCTCTGGCAATGCGTACATGTTCTAATTCAAATATATCGGCAAGATAGAGTGCAGCGGCTTGCAACGCAATGAAAAACGGTGCCAGCAGGATTGGGACATATTGAAAGATGCGAGGGTCTGCAAACACATACCATACGAAACCCACAAAGTTAACCAATGGATTACCAACGTAGATGGAAGAATAGCCGGGTGTCAGGTAATATAAAAAGATATCCCGGACATATTTCGTCCATAAATCCAGTGGATAAAACCGTAGGCTCACAACGAATACAGCAATAACAAAGAGCAGGATCAAAGAGCGCAGCCGCCGCGCTGCTTTTTCTGGACGTAGATCAAAGATTCTGTTCAAAATCGCATTGATCAAGCGAGCGAAGAGATCTCGGAAAAGCTGCGTTTCCTTCTGCAGAGGTGTTTCCACCGTATTATGATCCATTGCCTTCAATCCAACGGATGATGTCTTCCAGGTCCTGCTGCTCGTCGGTCATGCGCTGGCGCAGCTGATGATTGTTGATCATGAGGGTTCGTGTGCGCAGGAGCAATGTTTTAAGCGTTTCTTTGATACCGACAGGCTTCTTTTGTGTGAGGTCTTTGCTCAGGAAATCTGCATACTGGCGTATGGCTTTTTCATGGCCTTTGGTTACAACCAGATTTCGCTTTCGTTCCACCTGCTCGCTTTCCATCAGAGCATTAAGCAGCCAAGTCGCCGACCATCGTTTGATGATCGTAGTCTCGATCTCTGGGTCAAAACGTAGACTGAAAATACCGACACTGCGAACCTCTAAGCCTCGCTCTTGTAATAACCTGTATTCCTGGCTTGGGATCTTGCCTTGCCCGCGTTCGCCATGATCATCCAGAATATCCACTTCCTCTTGTGTCAGGCGCGCTTTCACCATCTCATTGATCACTTGCAGGGCTGTTTTCTTCTGAGGCTCTTTTTTGGTGGTTGCCGAAAGTGAAAATGTATGTGGTGTCGCATTCCGCCGACCCTTGCCTGGTTTGTTTCCTTCCAGAAAGTTTGTCAGTCTCGACATCATCAAATTTAGTTCACGAACCATTCGGACCATGCCATCCTGCATGTTGTTGTGGCTTCCACTCACCTGAAGAGGTTGGCTCAGGGGATCGATTTCCTCTTCTGTTGGTTGAACGGTTGGCGGTAAGGGAGGTGGGACGAGTTGTGTGGGCTCGAAGAGCTGATCCAGCGTGAACTTGGCGGCATACTCGCGCCATACATCTACTGCGAGTGCCGCAGGAAGCTCATTCCATGCGACGCGGCGGCGCGGTGAATCGGGTAACGCGTTTGGGTTAATTCCTTCGGCAAGGATAGCACGTCGAATAGACTCCTTATCCTTCTCCTCATTCTGCCGATCACTTCTTCTGACGCCCATTCTATAGCCGAAGCGTGAGCCGGGCTGTCGATCCTTGGGGAAACCTGTCTTCACCCGGAACGAAATCGAAATGACGGGAATGACCTCGATCCCATCGCGTGTAAGTGCGCTGACCTGTTTGCGGCGGTCTTGGACCTGGTCGTATACCTCCTGGGGTTGATCGTCTTTCTTGGGGTCGAATGGCTTGTCTGTTTCCTTGGGACCAATCACCTGCGATTGAATGTGCAAATCCACGGTTCCCGCAACAAATTCCCCCGAATTAATAAAATGCACACCGGGACCAATCGTCTGCTTGATCGATACAGCTGTGCGTGTGACCGCGGCGCTGGCAGAGTCGAGCCACAGCACGCCGGGTCCCTTTTTCAGCCGCTCACCGGAATGTTCTTTGATCTGTCCGTTTTCGATGAACAGCGCCGGACCATGCCCGCCTAGGAGATAAATCACCAGGCGCTCAAACATTTTCTGACGATCGTGAAACGTGCGCACCGGCAGGACGAATTGAGCGAAGAACGCCAGCCAGAGAACCAGAAGTATAGGAAAAATGCATGCTAAATCAATAAAAATCTCGAATAAATTTGCTCGAATGCCGCCCATGCGCATGATTTGCAAGCCGTAGACAAGCAGCAAGATGACGAGCCAGCCTGCGATATAAAACCACGGTCTCTTCCAAATCGGATCGTCGTCCATATGGAGTGATTATAACAATATTTAGAAGCTGACTGGAAATGGCGATTCAACGGAAGGAGATGAATTGGTTCTAATAATCAATCCAGCCGTGGCGTAACTTTTTACTGGCATCATGTGCTTGACATCAAGACTTGAGCGAGTATATACTATTTAGTAGTTGCGGTTTCGTTCCTGACATATAGGAGGGCTAAGTGTTCACGATCCATGATCCCATTACAGACGAGGAACAAGATATCCTCGAAAGGCGATATCTTGCGGCAAGAATATTTAACCGCCTCACGGATGATGCGTGTCCGGGGGTTATTGGCATCTATGGAGGCTGGGGGACTGGAAAGACAAGTTTGTTGCATTTGATTCAACAGAAGTGGAAAAATTCAGGGGATAAAACGATTCAAATTGAGTATATTGATGCGTGGAATTATGAGGGAAGCGCAACTTTATTTGTTCCAGTGATCGTCCGTACAATGTCAAAGCGCGTGAGTCTCGTGCCTGAGTGGTCGGAATACTTCGCCAGAATTTCCAGGATGGCTTTATATTTGGGCTCAGACGTTGTATTGCGCGCGCTTACGGGAGGTATTAATCTTGATGATCTTAATAAATATAAAGCGGATATGGCAGCGACAGGTTTGAACCCTGTTAGTCTGTTAGATTGGGAGGAGTTAACCGATAAAGTTGCAGAAACACAAACCACGTTTCAAAAGTTAATTCAGAAAACAAACCAGAAAGAAAAGTCAAAACGTGTCATATTCCTGATTGATAACTTGGATCGTTGCTCTCCAGAGAATGCAGTTGCCTTACTTGAGTCTATCAAGAACTTCTTGGCGATTGACGGATGTACCTGGATCTTTGCAATGGATTCAGGAGTCATTGCCAGTTATATCAATCGCAAATATGAAGGCACAACAATGGACGGGAATAGTTATTTAGACAAAATTATCCCTGAGCAGTATCACTTATCTTTTTTTCCAAATGAGAACGATAGTCGTATTTACAAACTCATTCGCTCTGCCACGGGAGGTGAATTAACATTAAGTGACTGGAAGAGACTGCCTCTCATTCCCTATGTAATTGTGCCGCGCCGTCTCAAGAAAAGCGCAGTGAGGTTTGCTGAGTGCTTTTCAGGATTAGACCCCAGGACTGCCGAACCGGATGTAGTATTTTTGCTCAGTCTCTTGTACCACACCTGGCCGGAGTTTTACAGCCGATTGTCCTCAACTTCATTGAAGCACGTTGGGGGGATTTTGGCACATTTCTTTAATAATGAAAAACCAGAAGACAGGGGTGGGCAATGGGGAAATTATTCTCCCTTGCCGCTAGATAATAAATTCTTCGATAACCAGGACCTAATACAGTTTCTTCAGACGGCTTTTCCTAATGCGAAGGCGGAACCAGAAAAAGTAGTCAATTCTATTAAGAATGCCATGTCTGCTTTACGGCAGGTAGGGCTACCCTAACAAAGGATTCAGAAAACATTGGATCGGCAAATCTATGTAAGAGAGTGAAAACATAATATTCTTTATTCATTATAAGAGGTGAAATTATGCCCATTGATCCTACACGACTAGAAGATTTGTTGAACCGAACCCGCGAATGGCTTGCTCCACCTCCTATGCGCGGCGTCGGGATGCGCCGGTCGAGCCAGCTTCTGATCGGGCAGCTGCAGCAGGCAATACGTCGCGGCAATCGTCGCGAAATTCGATGGTATATGGATCGACTGACCGATCTATCGGACAGAATCCAGAAAAGCAATTCCTTGGAGCCCCGTGAACCAGCAGTCATCAAGATCGAGTGCGCCCTCGCTGCATATCAGATGCAGAATTATTTGGACGCGGTTAAGTTCCTTGAGAGTGCAATGCAAGTTTATAAAGAAGGAGATGCTCTGCATTTCGAAGGTGTAATCAGATCTATGCTAGGCTGCATACAATGGCGATTATCTCAGCAGGAGGACTATGCCATTGTTTCCTGGGAGCAGAGTATCGAAATCTACGAGGATTTGCGGCTGCGTAATTCTGGAATGCAGCTATCAGGCTGGTATAAGGATAGAATTGATGACATCAATTCTATCCTCGAACTTGCCCTGGAGCCTTCTGGAACTCCGTCTCCCTCGGCGCATGCTACAGAACCTCCATCGGAACACGATACTACCCCAGACGCTTCATCGTTATTGACTGGCGATATGCTTCGCTTGTTCTATGTTGTGGAAGAAGTGCAGGCTGGTTCATTTGGAGCAGTTGGCGCGCTTCCAGACTTTCTGGGATATGTCGAGATGTCGCAATGTCATATCAACGGCGTGGCTCACTACATTGTGAATCTGCGAGGAACAGCGAGCACAATCAGAATCTCTTGGGACAAGACCTATGGTGCCATAAAGGTTAAGGGAGATAGTATGAATGCGCGGGGCATTGACGATGGGGATTATGTGCTGCTTCACTTTCAAAAGAACGCGAGCGATGGTGATATTGTCGCATTACAAATCATGATGGAAGAAGAGGCAGAAGCCGAAGCGACATTAAAATTATTCCTAAAGAGGGAAAACGAGATTATTCTTCGGTTTTGCAGCCATAATCCAGTGCATAAGGAAGACAATGGCAGAGATAAGGAATACCATTTTAGTGGATACAATGATGAAGAATTTCAGATTGTAGGCGTTGCCCTCGCTGTCTTCAAGCCACTCAATGTTACGCGTTGAATTCCACTGCCACACCATTTTCTCAAAAGACTGTCTCACCCGCCCCGAGAATCTGGTAAATACCTGCCGCCGTAAGGGACTTGATCGCGTGATCGTAACCGATCACAACACAATTTCCGGCGCGCGCGCCGCGCAGGCGATCGACCCGGAGCGAGTCATCGTGGGGGAGGAGATCATGACGACGCGTGGCGAAATCCTGGCGGCGTTCGTGAGGGAGGAGATTCCAGAGGGGCTGACCCCGCAAGAAACCATCCGCCGCCTGAAGGACCAGGGTGCGTTCATCAGCGTTTCGCATCCCTTTGACGAGTGGAGAAGCGGGCACTGGCAGCAGGAGGATCTCATGGAAATCCTGCCGGATATCGACGCCATCGAAGTCTATAACTCTCGTTGTGTGCTGCCGCGGTTCAACCAGAGAGCGCAGCAGTTCGCGGAAAAACACAACCTGGCTGGTACGGTCGGTTCGGATGCGCACACGGCGTTCGAGCTTGGGCGGTCTTTCCTGGAATTGGAGCCGTTCGAAGATGCGGAGGGATTGCGTAACGTTATACGTAGAGGGATTCCTAACGTCCGGCACTCGCCGGCGTGGGTCCGCTTCACCTCCCGTTACGCTGTCCTGTACAAAAGATTAAAAGGTTACACGCGCCCCTCGCGGTCTTGACATTGCCAAATAGACATGATAATCTTGCCTGCGTCGTGCCCGGTTCGCCTGTGAGAGCGTAAGGTGATCGGGCATAAATTTTAATCACAGCAGGAGAAATGTAAGATGTCAGAACGCTACGTAGGAACCGTCAAGTGGTTCAATGCCACGAAGGGCTATGGCTTCATTGGTCGTGATGGTGGTGAAGATGTGTTCGTCCACTTCACTGCGATCCAGTCTGACGGCTACCGCAAGTTGGAAGCCGAGCAGAAAGTGGAGTTTTCCGTGGAGGAAGGCCCCAAGGGATTGCAGGCTGCCAATGTAGTGCCCCTCTCGTAAGACTCGCCTTCACCGGCTTAAGTTTTGCGAATTCGACAGAGTTGCCGTTAGGCAGCTCTGTTTTTATTCCCCTTGGAATGCCTAACTTTCCAGATTGTACAGAGCAGGGCTTTTGTTACAATGTAATCGAGGTATCTATGCAAACGCTTCCCTTTCACTCCCGTCGCTCTTCTGTATATGGTCGCAATGGGATGGTGGCGACTTCCCAGCCCTTAGCGACCGCTGCTGGACTCGCGATTCTCGCCAAAGGAGGCAACGCAGCGGACGCCGCCGTCGCAGCCGGCGCGGCGCTCAACGTGACTGAGCCGACCTCTACCGGCATCGGTGGTGATATGTTCGCCCTGTATTATTCTGCCGAGACAAACCGAGTCACAGCTTTGAACGGATCGGGCCGCGCCCCAGCGGCTCTAACCCTTGATCGGCTGCAGAAGGAAGGCTTTTCTACCCGCCATGGCGTGCCTCCGTTCCATGCCCACACGGTCACGGTCCCCGGCGCGTGTGCTGGATGGTTCGACCTCATCGAGAAACATGGGTCGCTTTCGATGGCGGAGATCCTTGCGCCAGCAATACGTCTCGCGAGCGATGGTTTTCCGGTTGCGCCGCTTACATCCTATTCCTGGCAGCGCGCCGCGCAGAATCAATTAAGGTCAGCGCCGAACGGAGTCGAGTTGACCATTGACGGTCGCGGTCCGAACCCGGGCGAGATCTTCCGCAACTCGAATTTGGCGCGCACCTTTGAGGTGATCGCACAAGGAGGTAAACAGGCGTTTTATGAAGGACAGATCGCAGAAGCCATTGTCCGTGTGCTTCAGGAAACAGGCGGATGTATGTCTGCTGAGGATCTTGCCTCTCATGTGTCCACCTGGGAAGAACCTATCTCTGTGACGTATCGCGGTCTGCGTGTGTACGAATGTCCACCCAATGGACAGGGGATCACAGCACTGATCGCGTTGAACATTTTGGAGAGTTTCGACTTAAGCGCGTTCGATGCTCTTTCCGCAGAAACACTGCACTTGATGATCGAGGCGATGCGTCTCGCTTTCGCGGATGCGCGCTGGTACGTCGCCGACCCAGGCTTTTCGAATATCCCGGTCGATGATTTGCTTTCCAAAGCCTATGCCAGCGAACGGCGCAAGATCATCGATCGGAGTCGTGCCACAATTGACCCAAAAGGTGGCACGCCTGTCAACTCCTCGAATACGGTATATCTTAGCGTTGTAGATAGATTCGGTAACGCCTGTTCCTTCATCAACAGCAATTACTGGGGCTTCGGCACGGGCATTGTACCGAAGGGGTTTGGCTTCACCCTCCAAAACCGCGGACATAACTTCAGCCTCGACCCGAATCATCCTAACTGCTGCGAACCGCGCAAACGACCCTATCACACGATCATCCCTGCCATGGTGACGCGGGAGGATGGATCGCTATATGCTTCGTATGGAGTCATGGGTGGCTTCATGCAGCCGCAGGGACACGTCCAGGTCCTCTCCGCCCTCGTGGATCATGGGCTCGCCCCGCAATCCGCTCTGGACCTGTCGCGCTTCTGTATCGACGCAGAAGAATCAGGCGGACGCGTTGCCCTTGAAGAAGGGATTCCTGCCGATGTGATGTCTGACCTCAAGGATATGGGGCACCCTGTCTACCCGGTCAGAGGCTATGACCGCTCGCTGTTTGGCAGAGGGCAGGTGATCCTGCGCGACCCTGAGACTGGCGTCTTATGCGCGGGAAGCGATCCGCGCGCCGATGGCTGCGCGATGACGCTTATTTGAATCACAGACAAAAATCGATCAGTTCATCTAATTGTGCTGTCGCCAAACACTGCACCGTATCCGCCGCGCCATAGTACATCTTAACTTCGCCTGTATCTTCAACGATCATTCCGCCTGGGAAAATTACATTGTTGCGAAAGCCGCCAGAGATTTCGTAGGGAGCTTCCGAGGCGATCAATGGTTCCTTGGAATAAGCAATCAATTTGCGAGGGTCTTCCAAGTCCTGCAGCATAACACCTGCTGTGTATCGTTTGGGCCATTTGTCCTCCCAGCCGTTCTTGCCGCGTTCCGGGTCAATATCCACTGCATGGAACAGGGAGAGCCAACCATACTCGGTTCGGACGGGCGGATTTCCTGCGCCGAGTCTCTCGTTTGCATAGGGAATATCTTCCACACACAGGAGCGGCTCTGATTTTCCCCAGTACACCAGATCTGGCGACTCGCTGAACCAGATGTCATACAAGCGCTGGCTGCGGCTGTCGATCGGGAACGGTCGCTCGAGCCGGAGATACATGCCGTTGATCCGTTCGGGGAACAGCACAATGTCGCGGTTATCCGGGACCGCGCTGCTCAGGATTTCGATATTCTCAAAATCGTCAGTAACGGCGATCGTGCCGCGATATCCATGATTTGTGTACATGGCGTAAGTAATGTAAATACGACCCTCCAGGATGGTCACGCGCGGGTCATAGCTTCCCTGTACATCTTCGCCACCCTGAAACTCGATAATTGGCTTGGGATGGACATGCCAGTTGCTGACTCCATCGTCGCTGTACGCAATCCCGATCTGGAAATGGTCCGCCTTTTTTTCCTCTTCGTTATAGTTGTAATCGTTGCGGAACACCATCACGTATTGCCCCTGATACTTTACCACGCCCGCGTTGTAGGCAATCACAGATGGATACGGTACATCTTTGGCTGTAAAAATGGGGTTTTGGGGATGACGTTTGACGATAGGGCTGGAATACAGTGGACCAATCACATCTTCAGGCTTCACCTGATTGATTTTTTCCATTAAGGTATATCCTATATTCTCTAAAATTAAGCTGTCTGTGCCTCAATGTTTATGATGTGGAGGTTGCTGTATTTGGTTGTAATATCTCTGATTGTATCAAAACATAGAATGATCAAATTAGGTATATATCGCCTTTACCAGCCGTATGTCCAAGGTCTAATATTGATAAAACCCTCTTCCGCTCTTTCTCCCCAGATATCCTGCGTCCACCATTCTTCGCAGCAATGGGGCAGGGCGGTACTTGTCCTCGCCCAGATCGCGCTGCAAGACCTCCATGATGAACAGGACAACATCTAAGCCGATCAAATCTGCCAGCGCCAGTGGACCCATCGGATGATTCATCCCCAGCTTCATCACTGCGTCGATGGCTTCCGGCGTGCCGACATTTTCCTGCAGGGCGAAGATCGCTTCGTTGATCATCGGGCACAGGATGCGGTTCGAGATAAAGCCAGGGGAGTCATTCGCCTCCCAGGCTTCCTTCCCCATCGCTTTACAGAGGTCCAGGGTTGTGGCGAGAGTCTCCTCGCTGGTGGCAAGACCTTTGATCACTTCCACCAGTTTCATCAACGGGACAGGGTTCATAAAGTGCATCCCGATGACCCTGTCGGGTCGTGTGGTTGCCGCGGCAATTTTTGTGATGGATATCGAAGAGGTATTGCTGGCTAATATCACATCTTCGCGCGCAGCGGAATCCATATCCTTGAAGATTTTGAACTTCAACTCAGGGTTCTCGGTCGCGGCTTCAATGACAAAATGTGCATCTTTCATCGTGCTCATATCGCTGACGTAATTGATCCTGTCTGCCGAGGCTTTTTGCTCTTGCGTAAGTACACCTTTTTCCAAAAGTTTGGAGGTCGATTTGGCAATTGTGGCTTTGGCTTTCTCCAGCGCGGCAGGCATCACATCCATGCAGGTAACCTCCAACCCAGATGTCGCAGCGACCTGCGCGATACCGTTACCCATCGTGCCAGCACCTACCACAAAAATATGTTTGATTGGCATTGAGCCTCCAGTGAGAAAGTAGACAGGTACACATGTGTACCTGTCTACTTTCCTACCCCTGCTGATCTCTCCAAATCCTATAATTATTCCTGATCTGCTCGATATGCCCCGGGATATGTTCGGAGTAAATATTCAGCCATTGTTCGAACGTATAAGGTTCCTCATACTCGGGGTGTTTTACAGAGTGTTCAAACACTTCCTCCGGCTGCTTCTTGAGAAGCTCATAAGTGGTCTTGCGAACGAGGCGCACGATCTCCAGCGCGTCCTCATAGCTTTGGTCATGATAATCGAGCGCGACTGTCCATTGATTCTGGTCGTATCCCATCAATGTGCCCCCGGGCTCGACGATCAATTTGCGCGCCCGCAACGCGGCATTCGACTCCGAGTCCGCCAGATGGATAAGGATTTCGTGCACGCTCCATTCTTTCGGCTCCGGCTTGAACTTCCACATCTCGCGTGGGATATCTTTGAGCGTTTCGAGCAACAGGTCGAAACCTTTTCCGTAGAGCTCGATCTTTTCATTACGTTCTGCTTGATTCATCATGCCTCTTTGTAAGGTTCCTACAATTAAGCTTGATTTCCATCGATCCTCAAAACCGCCAGACGATCAAACTTAAATCCCTAATTACCAATTACTCTCCCTCCATCTCCACCGCCATCGCGACCGCTTCACCACCTCCCAGACACAGGGATGCGATGCCGCGCTTCAAACCGCGGTCTTTCAGGGCGTAGAGCAGGGTTGTCAGAACGCGCGCGCCGCTCGCGCCGAGGGGATGTCCCAGGGCGATCGCACCGCCATTGACGTTGACCTTATTCCAATCCCAGCCTTGATCAACCAGCGCATAGCCATCCGCCAGGACCTGTGCCGCGAAGGCTTCGTTGAGTTCGATCAGGTCAATGTCGCTTAGCGTCCAGCCGATCTTCTGGAGGAGCTTAGGAATGGCGTACGCCGGCGCGGCGAATAGATATTTCGGCTCGACTGCTGCCTGCGCGTATCCAATAATTCTTGCCATCGGCTTGAGATTGTTTTTCTCTGCATACTCGCGCGAAGAAATGACGACCGCCGCACCACCATCGTTCATTGGAGAGGAATTCCCGGGTGTGACCTTACCATCTGTTTTGAAGGCGGGTTTCAATTTTGCCAGTGCCTCCAGCGAGGTATCCTTGCGCGGACCTTCGTCGCGATCTACCATCGTCACCTCGCCTTTTCGTCCGGGGATGGGCACGGGGACGATCTCCTCGTCGAACCGTCCCGACTCTTGCGCCTCAATAGCTTTCTGGTGCGAGCGAAGCGCGTATTGATCCATCGCTTCACGCGTAACTTCGTATTCCTCTGCGATAAATTCTGCGGCGTTGCCCATCGCCCAGTTCTCGAACGGGTCCCATAAACCATCATAGAGCAGGGCATCGGTGAGTGGCTGGTTGCCGAACTTCAACTCGCCAGAGCGACCGCTGACCAGATATGGCGCGCGGCTCATCGATTCGAATCCACCCGCGACATATAGATCCGCATCCCCCGCCCGGACGGCTTGTGACGCTATCATTGCTGCCTTAAGCCCCGAGCCACAGACCTTGTTGATGGTGCTCGCGCTGACGGTTGCCGGGATCCCGCCCAGAATGCTGGATTGGCGCGCAGGAGCCTGTCCTTCCCCTGCCTGGACTACGTTCCCCATAATCACTTCTTCGATGTCGTTGGGATTAATGCCTGCGCGCTCCACCGCTGCCTTAACGGCAATCGCCCCTAGTTGCGTCGCGGGCACGCTGCTTAGCGCACCCTGGAATCTCCCCACCGGCGTCCGCGCCGCGGAAAGGATTACAGCCTCGTTGTTTTCGTTAGCCATCCTGCCTCCTTTATGAAAGGTCTACAGAAATTATAAAGCCAATGGACTTTGCCATTGGCTTTACCTTCTAGGTTGCGTCAGCTCATGGGATTCTGAGGAGGAGGTGTCATGGACTGATCGGAGGTCGTCAGATACCCGGCGAGTGCGCCTGTACCGGCAGCAAGCAGGGCGCCAATCACTCCGAAACATAGGGCAGTCCCGATCCCGCCCGCATAAAAACCGACCTGCGTTGCCGGGTCACCAAAATCAGGCAGTTGACCGAATGGAGGCGTTGCCCCCGAAGATTGCATGAATGCCAAAGCGCCAATACCACCGATTATCTGCCCCAGGATAATCAAACCACCTGCAATTCCTCCAGCCGTTGCACCGATTCGCGCGGCTTGATTTTTCGTAAAGGGTTTTTCCTGTTGGGTGGCAAAGTACCCTGCAATGCCGCCGGCGACCAGGGACAAAACGGGTCCACAGAAGCCAATGAATCCTGCGACACAGATGTTCAAGACCAAACCGATCACGCCGACAATCAATCCGATTCTTGTTCTTGGCTGCATGACAATTCTCCTTTTGGGTTTCTTTTACTATACATCACTTCTTAAAAGATTTCCACCACTATGCATCCTAGTTCGGGTCAGTAGCTCTAGATTACAATCTAAGTATGAACGGTCGTGAATCATCTCTGTATGAAATGCTCGGTGGTGAAACAGGGCTGCGATCTCTGGTGGATCGCTTTTATGACTTGATGGACTCTGCGTCAGAAGCCCGGAATATTCGCAGTCTGCACGCGAAGAGTCTGAACCAATCGCGAGAGAAACTCTTCATGTTCCTCTCGGGCTGGTCCGGCGGACCACAGTTGTATATCGAACGCTTTGGGCATCCGCGCCTGCGCATGCGGCATATGCCCTTCTCTATTGGAGCTGTGGAGCGTGAGGAATGGCTGTGGTGTATGAACAAAGCTCTGGACGAAAGTGAGCTGGATCCACACATCGTGGAGTACCTCAAGAACCATTTTGCGCAAGCCACCGATTTCTTAAGAAATCGCGTAGAAGACTGATCAAGCCTCCAGGTGTTTCATCGCTTCACGGCGACTCAGCGGGTGCAGTGCCGTGGACTTGACGAATTTCTTTACGGCGTTCGGGTCGATACGGGCGTATTGCCGCAGTGCCCAGCCGATGGCTTTGTTGATGAAGAACTCGGTTGAGCCGAGATTTTCTTGAATGATCTCCTGCAGCAAGTCAAAATTTGTTTCCTCTTTGTAGTCAAGCTGAAATAAGATCGCGGTTCGGCGGAGCCAGAGATTGTCTGAAGCGCGCCATTTTGGCAGGTATTTTTCGCGTACTTCCGGGTAGCGTTTAAAGTGGATACCGACAATGTGAGAAATGTTATCTACTGTATCCCACCACGATTTGTAGGTGATCATATATTCCAGGGTTTTAATGATGTTAGAAGGCAGGTTCTTTTCCAGCCGCTCCATGAGACTGATCGCCAAATATTGAAATTCACGCTGTGGCAGCTCCCAAAGTTCGCGAACAATTTGATCCAACCCCTCAGGAGAAGGCAATCCATTTTCCTTGACGGCTTGTCGGAATAATGCCTTCACCTGCGGCGACTTGACCCCCAGGTATTCAAACTGGTCACGCATATATTTCTTCATCGGCGCGGCTTGCGTAAGGTCCGCATGTTGCTCGAGCAATGTCTTGAGGGAGGAAACATAAGGGTGCATTAAATCTCCTTGGTAAGTACACAGGTACACACGTAGACACATGTTTACGCGTCCACGTGCTTACTTTCTCATGGTACCGCTGTATCCTCCGGATCATATGGCTGGACGAACTGCACCAGCCAATTCCCATCTCCCTGATCGACGACAGATGAAAAAGGTGTAACGATGTGAATCCACGTCCTGCCGGGGTGAAGCGGGACGATGTTCCCCTGCGCGTCGACGAAGTGCATAGGGCGCATGAGACCTGTTGTCGTTTCCCATTCGCGACCTTGAGTCGACCAGAAAATCTTTAACGCTTGCCCATCGCGGAAGAGATATGCTCTATTTTTCTGTCCGAGACGGAAATTGATTTCGAGCTGGTTGTGCCGGAAGCGCTCATGTTCTGCAAAGACAACGACCACATTTTCAAAGGGCATCTGCCTTTGAGTCAAACGATCTGTTGCAGGGATAAGCGTCCCTGTGCCATCCGCAAGATCTGTCCAACGTAAGTAGGTTTGCGAAACGGGGTCATACTGCCAACCGGATTGTGTATAAGCATGGTAAAAAACGTCAATCTTTTCGGCTGGCATCCCACCCGAGGGAACCTCCTCTGAAAACAAGTTGCCTGAATAATTGACGGGCTGTCTGGGGTTCAAACTTTGTTCCGCCAGCTCACGTAAGCGGCTCACAGGAAGCAGCGCGCTGTTTGGGGTGAACTTGTCCACCCCGTAGACGATCTTGCAGGCATCGAGTCGCTCGCCGATATCCCAGGCAGCGCTGGCATAGACGAGGCAGCTATTCGGGAACATTCCCCCGATCTGGTTATAGGTCAGGCGCCCGGAGCGGATCGGCCCGACGTACGGCTCGGCAGGGATGAACCAATTCGGAGGAGTGCCTGTCACCACAGGGTTGGGAGTGGATAGTGGCACCTCAAGGAGAATCAAACCGGCATCCCAGAAATCAACAGGAGCGTCTGCGCGAAAGATTTTGGTCTCACCGTTCGAGTCTACGTCGCTGTCATGGTCGTCATTGCCGATATCTTGTTTTGTAAACTGGTAATCATCGGATACAACAAACTGAAGGATTAGATCCGTATTGAGAGGTTCAAACGCATAATAGCCATTGGAATCCGTTGTCGTTTCCGCTAAAACCTGCCGATCGATCCCGCTTAATAGGCGGACGCACACGCCGCCGACTCCGTGCTCCCACACGTCCTGTTCACCGTTTTCATTCTCGTCCAGCCAGACCCGGTTGCCGATCCACGCGCCATGTGGATGAAGGATTTCCTCGCGCACCTGGCAGCCACCGTCCACGTTTGGCACGTTGCGCGGAAGATTCCCATAAAAGACATTCAGAAAACGCGTGGTGCCTTCGCCGATAAACAGCTCATAGACCCAGGAAGCGAAGCCGGGTCCTGCCTGTGGGCGCGCCGTCACAGGCATGTTGCTGATGGAAACCAGCACCGCCGGAAACTGCAGAAGAGATGGATCTTCAACGGCTTGTCCCGTGAGCGGATTGATATTTGACGGAAAGTCTTCCGCCTCGGGTCCATAAATGACGGGAGCACTGCGCGGTTGCGGTGTGGGCGTACTCAAAGGTGCGCTCTCCGTTCGTGTTGTGCTGGCGACAACTGTCGTCGGGCTACTTGTTATAACTTGTGCGGTTGCTGTGGGTTGGACTCCCGGAGCGCTGGTGCAGGCTGTAAAAATAAAAAATAAAGCGAAAGATAGTTTCCGTATCATAGGGAGATGAAACAAATTCTCTACTCTCTAATCACCATTTACCAATTACTTTATTTCGCCCCCGGTGGCTGGAAGAATTGCAGTAACCATTCACCAGCGGATTGTTCCGTCACGGTCGTCTCAGGCGTGACGACTATGATCCACGTATGCCCTGGCTTCAGGGGGAAAGGTGTCTTCTCATCCAGATTCAAAAATCGTATTGGTTTGCGGTGTTCGGTTTGAAACTCCTCATTGGTGGCGACGGTGCTCCAGCGGCCATTGTACATCTTTCCATCACGGAACAATAACGCGTCGCCGAGCCAGTCCTGATCGAGGTGGATATCCAGATTGGTGGGTGAGATGACATCATGTTTCGCAAATAGGACAATTACATTTTCAAAGTGCAACTGGCGTCCCGTCAGACGGTCGATCTCAGGGTGCACCACGCCTGCTGTCGCCTCGTCTGCATTGTCCACGTAGCGCCACCAGCTTTCGGAGAGTGGGTCGTATTTCCATGCCGACTGATTCAGCCACGCAAAATAGACATGGAGTTGTGAAGCATTCACGCCTCCTTCAGGAGTGTTTGCTGAATACACATTGCTGCTGTAATCAATCACTTGATTTGGTTTTTTGCTGTCGTTCGCGAGTTGAACCAGTTCAGGAATGCCCAGCATGTAGCCGCCGCCTTCAATATTATGCTCGACAAAGGCGCAGTACGGCAACTCTGCCAACACTTCTGCGGAGGCGAACGCGTAGATTAAACAGGAATCCGGAAAGAAGGCGGCGATGTCCGCGTAGACCAGACGCCCGGAGCGGACGGGTCCTACCTGCGCGGGTGGAAGCTCAGAGGTTGGTGGAGGAACGTTTAAGGGAATCAAGCCCACATCCAGATGGAGAAGCGATGTGCGGATGTCAAGCGCCTCTGTCCGACCCGTTGCCGGACCCGCATCACTGTCCTTTTCTTCCTCCCCGGCGTCCTTCGGTACAAACTCCATCCCTAACGGTTTCAAAAACTCCAGGACGTATTGCCCTGGATGGACATTGAACCCGTAATAGCCGTTGCTGTCGGTTGTGGTCTGTTGCAGCAGCGCGCCCGCCGCGTCGTAAAGACGAACACAGACCCCACCGATTCCATGTTCCCATACTTCCTGTATTCCATTTTGATTTTCATCGTACCAGACTCGATTGCCAAGGACCGCGGCGGTCTGCAGGAAAATTTCCCGCCTCACCTCGCAATCGCCGGTGATCGGCACTTCCGGCGCGGGAAACTCTCCATAGAAGGTTGTGAGAAAGCGCGTCGCGCCTTCGGTGATATAGATTTCGAAGACGTAAGGAGCGAAGGATAATCCCGACTGCGGGCGCGCCTCCACCGGAAAGTGTGAAATGGAAACCAATAGGGCTGGGAATTGCAGCAGAGAGGGGTCAGCGACGGGCAGCCCTGTCAGCGGGTTGAAACCCGGATAGACGATCGGCGTGTCGGCGGCTATCGCTTGATTGGTTGAGCGGGGTGTAGGGGTTTCGGGTGTGACCCCAGTCTGGGTAGACGAGGGAGTCGTAGGAACCAGGATGGGTGGACTGCAACTGCTGACTAAAATTGCTATGAGGAGGCGGGCGAAAGAAAAACGTTTTGTAAAACGGGACATTCGCTGCACAGTGACTACGCTTCAGAAAACCCCTTCTTCACCCGTTCATACGTACTTTCCAGCGACTCCGGCAGGACGCGTGTCTCCCCGACGGCGGACATAAAGTTCGTATCTCCCGCCCAGCGCGGCACGATATGAAGGTGGACATGTTCCTTTACACCTGCGCCTGCCGCCTCGCCGATATTTGCCCCCATATTGAATGCCTGTGGATTGTAAAGCTGGCGAAG
Organism: Anaerolineales bacterium; assembly: GCA_035699125.1. Taxonomy (GTDB): domain Bacteria; phylum Chloroflexota; class Anaerolineae; order Anaerolineales; family Villigracilaceae; genus Defluviilinea. The sequence goes on from DASSBC010000003.1 coordinate 82,826, forward strand.
TACCGCCATACACTGTGTGGCCAGCTCCATCATTTCGGCGCGCGTCTGAGAGTCCAGTTCCTCGAAATTTGCCTTATGATCAAACGGGACGACCATCAGGTGCCCGCTGGTGTAGGGATAGCGGTTGAGGATCACGTAAGCACGCTCGCCACGGAACGCGATGAGATTCTCGGCGCTATCGTCCTTCTCCTGGGCGTTGCAAAAGATACACCCATCTTCTTTTGTACTGTTTTCGATATATTCCATACGCCACGGGGACCAGATGTGATTCATGAGGGAGGATTGAGTAAGCAGAATTCGTAAATGGTAAGTGGTAATTAGAGGACGAGAAAAGTACTAAGTGAATTGTAGCAGAGAATCTATCTTTCCTACGTTAACTTTCCATTCCCTCCTTCCGCCTTCGGCGTTTTTCGATTATCCTCCCATCAATGCAACCTACACTTTTCTCGCAGAGCGCCCAATGGACCGTCTCGAAGCTGACGTTCTACATCCGCAAGCTTCTCGAAGAGGACGAAATTCTTCAGGACGTCTGGGTGCAGGGAGAGATCTCGAACCTGTCGCGACCGGCTTCCGGTCATATCTATTTCACCCTGAAAGATTCATCGGCGGCCCTGCGCTGCGTGATGTGGAAGACGAGTGCAGTACGGCTGAGGCTTCCACTGCAGGATGGCAAAGCCGTGGAAGTTCACGGCAGGATCGGCCTCTACGAGGTAAACGGACAATATCAGCTCTACGCCGATCAGATTCGGCCGGTTGGGGAGGGCGCGTTATATCAAGAATTCATGCGGCTAAAGGCAATGCTCGAAACAGAGGGTCTCTTCGCTCCCGAGCGCAAACGTCCGATCCCTATGTTTCCGAAAACGATCGGGATCGTCACTTCTGCGACCGGCGCGGCATTGCGGGATATGCTCAACACATTGCGCCGACGTCTGCCGCTTGTCGAAGTCATCCTCGCTCCATCACCCGTTCAGGGCGTGGAGGCTCCCCCCGCTCTCGTCAGAGCTATCCAATCCCTTAATTACCAATTACCTGACGTCATCCTTCTCGCCAGAGGCGGCGGTTCCATCGAAGACCTCTGGGCGTTCAACGACGAACGGGTCGTGCGCGCGGTGGCGAATTCCGCCGTGCCTGTCATATGCGGAGTAGGTCATGAAACGGACTTTACCCTCTGCGACTTCGCCGCCGATCTGCGCGCGCCGACGCCCACAGCCGCGGCGGAGCTCGCAACGCAAATTACGATGATCGATCTGCGCGCCGCAATCTCCAGTCTTCGGTCCCGCCTTACCGCCGCGACCCTTAACCTGCTCGCTGAACACAAGACCTCTCTTTCCTCCCTTGCCTCCGAGCTTCGGTATGTTTCCCCGGAGCGCCGCGTTCAGTCCGGACGCCAGCGCGTGGACGAGCTGACGCGGCGGGCTCGTTCCTCGCTGTTCCATCAAGTCCAGTTGCATTCTGCCCATATCCGAGGGATGCAACGTCGGCTCCAGGCACTCAATCCCATGGCAGTCCTGGGACGCGGCTACGCTGTCGTGACACGAAAGAATGATGACAGTGTTGTATCACGCGTCGAGCAGGCAAGTGACGAAATGAGGGTCAGGGTGAGTGATGGAGAGTTTGAAGTCAAGAAAATCGATCCTCGTTAATCGAGGATCATTGGAGTTCTTATGCCTAAACCATCATCGAAAAAGATAGAAAAACAAATGGAAGAATTATCGTATGAAGAAGCCCTGGCGGAACTGGAGGAGATCGTCTCTGCACTGGAAGGGGAGCAGAACCCGCTCGAGGAGTCGATCAAATTATTCGAACGGGGGCAACAACTGGCTGCACATTGCAGTGAGCTCCTGGAAGCCGCCGAACTGAAAGTGAAACAGGTCGCAGGCGATGAGGTGATTCCTTTTGAGGAACTCTCGGAATGAATGTCCTAGCTTTGTTCCAAAACAAAGCGCTGATTGCAGGGTTGACGGCATGGGCGGTTGCACAGGTGATCAAGATTCCACTCGATTACCTGCGCACGCGGCGGTGGAACTGGTCTCTGCTTCTCACAACGGGCGGTATGCCCAGCTCTCATTCCGCGCTGATGACTGCCACGACCCTCGCTATTGGTCTGTACCAGGGAATGGATAGTCCCGTCTTCGCCCTCGGTATCGTCATTACAATGGTCGTCACTTATGACGCAGCCGGCGTGCGCCAGCAGGCGGGCATCCATGCCCAGCGTATCAACGTCATCATGGCGGAACTCCTAAAGGGACACCCCATTAATGAACGGGATTTGCGCGAAGTGCTCGGGCACACGCCGCTGGAGGTTATAGGTGGAATTTTGCTGGGTATCGCTGTAGCAACCATTCAATGGTTGGCCTGGAAGTAAAAGAAATAATTCCCGCAGGTTATCGGGAGGAGGGAGAGGCGGGTCGCAGGACTCTCCTCGTGATGGCATTCATGAGAATTTGGATCTCGGGAACACGCATTAATAACACCCCAATTCCATATATGACTCCACCGAGGGCAACGCCTCCCAGAGCGATGATCCAACTCGGTAACTCTCCCTGCGCCCGGCTCCAGAGCCATAAGCCAACGCCCATTCCCAAAGACGCGATGGCGCAAGCAGCAAACCCGCGTGCGATGTAATTACCTTCGATCCCGTCCAATCGTCTGCGCATGACGAGGAACAACGCGGTTGCTTCGAGGGCAGTGGCGAGCGAATTTGCCAGTGCTAGCCCGCCATGAGGCATCCAGCCGATCTGGCTGAATATCCTTGCAAAGGTAACGCTGAATACGACATTCAAGCCCATGGCGATCGCGCCAATCACAACCGGAGTCTTCGTGTCGTGCTGCGCGTAGAAGGCGCGGGTCAACACTTCCATCACCGAATGACCGAGCAGACCTGTCGCATACCAGGTCAGAGCCCAGGCAGTCATTTCGGTCGTGACGGCGGTGAATTCTCCGCGTTGATAGAGCATGGACACAATCGGGCGCGCCAAAAGGATCAACCCTACGCTCGCAGGCAGCGCGAGTAAAAACATTGACCGTAGCGTGGAAGCCAACGAGGTCCGCATCTCATTTATTTGGCCAAGTGCATACTGTGCGGAAAACGTTGGCAGGGCAGCGATCGCTACAGATTGCGCGATCGCTGCTTGCGCCATCAGCATCAGCATAAAGCCATATGTTAAGCTAATAATACTTCCCTCTGCCATGCGCGATCCAAGGTTATTGTTTACCCAGAAGTTCAACTGCACGACCGCCGCGCCGAACACCCGTGGTCCCATAAGCCGAATCACTTTTCCGACATCTGGATTTTTTCCACGGGATGAAAAACTGAAATCCCCTTTGAGCTTACGCAGGGATGGAATCTGAATCACTAGGAACAAGAGTGCGCCAATCACTACTCCCCAGGCAAGCCCATAAATTCCGATCCAGCGTCCCAGGACCAGGACGCCAAAAATCTGCCCAATCTGATACATCGCCGCTGTGATCTGTGGAATGAAGAAGACCTGATGCGCATTGAGAATGCTGATGACCAATCCTCCCAGCCCAAACAAAACGGCTGACGCAGACTGGATGCGCAGCAGGCTGACCGTCAGGGCAAAGAGATGCGGGTCGCCGGCAAGCCCGGGCGCCAGCAGATAACGAACGATCTGTGGCGCAAACAATGCCGCCAGGATCGCAGCCAGACTCAAGATGAGCGTGACCAGGTTGATCAGGGAGGATGCAAGCCGCCACGCCGAAGCTTGATCGTTGTTTACGAGCAATGCAGTGAACGTGGGTAGGAACGCAGAGCCCAAAGCCCCGGCGGCGATGAGCGTGAACAGAGTCTCGGAGACGCGGTTTGCGGCGGCAAATGCATCTAACTCCGCAGCGGGGAAGGCGCTTGCTACGAGGATGCTGCGTATCAACCCCATGAGCTGTCCGAATAGAATCGCCAGCATCACGGCGCCCGCAGCGCGTGCGATCTGGCGGTTTGCGTTTGTGTTAGGGGTGGTCACGGCGAGGATTATAATCCACAGGACTGTTTGAAATTTCTGAATGATTGACAAGGAAGAATATGCCACTCTCTCGTACTTTTCCTCTTTTGCTCATTGTCTGTTTTTTACTCTCTGCCTGTGGGAATGTCCCATCCATCCCGACGGCAGAGACGACTGTCCCTCTCACGCCGCTCCCGGGAACGAACCTCACGCCGATTGAGCTCCAATCCGGGTATGGCGTGCGCGGGGCCTGGTTCGAACTGTATTTCACGAATCCCGTCAGCCCACTTTCCCTGCAAGGCACAGGCGGCGTGGATGGACCGTTGGTGGACGCGATCGATGCGGCGCGCTTGAGCGTAGATGTGGCTGCCTATAGCCTTAGCTTGAACAGCGTCCGCAATGCGTTACTCCGCGCCCATGATCGTGGCGCCACCGTCCGCGTCGTGATGGAATCGACGAATATGGATCGTTCTGACCCGCAGATCCTGATCGAAGCAGGGATCCCTGTCATTGGCGATAACCGCGATGGATTAATGCACGACAAATTCATCGTCATCGATAAATCGGAAGTGTGGCTGGGCTCCATGAATTTCACCGATGGAGGTGCCTATGAGGATAGCAATAATCTCATGCGCATTCACTCGACAAAGATGGCGGAGAATTACACCAAGGAATTCGAAGAGATGTTTGTGGAGAATCAGTTTGGCGAGGATATCGCTCCGGAAACCCCCCATCCTACAGTCACGATCGATAATACCCGCATCGATGTTTATTTCTCACCCGATGATGGGGTGCTGGCAGGACTGGTCCCCGTGCTGGAAAGCGCGCAGGAAAGTATTTATTTCCTTGCCTACTCGTTTACGTCTAACCAGTTGGGTGATATTGTCCGCCAGAAAGCAGCGGCGGGTCTCTCTGTCGCCGGTGTGATGGACGATGAACAGGTACGCTCGAATCAAGGCACGGAATTCGACCCGTTCCGCCAGGTAAACCTGGATGTACGTATCGATGGCATCGAAGGCTTGATGCATCACAAAGTGTTTATTATTGATGAAAAGATTGTTGTGTTTGGCTCCTATAATTTTTCCCAGAGTGCCGAACAGCGTAACGATGAAAATCTGTTGATCGTTTACGATCCGGTAATTGCAGAACAGTTCGTGTTGGAATTCTGGCGCGTCCAGGAAGAGGCGCAGCGAAATGACTGACCCGCTGCGATTGCTGGCTGTCTTTGCCCACCCGGATGATGAGTCGATGGGGATGGGCGGTACGCTTGCAAAATATGCTGCGGAAGGTGTGGAGACGTACTTGGTCTGCGCTACGCGCGGAGAGCGCGGCTGGCCCGCGCTTGTAGACTATCCCGGTCCTAGCGCGCTAGGCAAAATCCGTGAACAGGAATTAGAGAACGCGATTCAAGAATTGGATATGAAGGGACTCTATTTCCTCGACTACATCGACGGGGATGTAGATCAAGCTGATCCCGCGGAGGCGATCCGAAAGATCGTCACGCATATCCGGCGCATCATGCCGCAGGTGGTCGTCACGTTTCCCCCGGAGGGAAATTATGGACATCCCGATCACATCGCAATAGGACAGTTCACATACGCGGCTGTTGTCTGCGCAGCAGATGCAAATTATAAGGATGTAGAAAATTTTGACCCACACCGCATATCAAAGTTGTATTACATGGTCGACTCAGAGGAATTCATCAACCAAGTCGCGCCGTTCATAGGTGATACGACGTTTCCGGTGGGTGATCAACTCCGCGGTGAAGTCCCCTGGAAAGATTGGATGATCACCACGCGGATCGAGATGGCGCAACATTGCCATGTGGCATGGCAGGCGGTCCAGTGTCATAAAACGCAATTGCTGACCCTGGGAGGATTGGCAGACCTGGACGAAGACGATGGCGCAGCAGTTCTTGCAATGCAGGGAACATTCTACCGGGCGTTCAGCCTGGTAAACGGCGGAAGAAAGATCGAGAAAGATTTGTTTGAGGGTATTCACTAAACCCAGATGAGATATCATAGTGTCGCGCTAGGAATCGTATCGGAGGCATCATGGACGAGACCTTAAAGTTACTGGCTATTTTCCCTCATCCCGACGATGAAACGTTGGGACTCGGATCAACGCTGGCACGATATTCTTCGGAAGGTGTTGAGACCTACCTTGTTTGCGCCACGCGTGGGGAACGCGGCTGGTTCGATTCAGAGGGACCAGATCCTGGCCTCGAAAGTGTCGCTCGTATCCGTGAAGCCGAGCTGCGCTGTGCTGTAGAACATCTCAGTCTTCATGAAGTCAGCTTTCTTGACTACATCGATGGCGATGTGGATCAAGCCGAACCGGGGGAGATCATCGGGAAGATCGTTTCCCACATTCGCCATATCAAGCCGCAAGTGGTGGTGACGTTTGCGCCAGATGGCGCATACGGACACCCGGATCACATTGCCCTTTCCCAGTTCACAGGCGGCGCCCTAGTCTGTGCTGCGGACCGGAATTTTGAAGATGCCAATTCCCAGCCTCCACATCGGGTATTAAAGTTCTATTACATGGTCGATTCATGGGATGTCGTGAACGCAGCCAATGAAGCCTTCGGCGGCATCAGCATGGAAATCGATGGGGTCAGGCGCAGTCACGTTGGCTGGACAGACTGGCAGATTACGACACGTCTGGATAATAACTCCTATCTGGCTCAAGTGCAAAAAGCCATGCTTTGTCACAAGTCTCAGATCCCGGGGTATCACCCGGTTGACCAGTGGCCCCTGGTTGAACTTGGAAAGTTATTTGGCACCGGTCATTTCTACCGTGTCTTCAGCCTCGTGAACGGCGGAAGACACGTGGAAACAGATCTGTTCGAAGGATTGAGGTAATTTAGATTTGAGGGACAAAGATTGAAACGGTCTCTTATAGTATTCGTAATTTTGCTTGTCGCCTGCCAATCAGGGACGAGCACCACCATCCCGCCCCCACGAACGCCTACACTTTTATCCCCGACAGAAACAACTCTTCCGCAATGGACCGCTACTGAGTCCGCTACACCGACCGCGACCATCCCTGCCTCTACGGTGGATCTGGAGGGTGCCGAAGTCCCACCTGGCTTTTCGTTGATCAAGTTTGCAGATCTATATCGGCCCACAGGCTTCGCATTCGATCATCAGGGACGCCTGTATGTCACGTCGCAGGACGGAAATGTCTACATTCTTCAAGATGAAGATCGGGATGGCCGCGCCGATTCGCGAACCACATTTGCAACGGGTTATTACTTTCCGTTAGGTGTGGCTGTCCATGACTCCCGTGGGGAGGTATACGTTTCCTATCAGGGCGCAATCACCGTTTTGAAGGATACAGATGGAGATGGCAGGTCTGATGAGGAGAGACTTCTCGTCGAGAATCTCCCGTTTGACAAACATCAGAATGACAACCTGGAATTCGGTCCGGACGGGTGGTTGTACATTGGGGTGGGTTCCACCTGCGATGCCTGTGACGACTCCGACCCGCGCAGCGCATCGATTTTGCGCTTCAACGTAGAGACTGGCGAAAGTGAGATCTTTGCCACGGGAATGCGTAACCCGTTTGATATTGCATTTCATCCAAAGACTGGGGATCTCTTCGCTACTGACAACGGCCGCGATGATCTTGGGATGGAAGGTCCCTTTGAGGAACTGAATCACATCGTCCAAGGAGGCGATTACGGATATCCCAATTGCTGGAATGAGCAGGATCAGCCCGGTTGCGAAAACACCGTTCCACCCATCGCGGTGTTTGAATCGCATTCTTCGGCCGACGGTATGGACATCTACAATGGAGAAAAATTCCCTTCTGAATATCGCGAGAATGCTTTTGTTACGATCTTCGGCTCGTGGTTGAAAACAGGCGTACAAACAGGAGTTCAGAGAGTCGTGCTTTCGTCGCAGGGAGAAACGTATCATGCCGAAGCCAGTTGGTTCGTTCGCTTCCCTGCAGGAGTCATGCCATTGCCCTTAGTATTTGGACCAGATGAGGCGATGTATGTGGGGGATTACATCGGTGACGCAATTTATCATATCACTTACGGCTTGCCGTAATGAACGCTAATCCGGCAGATTTGCCATTCGTTGTACTTCCATATCTGCCCCAAGCTTGCTAAAAATTTCCCGCGACTCCCGCCACATCTTCTCGGCTCGATCCTGATCCCCCACCCTTAAAGCAGACTTTGCCCATTCCCGCAGCGTGCGCGCCCGCTCCATATCGATTTCCGCCTCGGCAAAGATCTGTTCGCTTTTTACAAAACAGGCTTCGGTATCATAATCCATCAATTTGAGAGTTTCCCGGTCTCGTATAAGGATTGGTTTGCCAAGCTTTTCTGAAACCATACCCAGAGCTCTCCACGCCAAGCCGATATATTCCGGTGTTTTCGCCTCCTCTCCCAGTGCCAATGCCTGCTTGGCTGAGTATAAGGCTTCCTTATAGCGCCCTAAACCTAGCAGCGCCTCCGCGTGATAGTTAAAGGTGATCGGTAAACACCAAGACCCGTTGACTCCGGCGAGTTGAATGGCTTGCCGCAAATCCGCCTCTCCTGCGCCATAGTTTCCCAGTGCAACCTGCTCACTGCCGCGGTTGGTCAGGAAGACGATCTCACCATCGCGATACCCGATCTCTCGGGCGATCTCCAGGGCGCTGTGATACCTTTGGAATGCGGTCTGGTAATTTCCGCGCGCATCGGCGATGACACCCAGGTTGCTTAACAAATCCATGCCCTGCTGTCGATTGTTCAGCTCCTGAAAAATCTTCAATGCGCTTTCCCAGTAATTCTGCGCCTGTGAGTATTGACCCAATACATAGTTCGCCGCGCCTAGCAGGTTCAGACTCCTCGCCATTTCGCTGGAGTCACTTAATTCGGTTGCAATCTCCAGTGCCTGCTCACCTAGTGACAGTGCTGCGCGCGTCTCTCCCAAGCGGTAGCGTATTGATCCCTGAGTCCAGGCAGCTTTGGCAAGCTCCAAACGGGCATTTGCACTCTCTGCTAGAGAACCAGCCTGAACTGCGCTCTTAAGCGCCTCACCGTGATGCCCACGGTAGCTCAGCGAGGTCGCCAGTCCCCGCAATGCCTGTGATTGGGCAATCGTATCCTGATGCCTCTCTGCAATCCGCAGCATTGCTTCATAGGTTTCGACGGCTTCCGTGTAACGTGCCTGCCAGTTCAATACCTCTCCCAGATGGGAATGGATTTCTAGTTGGAGAGAAGTCAATCGGGAAGGATCAGACGAGCCTAAAAATTTCAATGCCGTCTGATAATAATGGACTGCCGCGTGTGGCTCATAGGTGGCTTGCGCCTGTCTGCCAGCGCGGGCGTACCATTCAGCGGCGGTGAGCAGCTCCCCGGCTTGCTCATAGTGCTCGCCGACCCGGCCGGCATATTCATTTACACGCTCGCCCCAAATATCAATCAGCCCTTCGGCAGCTTGCAGGTGGTAGACGCGGCGCAGCCGCAGCAATACGCTCTCATAAGTCACATCGTGCAAGATCGCGTTCTTGAAAATGTACTCAGGCAATTGCGAGGTTGCCAGATCGCCATATTCGAAAATGAACTCTTTTACGCGAAGCGTACGCAGGCGATCTTCAATCGGCGTGGGAATCTGATCGTTGATCTTTTCCGGGTTTTGCATTCGTTCGAGGACGCTGGTCCAGAAGATGCGACCTACCACAGATGCCTGCTGTAAGGTTTCCCGCGCACTGGGATTCAGATTATCCAGTCTCGCCTGGAGTAAGCCTGTGAGGGTCGCCGGGACGCTGAGCGTGGAAAGCCGCTCCATCTCGAGCTGCCATTGCTCCTCGCCTCTACGAATGACACCTCTGTCGATCAGGACTTTGATGACCTCTTCGACATAAAACGGACTGCCGTCCGCTTTGGAGACAATCAGGTCCATTAAGGTGGGTGGAATCTTCGGTACCTTTTGCAGTATTTCCTGCACCAACCGACGGCAATTTTCATCTGAAAGCGGCAGGAGATCGATGCGCAAGGTTTGAATAGGAGGCGTTGCCCAGTCTGGCCGTGTTTCGAAAAGAGACGATCGTGTGAGTCCGATGAGTAGAAGCGGCAGTTCGGGTTTCGTGGTCATCAAGTGCTGGAAAAAATCCAGTGAGCCAGTATCCGCCCAGTGAATATCCTCCAGAAATACGATCGCGATTTGTCCCTGCGTAATATCGGTGAAAAGCTGGGCAACATAATAGAATGCACGATCATGAATTTGCTGTGCGTCCCCCAGGATCCCTTGCAGGTGAGGGCTGGCAGAGTAATCCAGACCAATGAGATGACCAATGAAATGCGCGTACAGCATAGCATTTTCTTCATTGCCAACATAGCTCAGAATGCCGCTTTCCAGCTTTAGGCGTGCCGCCGCGGCGCCGTCATGATCCTGGATGCCAAAACTGGATGAAAAAATATCACGAAGGAGCGCATAGGGAATCTGCGCCATTTCCTGCGTAGCCCGGCCCTTGAAAAGATGCATTGGCTGCTTCTGCACATCAAGCCATTTCGTAAATTCATAGAGCAGCCGAGACTTGCCGGTCCCTGCTTCCGCGACAATGTTAATCAAATGCATTCGCCGCGTTTCCACCACCTGCCCAAAGGAAGACTGCATTTTTTTTAGTTCTTCTTCGCGCCCAATGGTACGTGTTTCGATCCCCTCCACGCCGCGGGTTGGGACACGAAACGCCCGAGGCCGTACGCTGTTTACTGTGTAGACCTGGATCGGTTCGCGCTTGCCTTTGACCAAAATGGGATCGAGGACCGCGACATCGAAAATCCCCCGTACATGCTGGTACGTGTCATATGAGATCAGAATACCGCCGGGCGGCGCCGCCTGTTGCAGACGGCTGGCCACATTAACTGTATTTCCGATTGCGGTATACTCTCCAATCGTACCCACCGTCCCTAACAGGGCAGGACCTGTGTTAATGCCAATACGCAGCTGAATAGTTTGATGCAAGGCTCGTTGCGGGAATACTGAATCACCGAACTCCCACTTCCATTCCTGTACTTCTGTTTGGATTCTTAACGCCGCACGGATCGCGCGTTCGGGATCATCTTCACGGGCGGCAGGCGTTCCGAATAGCCCCATCACAGCATCCCCAATGTGCTTGTCGATTCGGCCGCCGTGATCCTGAATTGCCTTGTCCACGCGTGACCAAAGCGAGTTGATTACGCTACTGACGATTTCATGATCCAGAGTTTCTGCCATGGCGGTAAACCCTGAGACGTCTGCAAAGAGTACGGTGATCAGCTTGCGTTCCTGAGGTTCCGCGTTGAAGAGCGCCAGTTTATCGCGCAGCGCAGCCTGGGCAACATCGACAGTCTGATTCCCTAGCAAGAGTCGCTGCGTTTCCAGGATCTCAATCGCCTGTTGGAGGGTTTCGCGTTCAGAAGAATTGGTCTTATCTTGGGGCTTCATTAATTATGATATCGCAATATTTCTTTGTAACTTTTCGGATGTGCAATGGTCTTGTTGGTACAGTGGGGATCATTTTTCTTCCCAGCCACATTGCACTCCATCGTAGCCAACCATTTTTATCATAATGCGGATTGCTGGTATGTTACAGATTAATGAATGAGAGGCGTATTGTAAGTTGTTGTGTAATGGTGTAAGCGAGTTCTTAGGTTAGCTTAATTTATAAAGAGGAAAAATGAAAAATAAACTTTACTCACTTGTCTCTGTTTTATTGGTGCTCATAGTAATGGCCACGCCTGTCTCTGCGGGCGGCGCAGTGAAGTTGTCGGGTGTATCATTCTCATTGGGCTCGCTGATTGCCAATGGCACTTTGACCGGGTTAGGAAATACCGATGTGTCCGTTGTGATCGAGGCGAGCGGTATCCCAGCGATCACGTGCATCAATTTTGGCAAAAACAGGGTTCCGGGACAAAGTTATCCAAAGGTATCCGCCAGCGGTAATCAGTTCCTGGATGGGGATAGTCCTGTTCGCAGGAACGGTAAGAGTCCATTCGGTGTGGAAACCATTGATCCTGAAAGCATTCCTTGGAATGAAGCGGGCTGCCCGAACGCGAACTGGACGGGGCATATCGACTTTATCTTCTGGACGGATGCCTCGATCAGTGTGTTCAACGCATCCACCCAGGCTCTGCTCCTTAAAAAGGAGTATACCTGTACGACAACTCTTACAGGTGTTAGCTGCACACCAAAATAATGACCAAAACGAAAAATGGGTTCCGCAAGGAACCCATTTTTCGTTACTGAATTTTCTGTTCTCCCATATTTTTTTGCATGGAATATTTCAAGGCGGTTTTGTAGATCTTGCTTAATTTTTCGCTCAGCGCTTTGGCTTCGGGATTTCCCTGTTCGGATGCCTGATCCACCTGTGACACCAAGCCGATCAGCGCTTCCATAAACTGGTCGTTGAGCAAATCCTTATTTGCATCCAGCATCTGGTTTAGTGTCCCATCATCGGGCGCGTCAAGCAATTGTTCGATGAATGCCACCTCGGGCGGTGTGGAGACCTCACGCAGAATCTCGACCATTTTCTGCAGTTTGCCCATACGGGTGTAATCGTTTTGCTCAGAGGCTTGCCGCAGCATCTGATTGACAACGTCCACCGCATCCTGCGTAAAGTTGTTCAGGTTGTCGCGCACTGCCTGGACGATATCGTCCTGCGCCAGTAAGGATTCGACAAACTCCTGCGCCTGCTTATAGCGCGCCTCCATCTGTTTGTCGATCTCATTGGTGTAGCTCAATAATTTCTCGCGAGTCGACTCGAGCTGCGCTTTTTCCTCGCCGGAGGCCTTTTCAATCCTCTCAGAAAGCAACTGGAAGAATTGATAGTCCATGCCGCTGCGCGCGATCGTTGCATAGGCGCGAATGCGTGCATCGCTCGGCGATTGGAGCACAATCTCTAATAGCTTCTCACGTGTCAGCCCCTGCCCTGCCTCCTGCAGTACCTTGGTCGCTGCTTCCAGTTCCCCCACCGATTCCTTGAGGTTGCGTCCAAACTCTGTTTCCTCCAGCAGCTGGTTCTGAAGGTCCACCATGGCGCGGGCGACAGGTTCCTGCCCACTGCCGGCGGCGCTTTGGGCGAGGCGGCTGAACAGGGCAAAGAACTGCTCGTCGAACAGGTTGATGTTCTGTTTGATCAGCTCGCTGCGCACATCCTTTGAACTGGCTTGCAATAAACGCTCGATCACCTGCACCCGCTCCTGCTGCTCCTTGAGCATTTCAGGGGTAATCCCATCCTTGGACAGGATGGTCTGGATCATGGACTCGTACGTCAGGTTTGCGACGGGCTTGAGCAGGTAGGCTTTCCGCTTTTCGGGTGGCAAGCGATCGGTGACCTGCTTGATCATAGGTCCGATCAAACGTTCCTGCTCGTTGAGCTGCATGTTCAGCTCCGGTGGGAAGAAGGTGAGGAGCAGTTCCTTGTCGTTATCATGATACACAATCGGCGTCGCCAGGCGGCCCTGATAGCCGCAGTGCGGACAACGTGCCATGTTCGATACACCGCCGAGCAGTCGCTGCTTGGCTTGTGGATCCTGGGTCACGTCAAAGAGTTGTTCGATATTCGCCGTAATCATCTGACGGCAGCGGGGACAGGCAATTTGTGTTTGAGGCATTAGGTGATTTCCGATTTTAGATTTATGATTTTAGATTTACGATTGGAAAAATTAGCTTATTAATTTTTCCATCCGATCAATATATTCTTTCATAACGGCAAATGTTTCTTGGACGGTTTCCGGAGTGGTCAGGTCAGCGCCGGCTTTCTTCAGGACGTTTAGGGAATAATCTGAGCTTCCGGACTTAAGGAAGTCCAGGTAATTTTCTACAGCATTCGGCTCGCTGCGCAGGATCTTGCCTGCCAGCGCGTGCGCGCCGGAGATCCCAGTTGCGTAGGCATAGACATAATAATCCGCGAAGAGATGACCAAAGGTGGACCACGTCATTCCTACGCGTTCGCGGTCCATGTCGAAGCCTGGACCAAACCCTTCGCCGAACAGGTCTGCCATCAGGTCGATCATAGAATCGGCGGTGAGTGCCTCGCCGCGTTCGACACGCTGGTGAGTCTCCAGCTCGAAGCGCGCCAGTATGGGCATCTGGAAGAAATAACGGAAGAAATTCCCGCCGACCGCTTCTTCGATCAGCGCGAGCTGAAAGTTCTTATCCTTGACCGTTTGCAGCAAATGTCCGCGCATCATGGCTTGATGAAAGTTGGACGCCACTTCGGCGACGAATAATGAATAATTAGTGTAGACGAATGGCTGATGCTTCCAGGTCAGATAAGAATGCATCGAGTGACCCAACTCGTGTGCCAGGGTGCTCATGCTCGTCACTTCATCCGTGTAGCTCATGTTGATGAATGGATGGGTTCCCTGCGAGCCCCATGAGAACGCGCCTTCCCGCTTTCCCTGATTCGGGTACACATCCACCCAGCGTTCCTCCAGGCATCCGCGCCGGACGGCCTCCACATATTCTTTGCCCATCGGAGCCAGACTCTCGCAAATCAGTTCCACGGCTCTCTCAAAGGGCACTTTTACACTCTTCTTCGTAATCGGCGCCCACATATCATAGTAGGAAAGTTTCTTAAGGCTAAGGGCTTTACGACGAATTGCAAAGTAACGATGCCAGACAGGCAGGTTTTTCTTGAAGGTATCAATTAGGTTATGGAAAACATCTGTGGGGATATTCAAGTCAAACAACGAGGCGGCGAGTGTCGACTCATGCTTTCGAGCACGCATGTAGAAGACGTTAGCCTTGATAGAGTGTGCAAGATTACTTGCGAGCGTGTTCTTGTGCTCGATGTATTTATCCATGTAATGTTCGTATGCCCGACGCCGCACTTTGCGGTCCGGATTGTGCATGAGTTTGGAGATCGTCCCCTGTGTGAGGTCAAGTTCCTTGCCATGGCTGTCTTTTACAGCTTTGAATTTGAAATCGGCATCGGTCAGCATGCTGGTCGAATTGGGTGGTCCTTGCAGTGGATCGCTCACCAAGCCTAGAACTTCTTCCACTTCCGCAGAACGCACATGAGCTTGCCTGCGGAAGAGATCGTCGAGGGAATGTTTGTACATCGCCAGCTTTTCACCGGAGGGCTGGCTCATCCATTGGTCGAGCTTCTCTCTACCGATGGCTATGATTTCTGGCTGCAGATAGGCAACCGCAGAAAGAACCTGACTATGTACACCCTGTGCTTTGCTGCGCATGCCTGCGGCATGCTGGTCTGTGGTATCGACGGCATAAGAAAACCCGGCATACATGGACGTTTTCTCAGCGCAGGAGACCAGCTCATAGACGGCTTCCAATGCCTCGACCAACACGGATGGACCTTCCGCGAGTCGCCCTTGGAATTGTTTGACTGTGTGAATATCTTCAAGGATATGTTGAATCTCGTTTTCCCAGGCTTCAGCAGATGGAAAAACGCTTTCGGCATTCCATGTGTAGCTTTTATCCAGTTTGTTTCGAAGGGGAACCTTGGTGGGCATATCTCTTTCCATTCCTTGGATTAGCGGCCTTTCAAACTCATGAAGAGTTTAACCGGTTGAATTTGATTGTACCATCGGGACGTTAAGACCTGACAGGTTTTATCGTAGACAAACAGCCTGATTGATTTGGCGCGCGTCTAAGGAATCTCTCACTCTTTATCTTGTGAAACCTGTCAGGTCTGTGTTCAGCGCGGCAGGGAGAAACAGAACCTCGCCCCGGAGTCAGGCTTGGGGTCCGCCCAGATGCGCCCGCCATGAGCTTCGATAATTGCACGGGCGAGGTAAAGTCCCAGCCCGGCGCCTTTCGTTTGTTTCACTGCTTTCGTTGAGCGGTAGAAACGGTCGAAGACGTGTGGCAGGTCCTTCGCTTCGATGCCGGGTCCCTCATCGCTTACGCAGAGGATCACCTGCTCCGAACGCACCTGGCCCGTAATCCGTATTTCTCCGGATGGCGCGTACTTAAGGGCATTCGAGATGAGGTTCATCACTACCTGCTCGATGCGCGTTTCATCGGCAAGGATGACAGGAAAGTAATCTGGGAAATCGGTCACGATCGTGTGTTGATTGGTCTGCGTACCCAGCTTTTCCGAGACGCGTTTTGCCAACGTAGGCAGCAACACATCGCCGCGATTGAGGGTCAATCCGCCTGCCTGCAGGCGCGAGGCATCGAGCAGGTCATCGATCATTTTGCTCAGACGATCCGCTTCTTCCTCGATGACAGCAAGCGAGTCATTGATGGTGTGTTTATCCCACTTTGCATCGTCGCGGCGCAGCGTAGAGGCGTAGCCTTTAATGAGCGCGACGGGTGTGCGCAGCTCATGGCTCACGATCGAGATAAATGTCGATTTGACCTCATCCGCCGTGCGGAAGTGCGTGATATCGCGTACGGAGACAATGATATTGCGCAGCTTACCCTCGGGCGAGAGCAGCGGCGCGTAGGTGATTCCTACAGGAAGAGAAGGCGGAAGTGGGCGTTCCAAGTCTCCTTCCACATATAAGGTAGCGTTCGGTGTGAGAGGCCATCCATTCGCAATGGCTTCGTTCAACGTGGAGCCTTGCGGATCGCCATCCCAACGGATGATCTCATCGTGAGACAGGTTGACCAGTTCATCATGTGCCCTGCCGTAAATTCGCTCAAAGGCATCGTTCACGCGCTCGATGGAGAGGTCCGCATGGAGGATAAGGATACCGTCCGCAGCGGAGTCGAGCAGCGCGTCCAGCCGCTGCTTTTCGTATGAGACCTGACCGTACAACCGCGCGTTATAGACCGCGATAGCTGCCTGGTCGGCAAAAGATTGCAGCAGAACACGATCATTGGGTGTAAAGAGATCCGCATAGTTGCGGAAGATGAAGATAACGCCGATCACCTGTCCGTGTGCCGCAAGAGGTAGGGCGGTGCCGTTGAGGAGACCCATACTGGCAGTATAGGTCAGCTCTTTCAGCATGCGGTTCAGCTCGGTCACATTCAGCTCGCGGACGTTTTCTTCGGCGAGAAGAGGAGTGAGGTAGCTGAGGAAGGCGGGCGCAATCCCGTGGACGGCGGCGACACGCCACCCATCCTCTTTCAGCGCGATAATCCCTGCCTGCCCCGCCAGCATCTCAATTGCGATGCGCAAAATGCGCGCCAGCAATTTCTCCAGATTCAGTTCCTGGGTGAGAGCACGGGATATTTCAAGCAGGTAATCACGTTGTCGAACGCGGAAGTCAGGGAGCATAAGGGTACCTGTGGCAATTTTATCACCGCCATTGGTGGCGAATCAAAAAGGCTGTTCAAAAGAACAGCCTTTCCATGCGTTTGTGATTTTACAGCAGCTCCTGTTCCTGCTCAGCCAGGGTAATGGCGTACTCGAAGACCTCCAAGCCTTCGTCAATTTCTTGCTTAGTGATACAAAGGGGCGGCGCCATACGGATCACAGATTTTCCGCAGCCTAACAATAACAACCCGTGCTCAAACCCATATTTTTCCACCATATCACGAATGCCTTCGTTCGGCTCCTTCGTGTCCTTGTCTTTTACGAACTCGATGCCGATCATCAAGCCTTTGCCGCGCACATCTCCAATGGATGGGTGACGCGTTTGGATTTCTGTTAGAGCGTCCCTTGTATACTCACCGACCTCAGCGGCGTTCGCCAGGTAGCTTTCTTCGATCAAATCGATTGTCGCCAGAGCCGCCGCGCAGGAAATAGGATTGCCGCCGTAGGTATTGCCATGCGTGCCCTTGGGCCAGTCCATCACAGATTCGCGAGCGATGCAGGCACCAAGCGGCAGACCGGAGGCGATCCCTTTGGCGGAGGTGATGATATCCGGCTCGACGCCGAAATGCTCGATCGCCCACCACTTACCGGTGCGTCCCATGCCGCTTTGGACTTCGTCCGCGATCAGCAGAATTCCATATTTATTGCACAGTTTTCGCAGGGCTGGGAAGAATCCATCCGGTGGGACCACATATCCTCCTTCCCCTTGAATCGGCTCCACAAGAATCCCAGCGATTTCGTCGCCCGGCACGTTGTGTCCAAAGATCTCCTCCTCAATGAAACGGACGATTGTCTCGCCATAATCTTCGCCAGGTCTGCGTTCGAGAATGGGACGATAGGGATCGGGGAAGGGGACGTGCGTCACGCCGGGCATCAGTGGATAAAAGCCGCGGTGATAATGAGGCTTGCTTGCCGTAAAGGCAACCGAGCCCATGGTTCGCCCGTGGAAGGCGCCGAAGAACCCGATAAAGTTGTGGCGCTTTGTGTGGAATTTTGCCAGTTTGATGGCGGTCTCTACAGCTTCCGTCCCTGAATTGGCGAGGAATATCTTTGCTCCTTCCTGAAAAGGAGCGATCTCATCAAGCTTCTCGCTCAGGCGCACCCAGCCTTCGTGATAGAAGTCTGACGAGATATGCAGGAATTTCTCCGCTGCACATTGTACGGCTCTCACAACTCTCGGATTGGCATGACCTGTAGATAGAACAGCGATGCCGGACATAAAGTCAATGAAACGATTCCCATCAGGGTCCCACACTTCAACGCCTTTCCCATGGTCCATCACAAACGGATATCCGCGCGGGTAAGAAGACGAAATCACCTTTCGATCGCGTTCAATGAGTGCCTGAGCCCGGGGCCCCGGTAGAGTTAACTTGTTCATACGTACTCCTTGATTTACTTCCAATCGATGAATAACGACGTTTCGTGAAACCAGCACGTTGCGATGCGGGTATCACGCGGCACGCTTTGCGTTCGCCGGAAATGAATTGCATGAAATGCAATGAATCAGTCTGTCGTAAGTCGATCCGCTGTCCACCACTTGGTGATCACCCCCAGATGTCGTATAGAAACCAGCACAAACTTCCGAATAAGCAGAACATGCCGAGGCGTAATGTGGATCATACGCCCTTCATCCGTGCGAGTGCTAATGCCCCGAGCAGTCCCGCGTCATCGCCCAGCGCTGCCTTTGTGATCACAAGATTATCCAAATAATGTGGATGAAACGTATGCTTCTGCAAACTTTCTCTAAATGGTTTGAAAAGCAACTCTCCCACTTGAGAAACCCCGCCGCCGAAGATCAGAATAGACGGGTCGAAAATTGCTAAATAATTTGCCACGGCGATGCCCAGGTAATATCCTGCACGCTCGAAGGCAGAGACGGCAAGCCTATCGCCTGCACGCGCCGCATCTGCAATTTGTCTCGCGGAGATGACTGATTCTCCCTGCAGGGAGGATGTTTGCCCGGCGGTGAGCTCTTCCGCAACATAGCGGGCAATGGCAGGTCCGGAGGAAAACGATTCGATATGCCCGCGCCGTCCGCAGCCGCAGAGTGGACCATCGGGATCGATGGTCATATGTCCTAACTCCCCTCCCATACCGCGGAACCCCTGTAGCAGGCAGCCCTGGCTGATCACGCCTCCGCCAATGCCGGTGCTGATCGTCAGATAGATCAGATTCTCGTGACCCCTTCCCGCCCCATACTGCCACTCGGCAAGGCCCGCCATGTTGGCATCGTTATCCACATAGACCGGCACGTGGAAATACTCTGAAAGCTTGGCGCCCAGGGGAAAATTGACCCACTCGGGGATATTTGGTGTGTCAAGAATCCTGCCGGTATGCGGATCGAGCGGACCCGGAGAGGCAACGCCGATCGCCTGTACCTGTCCCTGGGACCATACGCTTTCGATGGCTTGCTCCAGGCGCTCGTACACACCCGGTTCGTTGGCAAGGGAGCGCGTGCGCCGGTGGGCAATTGGCTCGGTACTATTCGGTTCGTATAAGGCAACGCGGATATGAGTTCCGCCGATGTCGACTGCGACGATGTGACTCATAGAAATAATTATAACCGACCCCCTCTGCCGCTACGCGGCGCCTCCCCAAATACGCCTAAAAGATTGAAATAATGATAAGTCCAGTCTGCCGTATTTGGAGGAGGCAGGGTGGGGGTCAGGTAATTGACTCTTACCTGCCTCCCTGCTACACTCCTCCTATGGACGCTTTACGCAAGGCAGAAAGAGAGCGCTTTAAGCAAAATGTTCGTGAACTGGGCAGGTGGCTGGCGCCGGGACTAGGTATCAAACGCTGGTTTTTCTTTATGTTGGCGGGAATTACCTTCCTGGGGATCGGGCTGGCGATTCTGCTCCTCAATCTATACCGCACGGAATTTACCAACCCGGTCCTCCTGACATTCCTGGACTTAATATCTCTGCGGGAGCTGCCGCGTGGGCTGCGTGTGCTTATCTTTAGCGGAATCGGGATCGCTCTGGTTGTGTATGGAATCTATCGGTTCAACCATTCGCTGATGAGTCCTTTTATCCGCCCCGGGCACGCGGTGGTAGATGAGCTGGCTAATTACCGGCGCCGGGAGCGGGGTCCACGCATTGTGACGGTGGGCGGAGGTCACGGATTGTCGACCCTCCTGCGCGGCTTGAAGACCTACACACGCAACCTGACCGCCATCGTGACCGTCGCGGATGATGGCGGCTCCTCGGGGCGTTTGCGCGAGAGCTTTGGCATTCTCCCGCCGGGAGATATCCGTAACTGTCTTGCCGCGCTATCCAATGACGAGGAGATGCTCACCCAGCTGTTCCGTTATCGTTTCAGCGGTGCCGGTGGGCTGGATGGGCATTCTTTTGGCAATCTGTTCATCACGGCACTGGCGGAGATTACCGGTAGTTTTGAGGAAGCGATTGCCGAATCAGGCAGGGTCCTTTCGGTGAGCGGGCGCGTCCTTCCTTCCACGCTGCATGACGTCAAGCTTGTAGCCGATGTACAACTGCCGAACGTTCCCAACCAGGTGCGTGTGTTGGGAGAGAGCAGCATTCCAAAAGTTGCGGGACGAGTCCGCCGGCTTTGGCTGGAACCGAATGATGCTCCCGCCTTCCCGCCTGCGCTGAACGGCATTCTCAATGCGGATATGATCGTCGTGGGACCGGGGAGTCTGTATACAAGTCTTTTGCCGAACCTGCTCGTGCAGGATTTGCTGGGCGCCATCCGAGCCAGCCGGGCGCTAAAGGTCTATGTTTGCAACATCGCCACCCAGGCTGGAGAAACAGACCTGTATTCCTGCTCGGACCATATTCAGGCGCTGGAAGAACACGTTGGCGATCACTTATTCAACGTTGTGTTGTGTAATGACAATTACGAGGGACAGCTCAATGAAAGCTCCCAGTGGGTACGGGCGGATGAAAAAATGATGGCAGACAAGCGCCTCCACTGTGCAGACCTTACGGACGGGAATCATCCCTGGCGACATGACTCCGCAAAGCTGGCGCGTACCCTCATCGAGATTCTCGATGAGCATACAGGCCCCTTAGCATAAGCCGTCAATCACGAAACCTTCCAACGAAAGAATACCCTTCCAGCGGAAGTCTGATACTACAGGATAGTGCATCTATCGATTTGGTTTCTTGCAAAGCGGTGATACAATCGCTTTGTATACTTCATCACAATGAAAATTGAAAATTTCGGAGGTTTGAAATGGCAGTAAAAGTAGGGATTAACGGCTTTGGCCGGATTGGACGTCTGGTCTTCCGTACGATTAAGGAACGGCACCCCGATGAACTCGAGGTCGTTGCCATCAACGACCTGTTCGATCCTGCGACCAATGCGCATCTGTTGAAATACGACTCCACGTATGGGCAGTATCCTGGCACGGTCGAAGCCAGCGACGGAAATCTGGTCATCGATGGCAAGACCGTCAAGGTGACAGCAGAGAAAGATCCCGCTGCGATCAAATGGGCGGATATGGGTGTGGATATTGTCCTGGAATGCACCGGTCTCTTCACCGACGCCACAAAATCCAAAGCTCATATCGAATCAGGCGGTGCCAAGAAGGTCATTATTTCAGCGCCAGCTAAGAATGAAGACATCACCGTTGTACTGGGTGTGAATCAGGATAAGTACGACGCCGCCAAACATAACATCATCTCGAATGCCTCCTGCACCACCAACGGGCTCGCGCCGGTTGCCAAGGTGCTGAACGATACTTTTGGCATTGACAAAGGCATGCTAACGACGGTTCACGCGTATACCAACTCGCAGAAGCTCCAAGACGTTGGTGCGAAAGATTTGCGTGATGCGCGCGCCGCGGCACAAAATATTGTTCCCTCTGAGACGGGTGCTGCGAAAGCCGTAGGGCTGGTCATCCCGGAACTGAAAGGTCGATTCGGCGGTATGGCGTTCCGTGTGCCGACCCCCACAGTCTCGGTTGTCGATTTCACTGCCGTGCTCAACAAGGAAGCCAGCAAGGAAGAAGTGCGCGATGCGATGCTCGAATATGCCGCAGGTCCTATGAAGGATATTCTTGGCGTGACCGATGAACCGCTGGTGTCCACTGACCTGCGCGGCACGACGTACTCCTCCGTCTTCAGTTCGATGGATACACTCGTGATCGGCAATATGGTGAAGGTTGTGGCATGGTATGACAATGAATGGGGCTACGCCTGCCGCACCGCGGACCTGACGGCGCTGGTGGCGAAGAGTCTGTGAAAGTACACAGGTGGACAGGTACACAGGTAAAAGACTTGTGTACCTGTTTTCTTGTTTCCCTATATGTGCGGAGCACCTCATGAACAAGAAAACCGTAAAGGATATTGACCTCAACGGCAAACGCGTTCTCATGCGTGTGGATTTCAACGTGCCGATGCAGGACGGCAAGGTGACCGATGATAAGCGCATTCGGGCGTCCCTGCCGACGATCCAGTATATTTTAGACCAGGGCGCTTCCTTAATTCTGATGAGTCATCTGGGAAGACCCAAAGGTGGTCCAGACCCTGAGTTCAGCTTGCGCCCCGCAGCGGATGTTTTATCTGCACTCTTGGGCATCCCCGTCAAAATAGCGCCGGACACCGTTGGATCTGAAGTCGAAGCAATGGCAAAGGAGCTGCAGCCCGGCGACGTGCTAATGCTGGAAAATACCCGCTTCCACAAAGGCGAAGAGAAGAACGATCTCGACCTGGCGAAGCAGATGGCGGCGCTGGCAGACGTCTATGTAAACGATGCATTCGGTTCTGCGCATCGCGCCCACTCTTCCACGGAAGGAGTTGCTCAATTCCTGCCCGCTGTCTCTGGCTTACTCATGGAGCAGGAACTGGAATATTTAGGGCGTGCTGTTGGCAATCCCGAGCATCCGTATGTTGCCATTCTTGGTGGCGCCAAGATCAGCGACAAAATTGATGTTGTCGAAACCCTGCTCTCTAAAGCGGATAAATTGATCATCGGCGGCGGCATGGCAAATACGTTTCTCGCGGCAAAAGGATTGAACATGCAGGATAGCCTTGTGGAAGAGGCTTCACTTGACACTGCAAAGTCGATTTTGGAAAAGGCAGGCGATAAGTTGATTCTGCCTGTCGATGCAGTTATCGCCGATAAATTCGAAGAGAATGCCAACAGCCAGGTTGTAGACGTTGATAAGATTCCGGCGGGTTGGCGTATGCTGGATGTCGGCCCGAAAACGCTCGAGTTATACAAAGAAGCCCTGAAGGGCGCCAAGCTGATCGTCTGGAACGGACCGGTCGGTGTGTTCGAGATGCCGAAGTTCGCCGAAGGGACGTTTGCTCTCGCCAGGATGCTGGCTGAATCAGGCGCGACGACTGTGATCGGCGGCGGAGATTCGGCGAGTGCGGTCAAGAAGGCAGGCGTTGCCAAACAGATGACACATGTTTCCACGGGCGGCGGCGCATCCCTGGAGTTCCTGGAAGGGAAAGAGCTTCCCGGCGTTGCTGCCTTGATGGATAGATAGTTCGTGTATCGCTGACCATAAAAATAAACAAGCCCAAAGGTATACAGGTAAACAAGCAGATATGTTGACACGTGTTTAACTTGTGTACTTGTTTACCTGTATACATCTTAGAAGGGTAAATTCATATGCGTACACCACTGGTGGCTGGAAATTGGAAGATGAATAAGACGGTCGCGGAAGCCCGCGATCTGGTTTCGATGATGCGCGCGAAGCTGGATGAGATCGCAAACGTGGGAAAAGTTCTATGCCCGCCTTTCATTGCTATCCCTGCTCTGGCTGAGATGCTGAGTAATACGGGGATTGGTCTCGGAGCGCAGAATTTGCACTGGGAAGAAAAAGGGGCGTTTACGGGGGAGGTCTCGCCGGGCATGGTGAAGGAATTTTGCCAGTATGTGATTATCGGTCACTCCGAGCGCCGAACGTATTTTGGCGAAACAGACGAGAGCGTGAACAAAAAACTTCAGGCGGCGATGAAAGCCGGACTTGTCCCGATTGTCTGCGTCGGGGAGACGCTGGAGCAATACGAAGCCGGGACAACCTCCGAAGTGGTGAACCGTCAGATTCAGGTTGGCTTGGCAGGCATCGATTCCACAGTGGCTGCGCGGATTGTCGTAGCGTATGAACCCGTCTGGGCGATCGGAACGGGAAAAGCCTCCAGCGGGGAAAACGCTAATTTTGTACACCAGCAAGTCATCCGCCTCGCCCTGAGCGAGCAATTTGGCGCGCAAACGGCGGATGCCATACGCGTCCTGTACGGCGGGTCGGTGACGGCGGCGAATGCGTCCGAGTTCTTTGCCTATCCCGATATCGACGGGGCATTAGTCGGCGGGGCAAGTCTCAAGCCCGATGAGTTTGTGGCGATCACAAAGGCGGCTACAAGGATCGGATAGACAGGGATATAAGACTCCACGTAGATTTGTATACTCGTATACATACCTGCGTGTACACTTTGCCATGACCCAACTTTCCGGACTTGTCTGGTTTATCTTCATGCTCGCGCCGTTGATTCTTCTTCAACGGCTTTTGCATCGCGAGATCCAGGCCGTGTTCCTGATCCTGACGCGGGATACACGCGTGACGATGGGCATCTTTGCTCTGCTCTTTCTGCCTGGCGTATTCCTGCACGAGTTGAGCCATTTTGTCATGGCGAAGATTTTGCAGGTGCGCACTGGCAAATTCTCCATTTTCCCAAAGTCCCTGCCCGATGGACGTCTGCAGCTTGGCTATGTGGAAACAGCAAAGTCAGATGTCCTCCGCGACTCGCTGATCGGCGCGGCGCCGTTGATCGTGGGAACGCTCTTTGTGGCGTATGTGGCGATCTATCACCTGCAACTGCGCGTGCTCTGGGATGCATTTCGTAACGGGCAAATTGACCTGTTCTGGCTGGGCATACGAACGCTCCCGCAAACGCCAGATTTTTATCTCTGGTTCTATCTCGCCTTTGCCGTTAGCAGCACGATGATGCCCTCCGAGTCGGACCGCCATGCCTGGCTGGAACTGCTGATTTCCATTGCCGTTTTGTTTTGCATTGCCTTGTTGTTTGGAGCGGGACCCTGGATATTGAGCAATGTGGCGCCGCGCTTGAGCACGTTTCTTAGCGCGGTGGGGGCCATTTTTGGTTTGAGTGCATTCGTGCATATCCTGTTGATTCTGCCCACCGCGCTCATTCATAAGCTGGTGGCACGTGCTACCGGCGTGGATGTAGCGTGATTCGCTCAATAGGATTCAAGTAGGCTTCAAGATCACGATCCGTCGTTTCCCAACCTGGAAGTGTTCAACGCGTTCGTAATGCTCATGCATCGCTTTCTGTTGTTTGTCGGAGGAGATGGCTACGATGCTGGAAGGAGATAAGATTTCGAGGAGCGCATCCAGCATGGACGTCAATGGACTTGCGTGCCCCTCGAACTCTGCCTCCCGCCATTGCGAATGACGCCCATACGGGATGTCCGTAAAGACGATATCCACTGACTTCGGCTCGATGTGGCGGGAAATCGTTTGTCGATCTGTGGCGCTTGCCCGAAACACCCTCGTTTCAAAGGTCCGCGTTTCCGTTAACGCAGAAAGCTTCTCTTTCAACACCGTAGCGCTTTGCAGAGCCTCGCGATGAGATTCTTTCCCGAATTGCTCGAACATCCTCAAGAGCTCATAGATTCGTTCATCCAAACCCTCCTGCTGGAGCAGTCCCAGATTTCGCGCGGCAATGGAGACGGCTTTTTCATCGATATCAGAACCAATGACTTTCTGAATGTGCTCTCCGTGTAAGAAACCCAGTACACTGAGTTGATAGGCTGCACCGCAACAGGGATCGTACAGCGTACATGGGGACGTACTTCCATAGAGCGCTGTACGATGTGCCAGGCATCTCTGGAAGATCTCACTCGCCAGCCGCACTGGGAACGCCGGATGCCCCCGCAAACTGTAAAATACCCGTCCGCTGGAGAAATTGGAGTAGTCGAGTTGTTCCTTAGCATACTTATACTGCATAGAAATCCCAGCTTTACACGTCCTGAGCTAAGATGGGGTGTATTGCAGAAGCACTCAAGTCACCGTTCTCGGTGATCCAGATAGACTGCCGGAGCTGGCACTGGGAGCGAACATCGTTATTGTTCGTACCGTTCCTTATGCTGTTTCTTCAATTCTAAATACTTTTTATCCTCCCTGGCTTTCTTCCACTTCTCATAAAATATCTTTGCCGATTCTGCCTTGCTTGTATCCTCGTCGTGTTGAAGTACCTCTTTGCTGCCTTCTTTGTATTTGCGCCCGGATTTATGATTGGCGTACCGGCGAGATCGGGTATATCCCATCTGTAAGAACTTACGCGCCATGTCCATGCCGACAAAATCATCGTTCGCCTTGTATTCGAGAAACAATTTGTAAATCTTGTTGGTGGACTTCCTCGCGATCGCGGGTGTTTTGAATCTCCAGTGGGGCAGAATCTCACTTTTATACGGCTCCACGAGCAGCACCCCCTGTTCGCCTTTTCCCACGCGGTACAGCTCGGGGTGTTGCCGAAAGTTAATGGTTTTAAAGTCCAAAGAATAATCAAAAGTCACCGGCGTTTCTCCAACCCTGCGATCATCTCGCGTGCCTTTTCTACCACGTCCCGTTCGCTCTTGAAATCGAGCATCTCCAGCGCTTCGTCAAAACTGACCCAGCGCGACTCTTCGACCTCATGATCATGATTTGTCACATCGCCGCTCTTATATTCCAATAAATAGAAATGAACAAATTTATGATACCGGACAGGCTTTCCATATTTGACGCTTCGATACCAGTACTCAATGGTTTCGATCAGCCTGATCAAATCCGTCTCGATGCCGGCTTCTTCCCGCACCTCGCGTACTGCTGTTACTTGCGGCGTCTCGCCCGGGTCTACGATTCCCTTGGGGAGTTGCCACCTCAGCTTGGGCTTGACGGACACGATGGCGATCTCTGGTTCCGACTCCCGCCAGTGGAAGGCAACGCCGCCCGCCGAGACCTGATCCATAGTGGTGACTTTCCCTTGTGAAGAAGATGGGTTATCCTGTTGTTTAGGCATATAGACTCTTAGCGAAGGTTACTCTTTGGGAAAAGAACTCGTTCCGGTTCTGCGTTTAATCGATCCAGCAATTTGGTGAGGATCCGCGTTTTAATCCGCCCCGATTCTTTCGGATGGACGAGGTAACGTACGATCGCCTCCAGCCAGGTATTGTCGCTCGGTCTAAAGTGAACGACGGGACGCTCCTGGATCTGCAACTCATCTACGGGTGTTTGCCGGAGGAGTTCACGGTACACTGCCACAAGACTCATCATCTGCTCACCAATTTCCTCCTCCACCACCTCTTTCATGGTCTGCGCCACAAAGTCCAGATCGCTGTCATAGGCAACATTGAACTTGATTTCATTCCAGACATAGGGGAACAGCGGCCAGCTATAGTTATAAACCGTTTCATTCAGAACAAGCGAATTCGGAAACTTGATGATGCGCCCGGAGGGATGCTGAGTAGAGAGGTAGGGGCCTCCGAATTCCCAGAGCGTTGTATCCAGGTAACTCACGTCGATCACGTCCCCGCGGGCGTCTCCGATCTGGATCCGGTCGCCAACGCGGTACGGCTGCCGGATGAGCAGATATACCCAGCCAATCAGGCTTGTGATAGGCGTTTGCAAAGCAAAGCCAAGAATCAGGGACAACACACCCAGCGAAACGAGTGCTGTGTACCAGTTGGCGGAGACTACGGTCAAGCCGATAATAATGATTGCCAGAAATGTGAGCAGATTGAGAACGCGCGTCAGATTGTAGCGTGCGGGTTTGTTGTCGATCTGGTTAATCCAATACACGCGAATGCCTTTTGCGATTGCAATCGTGATGACAACTGAGATCGCGCCAAGGACGAGATTCCGGAGAGTCGGAATATATTCTGTCTCTGCTGGAAGAAGATCCGACCCTAACACGTAGTAAAAGGCAAAGAGGCCAATCAAAAGGAAGATGTAGGTGCCGAACCATAACTTATCCCCTAGCTCCGGCACAGGCGCAGGCACAGTTTCCTTGGTTCCCGGTGTCTGCTTGAGAGCTGTTTTGACTTCTTCCTGCTCTTTGAGTTGTTCCACATTTGCCTGCTCGTTCATCGTGATCATTGTCCTCGGCTGAATCAAATCGCCCGGCATCCGGAAAGGGCTGGATGCCAGGCGACTCACACTTCAAAAGGCTTTTTAGATTTGGACATCCAGCCAGCGAAGAATTCTCTGCTTATGGTAAGCGGACACTTAGACCGGAGTTTGGTCCTGATGGCACGCCGAGCGATGGTCGCTCATCGCCGGTATGAGCACGCAAGTCATCGAGCAATTCCTGTGGTGGAAGGCTTGTCTCGATGCGTGCCTCTGACTCGGGGCGGGGATTCGCCACAGGCTTGGCGCGATAGACAACGAGCTCCGAAATTCCATCCTCGATCGCGCGGCGCGCGAGGGCACGGATGTAATAGCGATTGAACTCGCTCTCCGCCAGTACCTGGGCGGCGTTCTCTGCGGTTGCGGCGATAGAATAACCACCGGTTGGGTTACGCCGGGGCAGGGTGCGCAGAATGCGACGATGCTCGCGCAGACTTTGTGCCAGCGTTTCATCGTCCCCGTTCTGGAGCGCGTCGCGCAGAAGGTTTTCGTAATCCCGTTGCCCTTGTCCGCTCAAGAAGGGACTGATGTGCAGCTGGTGGTTCGCGACGTCATATTCCATCTCGTCCAGCATCAGTTGTCGTGTACGGTCATCCAGATTTTCAAAATATAGAGCCATAGTTCACTTCCTTTAACATTAACGTCCTTATTTCGGTGGGTGTTACAAACCCTGTGGAGTCGCTTGGATTCCGCTTGTTTGGCGCAAGCGGAGGGGGAGCCATAGGTGCAGGTTAATTTTTGGTAAGGACGCGGGATATTTAGAACAATTGTACTATAAATTACTCGCGGAGTACAGACTTTATTCTGAAGCCACGCGGTCTTCGATCTCCCAGGTATGGTCGAGGATGTGCCAGGCGACGCGCCGGACGAAATAGCGCGCCGTCCAGCGCGTGCCGCCGCGCGGTCCCTTCGCAGGGATTTCGCCGCGCGCCGAGGCCCCGAGTGCTTTAAGGACTGCCTGTCGCGTTTCTTCGAGTTGTTGATCCAGATCGCCTTGCTCGCCGCGCTGAAACTTCCAGCCAACGGAATTCAAGTACCCCTCATTTGCCATCAGAACGTGCTCAACGATCCCCTCAAGCTGGCGACCGCCGCCACGCGAGCCCGTGCGCAGTGACAGTCCTCCGGCTGTTTTCATACTCTTATCAAATGCCCGCCAGCAGGCATTCACTATCTTTTCGAAGGAGCGTACTTCTTCCGCTTTGACCTGTGCGGCATCAATGGACGGCGCGATCCCCGGCGCGCCAAAGTCCGTCGTGGCGTTACCCTTGATGCGTTCGCTGACGACAAAGGAAGAAACATCACCAGGTGCCTTGAACCCAAGCCGCGCATTGCGAAGAACAAGAGCATAACGGGGTCCGTAGTCAAGCAGAGCCTGCAGGGCGGATCCTTCGTCCCGTCCGCTGCGGCACCAGCCGGGCCAACCTACGGCGCCGGCAAAAGTTCGCTTCTGCCCCACTTCCAGGTAGACGCTAATTTTATTGGACTGCGCCATCGATCTTTGTTACCACATCCCCAGTATGGATGCTACCCGGCTGAACCACCTTTGCATTGATGCCACGTAGATGGAGTCGTTTCCCCTCGGGCGAATTGACGAATCTCATCGCTTCCACACCGAATCGGTCTGAAAACTTTTTGCAGCCAGAGTGGGGTTGAGCAGATACCACCAGTATTGCGGAACCGATCGCAAGCTGGGTGCCCGGAGGGACATTGTCTTCACTCAGATCAAAGTCCACATACAGCTGATCTCCCGCCAACGCCCATCGGTCCGCTGTCTGTGCGAGTAGCGCCGTAGCACGCGCATTCATTACAGTGATTTGTGCGTAGAGGTTTGCCAGTCCATCTGGTGTGTGCCGAGTGCCGCGGGTTTTCCAACTATCACCCACCAGACCTTCTATAAGGTCAAGCCTGCCTTCATGCAACACGACCCTCTCATCCACATCGGGTCTACACACGATCATTTTCAGCGTGCCGTGATCTTTGGGCGCCTGACGGATATCATCCAAGCCTGCTTCGAGCTCTGCCATCGATAGATAGAGTGCCTGTAGCATTGCTGTTCTCCTTTGCAGTTAAGTATAGCATTTGATGGGTTTCCCTGAGATTTTATTCGGTAGGCTGGTGTTACAATCCGCGTTACTGATGGAAGGAAATAATGGCGAAGATAGAACTTATAGATGTCAGCTTAACATATGATGCCCCCAAGCAGGACCCGGTCGATCGTCTGCTCAGAATTGAGAAAGACCGCATGCGAGAGGATCTCCCCGCAAAGGCTGGTAAAGGTGTAGTGGCACTGGATCGTGTGAATTTAAAGATTCCCAACGGAAGGACGTTTGTCGTTGTAGGTCCGTCGGGTTGTGGAAAGAGCACATTGTTGCGGGTGATCGCCGGCCTCAATAAGGAGTATTCGGGCAAAGTGCTGTACGACGGGCAGGATGTGCAAACCATCGAACCCAAAGACCGCGAAATTGGCATGGTCTTTCAGGGATATGCCCTGTACCCGAACTTCAACAGCCGGGGCAATCTGTCGTTTTTCTTCCGGGTGAACAAGGTCCCTGATGAGGAAACCCGTGCTCGTATTCAGTACACCTCCGATCTGATGGGGATTGGTTTCAACAAATTGCTACCGCGCAGGATTGGTACGCTTTCCGGCGGTGAGAAACAACGTGTCGCGATCGCGCGTGCGATTGTCCGGGCACCGCGCTTGCTTCTGCTGGATGAGCCTCTTTCGAACCTTGATGCCAAATTACGAGTGCAGACGCGCTCGGAGATCAAGCGCCTGCTCCGCCGGTTCAGCATCACCAGCCTGTATGTCACTCATGACCAGGTGGAGGCTATTGCTCTCGCCGACCAGATCGTGATCATGCACCAGGGTCGTGTAGAGCAGGTGGGAACGTATCAGGAAATTATGGATAGCCCTGTCAATTCCTTCGTCGCGGGATTTTTAGGGTTGCCGCCGATGAGTCTGCTCTCAGGTGGCTCCGTGTCTGGTGACAGGCTGATTCTGGGTGAATTTCAAATCCCTCTCCCTGCGCGTGTGAGTCGTCTCGTCCAAGAGGGCCAACCTGTAACGTTGGCGATGCGGCAGGAGGCAGTGGACATCTCGGCGGCGGAGACTTCGACAAACGGAATTGAATTGCCGGCGGCGGTGGAATCGTTCGAGCCCGATTACGTCCACCGCACTCAGACAGTTCAACTCCGCACCGGACTCTGGACGTACTTAGCGCTCTCGTCTTTGGATAGGAATTTTCAAATCGGACAGCGGGTCCGCGCCCGCCTTGCCCCTGAGCGCTTGTACTTCTTCGATACAAAATCTGGTTTGCGAATTTGAATCCCACCTCTACTAAACAGGGCATTCACGCGGTACAAGTGAGATGGGTGGCAAAGGGGGTTGGTCGAAATCAAAACAATCCAGCATGGTATGCGCCGTTGCGTCCCGTTCTGTCAACGGTTCCAGATCGAAAATGGTTTCGGCGAAGCGCAGCAGACTCACGTGCGAATATAGTGTGTGTGACACATATCCCGGGCGCGCATAAGGGCTGAGCACGATACAGGGCGCGCGATGCCCGTACCGATATGGACTTCCATCCTCCCAGCGTTCCGCCACTGGGGGCTTGACGTGATCATAAAACCCGCCCCATTCGTCCCAAAGTAAAAAGAGAGCAGTATTCTGCCACTGCGGACCGTTCATGACCGCATTCAAAACTTCTACTGCATAGTTTTCCCCGACGCATAAACTGAACGGTGGATGTCCGCTCTTGACATTGCCATTATGCAGGAACCCGGAATTGAGCCATGCCACGTTCGGGAGTGCTCCGCGCGCAGCATCCTCAAAGAATTGCTCGTCCTGAAAATCCTTGATCTCGGGGTGACCGAACAGGCTTTGAATACTGGTAAAGGTGCCGCCGTAGTCGCGCCAGGTGAGTCCGCGTTCCTCCAGTCGATTCGGCAGCACTTCGATATCCAGGCAAAAGTTTGGGCAAACGTGAGCAGGCGAACCCGGACCAAGAAGAGGTGTTTGCCCGGAGATCATCATTAAGAAATTCGGGAACGATGGACCGCGTACATCGCCATAGTAGTTATCGCATAACGTGAAGGCGCGCGCAGCCTCCCAGTAATTGGGAGCATCGGCTTCGGAATAAGAGCAGCGCGCCTCGTCAGACGTTGCCCCGTCCGGTTGAAAGGCATCGCTGTGCAGATGAGGCGGATCCTTCTGAAGAGAGTCCGGGCAGTCCTTGCCGGCATATTGTCCGTCCGCGCCGGGGAAGAACGCAAAAAGGCTGTCGAAGGAATGGTTCTCCTGCGTGAAGAAGATAATATTCTTGATGAGAGAACGCGCCCTGGGATGAAGAGAGTCCGGAGAATTGAGAGCACGTAATACGCCCACGGCAAGAGCACCGGCGCCGGTGGCAAGCAGAAACTGCAAAAAGTTACGCCGGGTGATGCGTTGAGATGTTGCTTTGGTCATATTCGCAGGTACTCAACTCTGATAAGTCATGAGCCTTTCAGCACATTCCATCGTGCGATTAACATCTTCACCTGCAGGCGGACGCGGGCGTCGGCGTCACCGAGCGCCCAGGCGGAACGCGTCACTCGTTTGGTCTCTTCATCCAGAGCGACGAAGTCCTCCCACTCCGTATCGATCCATTCTTCCATTTCAGCGGGGGTATCCCAGGAGTAGCAGTATGGAAAATATTCCTGGTTGCCGCCAGAAAACCATCCGTTTGCCGAAGCCTGAGCAATGGCATGGTTGGCAGCTTCGTCATCTGCCAGCCCGACCGGGAAATCCTGCACCCTGCCCGTCTGGCGGATCTCGCGCATAGAGGTCACTTCGATTTGCCAGCGGTCCATAAGAGGACGGATATCGATCAGGAGTCCGTTTGGGACAAGAACACGTCGAATTTCAGCCAGGGTATGAACCATACCCTCATGCTCGATACATCAGAGGGACCAGGCAAGAATCGCAATATCAAAGGTCTCTTTGGAAAAGGGCAAATATTCTGAAGCCGAGGCTGTGAAGAGAACGTTGTGTTCAAGATCAGACGCTCTGTCAGCCCTTGCGACTCGCAAGGCACCTGTATCCAGGTCAATGCCGATGGTCGTGTGGGTCTCTTTTGTATACTGCCAGGTCATCCGCCCTTCGCCGCAGCCGACCTCCAGCACGCGCTTGCCCGTAAAATCCGCGAATTTATGCAAGTGTTTTGATTCCTTGCGTTCGGGGTCACTTTGCAGAGTCATATGCGCAGTACCTTCGCTCCGCGGATTTTTCCCTGCCTTAATTCGAGCAACGCCTGATTGGCATTCTCCAGATCATATTCCTGGTATTCAGGTTTGATATTTGCTTCTGCTGCCAATGCTAAAAACTCGCGCACATCTGCACGAGTCACATTCGCAACGGATTTGATCTCTTTTTCCATCCATAACTGGGACGCATAATCTAAACCTAAGAGAGTTTCCTTATCCGCTTCCTCTTTACGAATGGCATTGATCACAAGCCGTCCGCCTGGTCGAAGCCGTTTCAACGCATGCACGTCCGGACCCCAGACTGGTGTGGTGTCGATGATCGCATCTAACTCGTCTGGCGGAGTCGCGTCGACTTTTCCCGCCCAGGCAGCACCCAACGAGAGGGCGAATTCACGTTCCAGCGGGTTTCTGGTAAACACAAAGATATTTGAATTTGGGTATTTATGTTTTGAAACTTTCAAGACAAGGTGATTCGACCCGCCAAACCCCATCAGCCCTAACGATTGACCATTCTGTAAATTGCATAACTTCAGAGCGCGGTAGCCCACGGCTCCGGCGCATAACAACGGCGCTGCTTCCGAATCGGAGAGCGCATCAGGGATGGGGTGCACAAAATCCGCACGGACGGTCATATACTCCGCGTAGCCGCCGTTAATGTCGCGACCCGTCGCTTTGAATTCGGGACAAAGATTCTCCTGTCCTGACAGGCAATACTGGCAATGCCCACAGGCAGACGCGATCCACGAGACGCCAACGCGCTGACTTGTAGTAATGTCTTGAACCGTTCTGGCAACTGATAAGCGACTGAAACCTTCAATACCTCCTTCCACTGTTCCCACTACCTGATGCCCCAAAATGACTGGAAGGTTCGGGGGAGGGGTGCGTCCTTCGATCTCATCCAACTCCGTGTGGCAGACCCCGCATCTGGTGACGCGTAGTAGGACCTCTCCTGGACGGAGGGTCGGCTCTGCGTGTTGAACCAGCCTGAGGGGCGTATCCACTGCTGTCACATCCCCAAGGGCCTCCAGAATCATTGCCTTCATCAGTGTAGCAAGATTTTACTTTTCAACCTGTCGCTTGAAGTAAAAATAGGCAAGCGGTGGCTGCTGAGCTATTCCAGAGAGGTCCCAGCCTTCTTCGCCGAGAGCATTCAATTCATTCTCGTCCAGCGGCTGTTCACTCTCCAGATTGCGGACGATTTGTTTGTATTCCCATTTCACCGGTTTTCCCACGTATACCATCGGCAGACGAACCGGATTTTGCTGCGGTTCCCGTGGTGGAATTAGCATATAGTTCATATCTCACTCCTTTCACGAATTACCAATCACCAATTACCGATCATAAAATCTACCCCGTCCCAAACTGCCGATCCCCCGCATCCCCCAGCCCGGGCACAATGTAAGCGCGCTCGTTGAGATGGTCGTCGATCGCGCCGATGTGGATATCAATCTCAGGGTGTGCGGTTTGCATAGCGTTGATCCCTTCGGGCGCGGCAATCAGACCGACGAACTTGATCCGCTTCACCCCCCAACGCTTGAGGATCTCCGCTGTGGCTGTGGCGGACCCGCCTGTGGCGAGCATCGGGTCCAAAATGAGACAGACCGAGGCGCGCGGCTCGATAGGCAGCTTGTTGTAATACTCCACCGGCTTCAGCGTATGCTCATCACGATACAGTCCAATATGCCAGACCTCTGCGCTGGGCATCAGCCCCCAGACCCCCTCCACCATGCCTAACCCGGCGCGCAGGATGGGGACAAGCCCGATCTTTTCCTGCAGTTCCGCGCCCATCATTTTCGCAAGCGGTGTTTCGAGCTCACGCGGTGTGACTGTCAGGTCGGCTGTTGCTTCATACGCCAACAATGCAGCGATCTCACGCACCAGCTCGCGGAATTTTTTCGGCTCAGTGTTTTTGTCTCGCAGGCGGGAAAGTTTATGGGCAACCAGCGGGTGATGAGATGCGTATACGTTTGACATGATGTCCTCCGAACCGGGATGTATTGATTATAGTCCGTCACGTAATTTTTGACACCGAACCTGCCCGTTGCATTGCATTTTACTAAGAAAAGGATTAAGGATGCTGATAAGAATTTTATAAACTTTCCTTAATCCTTATCGGTAACGTCATTTTGTGCCTCTCGTTAAACAGACTATCAATAGATTGGCACCTGGTTTTGTGGTTAAGGTAAGTGAGAAATGCCGAAAGGAGAAATCGGATGAACCTGAATCAGTACAAGTGCCAGGAATGCGGTGCAACTTTTAATAGTCAAGCCGCGCTGGAAGAGCACAATCGGAGCATGCATTCCCGATATACATGCGAGGCATGCGGACAGGTATTTCATTCAGAGAATGAGTTAGAGGTCCACAACCGCGTCGCGCACCCGGAAGAGGAAAGAGCACCAAGGAGTTAGCCGAAATTGGCTCTTTCAACATATCAGAGGCAGCCTGGGCGCCAATTGGTTCGCGAATCACTGGTCCTCAGGCTGCTCATGACGCAGAAAGGAGAAGGACTCTATGGTTGAAACACCCCAGGGATATCGCTGTGAGGAGTGTGGCGCAACATTCGACAATCAGTTGGAATGGGAACAGCATAATCGCAGGATTCATTCCCGCTATACCTGCGAGCATTGCCAGGAATATTTCAGCGCTGAGGAAGAGTTTGAATCGCACAACTTTAAAATGCACCCAGAGCTTCAAAAAATCCGGCGGTAAGCGCGAGATCATTTCTATCTGTAGAACAGCCTGAGTATGTCGGTGCGCAGGCTTTCTTGTTCAAATATCTGTTTCGCGCGTCATAAATACAGAATTAGGAAATTCGTCACAATTAAGGGAAACGTGTAAAATCCTTAATTAAATATGGCACATCATCAAACGGTTGCCTCGGCGACCGTTTTTTGTGTGTTTGGATCCAAGCATGAGAAAGTTATCCCGAAAAATAATAGAGCAAGCGACCATGCAACTTCATCCTGCCGCTCCATCTCTTATTGAAATGCGCAATGTGGTAAAGGTCTACACCACGGCGGCAGGTGAATTCCACGCGTTGAAAGGGATTAATCTGCAGGTGAAGAGAGGTGAGTTTGTCGGTATCGTTGGCAAATCAGGCGCGGGGAAATCCACGCTCATGAATATGATTACAGGCGTAGATCATCTGACTTCCGGCGAAGTCATCCTGAATACAAACGGTTCTCCCGTCTCCATTCACAGTATGAAAGAGGATGAGATAGCGCACTGGCGTGGTCGCACGCTGGGTGTGGTGTACCAATCCTTTCAGTTGTTACCCATGCTGACGCTGATCGAAAATATTATGCTGCCCATGGATTTGTCCGGGACGTTTCACCCGAAGGCGTCGCGCGCCCGTGCCCACGAATTATTGCGCCTCATGGAGATCGAAGGCCACGCGGATAAATATCCCTCACAAATCTCTGGGGGGCAGCAGCAACGCGTCGCGATTGCGCGGGCATTGGCAAATGACCCTCCCCTCCTTGTCGCCGACGAGCCGACCGGCAGCCTGGATTCGGTGACGGCGGAACATATCTTTGAGGTCTTCGAGCACCTCGTTTCCGAGCAGGGGAAAACAATCCTTATGGTGACCCATGATGTGTCACTTAACTCGCGCTTCACGCGCACGCTGGAAATCACGGATGGGGACTTACGAACTTTGCAGGGATCAGATGTGACGGCAGGGCAAGAGAAAGTCAATGAACCATTTGCTCCCTAAGCCGCAAAAAGACATTGTTCAATTACCTGTGTCCGCGCCAGAAGCGATGATCGATATGCAAGGCATCGTGAAGACGTTCAAGAATGCTGCGGGCGAGGTGACGGTTCTGAAGGGAATCAACCTGACCATTTATCGCGGCGAGTTTGTGTCGCTGGTCGGTAAATCGGGCAGTGGAAAATCCACCCTGTTGAATATGATCACTGGCATTGACCATCCCACACAGGGGCGCATGGTCATCAACGGTATGGATATTTACACGGGTGTGACGGAAAGCCAGCGCTCCCGCTGGCGTGGCAGGAATTTAGGGATCGTCTTCCAATTCTTTCAACTGCTCCCCATGCTCACTCTGCTCGAGAACGTGATGCTCTCGATGGATTTTGCCGATCTGTACGAATTTGAGGAACGTCCCGAGCACGCCATGCAGATGCTCAAGCTGGTTGGCTTGGAACCATTTGCTAACAAACTGCCTGCCCTGGTTTCGACAGGGCAGCAGCAGCTCGCCGCGATTGCGCGTGCTATGGCATGCGACCCGCCCCTGCTCGTTGCCGATGAGCCGACGGGGAATCTCGATTCACGATCGGCGAACGCCATCATTGATCTATTCGAGGAATTATCCCGGCGCGGCAAGACCGTACTCATGGTCACGCATGACCCATCGTTAACCTCGCGCACCACCCGCAATATCACGATTGCCGATGGGTTAATTGTTGGAGATAGTCGAAGCTCGCACATCGAAACTCGAAAATCGGAAATTGCATGAAACCTCGCTGGCGGAAAGTCATTCACGATCTCTGGGATAACAAGGCACGCACGCTGCTGGTCGTCCTTTCCATTGCAGTGGGTGTATTTTCCATTGGTGTGATTGCGGGCGCGTATCAAATTATTTCCAACGATATGAGCGTCTCCTATTCGGCGAACAAACCCGCCAACGTGGAGCTGCGCATGACGGACTTCGAGGAAGATACTCTGGAGATGATTCGCAACCAGCGCGGCGTGGAAGCTGCGGAAGGGCGGCGGGTGTTCAATATTCGTGTGCGTGTGCCCGGTACCGGAAACTGGACTACCCTCGACATGATTGCCTTTGAGGATTTTGAGCAGAACGAAATCAACTTGTTGAATCCGGTGGAAGGACGGACGCTTCCGGAGAAACGCGAGGTCCTGCTCGAACAGGACGTGCTTCAACATATCGACACAGGCACGGGGGAATTGCTGGAGTTCCAGCTCCCCGACGGTTCCACCCGAACTCTGCCCGTCGTTGGCATCGTTCAGGATACGGCAGCGAGTGCAGGCGATTTCCTTGCCTCTCCCTCTGCCTATATCACGATGGACACGCTGCAAACGTTAGGGCAGCCCCGTTCCTTCAACCGCGCCCTGGTAACTCTCTCCGAAGGCGGCGACGAAATTTCCCACATCCGCGACATGGGTGCGCAATTGAAGGATAAGCTAGAGAAGAACGGGAGCATCGTCATTCGTCTGCGTTTTTCAGAAACGCACGAACATCCGCTTGCCGACACGATCAATGCGATTCTGGGAATTCTGATGGCCCTGGGAATCCTGATTGTGTTCTTGTCCAGCTCCTTAATCGCTAACACATTGAATGCATTGTTGACCCAGCACCTGCGGTATATCGGTGTGATCAAATTGGTTGGAGGACAAAGGCGGCAGGTATTCTCGATGTATCTCACTCTCATCATGGCGTTTGGCCTCCTGGCGCTGCTTCTTGCGATTCCGCTGGGTGGGCAGGGCGCCTATGGACTGGCGTTATTTCTAGCGGGTGAGCTTAATTTTAATTTACTTGGGTATCGTATTGTTCCGATGGCGTTAGCCGTGCAGATTCTGGTGGGCTTGCTCGTCCCTCTCATTGCAGGTTTTGTTCCTGTCATTAACGGGTCACGCATTACGGTGATGCGCGCCCTGAGCGGAGGATTGGCTGGAGATGAGGTCTCGTCTCAGGCGGGAGAAAAGCGGCATTCTGGGTTCGATTGGATTCAAGTCCAGGCGACGCGTATCCTTTCGAAGCGCGGAATCCATATGCCGCGTCCGTTTGTGATTTCCCTGCGCAACACGTTCCGGCGAAAGAGCCGCCTGGCGCTGACGTTGTTTACCCTCACGATGGGCGGCGCGATCTTTATCGCCGTGTTTAATGTGCGTGTCACATTGCATGACTATATGGATCAGATTGGGAACTATTTCGTCGCTGATGTCTCGCTCGATTTTGAACGTCCTTATCGTCTAATCGAGATCGATCAAAGGGTGAGGAGCATCGCCGGCGTCCAACGCGTGGAGGGTTGGCAGTTTATCAGCGGAGAAGTGCTCGATGAGCAGGAGCAAGTGCTCGAAAATATCAACATCTTTGGTCCACCGGCAGATAGCCAACTGATCGAGCCGATCCTGATCGCGGGGCGCTGGATTCAGGCGGGGGATGTACGCAAGCTGGCAGTCAGCGAGAACGCACTGGAGTATTATCCCAACCTGAAACCAGGCGACTATTTGAATCTAAGGATTGACGGTCGTGACGAGAGTTGGGAGGTCGTTGGGATTTTTAAGTTCGTAGCTCGTGAGGGAGTCCTGGCGTATGCCCCATATGAATATGTCTCGCGGGTGAATCATCTCGTCAACCGTGCCTTCTCGTTCCGTCTCGTCACAGACCGGCACGACCGCCCCTATCAGGACGCAAAGGCAGAAGAGCTGGATAAATACTTACGTGATCGGGGCTTCAAGGTACGAATCGCCGAAGCCGGACGCGCCTCGCTGGATACCGCGGTCGAGAGCCTCGACACCCTGGTGGTGTTCCTGCTGATCATGGCGATCCTGACTGCGGTTGTCGGCTCGATGGGCTTAACCGGAACCATGGGTATGAATGTGCTGGAGCGTACGCGTGAGATTGGGATCATGCGCGCTATTGGCGCGGACGACCGAGCCGTCATGCGGACGGTGATCGCCGAGGGTGTGTTTATCGGCATGATCTCGTTTGGGCTGGCGGTTGTTCTTTCCATTCCGTTCACATATCTGCTTTCGACGATTGTGAGCCTGGCTGTGTTCCAAACCCCGATTGACGTTGTATTTACCTATACAGGGTATGCCATCTGGCTGGGATTGGTCCTGGCTCTATCTGCCCTGGCGAGTATCTTGCCTGCGCGTAACGCAGCCCGGCTTACTATCCGGGAAGTCCTTGCGTACGAGTAGGCAAAGAAAGATCGAAAAACTTTGGAAGGAGTTCTCTTCTCAGGCATGAATTAGGAAATAATTAGAAAACCCAAAATAGGGATATCACCTATTGAATTTTAAAAATTTTTGCGCGATAATGGAATCCACTCGGTTAAAAAAGCAAACCTGTGAGAAATCTAGGG
Source organism: Anaerolineales bacterium (assembly GCA_035699125.1). GTDB lineage: Bacteria > Chloroflexota > Anaerolineae > Anaerolineales > Villigracilaceae > Defluviilinea. The sequence continues at coordinate 123,401 of DASSBC010000003.1, forward strand.
ACGCAAAGTTATGGGTCTAAAATTAGTTATGAATAATAACTAAATAGATCGCCAGACTGCCGAAAATAGCAAAACCGCCGAAAGACGGTGACGCAAAGCCAGGTGTCTAAAACTAGTCATGCAAATCTGTACTGCTAGTCACGACCGACCAGCTAACCGAAAAGCAAAACTACGGAAACGTAGTGACGCAAAGTCATGGGTCTAAAGTCGGTAGACAAAGATCGCCAGACTGCCAACGAGTAAACAGCAGGGATGACGTACGTTGTCATCCCTGCTCAATTTAACGGCTGTGAAAAGTAGGGCAAGTTGTGAACCCGCCAAATCATGAGAGTCTGGCTGCCAGCCTGACGTACTCTCCTGGCACGAGATTGCTTCGTCGCTTCGCTCCTCGCAACGACATTTCCAACGGTATAATAGAACATATGACCACTGACACTCCAAAAGGGCGGCCTCGTCCTTTAGACCCGGAATCTAAACCCGACGACCGTGTCGATAACGCGCTGCGCCCGCAAAAATTATCGGACCTGATCGGGCAAAATCAAGTCAAGGAAAACCTTGCCATCTTGATTGGGGCTGCACGCAAGCGTGGCGAATCATTGGATCACGTCCTGTTTTATGGTCCTCCCGGCTTGGGGAAGACGACTCTGGCACATGTTCTTGGCAACGAGATGGGGGTCAATGTCAAAGTGACGGCGGGTCCTGCTATCGAGCGCGCCGGAGATCTGGCTGCCATCCTTACCAACCTGCGCGCAGGAGATGTGCTTTTCATCGACGAAGTTCACCGCCTCGGGCGGGCGGTGGAAGAAGTGCTTTACCCGGCGATGGAGGATTTCGCTCTGGACATTGTGATCGGCAAAGGTCCCTCGGCGCGCTCGATCCGCCTGAAGCTGCCGCGTTTTACGGTCGTCGGCGCGACGACGCGGCTGGCACTCGTCACGGCGCCGTTGCGCGCACGTTTTGGCGCCGTCTATCGTTTGGACTATTACGACCTGGAAGCAATGAAGTCCATCGTTCAGAGAGCGGCAAGCATGTTGAAGGTGGAGGTGGAACCCGGTGGCGTGGAAGAGATCGGTCGCCGTGCTCGAGGGACGCCGCGCGTGGCTCTCCGTCTCCTGCGCCGTGTGCGTGATTATGCACAGGTTCGCGCGGATGGAAGAATCACCGCCGAGATCGCAAGGGAAGCACTTGACCTCCTGCAGGTGGACCCCCTTGGCTTGGACGACATCGACCGGCGCGTGCTCAAGACGATCATCCAAAAATACGGCGGCGGACCCGTGGGCTTGAACACGATCGCCGCTTCGATTAGCGAGGAGCAGGATACGATCATGGACGTGGTCGAGCCTTATCTCCTTCAGCTTGGCTTCCTCGACCGCACCGCTCAGGGACGCATCGCAACAAAATCCGCATACAAGCACTTAAAAATGGATTGGAAAGAGGAAGGACAGCAGCGACTGTTGTAATGTGTAAAGTTTGAGGGTTTGACGTTCAACGTTGAACTCTTAAACCAGGAACCGGGATTATGGAAAATATTGCTCGTTGGTTGGTGCTTGGCGGCATTGTGTTGATCTTGATCGGTGGGGGCGTGTATCTGGCTTCAAGGATGGGAATTCCTATTGGAAGATTGCCGGGTGATATCCGCATCGAACGAGGCAGCGGAGCGTTTTATTTTCCGATTGTGACATCCTGCCTGCTTTCGATTCTGCTCACCATTCTCTTGAATATCATTATTCGATTTTTCAATCGATAACGTTCGACCGAAATAGCTGGTAGTCGCTATGCATTGATAACGGCTTAAGCCCTCACTACAGTTCGTGAAAACATCCGACTTCGACTACAACCTCCCCGAATCTTCCATTGCGCAGACTCCTGCCGAGCCGCGCGATTCGTCGCGTTTGCTGGTTTTGCATCGCGAAACAGGGGAGATCGAAGACCGCATCTTTCGCGACATCGGCGATTATTTGCGCGCGGGAGATGTACTTGTTTTGAACCAAACTCGTGTCATCCCAGCACGTATTTACGCCCGTAAAGACACAGGTGGGCGTGTAGAAATCCTCCTGCTGCGTCGCCGCGAGGAACGGACCTGGGAAGCGCTGGTAGGCGGAAAGGGTCTGCGTGTAGGCAAATCAATTCGAGTAGAAGACGGACCGTCAGCGGAAATTATTGAGTTATTAGAGGGTTCAGAACGTCTCATTCGATTTTCGGAACCCATCGAGCCCTATTTTTCAAAAGTGGGCAACGTGCCTCTGCCGCCCTATATTCATGAAACGCTGAGCGACCCGGAACGATATCAGACAGTGTATGCCAAGGAACCCGGTTCCGCCGCCGCGCCGACAGCCGGACTCCATTTCACGCCACAATTATTGCAAGAGTTGCACGGGAAAGGTATCAGGATCGCCTATGTCACGCTGCATGTCGGTTTAGACACTTTTGCCCCGGTCACAGAAGAGAACCCGCAAGCACACAAAATCCATACAGAGTGGTGCGAGCTTTCACAGGAAACTGCTGATTTGATCCATCAGACAAAGCAAGCAGGTGGGAGGGTGATTGCGGTGGGAACAACGTCGGTGAGAACGCTTGAATCCGCAGCGCAAGTAGGGCGGAATGCCGTTCCGCCTTACGTCGGTCCAACTTCCCTCTACATTCTCCCTGGCTATGAGTTCAAAGTTGTCGACGCGATGATCACCAATTTCCATTTGCCCAAATCTACGTTGCTGATGCTGGTCAGCGCGTTTGCAGGACGGGAAAAGATATTAGAAACGTACGATGCTGCCATTAATGAAGGTTATCGCTTCTATTCCTTTGGGGACGCGATGCTCATTCTCTAGTGCAGGTCAGGTAGAATTAGATTTCAACTTAACACCCGATGATAGAGAAAATGACAAACGAATCTCAGCTAGAACAAATCAATCAGGAGATCATCTCCTGCTATAAATGTCAGCGCCTCGTTGCCTGGCGAGAGGAAGTGGCGCGCGTGAAGCGTAAGGCGTATCGAGACCAAGAATACTGGGGCAAAGCCGTTCCTGGCTTTGGCGACTCCAATGCACGCGTGCTAGTCGTTGGGCTAGCCCCGGGCGCGCATGGCTCGAACCGCACCGGACGTGTGTTTACGGGCGATGCGTCAGGAGGTTTTTTGTATCCGGCATTGTACCGCGCCGGGTTTGCCAACCAACCCCTCGCAGAATCGCGAGGCGATGGGCTGATACTTAAGGATCTGTACATTTGTGCCGTCGCCCACTGCGTGCCGCCAGATAATAAGCCGGCGCGCGAGGAACTGGAAAATTGCCAACCTTATCTGGAGCGGACGCTGCAACTCTTGAAACCCAAAGTCATCGTCTGTTTAGGGAGCATTGCATTCGACAGGCTCCTGCGAATCCTCTCCGTCCGCAACCGCGGGTGGAAGTTCGGGCATGGCGCTCTATATCCGTTGGATAACGGAACTTGGATTCTATGCTCCTACCACCCGAGCCAGCAAAACACGTTGACAGGAAGACTCACCGCCAGGATGTTTGACGACATTTGGTCCAAGGCAAAACAATTGGTTCAAAATGAGTACATGGATGGCGCGGGGGGATTTCGCTCCTGATTTTGAGCGGAAGGATGTGCAGGGAAATCTAAATGGATGCCCTTGAACTGTGTAATCGACGCAAAAGGCTAGATCCGTTTTGTGCATTATGGCAAATCGATGTCGGATATCCCCTCTAACGAAGAACTGCTGCATGTAATAGATGCCCTTAACGCCGCGTCCCAACGTTAACGCATCATTCTTTACAGGAGATGAACATGGCACTTGGACAGATCGCCTTTCTCGGGTCTGGCGAAACATCTCTCGCGGGCGGGCGCATTTTTGAGGCGCTAGCGCGCAACATCAAGGAGCCGATTCGCATCGCATTAATGGAGACTCCCGCCGGTTTTGAATTGAATTCCGCCCAGGTTGTGGGACGTGTCGGGGATTTTATGAAGACACGCCTGCAAAACTATGATCCGGTTATTGAAATTATCGCCGCGCGGAAAAAGGATTCGGCGTTTAGCCCGAATGACCCGGAGATCGTTAAGCCGCTGCTCTACGCCAACCTGATCTTCATGGGCCCCGGCAGTCCCACGTATGCCATCCGGCAGTTGAAAGATACTTTGGCATGGAATATCATTCGGGCGCGACACCGTCTCGGCGCGACGCTCGTGTTTGCCTCGGCGGCAACCATTTCCATCGGCGCTCATGCCCTGCCGGTTTATGAAATTTACAAAGTGGGGCAGGATGTGCACAGGGTCGATGGACTCGATCTTTTTTCTGACTTCGGACTACATGTGTCTTTCATCCCTCACTGGAACAATGCAGACGGCGGCGTCGACCTGGACACCAGTCGCTGTTTCATCGGCATGGAGCGCTTTGCCGAGTGGTCCGAGCTCGTCCCGGACGAAAACGAAATCATCGGACTGGATGAGCACACCGGTCTGATCGTGGACTTCGAGTCCGGGAAGTGTGAGGTGAGCGGCGTCAGCTCCGTGTCGTTGGTGCGCGGAGGCAACCCGGAGATGTTCCCGTCCGGCTCCAAATTTCCGCTTGAGGAATTGGGAGAGTTTCAGATTCCCGATCCCCTTGACAGAGATATTCCTGCGCCGGTGTGGGAAATGTGCAGCAATACCCCTCCGCTGGAAGAAGACCAGCCCTCGACGGAAGTGATCGCCCTGGTGGAACAACGGGTCCTTGCGCGCGCAAACAAGAATTGGGCGGAATCCGACAAGCTGCGTGACCAAATCACTGCCCTGGGCTGGACGGTGCAGGACTCCAAAGATGGATATAAGCTGGTGAAAAATACGTAACATGCATAGGTAGACAGGTACGCAGGTATACAAGTCGCCATGTTTTCTTTTACATGTTTACCTGTGTACTTTCCCGCGATACAATACACGCGCAGACTCTCATAAGGAGATTTCCATGCGCGCTGTCGATATTATTATCAAGAAACGCGATAAGGGTGAGCTTACACTCGCGGAAATCGAGTACTTCATCAAGAGTTTCATTTCGGGGGAAGTGACCGATTATCAAGCCTCTGCGCTTCTCATGGCAATTGTGCTCAATGGAATGACGCCGCGTGAAACCACTGACCTGACCCTGGCGATGGCAAATTCCGGTCACATGCTGGACCTCAGCGATGTAGTCGATCTGGCAGTGGATAAGCATTCCTCCGGTGGCGTGGGGGATAAGACAAGTATTGCCGTCCTGCCCATCGTTGCAGCGTGCGGGTTGCCTGTCGGCAAAATGTCCGGGCGTGGACTCGGCTTCAGCGGCGGCACGCTCGACAAGCTAGAATCCATTCCGGGGTATCGTGTTGACCTCACGACCGAAGAATTCAAGCACCAGCTTAAAGAGAAAGGTATCGTGTTGACCGGGCAGACACTTGACCTCGCTCCCGCAGATGGAAAGCTCTATGCCCTGCGCGACGTGACCGGAACAGTGCAGTCCATCCCGTTGATCGCCTCATCCATCATGTGTAAGAAGTTGGCGGCGGGTGCGCAGGCAATCCTTTTAGATGTAAAGGTGGGTCTGGGCGCGTTCATGGAGACTCTTGCGGAAGCGCGCCAGCTTGCGAATATGATGGTGGACATCGGTCAACTGGCGGGACGAAATGTCGTGGCATTGCTTTCCGATATGAATCAGCCACTGGGCAATGCAGTGGGAAATGCGCTGGAAGTGATCGAAGCAGTGGAGACCTTGAAAGACAATGGCCCAGAGGATTTTCTTGGTCACTGCCTGCACGTCAGCGCGCATTTGCTGGTATTGGGCAAACGCGCCCACAACCTGGAAGAGGGACGCGCCATGGCAGAAAAATCCATTGCCGATGGTTCTGCGTTTGAGAAACTTCGGGTGCTGGTGGACGCGCAGGGAGGCGATGTCTCGTATGTGGATGACACCTCAAAATTTCCGCCGGCGGAATATGTGGAAGCGGTGAAATCGCCGCAAAACGGTTACCTCTCTCAAATCCATGCGCGGATCGTAGGGGAGGCGGCAGTTGCTTTGGGGGCGGGGCGGGCGCGTAAGTCCGATCCTATCGATCACGCCGTTGGTTTCGTCATTCACCACAAGGTGGGTGATCGGGTTGAACAGGGTGAGCCCCTATTTACCATCCATGCCAATGACAGAGAGAAACTGTCAGAGGCTCGTCAGGCACTCTTATCTGCCCATCGTTTTCGTGAAGAACCCGTGGATCGTCTGCCTCTTTTTTACGAGTAAATTCACTGAAAAATGCCCCCAGGCTTGCATTAATTTTAAGAATGGGGCATACTTACAGCGTGCCGCATCGTCGCATGGATCTGATAGTTACGAGTGAAAGAGAGCATCGGCAATAGAGGAGCAGAAATTTCCTGGCGAAAGTATCCCTACG
>DASSBC010000004.1:0-125051 GCA_035699125.1 Anaerolineales bacterium
CCGAACTGGTCACTACGACAAACGATTGCCCCTGCGTGAAGCCTGCGCTTGGTGCATGGCGCGTCATCTCCAGGATGCGGTCAATGATCCCGGGGTCCACAGGCTTATCTGCAAAGTTGCGTACCATCCGCCTCTTTAGAACGACATCTTGGAATTCCATTGTTTTCTCCTTCCATTCCCGACTCAGGACCCGCGGAAGTATAACGCTCAAAGATTCGCGCGGGACAGTCTTTCTTTTAAGAACAATCCGTGCAGTTTACTGCACGGATTGTAGATGAGCACGGACGTAGGTTATGGTCCGTCGACGGAATTGGAACTAGCTGGACTGATCGGCGTTTCTGGCGTGGCTGTGAGCGTCGCCTCAGGCGCATTTGGCGTCGTTGGGGTCGATAATGTCACGGTGAGGGTATAGGATTTGCTGGTATTTCCCGTCAGGCTCGCAAGGTTGATGGTGTGGTCGCCGCCGGTCGTGACGACCGTGCTCCACGTGTAGAGAGAGTCGGGGGTCTTGAGGGCAAGACCATTGGGGTTATTCACACCAAGCGAGACTTCATTCGCAGGAGCCGTCAATGTAATGGTCAGCATCTGATCTTGTGGGGCGTTGACGATGTATTGAATCCGTTCGCCAGGATTGATCACACCGATTCGCGAGGCTGTGCTGGAACCCGGGTCGAATGTGATCCGCTGGGCTGTGGGCGCGTTCCCGGTAGCAGTGGGCGCGGTGGTTGTCGCACCTGGTGTCACGACGACGGCTCCTCCACCTGCCGAATTCAATGGGATCTTGGCTTGCTTGCCGACCACAAGCCCACCCGGATTTGCCTTCTGTAGAACTGCCAGATCGGCGTTGTATTTTTGGGCAAGAGAAGCCCAGGTGTCACCGCTTTGCACCGTGTGGAACGTAATACAGGGCGGACCGTAAATCTTTCCGCTGCTGCCAATGCGGGGTACCGTCACAGTCATAGCCGGCAGGATGAAGTCCGGGTCGGCGATCTGCGGATTCGCATTCCGCACCTCATCAAAGGTCGCGCCGTAGCAGCGCACGATCTGAATCAACCACTCTCCAACAGCCACTTGATGTTGGATGGTGCTGCCTGGAGCAAAGTTGGAGGAGGGAGAGACGGTTGCCGGTATAGAAGGGGTTGATGTAGCAGGCGCGAGAAGGTTGACAACCACCACAGTCGCGGCTGCAGAGGTCTGTCCGGCGCCGGAAGCAGTTGCACTGTTTGTGATGTTCGCCAGGGACATGTCTGCCGACGTCGTTAGATAATCTCTGGAGCAGGTGACGCTCTGATTAGAAGCGAGTGTGGAATCGGCGGGTCCGCAGGGGAAGGGCGCACCCAGCTTGGTATCGGTGATCATGAACTGTACGGGTCCCAGAGAAGTGGGTCCTGTGTTCGTAATGGTGAAGGTATAGGTAATGGTTTGGTTCGCCGCGCCATAGGTTTGTGAGCTGGCTGTTTTGGATAAGGTCAATACGTTGGAAGGCTGCGGTGCAGCTCCCCGATTCAGGGTGAGTGTTGCCTGGTTCGAGGTGATATTTCCCGCGGTCGCTGCGGCATTGCTCACAATCGTCCCGGTTGTCACATCCGACTCGGTCACGCTATAAGCAGCCATACAGTTAATCGTTTCATTCTGGTCAAGATAATTATCCAGGTTGCCAACTGTATTGAGTTCTGGACAAGCCACCTGACGCGGGGCATCGGTTACAAGGACCGGGCCGGCAAGAGGCGGAGTCCCTGTATTTGTAATGACATACTGGAAATTGATCGTCTCGCCTGCCTGGCTGAATGTGGTTACGTTATTTTGAGTTTGCACGGTCAGCCGGAGCACCGAGTTTTCGAACACCCCCTGGTTGGGCGATCCGAAGAGATTGCAGGCAGAGAGAACCAGCACAAAGATTGAGGTCAAAGAATTGCGGATGAGCTTATTCATACACGTATTCCTTTATCGTGATTTCACATTACGCGAACGTCATCAATGATGAAGCGTACGCAGCCCTCTAGGAACATGCCTCTGCCAACAAGTGATGATCGCAACACACAGTACTCCGTAAATTAGTATAGCATTAAGAACGAAAATTCGCGAATTTTTGTTTCAATTTTGCGAGTGTTAAAATCACCGGTTTTCCCCATTCCTTCCGCACGGTCTAGGGCGCTTCCAATCTCTCTTTAAGCTTTGCCAACGCTTTATTCATCGAAGGTCTGCCAATCAGTGGATAGACGAACAATACGAACGGAACTGCGACGATCGGATTCAGGGATAGTGTCATGGTTCGTTCCACGAAAACACCACCATCCTGTTCCTTGAAGGTGAACACATGTGAAACATCGCCGGCATCCGGGTCGTTTGCGACAAAGCCAAAGACATACGGTGGTTCATACTTCGAAATGCGGACGGTGTTCGGGCGATCTTTCTGGGTTGCCACCTCGCCGCGCGAACGATATTCCTTACCGACAGTAACAGGTCCGGGGGTGATCGCTTCGATCTTCAATTCACCTCCGCTCCAGTCCGGGTGACGAGTAAGATCCGAGACGTAATCGAAAACGGACTGCAGGGGAGCATTGACAAGGATATTGTGAGTACGCACAATCGTTGTCATGCTGGCTCTCTTTTCAGTGGGATGATCCGGACCCGCTCTTTGCTGAACATGGACATCAGAGTCGTAACGATTTGCCCGAGCCGATATTCCTTTCGAAAGTCCGAAGGAAGCTGATTCACCTCCACACGCCGGAATCCGAACTGCTCATAGTATGGCGCTCGCTTCTCATTGACCATCGTATAAAGCGGACCTGTTTCACGGCTGAGCAGCGTTTTCATCAACTGCGCGCTGATTCCCTGCCGCCGGTACTCGGGCAGCACAAACCCGGACGCCACCTCCCGCGTGCCATCTTCGTACACCTTGACCTGGCGTATCCCAACAACTTTGCCATCCTTCTCCGCCACGAGAAAGTGTTGCCAATGTAAATTCCGAGGGTTGAGCTTTGCCTGGTTAATAAGTGAGACAATTGTCTGCTGGTCTTTCTGGGTGGCAGGGCGAATCTTAATGTCCATAGCATTCCTACCTGGGAACAACTTTGATGTAGGCTCGATTTTAATCCAGGAAAATAGAACACGCGGCTGAAAACCGCGTGTTGTGTAAAGCAGCGGCAATACAGTTAGATTGCTACAGTATGCCCCTATCTTCTATAGGGTTTCCCTACCAGCACAGGGCAAGCCCTGATTGACTGTTACTCAGTTAGTTAGGATAATGAGTCAAGGTCTGTTTCTTTCGGGTAGCCATTTGCTGTTTCCCGTTTTTGAACCAGTAAAGTGGCTAACAAGAAATTATTGACAGTCGGAACATATACTTACGATACTGAATGGGGATCTATAGTAACCCACACCATCCTCCTGCGTCATGTTTTTATCTTACCAAGCCTATGGACTCTAAATATTAAATTTGGTTTAGGAGTGATTCAATGGATCAACAACGGCATGAAATGATACTGGAGAACACACATTCTTCCGGCGCGGAGGAATGGTTTTGTCCCACTTGCGGACGACGGATGACGATTACGTGGGAGCCTTGGAAAAAGATCGTGCTGGAGCAGGGAGATATATACGCCGCGCACAGCGGCAGCAAAGGTGGTCTGCGTATGGGATCAATCGGTGTTACACAAGGTACTGAGGTCGAACAGTCATCCTCTCCAGAACCACCTGCAGATGATCCTTATCTCGCTCCCTGGATGCAATGGCTGGAAAACGTCGATCTCGATGATTTAGCGAATGGGGACGATTAGTGAACCTGCAATAAGCCACCTTTCAAACTAGCTACTGGCCACAGTGTTGTCTCGTCGTACCTGATCTCTGCAATTGCTTCCAGCCGATAGGTCCCGGGTGGCAGATTGATTCCGTGAATATCTAAGTTGACGCTTTTCGAGAAATTAGAGGTTGAGAAAACCTCGCCAACCGAGTGACGTGTTCCTCCAAACTGCCGGGCGAAGACGGATGCTTTGTAGATAAGAGGCAGATCGTCTGGGTCACTCACTCCAGTAAGATCAAGTGCAAGGCGAACCAAAAAAGGTTGATTCTGGCGGAGAAAATTAACGGGGTGATTACAGCTCGGTGTCAGGACTTCCAATTTGCGGATGCATAATATGTTCGCCTGGGGAGCAGCTACCGGGAATTGTAAGGCAGACGAGGCTGTTTCCTTGACCTGTATTTCATGGCTGGCTGAGGCAGTGTATGGAAGGGAAGAAGCCCTTATCTCTGACCCCATGGGTTGTAGTTCACTATTCCTAATCTGAATATCCCCGTTAAGAGCTGCTTGATAGGCCTGCTTTTCCGATCTTTCGACGGGCACTCGGACGCCTGTATGCCGGGCGAGGAAGTCAACCAATTGCCTCGCTTCCCAGCCGGCCCATGTATCGGCGTCTCCACTTTGGATATGCACGACGCGCGTTCTACGAACTGTATGTTTTACATCCAAAAGGAATTCAATTGTAAAATTTTCATAGTGCTGGCTAATGGATCGCTTAGGACTATCTTTTTGGGGAAAATTAGGCCGTGTTTTTTTTGTTGCCAGTTTACGCGCCTGGCCGCTCCAATCTTGCTTGGAAATCTGTTTCACTGACAAACCGGTTACGAGTTCGGCTAGTTTGGCAGGTGATAGGAATCCCAGTTGCTTATAGGTGCATATCCCAGCGTCATAAAGCCTTCCGGCAAGCGCGGGACCGATGCCCTTAATTAACCTGAAATCATCAGCCTGTATTGATGGGACGGTGTTAAGAGTGCGAGACTGCTTCCTCACCATGTGGATTACCTCTTCCCCGCGGAATAATCTTGTTCGCGTTCATCGCGATGGCGACGAATTTGTAATCAGCCTGGAGACAATCTAAAGGCATATCTTCGACGTTCGCTACTCAGACTGAGGAAACCACTGCTTAACAACCAATAGTGATCTGGCTTCAATCATCTTAAATAATTCCCGAAGAACGGCCGGTCCTCCTAAATGTTAGGAGGACCGGCCCAAACGGCTGCGAGCTATTCGTGCGCTTAGGGGCTCAGGAACATTCTTATACTCTCCTCTGCAAAACCAGAGACCCAAGTGGGACCTGGATTCAGATGCTGAAGAACAGCAATGATCTTATAAACGCCGGAAACTGGCGCCCCGCCGAAGAGTTGTCCTTCACCCAATAGAGTACCTCCAGGTATTGCGATGGTCGCTGTATAGTTCATTTGTCCGCCAACTACAGGCACATTTAGAGTAGGTCCAAGTTGCAGCTCTTGGCCGGGGCCAATGCTCTCAACATAAGCCCTCAACTGAAAAGAACCTCCAATGGTCATGTTGTATGGTGAAGGGACGGTCCAACCAATATTGATGTTGAAAGGTACGCTGGCAACAAGGATAGTGGATGGACCAGCAGGTGGAGCGGGCCAATTGTCTGGTACCTCCACGGTCATGGTGCTTGATTCCGGTCCATTGGGCCATTCGATAGCCATTTTATCAACTCCTTTACACTAGGTGTACTAAAAGATTTATTTTTTGCCAGCTTAGGGCCCATACTGGCTTGCAACGACATCTGAAGAATACCCTGTTCCACTTAATTCACAGTTTTTTCGCGCTTAATCTGCAAGCGCTTATTATTAAGTGGGCATCTTTCATCTAAACCTGCTCCCGGCGCCGGATGCGGTTGTAAAGTTGTGTCGTTTCCGGCGCGGGTTCCACCTGCAATTCTCCCCGGAGCGCCTCAACACAGATCTGATATTGATACAAAGCAAGATGAGGCTGTCTCTGGCGGCTGTAACAGCGCATCAATAGGCAATGAGCATCTTCACGGCAAGGATCCCGAGCCAGGATGAGCTGGCATGCAGAACGGCAGGCGGAGTAGCTTGCTTCTTGAAAATAGATTTGGCTGAGACGGTCGAGCGTGTCGAGATAGGCGATCCGAAGACGTTCACGATCAAGAACTGTCCACTCTTCATACGGATTTTGCTCAAGGAAATCACCTTGATAAAGACTCACAGCTCCTTCATACTCAGCTATCGCTGCTTTTGTTTGATTTCTCCCTTCTAATCGTTGACCTGCTTGGACACATCGCTCGAACTCTTCTACATCAATCCAGATTTTCAAGTTAGATGCGAGACTATAGCCGCCATCCTCGAATACGATTAGGGATATCGCAGTTTGAGCCTGCACAGTTCGACGCAGGCTATGCAAGGCGACATTTAGATTATTTCGCGCGGTCTCTGGCTCTGCGTCCGGCCAGAAAAGATCCATAAGTACTTCCCGGGGGATATTCTGTTTATGGTGAAGTATTAGATATTTCAGGAGCAATACGCCACGGGAAGACGATAATTTCAACGTCAAGTCATTAATGGTTATCGTGAAAGCTCCCAGCATATGGACAATCACCGGTATGAGCGTGGTTGACTGCTCGGAGCTTTTATCTTCTCTATGCTCAAAGATGAGACTTAGCGCTTTTTCCCCATCACTTGTTTTTGGAGGAATAACGATTGCTTCTGTGGGTGGCAACAGTACGGGGCGGATTGGCGCAGGGACTTCGTTCATTTCCATAGCATCTTGTCTCCTACTTGAGGATTCATGCAATGAACCGGCAATAGATTCCCAAAGAGAAAACCCTCCTCTTGTCGCAGGAGCATTGTGTTTTGACCATTGGAATCTCAACTCTCCTCGAAATGCCAGCATGAGCGTCCGCCAGCGACCCTGCCAGAACTGGATTGAGAAAAAAGATTGGATCCGCGTAAAATGTGCAGCAATCTGGTTGTTCGAAGAGATAGGAACTGTTTCAGATCTCGTCTCAGATAGTTGCGAGGGCAGTCCCCAGTGATACAAACTTTCAACGATCATAGCTATTGCGTCCCCGAATGGCTGCGTACGCGGCGATTGCCAGTTTTTCGTTATAGGGACACTGATTGGCTGCAACAAAGACTGCCTGAGAACCTCCATTAAATTTGCAAGTATCCATTCCCTTGACTGATCAAATGCAGCCTGTAAATCCGCCAAAAATCGCAGCGCCTCTTCGTAATTCCCTTGTTGCAGAGAAATCGCACAGGCTCCCCACTTAGCCCAGATCATTTCTTTTTTCAGGTTGGCTGCGGCAGCTAGATCCATCACCTGATGAGTTGTTTGTAAGGCATTGTGATGTTGGTTAACCCAGTTTTGACAGACAGCGGCTAACAGAAGGATCTGGCAAGCTGTACCCGGATCCGATGTCTGAAGACTTCTGGCTGCACAGAACAAATCATCGATCACGCTAACAGAGTGCAGGGCTTCATTTTTTGAAAAACGTAGCCAGACGGCATGCGCAAACACCTCTGGGATCAGCTTTGATTTCGCGTAATCGAGAAGAGAATTACTGTCTTGGGATAACATGATTTATCTTACTCATGGCAATATCTCACGCCGTATTGGTTCGACTTGACAACTCCTCTGAAGACTTCATCTCATACACTCATCCTAGATGCACGCTAGCCAGGATTGTTCCTGGTTTCGACTTCCAAGCCGCGCTGCATTGCCCACACTCCTGGCAGCATGCGCGTGCGCATACCGATTTTTGTATAAATCTTATTCAGATGAAATTCCACAGTTTTCTCGCTAATGCAAATTTCCGTGGCAATCGCCTTATTGGTCCGCCCTGCAAGCACCAACCGAAGGATTTCAAGTTCACGCGGCGTAAGGTCAGATACAGCTGCCATAGACTCCTCCCGGGCGCATCAAAATAGTTTCTTATAATGACATGGCCGCGTGCGTCTGAGGCTTGAGTTAATCGGTTGTAATTTATTTCCGTTTATGAGGGACTTCCAAAAGTAACCTCCCTATAGCAAAGTGCTGACCTGCTGGATAAAAATACTATACAACTTCCAAAAGGCAATTTCAATACTTGTTATCAGCACTTAGCAAACTCTCATAATGAGGCAATAACGTTCTGTTATTCTGAAAACACACCGGTGGTCAACGTCGACCACCGGTGTGTTCGAAGGCCCCTGTGAGCTTACTTGATTTTCTTTGGCAACGTTTGTGCCGGTCCCATGTTTTGGGTAGAGCGCAGCGCCATGTGTGCATCCTGTGGCGCCGTTAACTTGAAGCCGTCATCTCCTTTGACGAGACAGAAGAAGAGGCTTCGACCCACAGGTGTGAAGAAGACATTTGGCTCCTGTCCCATGTACGCAATGGGACAAATGGCAGCCCCATCAGCGACGTTGCCGGAGACGCGGAATTGGAACTGTAGCGTACGGCTCTGCCCGGGGTCCAACCTTAACCCACGCGGTGTATCGGGTTGGAACGTTGTGAAGTCGGCAAACGATCCGATTCCAAATCCGTAGACGATGTTCCAGACTTTGCCTGAAATCCGGGTCGAAAGCCTATTTGATATCGTGACACTCACTTTACAAATCCCTCCCTGCGCGGGAATAGAACAGCCATTGATCGCGCTAAATCGAACGGGGAACGAAGTCAGAGCCAGTGTGCCCAGGTTGGCCTCCTCGCCTTCTCCAAGCGTGAACCGCTCGCTTTGCCCGACTTGATATTGCTCTCCGACGGCGACTACCATATAGTCTCCTGCAGTCAAAGGCACACCGTTGACATCTCCATCGAAGCGGAAACTCCCGTCACTTGCCGCAGGGTGCCCGTTGATATCGAAACAACCAAACTCGTCGCATCGTTGCAAGTAGACGAATGCAAAAGGCGCAGAATCTCCAGGCAAAGATTCACCCGTCGCCCCGTCTATCACCGTGCCGGTGATCGGCCCCGCGGGAGTATATGTTGTCAGTGTGAGTTGATAGCTCCCGCTCCCGCCGCCCAAAAACTCGGAATCGGGGTATGCAGTCGCCGCAAGGATGACGATACCATCCTCCGGGATGGCGAGAACCAGATGGGAATCATAAGTAATATGATCGTCATTGCTGGCAATCAAGTTACAGTTCGAGTCAAAAGCACCCAGCAGGGGGTCCCCCAATGTCCCCTTTCCGTTAGACGCTCCTTCAAGGTCGATGATAAGTGGGGCGCCAGGTGTGCCACGGAAGCGATAGAAGTCGATATCAGAGGCAAGGGAGGAGTCGAGACTGTCATCCATCGTAAAGGGCAACGCGACTGCGCCGACATCCTGCGCCTCCTGGCACGAATTATTAGTCTCCGCCTCCATTGCACTGGCAGTTACGGCGGCTGGCTGTGAGACCTTTTCTGCAGATGCGGGCGGCGGTGCTGCGGCGAACCCACCAGCGTTTCTCAACATACAGAACAAGTCTCTAAATCCGATTGTGTTGAACGAGGCGTTGCCACCTCTTCCTACGAAGAGACGGGTACAGACTCCCAGTTCCACCGATCCATTCCCTGCCGGAACGTCAAATCGGAAGCGGACCACTTTGCTCTTCCCTTTTTCCAGCGTAAGCGCGACGGGCATCTTTGTCTGAAATTCGGTAAAGTCCACCAGGGAGTCGGGCAGGACGCTGGCTGCGATGCTCCAGGCATCGCTCTCCAGCCTGCTCCCAAGTCCATTCCAGATCTTCACACTGTACTCACATTCTCCGCCTGAGGCAGGAAGATCCGGGCAAGGCGCGAGATCCGAGAAGCGGAGCGGATAGGACCGAATGCGTACGTTGCCCACATTTTGTTCTTCGTCTTTACCGACCTCCAGGAGCTGAGTCTGGTTATATTGATACTGGTCGGCATACGCCACTATGAGATACGTGCCGGCAGTTATTCGGTTCCCGGCGTTGTCCATTTCGAAGCGGAACCGGCCATCGCTGTCGGTGAGTTGCCAGTTTACAAACTCAGAGCAAATCCCGTCATAACATCGATACAACTCTACAGCCGGCGTGAATACTTCCGCGACCGGCACTCCTGTTATCTGATCCAACACACGACCCTGAATGGAACCAATTAACGGGAAGGGCTCAAGAGTCAGATCCCCCACATCCAAGTTCTCGCCCGTAAACTCATACGGACCAAACTGGCTTGTCTGGTAGCCAATGGCAGTCGCCTCGATCATATACGTTCCAGCCGGGATCTCTTCCCCAGGGAAACTGTCCATGCGGAAGGCGCCGTCGCTGAACGCGGCAACCGACCGGACATACTCCAGACAGTCGTCGCCGCAGACTCTCAACAGGGTCGCTGTGGCAAATGTAGGCACATCCCCGGAGAGTGGCATGCTTGTAACCGCATCAATGAGACGGCCTCTGATTCCGATCACCTCTGCCAAGTTGAATTGCACCGCTCCCGGAGTCCCAACGACTGCACCGACTTGAATGTAGTACGTTTGTCCCTGCTCCGCCAGAAACGTGACGGCGCCGCCAGGACTCACACATTGAATATGCTCCAGGTTTGCAAAGCCGGATCCGGTTGCTCGGTAAATGCTAACTTTGGGGTTGTTCCCCAGGCGGACATCGGCAATCATGGTCATCGTTGACGATGGCGTGAGGGTGTACCAGACGGTTCGATCTGCCTGCTCACAAGATTGAGGTTCGCCCGGTTCAAGTGTCGCCTCGCTGAGATCGACAGATATGGAAAAGGGCAGGGCGGGGATCATCATCGCATTGGCGAGATGGTCGTTATTGGGTGCCAGAGCCTGTGCAGGGCGCACATACCCCAACATCAAAATCAGAATCAGGAACGAACGAAACATCATGTTTGCCATCTTGGCTCCTTTACGCATGGACGCAGTATGAATGAATCGATATAAACAAAGCCAGACTAACCTCTGCTCAAAGTCACTAGTTTTTATCTGAGTCCCTTTCCACAGAAGACTGAGGGGGA
The DNA here is from genome assembly GCA_035699125.1 of Anaerolineales bacterium. Taxonomy (GTDB): domain Bacteria; phylum Chloroflexota; class Anaerolineae; order Anaerolineales; family Villigracilaceae; genus Defluviilinea. The sequence continues at coordinate 10,754 of DASSBC010000004.1, forward strand.
TTAGGCTATGAGGCTAAGGGGAGACTGTCAGGAATGTTGGATGGATTAGCGAGGTACGACGTGCTGTTATGAAATGGATATCCCAGCCTGATTGTATTGCGTATCCTACATACTATACAGCGTTCCGAAATGAATTTCAAGCCCCAATCTAAAGGATTGACGTGGAAAACGTTATGACAGATTTCTCCAGCAGATGGTATAATTTATTCTATGGAACGAGAGCTAGTGATCCATCACCAACCCGCCGCTGCCGCAGCTACGAGCGCAGCCCAGATCCTGGGACTGCTGTTCGAACCTGCGTCGGCGTGAGACTGAAGTTTGCGCTTCAAGTCCCGGACCTGTACCAGGTTCGGGACTTTTTGTATATTTTGTCCAGTTGGTATAATTTCAAAACTAAATTTTCGGAGTGCGAATGACCAAAAGAATGACCGGCAATGAGATCCGGCAAACCTTCATAGATTTCTTCACCGAGCACGGGCATACGTTCGTGCCGTCCATGTCCCTGGTGCCGGGTGGGGATGCCACGCTGCTCTTCACCAATTCGGGCATGGTGCAATTCAAGGATGTGTTTCTGGGCACCGATAAGCGTCCGTATAAGCGCGCCGTCAACTCGCAGAAGTGTATGCGTGTGGCGGGCAAGCACAACGATCTCGATGACGTCGGTCGAGACGATACGCATCACACGTTCTTCGAAATGCTCGGCAACTGGTCGTTCGGCGATTACTACAAAAAGGAAGCGGTTGCCTGGTCCTGGCAGCTACTAACGGACGTCTGGGGCTTGCCCAAGGATAAGCTCTACGCGACCTGTTTCGAAGATGAGCTTGGCACGATCCCGCGCGATGACGAAGCGGCAGATGCCTGGAAGGAACAGCCTGGCTTCGACCCGTCTCATGTGCTGTTCTTTGGGCGTAAGGAAAACTTCTGGCAGATGGCGGAGACCGGTCCCTGTGGGCCGTGTTCCGAGATCCATATTGACCTCGGCGAAGAGCGGGATAATCTGCGCGGGACCGATCACGTCTGCGGGGTGAACGGGGACTGCACGCGCTTCCTTGAGCTGTGGAACAACGTGTTCATCCAATACAACTTGTTCGACGACGGACGTCTCGAGCTGCTGCCTTCGAAACATGTGGATACCGGCATGGGCTTCGAGCGTATCGTCTCCGTGCTGCAAGGCGTAGACTCGAACTACAAGACCGATCTCTTCACCGGTACGCTGGATGTTCTCTCCTCGCTCACAAGCAAAACCCGCGAGCAGATGTATGAAGACTTTACCCCCTACCGTGTCATTGCCGACCACACACGCTCGGCGGCATTCCTGATCGCGGATGGGGTTGTCCCGGGCAACGCCGGGCGCAATTATATTACGCGTATGATCATCCGCCGCGCGGCGCGGTTCGGGACGAAGATCGGTCTGCAGGAGCCGTTCCTCGCTCGGGTCGCGGAGGCAGTGATCGAGCAATACGGCGGGTTCTATCCCGAGCTGGTCAAGAGTCGCGTCGCGATCCTCGATAACCTGACCCGCGAGGAAGTCCGCTTCGCACGCACGATTGAGTCGGGTACCGCGCATCTGGAGAATCTCCTCTCCGAGCTGCGCGCTTCGGGTCAGACCACTCTCGATGGTCATCGCGCATTTGACCTGTATGCTACCTACGGTCTGCCTTTCGAGATCTCACGTGATATCGCCCGCGAGCACGGACTCGACGTGGATGAGGAAGGTTTCAAAGCGGCGCGCGAAGAACACAGCGTTGCTTCCGGCGGCGGCAAAGCGATGGGCAAACTCGGCGGCGAAGACGCGGAGTTCTTCGCCGGCATCTTGAAGGATTTACAGAAGCAGAAGAAACTCGGCGAACATGGTGTTGAATATGATCCCTATACGTCTCCCAGTGTTCAAGGCGAGGTACTGGCGCTCATTGTCAACGGGCAGAGGGTTGACTCTGCCTCCTTTGGCGACCAGGTGCAGGTCATCCTGCCGCGCACGGGCTTCTACATCGAGTCTGGCGGACAGGTGGACGATACAGGGTACATTCGTTCGCTTCCCACATCATTGGGCAGTGCAGGGACATGGGAGATCGAAGTTACCTCCATGCGCCGAGCCTCTGCAGGTGTGATCGTCCATATCGGCGAAGTGATTTCGGGGCAACCAAGAGTCGGTGATCCTGCTCTTGCGGAAGTAGATATGACTCGCCGCCACGATATCATGCGCAATCACACCGCAACCCACCTACTTCATGCGGCACTTCACCAGGTGCTGGGGGAGCATGCGCGCCAGGCAGGCTCTCTTGTCGCGCCGGACCGGTTGCGCTTCGACTTCAATCATCCCGAAGCGATGACGCCCGAGCAAATCGAACGTGTCGAGCGCATCGTCAACGAGGCGGTCGCGGCGGATATGGAAGTCATCCCGAAGTTGAAGTCCCGCGAGGACGCGATCTCGGAAGGCGCGATGGCTCTCTTCGGCGAGAAGTACGGCGAGACGGTACGGACGATCACGATTACCCCAGCTGCAAGTTTTGCCGTCGTTGCCGAGACGGAAACAGTCGTCCACCCACACGCCGTCATAGAAAAACTACCGAAATACTCTTACGAGCTTTGCGGCGGCACGCACCTCGAGCGGACTTCGGATGTTGGCGCGTTCCTGATCGTCAGTGAAGGTTCTGCGGCAGCGGGCGTACGGCGTATCGAAGCTGTGACGGGACGCGGTGCCTACGATTTGATCGCGCATCGTTTCAAGCTGCTCAAGCAGGCAGCGCTGGCATTGAAATCCTCTATCGAAGAAGTCCCCTTCAAAGTGGAAAGTCTTCAGGGCGAAGTTGCAGATTTGAAGAAGGAACTTGCCTCCTTGCGCGCTTCGCAAGCTCTCTCTACGTTCAACCAGCAGCTTACGAACATTCAAATGATGAATGGTATCCACATTATGACGCTGGATATACCCAATTCCAGTGTGGATACACTGCGTACACTGGCTGATAAATTCCGGGAGAAATATCCGCAGAATGGTGTTGCTGTTCTCACCTCGGGCGGAATGATACTCTCGGTGGTTACGGAAGACCTCGTCAAACGCGGGCTCAAGGCTGGTGATCTCATCGTCTCGATCGGCGGGCGCGGCGGTGGGCGACCTAACTTAGCGCAGGGCAGCCTGCCAGACCCGACTCTAATGAATGACGCAATGAGCAAAGTGCAAAGTATGCTTGGAGAGAGATTGAAATGATCGAAGCGGCGACCTAACAAGTCGCCGCTTGCATTCGATATACCTTTAGGCTACCGATGGGTGGCATTCCCGCCTCACTCCAGCACGGACAATGATTCCCTCCCAGATATTGCCTAGCCTGGGAGAGATATGTCCTCATACTGGCAGGTTCATCCCTATACAATTATTGGTTTTTTATTATTCAGCCTGTTGATAGCTTTAGGAAATGTGCTGTTTCTCCGCCGTTTACGAGCAACACACTCCTTGCTGGCACAACCCCCGTTCGTATCGATTTTGGTGCCGGCAAGAAATGAAGCCTTGAACATTGAGCGATGTGTTCGCTCCTTACTGGCACAATCGTATCCGTCGTTTGAAGTTCTCGTTCTCGATGACCATTCGACAGATGAAACACCAGCTATCCTGGCTGAGATTCAAAACGCCAATCCGCAACTGAAGATCTTGCGTGGGGAACCACTTCCCGCCGGTTGGCTGGGAAAGCATTGGGCATGTCACCAACTAGCGCGGGCCGCGCAAGGCGAACTGTTCTTATTTACAGATGCCGATACCTGGCATGAGGCAAACGCGCTCCGGGATAGCATAGCAGCCTTAACACAGGAGCGTGTCGATTTGCTGACTCTGTTCCCGCATGAAGCAGTCGTGACGTGGGGCGAAAAACTGACCGTGCCGGTTCTCGGGTTCGCTCCGTTTTCGTTCATCCCGGTGTTTCTGACGCGCTGGTTTGGCGTACCCCGTTTCTCGATTACGATTGGACAATTCATGTTGTTTCGGCAATCGGTCTATGAGGCGATTGGCGGGTATGAGGCAGTGCGATCGCACCCGTTGGATGATGTGAAATTCGGTCGCCGCGTGCTCAGTCACGGTTTCAAGTGGCTGCTTGCTGATGGTACCCATCACGTTCACTGCCGCATGTATCGCGATTTCCGTTCTTCCGCTGCTGGTCTCACGCGCAGCTTGTTCGCCTTTTTCACCAACAATGTTCTGCTCTATGTATTTGCATGGACATGGATTGGGATTGTGTTCCTCGAGCCCATCCTGATACTCATCCTTCATGGATTGGGATTTCAATCTCCCTTCTTCCCTGCCGCGCTCGCCTGGGTTGCGGTGCTGGAAGCTGCACTTTTGTTCCTGTTGATCTATCTGCGCTTTCGTTTTCCTGTGTACCTGGCGTTTTTTTATCCCCTCAGTGTTGTGATTCTGGTGTGGCTTGCCTTTCGCTCGCTGGTATCGACGCTGCGTGGGAAGGCTGGTTGGAAGGATCGCAGCTTGCCAACTCTACGATCCTAAATGGACTCAAGATCACTCCGGCAGTTGGATCATCATTTTACTGGTCCCTGCTTTGCACTTGACTTCTGTGGACAGATTGCCAGCGAGGGCGACACTCCATTCCTTTGCTGGTCCATGTTTTTGAACGTGAAGATTTTTTCCTTCACGCTTAATCTCAAATCTTGTTGCGATTTTCCCATCTAACGATGGAATTTCCGCACTCATCTGCTTTCCGTCTTCGAGTGGATAGACTTGTAATCTCACACCATCGCTATACTCATAGTCGGGCCGATCGTTGCGGTTGCCGATGGGAATAACAGAATTGGGTCGCACTAAGAGGGGCAGGCTCAAGAAATCATGAGTCTCGTGCACCCAGCGCGGACCTTCCATCACGTTTCCATTCAAAAAGTTGGTCCATTTGCCCTCTGGCACGTAATAACTGATATTTCCATCATGGCTGAACACCGGCGCAACAAGTAGTGAATCCCCTAGCATGTACTGTAAATCCAGATAATCACAGGCGGGGTCATTTGGAAATTCCAGTATCATGGCACGCAGCATGGGTATGCCTCGCTTGTGTGCCTGGAGCGCCGCTCGATACAGATAGGGCATCAGGCTACACTTGAGTTTTGTGAACTTCGATAACACCGCCACTGCCTCGTCGTCATAATGCCAGGGGACTCGATACGAATTGCTGCCATGCAGGCGACTGTGAGAAGAGAGCAAGCCAAATGCAGTCCAACGCTTGTATACATCGGCGCTGGAATTTTGCTCGAACCCGCCGATATCATGACTCCAGAAGCCGAAGCCAGACAACCCTAGCGATAGTCCTCCGCGCAATGTCTCTGCCATGGACTCAAAGGTCGCCGTCGAATCGCCGCCCCAATGGACAGGGAATTGCTGTCCACCCGTTGTAGCGGAACGCGCGAACACCAGAGCATTGCCTTTCCCCCGCTCCTCCTGGATCAATTCAAAGACTGTCTTGTTGTAAAGATAGGAGTAGTAGCTGTGCATCTTGTATGGATCCGAGCCATCATGATAGACCACGTCCGTGGGAATGCGTTCGCCGAAGTCCGTTTTGAACGTGTCGACGCCCATTTTGAGCAAGGCGCGTAGTTTCTCGGCAAACCAGTTGCATGCATCGGGATTTGTAAAGTCGATAATCCCCATACCCGCCTGCCACATGTCCCATTGCCAGATATCGCCGTTTGGCTTGCGGAGCAGATAACCTTTTTGCAGCGATTCGTCGAACAAGCTGGAGCGCTGCGCGATGTATGGATTGATCCACACACAAATATGAAGACCGCGGCTTTTCAGTCGACGCAACATCCCTTCCGGGTCCGGGAAGAAGCGTGGATTCCATTGCAGATCCGTCCAGTGGAACTCCTTCATCCAGAAGCAGTCGAAGTGAAAGACGTGCAGAGGAATATCGCGCTCGGTCATTCCATCGATAAAACTTGCCACAGTCTTCTCATCGTAGTCAGTTGTAAAGGATGTGGATAGCCACAACCCGAACGACCAGGCAGGCGGCAGGGCAGGGCGGCCCGTCAACGCTGTATACCGTTCCAGAATTTCCTTTGGGGCAGGTCCATAAATGACGAAGTACTCCAAAGACTCGCCCGGCACACTGAACTGGACACGCTCTACTTTTTCCGATGCGATTTCGAACGACACTTTCTCAGGATGATTGACAAAGACACCGTACCCGCGATTCGTGAGATAGAACGGGATGTTCTTGTATGCCAGCTCGCTGCTGGTCCCGCCATCCTCATTCCACATCTCCACGACCTGTCCATTTTTGACAAATGCTGTGAACCGTTCCCCCAGCCCGTAGACACACTCTCCAACGCCCAGGCTGAGCTGTTCATGAATGTAGCGACCATCCGGAGTGTCCACAAACCCCATCGCGCGCCAGCCACTCGACGTGATCATTCTATCCCCACCCAGATATTCCACCAGCCAATCGCTCCCTTTGTTCACGCGCACGCTCAAACTGCCGCTGGTCAGTGACGCAGCATGTTGATCATTCGAGATAGACACTTGTGGTTTTGATTCCGCATAGAGAGTGAAATCAGGCTTACGAGGAGGCTGTCCTTTGTGATGGATACATTGGACTCGGATCACGTTTTCCATCGGGGAGGAAAAGCGCAGGGTTAGTAATGGCTGGTTGACCGTGTGCCCCCGCTCCTCTAACCTCCCAACTGGAGCATACACTGTGATTGCCTCCTCCTCGAGTGTGACTTCGTGCACCTGTGCAGCATAATGAGGCGCCATGCCTGCGCGCGTTTGCCAGTATCCATCTGTGAATTTCATCGCGGTTTCCTTTTTGTGGCTATGATACTTCAAACCGAAGCCATGGCTTCCGATATTCAAACCAGGACATTTATCTCTCTACAGCATCCCGCACTATGGATTATGATTGGACCCTGAAAAGGAGATTTCTATGTCACGCCTATCGAAAATTCTATCGCTGATTTTGGTGCTTATTTTCCTGCTCGCCTGTAATTTTGTCACTCAGCCGCTGAACGATGCGCAAGACTTGGCGAAGACGGCGCAAGCTGTTGCCAGCTCTATCCCTGTGGAAACTCTTCAAGCCTTGCCTTCCGCGATTGCATCCGTCATCCCCGAAGAGACCCTGCAGTCTTTGCCCTCTGCTGTTCCGTCGTTGGAAGCATTTGCCACAAATATTGGAAATATGTTCGATCCACAGGGAACGCCAGTTCAAGAATGGAATGGGATTCCCATCATGCCTCAGGCGATTGCCGGGCAGGATTTTAGTGAAAATAGTTCTTATAGCTTCCGATTGACTGGCACCACGCAAGAAGTTCAGGATTTCTACAACGAACAATTGACGACTCTGGGCTGGAGTCAACCCTTTAGCTTTCCGGTTGAAGCGGAGGGAGGCATCCTGACGTTCCAAAAGGAAGATAGCACGCTGCTGATCACGATTACGGCATCGGACGGCTCTGTCGTTGTGCTTTTGACGACATCTTCATCATAATCAGGCAGAACATAGGATCGCAAAGGACGGCAGCCAGCCGTCCTTTTTCATTTTGGGGAACATTTTCTTTCGGCTCACGTCAGAAAGTAAATCAACCATTCCGGGAATTCTTACTCCTTGAAAGGAGGGTCTATGAAATGATATGACTGTCCGCGAACAGCAGGTACGCCGACCTGTTGTTGATTTCGTGCCGAACACATCTACCAATAGGAGAAGGATCATGGTCACCAAACGCAACGCCCTCGTCATGGGCATTCTGCTTATGTTGTTGCTTACCTCCGCCTGTGGAGGAGCGCCCGCCGCAACCCAACCCGCCACAGAAGCTCCGATTACGGATTACATCCCCCAAGAGGCTTCGACCGAATTCCCTGCCGCGACGCAAGAACCAGCAACGGGCTATCTCCCCGACCCGTCCACGTCGAACGTACTTCCTCCCATTCCCCCAAGCAATCAAGAACCCTATGATATGTTCTTCGAAGACTATGGAGTTAATCCTTCCATAGATACCGAAGATGACAATCTCTCCACCTTCGCGCTGGATGTGGATAGCGGCTCGTACACGATCATGCGCAACTATCTGAGCGAAGAGAATTTACCACCTTCCGATTCCGTTCGGGTGGAGGAGTATATCAATTATTTCGATCAGGGATATCCCAGTCCGCCCGCGCACCAGGCATTTGGGATTTCTCTGGATGGCGCACCCGCGCCCTTCACACAGACCGAGCGCTACCAGATGCTGCGCGTCGGGATTCAAGGCTATCAAGTCCCTCCTGAGGCGCGCAAGGATGCCTCCCTCACATTTGTGATCGATGTCTCAGGCTCGATGGATATGGACAACCGGCTTGGCTTGGTGAAACGGTCTTTGGAGATGCTCGTCGAGCAGCTGCGACCGAGCGATCGCGTCAGCATTGTCGTTTATGGATCGGAGGCGCGCGTCGTCCTGGAGCCGACCTCCGGTTCGGACAAAGGGGCAATCCTAGAGGCGATCTACCGTCTGCAGCCCGAGGGTGCGACCAATGCCGAAGCGGGGATTCGCCTTGGGTATCAGATGGCAATGCACGCCTATAACCCGGAAGGTATCAACCGGGTGATTCTGTGCTCGGATGGCGTGGCAAACGTCGGGGAGACGGGACCGGAGGCAATTCTGCAAGAGGTGAGTCATTATGTGGAAGAGGGTGTCACGCTCACAACTGTCGGTTTTGGCATGGACAACTACAACGATACGCTGATGGAACAACTGGCGGACAATGGCGATGGTTTCTATGCCTATGTCGATGACCTGCGCGAGGCGCGCCGTCTCTTTCTCGACCGAATCACCGGCATGCTTCAGACGATTGCCATGGACGCCAAAGTGCAGGTCGAGTTCAACCCTCAGACGGTGATGCGCTATCGCCTTGTCGGATTTGAGAACCGTGCTATCGCCGACGAGCAATTCCGCGACAACAGCGTCGATGCGGGTGAGATCGGCGCGGGACACTCGGTCACAGCGCTGTACGAAATCAAGCTCTATCCAGAAGCCTATGGAAACATCGCGACCGTGTTTCTGCGCTGGCAGGATCCGGATACGCGCCAGGTCGTGGAGCTTTCCAGGGACTTTAGCAGCGGTGAGCTTGCATACGAATTTGAGTCTGCCGACCCCTACTTCCAGCGGTCGGTTGTCGTCGCCGAATACGCCGAAATCTTAAAGAAAAGCTACTGGGCGGAGGAAGGTTCGCTGGCGCACGTGTATGAGGAAGCCATACGCGTGAGTGAATTGCTGCCCCGGGATGAGGATATGGGGGAGTTTATGGAGTTGATCCGCCGGGCAAGCCAGCTGACAGATTAATGAGTACAGGCTTGCGCAGCCTCCTTTAGGGCAATCCTCGGAAGGCTAGATCCAAAAGTGGAGACGCATGATTGCGTCTCCACTTTTTTTGTGCCTACCAGTTTACGTGTCTGCAGATTCATACACGATCCTTCCGTCGACCATGGTCATCACTGCCTTTGCGGTTCTGATTTCCTCCGATGGGACTTCAAAAAGATCGTGCGAGAACAAGACCAGGTCCGCCAGATAACCTTCCTTCACCTGTCCCTTTTGGTGTTCCATGAACTCCGTATAAGCTGCGTCGCGGGTGTAGCCTAAAATGCACTCCTCGAGAGTCAGGCGCTGATCGGGACTCTCAGGCGACCATTTCTGGCGGTTGAGTGCCACGTAAAGATTGATCATCGGGTCGAACGGCGCGACGGTCCAATCACTGCCTAAGGAAAGGTGCGCGCCGGCATTCCGGAGGTCGCGCCAGGGAAAGGAGATGTGCCAACGCTGGCGCCCGGTGCGTGCGGTCCATACCGGATCCTCTTCCGGACTCAAGGGCGCATGGCTCGTTTGCATGGATGCGATCACGCCCAGCGCCCTGAAGCGCGGCATATCCTCCGGCTGACAGACCTCGATGTGTTCCACGCGATGACGGCTGTCGCGTTTGCCGTTCATGTTTTGGATGGCTTCGTAAGCGTCGAGTGCCTGCCTCACCGCGCCGTCGCCGCAGCAGTGGACCGCCACCTGTAGCCCCATCTTGTCGCACACAGATGCCATGCGGGTGAAATGTTCTAGTGAGAAGATTGGTTCTGCTTTAACATACGGGGCGTCAGCATAGGGTTCTATATTGAACGCCGTATAGGATTCCCAGACCCCATCCATAAAGAACTTTGCCGCGCCGCCGCGGACATATTCCATCTGGACCGTCGCCATTTGCGCGGCTTCGCTGAGCATCTCCTCCGTCGCCTCCGGCTTGACGTGATATGGCACGTAGACGCGCAGGTTCATTTCGCCAGCGTCTTCGAGGGCGGCGTACGCCATCAGCTCTTCCATGTCGCCGTTCATGTTATGGACGCTGGTGATGCCTGTCGCATTGAATCTTTGGATCGCGAGCTTCAGTAATTTGCGTTTGCGAGTTGAATCAGGCTCAGGAACCAGGTCTATGACCGCGTGCATGGCTTCCTCTTCCCGCAGCTCGCCTGTGGCAAGTCCCGTCTCATCGCGCACGATGATGCCGTTTTGCATGACCCGTCCGTCATCGCTCAGAATGCCAGCCATCTCAATGGCTTTGGTATTTGCCCAGCCTGTATGCCCATCATAGGCACCGATATATACCGGGCGATCCGCAAGGATTTCATCCAGTTCCTGCCGGGTGGAGACGATGCCGTATTTGATGCCGCGCCCCATGACCCAGGGACTGGTTTGATTTTCCCCGGCGTAGTCCAACAAGATGTTTTTCAGAGCTTCTTTGGTTTTGACTTCCTGGAGCTGCGCGTTGCCCATCCAGAGGGAACCCCAGAGCAAATGTACGTGCGAATCGATAAAGCCTGCTGTGAGCGTATGTCCCTGACCGTCAATCACACGAGTGGATTTACCTTTGAATGACTCTGTGCCTTCGTTTGTCCCCACATACAGGATGCGATTTCCCTTGACTGCTACTGCCTCTGCAAACGGATTTAATTTGTCACTGGTGAAGACTTTTGCGCTCCTAACGATGACATCAGCAGATGACATTTCTTTCTCCTCGAATTAGGTGACCGCCACTGTTGGGACATTTTGCAGAAGTGCTGTCACCTTGTTTTCATTGAATATAAATAAACTGACCCATCCGGTCAAGGGAAGTTGGCTCGTTACCGCAACGGTTATAATTTGGGCGGATGAAAACCCAGATCATTACACTCGAATCACACGATGACCTGATTTCCGTGCGGGACCGCATGTCCTGGGCGAAGACGCCGCGCATCTTGCTGGTGTGGCCCAAGTATGAAAAGGTCACGTTGCGGCAGGTGGATTTGAAAGTCCTGCAGAGACATGCTCTCACTCTGGGCGCGCAACTGGGTTTGGTGACGCGCGCGCGACGGGTTCGCCACGAAGCGGAGGCACTGCGAATCCCGGTCTTTGAGTCCACGGGGCAGGCGCAGCGTCTCGCATGGCCGACGCCGCGGCGGAGACGGTGGGCGCCCCGCCCACCGCGCAAGGATTTGCGCGAGTGGCGCGAGCAGGTATCGAGTAGGGAAGAGGCGTGGCGCGCCCATCCCGTCGCGCGCTTGGGAGGCTTCGTCCTCGGGGTGGCTGCGGTACTCGTGCTTGTCGCACTGTTCATCCCGCGCGCCGAGGTGGTGCTGCATCCGCAGACAAAAACCCAGAGCATTGTTTTGCCTGTCATCGCGGGCCGCTCCATCGAGTCTGTGTTTATTACAGGCACGATCCCGGCGCGCGAAAAACGGGTGATCGTCGAAGGAACGCAAACCGTAATTGTGACAGGACAGGGTGTGACCCCGCAGTCGCAGGCAAGGGGCCGTGTGACATTTCGAAATCTCACACAGCAGTCCGTCGCGATCCCCAGAGGAACGATTGTACGAACGGAACATAACATGCGCTTCGAGACGACCCGCGCGGGGGAGGTTCCAGCCGGTATAGATGAAACCCTGGAACTGCCGGTTGTCGCTGTGGAAAGCGGCCGTTCGGGGAACGTGGACGCAGAAACCATCGTCATTGTCGAAGGACGGCTCGGGCTGTCGCTTTCCGTTATAAACCCTGAACCGCTGACCGGTGGAAGAGAAACACCCTCTGTGCAGGCAAGCGATGCCGATCGGGAACGTGCCAAGGAGGCGCTGATGGAAAAAATGGAGGCGCAGGCGCGTGCGCAGCTTGAAAAAGAACTCGACACGGGCGACGTTCTCTTCGAGGACGCGTTTGAAGTTTCTCAAATTCTCTCCGAAGTGTACGATCCGCCCGCCGGGGCGGCAAGTACCAAACTGACGTTGACCATGCAGGCAGAGTTTTCAACACTGTATGCGGACGCCTCTGACCTGACCGAGCTGGCTGCCCTAGCCTTGAATGCTTCGCTGCCCTCGGACTTTGTCGCCGACTCCGAGGCATTATCCCTCGAGCCGGTGACGCAACCTATCCTCAATGAGGATGGCTTTACCCGCTGGACCCTGCGCGCCGAGCGGCGTATTGTGCAGCAGGTTCATTACCCACAAGTTACGCAGCTCATCCAGGGAATGAGCGCCCGCCGCGCCCAGGGTTTGCTGGAACACAACCTGACGCTGGAGGATGCACCCGAGATCCATCTTTCTCCGTCCTGGTGGCCGTGGGTGCCGATTGCCCCCTTCCGGATTGCGGTGGTGACTGAGTGAGGAAAGTAGACAAGTGCACCTGTAGACATGTTGAGACCTGTGTAACTGTTTACCTGTTTACCTACCTAGATACCAATGAGAATCTTAGCTGTTGACCACGGTGAAAAACACATCGGTCTGGCGATCAGCGATCCGACTGCCACGATTGCCAGTCCGTTGAAGGTGATTACGCATATTTCGCGCTTAATGGACGCGGCACAGGTCGCCAATCTGGCGTCCGAGAACGAGGCCGGGTTGATCGTCGTCGGCCAGTCGTTCGATGAAGATGGTAAGCCAAATCTTGCAGGCAGGCGCGCGGCAAAGTTTGCGGATGCGTTGAAGCAACAAACGCAAATTCCCGTCGTCCTGTGGGACGAGTCGTTCAGCACGCAGGATGCACGCGCAGCCCGAATCGAGATGGGGGTCTCGCGCAAAAAGCGCGACGGTCACATGGACGAGCTGGCGGCAGTCATGATTCTTAGGTCTTATCTCGACACGAATCCGTCGCTGACCGGGTAAGGCGGCTGGTTCCCCAACCTTCTTTGGTGAATATTCATGGCGACCACTCAGCCAACAAAACCAATTGCTCGACGCAAATCTAAATCCCGAATCGTGGGGAAACTGATTGCTGTTCTTTTTGTCCTGGGCGTTTTTGCTTGTCTGCTTATTGCTGTGTTTTACATCCCCTCGCGCGCTGCACGGCTGTATGGTCCGCCTGCGGCATCGCTTTCCCTCCCCGAGCGCGTACAGTATTCGGCGCTTCTGCTCTGGTACGACGGGTTGCTGACCCAGCCTTTGGACGTGAATGGCGCTCCGCAAACGTTCACGATCGAGATCGGCGAGGTAGTGGACTCTGTTGCCAACCACCTCGAGGCGGTGAGACTGATCCGTGACGCCGATTCCTTTCGTACCTATCTGATCTATTCCGGGCTGGATACGTCCATCCAGGCAGGCGAATACGAACTCAGCACTGTCATGTCCGCCATCGATATTGCCCACGAGCTGCAGGACGCCACGCCGGAAGAGGTGACCTTTGTTGTCCTCCCTGGCTGGCGTCTGGAGGAGATTGGCGAGTCGCTGGCGACCTCCGGGTTGCCGATTACCTACGATGAATTCCTGCGCGCTGCAAGTACACCACCTCACCACTTTGATTTCTTAGCGGGTGCCAGCACAGTAGAAGGGTTTCTCTACCCGGATTCTTATGTTTTCTCCCGTCACATTTCCTCTGCCGAAGAAATGATTTCCGAAATGCTCCGCAATTTCAGTGCGCACCTAAGCCCGGATCTCACCAACGGTTTTGAGCGGCAGGGACTAACGGTTTATCAGGCTGTGACTCTCGCTTCGATGGTCGAACGCGAAGCGGTGCAGGATGACGAGCAGGCACAGATCGCGTCGGTCTACTTGAACCGGTTCAAGATGGGGATGAAACTGGATGCAGATCCCACGGTGCAGTATGCGATCGGCTATAACTTTTTACAACAGACCTGGTGGACGAATCCGCTGAGCCTGCTGGATCTGCAGGTCAATTCTGTCTATAACACTTATATTTACGAGGGCTTGCCGCCTACCCCGATCGCCAATCCGAGCCTGGGAGCCTTGCGGGCAGTCGCCTTCCCTGCCGAGACGCCCTATATTTTCTTCCGCGCCAAATGTGATGGCTCCGGGTTCCACGAATTTTCGGAAACCTTTGATGAACATTTGCAAAACGCATGCCCGTGAGCAAGGAATAGGAACTTCGACAAATGAGTTTTCCCCTCCTCGAATTTGACCCGGTGCCAGAAGCCTTTATCGAGCCTTCCAGGATCATCCGCGCTCGCGATTTACCGGAGCATTGTGTGATCACGTTTTTCAAAGAAGTGATCGACAAAGTCATTGACGAGCATAATGCCAAAGTCGCGGTTGAAAACAAATGGGAAGATGGTCCGCATTGTATTTATGAAATTTCTTATCAGGGTCGGCGGCTGGCGTTCTTTCATCCGGGTGTTGGCGCGCCCATCGCGGCAGGGCTGCTCGAAGAAGCGATCGCCTTCGGTTGCCGGAAGTTCATTGCCTGTGGCGGCTGCGGTGTCCTCGAAAAAGATATTGCCGTGGGTCATCTGCTTGTCGTTTCGAGTGCTGTGCGCGATGAAGGGGTTTCGTATCATTACCTTCCACCCGCGCGCGAGGTGACGGCAAATAGGGATGCTGTCCGGGCGCTGGTGAAAACGATGGAGTCCCGAGGAGTTCCCTACCGGGTTGGCAAGACCTGGACGACCGATGCTCCTTACCGTGAAACGGCGGGAAAGATAAGAAAGAGAAAAGAAGAAGGCTGTCTCACCGTCGAAATGGAAAGCGCAGCTCTGATCGCCGTCGCTCAATTTCGCAAAGTTCTATTTGGGCAAGCGTTGTATGGGGGGGATGATCTAAGTGGTTCGGAGTGGGATAATCGCAGGTGGCAATCCCGGAGCGATATCCGGGAAAATTTATTCTGGTTGTGCGCGGATGCTTGTCTCAGCCTATGAATACACTATAATTGGCTCATTCTATCTTAATCTATCGCCGTCTAACGTCCTAAATCAGTCAGGACATTAGGCGGACAGTCTGTCCGTCTAAAAGCAGTTATGCGGCGGCAGTCTAACCCCTGGTTAGGCGTTAGAAGAGAAAGCTAGTCTCCTTTGTATTCCAGGATGTCCCCTGGCTGACAATCCAATGCTTTACAAATCGCCTCCAAAGTTGATAAACGAATCGCTTTTGCCTTTCCGTTTTTCAATATGGAAAGATTAGCCATCGTGATTCCCACTTTTTCGGAAAGCTCCGTAACCCTCATTTTTCGCTTGGCCAGCATTACATCGATATTAATTATGATTGCCATAATTGCGTCTCATACTGTTAGGTCATTTTCCGATTTTATGTCTACGGCATTCTGTAATAACCTTTCAAAAACAGCCGCCGCAGTTGCAATGACGATAGAAGCAAACGTCGTAAAAATGCCCAAGGCAGTAGGACCTGCCGGATCGTCACCGTTAGCAAATAACCTTATGTATAGTATTCCTAATACAATTAAGCCACTCAGTATAATTGCACAGTATTTTATGTTCCTCACTGCCTTTACTGCTGCTTCAGAAAACACTTTATTCTTATCAACATAGCTTAACAGCTTGAATCCGTGATATAACGCAACAAAGAATGGGATGGAAGCAACAAAGCCATAGATAATAAGCGGATCTTTATAAATACTCAATAGATCTAAGTTGGCAGCTCGCCCCTCGGTCTGAGGAAACCAAATCAGACCAGCAAGTGTCACGATGCCGATCAGAGAAATCACAATCTTTAGGAATAGGGTTGAACCTTGTTTCAGAGTCATAAATACCTCACATCTCATTGATTGTTACACTTTAACATATAATTTATCGATTGTCAATATATTATTATCGTTATTCATGTTGCAGTTAGAATGGGTTTAGTATTCGTTCTCAAACAAAAAGAGTAGCGTTCCTTGCCTGCGCCCAACAAGGCGTGCAGCGGACTTGGTGGTGGGCCGTGGAAAAAAGCCGAGTCCAAGCGAAAGCATTTTCCGTATCGACAGTTGGTTCTCCTACCAAGCCGCTAACGCGAACCGTTAGCTTGCCTCTTCGTGATCTTTGATAATGCGAGTGAGTGATTTGAACGAGGGTCAGTATCCTTGATGAAGCAAAGTTGCGTTTGCAGAAGGATTTCCTTTCGCCGTCTCACGAATAGGAATATCTAGAATCTCTGATTCAGAAGTCCAGATTGGAACGTTTATCCCTTCTCCACTGGGTTTTTGAAGAATCACCAGCTTATTGGGAAACCAGAGCACAGGCAGGGATGATTTTGCTTCGGGAAAATGAGAGCGAGACTTGGCAAATCCTCAAAAAGCTAGTCGCAAGTGCCGATCCAGATGATAATGGTACTGCCTTGACTCTTTTTGAGAGTACAGGTGATCCGCGCGGCGTCGAATTAGCTCAAGATTGGCTAAATGATGGAGTGCACCCGGCTACCCAGATCGAAGCAATTGATTTTCTCAAGGATAATTTTCCAGATAAAGTTTGGAAGCGATTACAAGTGCTGAGTAATCGTGAAGATCCAGATATTCGAAATACTGCAAGAAAGTTGGCTGAGGAGTTAAAGGCAAGCTACCGATTAACAGCAGTGTCAAGAGGTGGGCAACAAGAAGATCAAAAAGAGAGCCAGAAATAAAAAGCGGTTCGGAGGTTGCAAGATCCGAACGGCTTTTTGTTGGTTGTTTTAGGCATAGGGACAGCCTTCCAGACCCACGCCTGGATTGGTGTTTAGGTGCGGTTGTTGCAAGTCAAGGAGATGGGTGGGGTGCGTTATTCGATGTGATTCAATTCTGGTCGCAGGGCTAGGAGTTCTGCTTCACTGGAAATCTTGCGTGGATGTTTGGGATCCAGAGCAATGCGGGTGAGATGGTGTCCAATCCCGAGGCGCATCAAGTAATAGCGAGCGAATTGCTGGCGGGTCAAGCCATCACGGGCGTTGTCATCCATCTGCCAGGCCCAGGTCAGGTATTTGTAGGCAATCCGTTCGTGGCTGAAGTGGTGGTAGGGTTGGCGTCGGGTCAGCACGTACCAGACCAGTTCCAGCAAACGCCGGGCCACTGCCACAATAGCCTGGTTGTGGTGCAGGCGTTTGTGCATTGTCTGGAAACGGTGTTTCCAGACCGGATCGGACTTCACAGCCCGCTGTGCCACTTCCACCAGCGCCCAGCGCAGCTCTTTGCGCCCTTCTTTCGTAATCCCTTTGCTCACCAGCTTCATCCCACTCTGCTCGAGTCCCCCCGTTAGCCCGGAATAACTGGCGAGATGCTTAGCAGATCCAAATCGCTGGATCTCGCCAATAGCTGCCGGCACGGTCATAGCCGTGATGACTCCGAAACCAGGTAGTTGCATGAGATAGGTCATGCTCCCAGCCCAGGGCTTCTGGTGACTCATCTTCGCCACTTCTTTTCCAATCCTGCTAATTTGTTTCTCGATGTATTCCCGGTTCTCCATCTCCAATTCCAGTTGGAATTGCTCGATCTTGGAAAGACGTTTGTCCTTCTGCCAGGCAGTGTTCTTCTCGTTGAACCGCTTGCCCCGTTCATGCTTCAAATGATGGCGGTGCGCCACACTGTGCATGCGGTTCACGATCTGGGTATGGGTCTCCACCAGTTGCCTGCGCTGAGACAACAGCTGGCGTAGTTCGCGCACAGGCATAGGTGGCACCCACACATCCGGGACCAGGTTGGCTGCCAGAAGACGCGCCAGGATGAGCGTATCCCGCACATCCGTCTTCACCCGCGCCTGGGCGATCTGCTTCACCCGGATGGGGTTGGCCACTACCACACGCTCCGCCAGTGGCGACAGTAGATCATACACATGCCAGGCATTCGTTGTGGATTCAAAGACCACATGATCCGTGGAACGCAGATTCTTCTTCAGCCAGCCTTCCAGATCCGCATGCTCCACCCGCACTGCATGAAGCACCACCCGTCCTTCCCGATCCACGCCACCAATGACGCAGTACTTCTTGTGAATGTCCAATGCTACATACCGTCTTGTGCCTCTTGTTATTTCCTTCTTCATTCATGCTAGACTCTCCTTGGTTTGAGGGAGGGGCGTGGATTTATGGGCTGTGAGTGATAGCTACCGATACGGGATCTTTGTCCCAGACGAGGATCCACCGGGCAACCAAGTAACACCTCGAGTTCAGAAGTTCCAGCTTCTCTCTCATAGCCTGCAACGGTTTGCCCTGATGCTCACACCCCGGAGCATCCCCGGTGTGGTTGTCTCGCCTAGGATACTCCGCCACGCCCCTTCCTGCTACTTTCTAGTAACAATGCGTGCAGCGGACTGGCGGGTACGCGCCGCGAGTTTTGATTACTTTTCTGGCTTGGGCGGGATTCCCGTTTCGACGGCGAGTCCACCCTCCCACCTGGTTGCCGACTGGCGAAGGCGTGTCCGGTTCAGCTTTGAGAAATTATTAGGAGAAAAACAATGAACAAAGTAATTTCCAAAAGTGAGAGGAAGAAACCCAGGTCCATAACATTCCATACCACCATTCTACAAACAGGCAAGAACACCGCAGGGATTCAAGTGCCTGAAGGAGTAATGGAAAAACTGGGCGCAGGGAAACGTCCTCTGGTGCGCGTCACCGTTAATAAATACACGTATCGTAGTGCAGTCGCTGTAATGAACAGTAGGTATATGATTAGTTTTAATCCTGAACATCGAAAAGCAGCGGGCGTGCAAGGTGGCGATGAAGCAGATGTTACGTTGGAACTTGATCGGGAACCGCGCACTGTTGGAATCCCCAAAGACCTAAAAGACGCTTTAAGGAAAGCCAATGCGCTCGACGTCTTCGAAAAATCTGCGCCATCCATGAAAAAGGAATATGTTCGCCAGGTAGAAGAAGCCAAAGCGCAGGAAACTCGCGGACGTCGAATTACAAAGATAGTGGAAAAATTAAGGGCAGCCTGATAGATGGTCTCGATGCTTCTTACCATCAAAACTGCCCAATATATAATACGTCATGGGTTGTAGGTGTAGACGCAGCATATCAAATCGAAACGGAGTCGAGTACATGCGAAGAGCAGCCATAGCGGAGGCGCGTGCCTTCGAAAGCTGGCAAGACTACCAGGAAGCCCTCAAGCGTGCCATCGCGCCGCTCACCGAGGAACAGCTGCAGCGACAGCTGATACCTGGTCTGCGCACGCCCGGAGAAATCGCCGAGCATATCGTCTTTGGGCGTGCTCTCCATCTGCACCGCACCCTGGGCGAACGGGCTGCGGAATTGACGCCGCTGCTTCGGTGGGAAGATGCCGATGACCCGCCGCATACGTCCGCCGAGATTCTGCATGGGCTGGAACTGACCTGGCAATTTGTCTGTGCCTGTCTGATGGGCGGATCGCCTACCGATGCGATCTCCGAGGAGGAGGTACCGATCATGCAGACGATCTGGGGACTCCTGGACCACGACCTGCCTCATGCCGGGGAGCTATCGTTGCTGTTGGGTGCGGATGGTATACCCGGGGTAGAGATTTAGATCGCCGGGACGTGCCCTGCAATAGGAGGATCGAAGATGGCTGTTGATCAACTCTCTGGGTCCCCTTGGGGCAAGTAGTTCAGCATTGACGATCCAGATCTGAGTATTTTGACAACAAGCTGATCGCTTTGCGACCGTGGGCAGCCGCGCACGACCGGCTGCACACAAAACCAGAAAATGAGACTCCTGGACCTTCTGACCATCACTGTGTTTGGGATATGGTGCCTGATGGAAATCGTGATCGGTCTGGTCAGTTTTAGAAATCGATCAAGAGCCCTGTCTGAAGGGACAGACAGGTTTAGCTACTTCATTGTCTCGTTCTCAACCGTGCTTGCAATTTTTATCGCATATCTGGCACAGCAACACCTGGTCTTTGCCAATAGGTTGGGCAGTTTTTCTATTCGAGCCCCACTGCTGGGCTACGTAGGCTGCGCTGTGATGGCATTTGGCATGACCATTCGGCTGCTGGCAGTAGCCGCGCTGAAAAGGCAGTTCACAGTGAAAGTGTCTATCATGGAAAAGCACGAGATTGTAGACACGGGTCTCTACGGGAAAATCCGGCATCCTGCTTATCTCGGGCATCTAGTGTCGCTACTGGGTATCGGCTTGCTCCTGGGGAATTGGGTTGGGCTAACGGTGTTGGTGGTGCTGCCGCTAGCGGGCATCCTGTATCGCATTCGTGTGGAGGAAAGAGCATTGTTGAGTCACTTCGGCGATGCGTATCAGGGGTATACAGGTCGAACGAAAAGACTTATTCCAGGAATTTGGTAGAGGTAGCCCCTTTTGCCTTGCTATACCCAATGAAAGGGAAAGAATTTGCACCTGACCGTCATTTCTACCATGTACATCGCCGTGCCGTCCCCGGATGCACGCCTGAGACCATGAAATGTGTGCTGATAAAATACAGAAATGATTTGTGGAGAAAGCCTGTATGCCAAATGAACTAGCTCTGCGCAATATTGCAAACGATGACCTTCCCATCTTTTTTGAGCATCAACTGGATCCAGAAGCCAATCACATGGCGGCGTTCACGGCGAGGGACCCGACCAACCAAGAAGCCTTTATGGAACATTGGCACAGAATCCTGGCAGATGAAACAACTATCAATCAGACCATCCTCTTCAATGGACAGGTTGCCGGAAGTGTTTCGAGTTATGAAGAGGAAGGCAAGCCAGAAGTCACGTATTGGCTTGGCAAGGAATATTGGGGCAAAGGCATTGCCACTTGGGCGCTGACAGAGTTTTTAACACACCACAATACGACTCGTCCGATCTATGCACGGGTTGCGAAAGATAACCCTGGCTCCCGTCGAGTACTGGAAAATGTGGTTTCACCATAATCGGTGATTCGAAAGGCTTTGCCAATGCGCGCGGGCTGGAAATTGAAGAACTGCATTTGGAATTAGTGGAGTAGTTTCCCTAGGCAATGCGCACGCGAGCTGCCGGGCGTTGTTTGTAAAGGAGTAAAGTACAAGGAGCTTAACAATGAATAACAAGTCGAATAATCGGATTTTTGGGATGAAATTTGCAAATGTCTACCCACTTTATGTGGAAAAAGCAGAACGTAAAAATCGCACGAAAGAAGAAGTGGACCAAGTCATCTGTTGGTTGACTGGTTATAGCCAGGCAGGGTTGCAACAACAAATCCAACAGGGAAATAGTTTTGAAACCTTTTTTGCGCAGGCGCCAGCCATCCATCCAAACCGCTCACTGATTAAGGGCGTGGTGTGTGGCGTTCGTGTGGAAGAGATCGAAGATCCGCTGATGCAAAAAATCCGCTATTTAGACAAACTGGTTGATGAGCTTGCAAAAGGAAAAGCGATGGAGAAGGTCCTCCGGCAGTAGGTCGTTACGCCACGTCCGCTGCGCCAGCACAAAGCGTTGAGCACGCAGGTCCTGAGTAGCGAATTGTGTCGTCTATCATCGCAGAGGTTAACGATGGCAAAGATGGTGTTGGGAATGAATAGAAATCCAGATAGTGGAGGAACTCAGTCATGAGAAACGTTGTTGTGCTTGAACATATCTCTATGGACGGTGTCATACAAGCCCCGGGCGCGCCAGACGAAGATACGAGCGGTGGCTTTGCGTATGGCGGGTGGATCGCGCCGTATTCCGATGAGGTCCTTGGAGCGGCACTGCGAAGACAGATGAACATGCCATTCGACCTGCTGTTGGGGCGCAAAACCTTTGAAATCTGGGCGCCATACTGGCCGCAGCATGCGGACGCATGGCCGGGCGTCAACACGGCGACCAAGTACGTCGCCTCGAATACCATGACCTCTCACGAATGGCAGCCATCCGTGTTCTTAAGCGGAGATGTTGCGGAAGAGGTCGCTAAACTCAAGCAACAGCCAGGGCCAGATTTGCACGTTTGGGGAAGTAGTAATCTCCTTCAGACGCTCCTCAGGCATGATTTAGTCGATACGTTCTGGCTGATGATCTATCCCATCACGTTGGGCGCTGGAAAGCGATTGTTCGCCGATGGCACGATCCCGGCGGCGTTCCAGGTGACGGAAAGCAAAGTCGGCTCGAGTGGTGTCATTGTCGTGAATTACGAGCGTGCGGGTGCAATCACCACCGGACGCTCATAATATCGATGGCAAAAATGGTCTTTGAGGGGGGATTCCTACCTGAGCAGTAGGCTGCACCCTGTTGTTCCATGTTACAGCTTATCTTATAGTGAAGCGGACCGTATAAAGAACTGGGAATCCCAACACATGATCGAGCGTATTCCATTTGGGGAACGCCAGGGAGGTCCGGATTCCATAGCTTGTTCTCTGGAGGCAACTGCACGTGCGAATGGTAGAGATCGAACAGCGGCTGGCGAAGGTGGGCCCGCTCACAGTCCATTACGAAGTGACCGGGGAGGGGCCGGCAGTCGTTTTACTACACGGACTGTCAGGGTCGGGCCGCTGGTGGGCCCATAACATACGGGCGCTGGCGCAGCGCTACCGGGTGTACAACGTGGATGTGATCGGCTTTGGCCGCAGCCGTGGTCAGCGCCTGGTACTGCGGGAGGCGGGCGCGTGGCTGGTGGAATGGCTGCAGGTCATGGAGATTCAACGGGCGCACCTGGTGGGGCATTCCATGGGCGGCTACATTGCTACGGAAGTGGCGGCGACGGCCTCGGAGGTAGTGCGGCGGCTTGTGTTAGTGGACGCGCTGGTATTGCCAATGGGACCCGGGCTGGTGAGGCATGCGCTGGACCTGGCGCGGGCAGCACGCTTTATGGGTCCGAACTTTTTGCCGGTGTTAGTGAGTGACTTCCTGCGGGCAGGTCCGCGCACGATGTGGCGAGCGACGCGAGAGGTGCTGAGTGCAGACCTGTCGAACCGGCTTGGGGCGGTGCAGGCAGAGACGCTGGTGATCTGGGGCGAACACGACTCGCTGCTGGACCCGGCATTCGGGCGCATGCTGGCAGAGCAGCTGGCGAGGGCTCACTTTGTCTGCGTGGAGGGGGCAGGTCACAACCCGATGTGGGATCGCCCGCAGCGTTTTAATGAGCTCGTGCTTGATTTTCTGGCGGAAGATGATTAAGCCGCACGCTCCTTCTGCTTTGCGGGAAGGTATGGGTTGTGGTCAGGCATGACCATGAAGCCTCCGTAGGAACACTTGGCATCGCTGACCAGCCCCTGGGTCATGGTGAATGGCTGGCAGGCAAGACAGGTCTGAATGGAGATAGTTTAGATGATGTCCCACCCCTTAGTTAAGCAATTGCGATTTAAAGGTCGACTCCTAATACCCGAAATTAGCAAAAGTTTTGCGAATGGCGCTCCTGCAAGTACGCCTGCGCTCAGCGACATGTTCGCTGCCTGGAAAGCGATCACACAAGCAGCGGACTTCTGGCTCGATACCCTGACATCCGAAACCTTGTTGGGACATGTAATCAGTAAGGGTAAGCCGATCAAATACACATATGGAAATCTTCTTCAGCGAGTCATTTATCATTATTGGTATCACCTAGGCGAAAATATGGCAATACGGCAACAGTTAGGTCATGATCACTTACCACAATTCGTTGGTGATATTGATGGGAAAGCGCCTTATCAAGCCCAATACATGATACAGGTCTCCGCGCCAGTGAGGATCAAATAGCGATAACCATAGACAGATTGAGATGAGTGTCTACAAAACAACAGCCAATACAGGGTGCATCCGATCTCCGGCAAAGTGCGCCGGAGCCATGGTGGCGGGAGTCGCCGCGTTTTTTTTGAGCATGTTCGGGGATGTCGCAGTTTTCCGTTCCCTAATCTGTTTCCCCCAGCCTCGGCACCACCAAAAGAAGATAAAGTAGAACCATCAGATCAATGATAGCTAAGGTGAATGCCAGTTCATCATAATTCAACTTTACCTCCTGCTTTGGTAGTCTGCCATTGCCAGATCCATCCCCTCACCACAGGCGCAGACCATCGTTCTGCGCGGGTCCAATGCTCGAATTCCAGTACACGTATGTAAGGAGCAGAAGCACTGCAAAGAAGACCAGGCTATAGAAAGGGGTGGCATACAGGAAGACGGCAGCGGGGTCAAGCTCTGTCTTTTGTCCCGGTCCTTCATTCCCACAAGACCACCTGGCACTGTAATAGGTTTCAGAGCCCAGCTCTGCAACCGTCTGTGTGTAGGACATTGGGCTGTCCGGACAGACGAACGGTTTGGCGACCAGATTGAGCTGCGGGTACAGTGAGCCTAACCCCCTGGCACCGGCAGTAGCGCCTAAGAAAATAGAAAAGATTAATTCCACGAGGATCCCAATCAGGAGTGTGCTGGTTTTGAGTTTTGTACTATTCAACGATGTTCTGCGATCATAATTCGTCATTGTTCAGCCTTTACATTGCCATTCCATCGTCCGGCGCAGCGCTTCGTCATGAGTGACAACTTCCATATAACCCAGCTCTGCACGGATGAGCGTTGTATCCACTACCTGATGATGCTCGAAATGGCTACCGCCAAGGCGACCATCGGGCATCACAAGAATCTGTCTATGGCGCGATCCACATGGCTGCGAAAGGCATCAGGACGACAAGGAAGAACCCAGCCGCACTGCTACGGTTTCTTCATTTCCTTCTGTGCCAGAAGCGCCGCCTCCACCCGATTGCGTACCTGGAGTTTCTGCAGGATGTTCGTCATGTAATGCTTCACCGTTTTCTCCGATAAAAACAGCTGCTCTCCGATCTCTTTGTTACTGAGACCCGCTGCCAGCCCTTCGAGAATTTGCCGTTCACGAGGGGTCAGTTCATCCAGCGGACTCGCCGCTTCTTTTTGCTGGGACTGTGCTTCGCGCATTTCCAACAGCAGGCTGGCTGCAAGCCGGGGCGGTACATAGCTTTCCCCTGCCTGTACGGCACGGAGGATACGGATTAGCTCTCGTGCCGCCACGCCTTTCAAAATATACGCTCGCGCACCGATCTTCAGCGCTCGAATCAGGTGATCGTCTTCTTCTGAAGACGTCAGGATCACAATACGCGTGACCGGAAATTCGTCGGCAACGATGCGAGCAGCTTCCAGTCCACCGCCTGGCATGTCGATATCCACAAGGATAATGTCAGGCAAAAGATCGCGGGTTAGTTGGACCGCCTCTTCCATCGTCCC
This sequence comes from Anaerolineales bacterium, assembly GCA_035699125.1. GTDB lineage: Bacteria > Chloroflexota > Anaerolineae > Anaerolineales > Villigracilaceae > Defluviilinea. Next base: position 35,985 of record DASSBC010000004.1, read on the forward strand.
AGCCTGTCCGACGACTTCAAAACCCTCTTCGCCAGCGATGATCCCGGCTAACCCCTCCCGAAACAGTGTGTGATCATCGGCGATCACAACGTTGATCTTATCGCTCATGATCGCCTTCCTCCGCCCGCAAGGGGAGTCGAGCCGTCACCTGCGTCCCATTGCCTGGCTCACTCTTCACTGAAAACCTGCCGCCCAGGCTCTCCACGCGTTCGCGCATCCCCGCCAGCCCGAGATGTCCATTGAAGCTTGCCGAGGGCTGCGGCACAAAGCCTGGACCCTCATCCGTAATTTCCAACGCTAACAGGTTTCCGTCCATAAACGCCCGTAGCTGCTGGTTGGCTCCTCCGGCATGACGGTAGGAATTGTTGAGCGATTCCTGGATCACCCGGTAGACGGTGATCTTGACCGGCAGGGCTGCCTGCTCGGGCAGGGACGCCACATCCAGCTTGACGCGGCTGCCCGTACGCCGCTCATGGGCACGGACCGCCCGAATCACCGCTTGCGGGAGCGAAAGCTCTGCCAGTTGCGGCAGGCTCAGTCCTGTCGAGATGGCGCGGACTTCCTTCTGGGCGTTCTGCAGGGACGACTGGATTTCGGTCAATTCCCGGACGAGCTCCGGCACCGCCTGCCCCTGTTCCCAACGACCGATCAGCGCATCGAGTTTCAATAAAGCCAGGCCCATGTCCTGGGCGGGACCATCGTGAAGCTCGGAACCAATTCTGCGCAGGAAACGCTCATTCAGGGTTGCCACACTGCCAGCGGCGCGACGCACTCGATCATGCAGTTCCTTGTTCTGCGTCAGCAGCTCGGTCAGGCGGGAGATCTGGCTGTTCAACATCGTCTGCTGCCGCGCAATGGTGTCGCTTGACCGCTGGACGAAGCCTGCCAGCAGCACATAGATGCCAAGCGTCACCGCGCCCACCACAAGCCAGCTTCGGCGCTGCGCCGCGGCGATCTCCTGGTTGAGGGTATCGACGGTCTGGTAGAACTCTGCCACTGCAATTACCTGGTTTGTGCCGCTGAGACGGACAGGGCTGTACGTCTCCAGAAGTTCCGAGCGGATGGTACGCTGCTGCGCATTTTCCTCATCCTCGAGCTGGCTGATCTCTGAACTAACCTGCCCCCAAATGGCTTGGGCTAATTCTTCGCTGATCGGGAATGTCTTCCCGAGAGTGGTAGCGTCGGTGCTGAAAATCACCTTCCCTGTGGGGTCCCAGACCCGGAAGGTGACGATCTGCTGTCCCAGAGGGGTGTCCTGCAGCAGCGTTTCCAGCTTCTCATGGTGTTCGGGCGAAAGCGTGCCTGTGTTGCCAAGCTCTTGCAAGATGGGCGCCACAAAACTGTCCACGTATAAAGCGGTCGTGGCACCGGCGCGGTGGATCACCCCATTCTTGATCTCGTTCCCGATCCAAACGCCGATCCCTGCCATACCGGCGATCAAAATGAGCAGGCTGGCGAGCATGAAGCGCTGCGCCAGGGTGGCTTGGGTAATGGGAAACCGAAAGGGTAATGACATACGTATTCTCCGTCTGAAACGTGTAGCACCTTTATTATAGTAGGCTGATCCCTGATTTCGAATGACCAAAAGGCGCAGGACGCTTAAGACTTTGGTCTTAAGTTATTTTCTACCTTCAGCACCCGGAGTTTCGACCATTGCAGATTGTGCCGGAAACCCCGTTGGGCTACGATAGGGTCAATCAAATCGAATACGAGGCATATCATGAAACATATACGATTTCTTACGTTTGTTCTACTGCTTGGCACGCTCGTCCTGAGCGCCTGTGGCGCTGCGGCAGCGATTCCGACCTCCACGCCGAGTGTCACGGCGAGCGCAGGAGGAGGCGCGATGCCGGTTTCCTTCATCGGGATCGTGGATAGCATTGTTGGAGACCAGTGGGTCATCAGCGGTACGACCGTGACAATCGATCCGTCGATCGTACGCGATGGTCCCTTCCGCGTTGGGGATCAGGTCAAAGTGGAAGGCTTTGTCAACTCGAATGGTTCCTTTACCGTTTCGCGTGTAGAACCTCCCACACCACAGGAGACCGCCACCTTGCCTCCGTTCGGCAATGACAATTCCAATGATGCCGTCAACAATGCGAATACCAACGATGCTAACATTAATGACGGCAACGTGAACGATGATAATAGCAACGGTGGAAATTCCAACGACGACAATTCCAACGATAGCAACTCCAACGATGACAATGGCAGCAATAGCAATGACGATAATTCGAATTCCGGCAACGACAATGGCGATGACAACGGCAATGACAACAATGATAACGACGGCAACGACAATGACGATAATTCCAACGATGATCACGGTGGTGGCAACTCAAACGATGATGACAATTCCAACGACGATCACGGTGGCGACAACTCGAACGAAGATAACGACAATGACGATGGCGGCAACAGTAACGACGATTAGTGCGTGAGACTGTGTCCCGTAACGAAGAGATCGTCTGGAAGGCAATGAGCCTCCAGACGATCTCGTAGAAAAATACTTCCATGTCAAACGCAAACGTCAGGTTGCATATGATGTCGAAAGCTCTCGAACTCCCGCAGATGATGGTCCACCACACCCGGCGAATCGCCCTGAACGGAAAACGACTTCTCCCTCTAGCCCTCTTCCTCTTCTTTTTTCTTGGCATGGCGCTGATCCAGTTTGTCACGCCAGATATGCCCGATAATGATGGCTTCTATCACATCAAACTTGCCTGGCTGATGCGCACCGAAGGACTCAAGCCCGAGTTTCCTTACCTGCCTTTGAGCATCCTAAACGAGAATGAGTTTTACGATCACCATTTTCTTTTTCACGTCGCATTGATTCCCTTCACGTTTGGCGATCTGCGGCTTGGCGCGAAATGGGCGGCGGTGATGTTTGCCAGCCTCGCATTCCTGGCAGTCTGGTATCTGTTCCAGCGCCAGCGCATCCCTTACGCCTGGCTCTGGGCAATAGGGCTACTTGGCATCTCTGAGGCATTTCTCTTCCGCATGAGCATCACCCGGGCGCAGTCGCTTTCGCTGGGGATGCTAGCGCTTGGGTACGCCTGGCTCTTGGAACGGAAATATAAGCACCTGGCGGTCCTGGGATTTGTTTACGTCTGGACCTACGACGCCTTTCCCCTGCTGGTGGCGCTCGCCGGGCTGCACTTCCTGGCGGTCGCGTTGACCGAGCGCCGCCTCGAATTCCGTCCCTTACTTTACACCTCTGCCGGCATCCTTCTGGGCATGGTCGTCAACCCGTATTTCCCGGATAACTTGCTCTTTTCCTATCACCACATGCTGCCCAAGCTGGCGGACGCCACATCGGTGCGCGTGGGCAACGAGTGGTATCCCTACGATACGAAACAGCTTTTGGATAATTCCCTTCCGGCGCTGCTTGCTTTTGCGGGTGGGGCGCTGGCTCTTGGGCTCACCGACCGCAAAATGGACGCCCGCACCGCGCTCGGATTGTTTGTTTCTTTGCTCTTCGGGCTGATGCTTTTCCAGGCGCGGCGGTTCGTGGAATACTTCCCACCCTTCGCGTTGATCTTCGCCGCATTTGCCTGGACGCCCGTATTCGAGTCAAAGCCTGCTGTCGAAGCCGCTGCTTCATCCCGCCTTCGAACTTTGCGTTTGGTCCAACGTTATTTCCCTGTAGCCATGCTAGCGCTGGTCATCGCCATAGGGATTACGCGGTCGATTTCTCCTGCACGCGCTGCCTTGGATCGTTCCAAGCCTTATGGCTTATATGCCAACGCCTCCTCCTGGCTGGAGAAAAATACGCCTGCAGGTGCGCGCGTCTTCCAAACCGACTGGGATGACTTCCCGCGCCTGTTCTATTACAACACCCACAACACCTATCTCATCGGGCTTGATCCCACCTACCTGCAGCTCTATGATGCCGACCTGTATGACCTGTGGGTGGATATTACCCAAGGAGATGTGGAACACCCTTCTCAAGTGATTGCCACCACCTTCGAAAGCCAGTATATTCACACGGATCTGAATCACGGAGATTTCCTGCAAGTCGCCGCGGAAGACCCCGGCTTGAAAGAAGTCTATCGGGATGACCAGGCTGTAATTTTCGAAGTCATCATGCAGTGAAACTTATCTTGCTCCTCCCGTAGCAAATGAGCTGTAAAGTATGTTGCCTGTGAATTGCAGTACACTCGTTTCAGATATTTTCCGGCGCAGCAGATGGGATCGACGAACCGGGAGATGTGCGGGTGGATGTTCAACAGGTTTCCATAAAAACCAGCCAACAATTGGACACACGGTAAATACAGGATGACTGGAAGTTGTCTGGAGCATACCCTTTACCTCTCCTTACCCTCCTTTACCTTCCCTATATCCCTGTACCCTCCCTTGCCCGCGGGTGACCTGATCGCAGAACGAACAAGTTGGGGCTTTTTTCGTTTGTATTAGCAGGTATTTGTGAAAATGTCGCGGGCGCGCAAACGGGGGTCTCGCCTCCGGAGAATTCTAGAAAGAGATTGGAATGTCAGTTATAGTTTCTACAAAAACCTGTTTTCCCGAACATTATTATCCGCAAACTACGCTGCTCGCCGCTGCACAAGAGGAGTGGGAGCCAAAGCGCGCTTCTATCCTGAAACCTCTCGAGCAGTTCTACACCAACGTCAAAGTAGACGGACGCTATTTGTCCTGGCCCCTCGAACGCTACAAAACACCGACGACGTTCGAGGAACGGAATAACGCCTATATCGAAACGGCGCTGGTGCTGGGCGAGCAGACCATTTGCGCCCTGCTGGACCAGCTGCAGATGAGTCCGCAGGAGATCGACCAGTTGACCGTTGTCTCCACGACTGGTATCGCCGTGCCAGCCCTGGACGCGCGGCTGATGAACCGCATCCCGTTTTCGCGGGGCATGAAGCGCCTGCCCCTATTTGGACTCGGTTGCCTGGGTGGTGCGGCGGGTATTGCTCGTACAGCAGATTACTTGCAGGGGCACCCGAGGGAGGCTGTGATCCTGTTCGCCGTCGAGCTGTGCAGCCTGACGATCCAACGCGACGACCTGTCGATGGCGAATCTGGTCGCCAGCGGGCTGTTCGGCGATGGCGCTGCGGCGCTATTAATGGTGGGAGATGACCATCCTCGAGCGAAGACAGGCATGCCCCGTGTGATCGATTCTCAGTCACACTTCTTCCCGGAGACGGAGCACATCATGGGCTGGGACGTGACGAACTCTGGCTTCAAGGTGCTGCTCAGCGCCGATATTGCCACTCTGGCGCAATCCGAGGTACGACCCATTCTGGATGCCTTTCTGAGCAAGCATGAGCTGACCATCGCCAGTATCGACCACTGGCTGGTGCATCCGGGCGGACCGAGGGTGATCCAGGCGCTGCAGGCAGGATTGGGCTTGCCCGACCAAGCCCTGGCACTGAGCTGGGAGACCCTGGCAGAAGCAGGGAATGTTTCGTCCGCCTCTGTGCTGGTGATCCTGGAAAAATTTATGAAACGCTCCCAGCCGAAACCGGGCGCGTGGGGAGTGCTGATGGCGATGGGTCCCGCGTTCAGCGCCGAGCTGGTACTGCTGCAGTGGTGACGAGGTCACTGTTTGCGGGCTTTGTCGTTGCTCTGGGTGTACAACGCCTGTTCGAGCTGCGCCTGAGCCAGCGTAATGAGCGAATGATGCGCCGACGCGGCGGACGCGAACACGCATCCGAAACATACTGCTGGATCGTGACACTGCATACCGCCTGGTTCGCCGCGATGCTATTGGAGGCTTTCACAGCTGGACGTAAGTTCCGTCCCCGGCTGGCGGTACTCGCCTTCAGCGTGTTTGCGCTCGGGCAGGCACTGCGGCTAACCGCGATCCGCACCCTGGGCTGGCGCTGGTCGACGCGGGTGATGACAGTGCCCGGCGCTGCAGGAACGCCCGTGCAGCGCGGTATCTACCGCTATCTACGCCATCCAAATTACCTCGGCGTGGAACTGGAAATCGTGTCCGCGCCGCTGGTGCACTCCGCCTACCTGACCTCCCTCGTGTTTGGCGTCGCCAATTTCCTGCTGTTGCGTGACCGCATCCGCCGTGAGGAACAGGCTCTGGAAGAAGCGAAGAGGGTATGACATGGAAGGACCTTCGCTGTATTTGGCTGCCAGGCAACTCAAACCATTTATCGGTAAGACCGTACTGTCCGTATCCGGCAATACCAAACTGGAAAAGGAAAGAATTCCAGATAAAAAGGTAAAAAGCATTTTTTCCTGGGGGAAACATCTGGTGATTCAATTTGATACGTTTGCTCTCCGCACGCACTTTTTACTCTTTGGTGCATTTGAAGCAGAAGTCGATCACTCTACGTTAACAGGCGACTATCGAAGATCCTACACACCAAGACTCCAGCTCGATTTTGAGAACGGAAGTATTAAGCTTTTTAATTGTTCCGTCAAATTCCTGGAAACTAGAAATGCGAAAGCTGATTATGATTTTACAATCGACATTATGTCCCCCAAATGGGACGCGGACAAGGCGGTTGCTTCCATATCCGCAAAGCCAGAGGCTGAAATTGCCGATCTATTATTGGACCAGGAAATATTCGCGGGCGTGGGAAATATCATCAAGAATGAAGTGCTATGGAGAGTTTGTATTCATCCGGAAACAAAAGCCAAAGATATTCCACCCTCCGAATTAGAGGAATTGATTGCAGAAACGAAGAAATTCTCTCTTCTTTTTTATAAATGGCGCAAAGTATTTTCACTAAGAAAACATTTGGATATCTATCAAAAATCCATTTGCCCTCGCTGTGGGGCAAACGTGAAACGAGAAAAAACAGGCAAACGGAATCGTATCAGCCATTTCTGCCCGGTCTGCCAAATCAAAGGTCTCCTGCCCTCATAGGTCACGCTTTCAGCGTGACTAAATTGTCAGGCGGGTTGGCAACCCGCCCTAGGCTCGGTCTGTGACCTTTGCCGAGCTCAGAGACACGGACCTCACTTCACGACGCGGAAGCGCATGTGGATTGCCTGGGCAGTCTGGATCACTGCGAGAGTCTCGAGCGAAATGTGCTCACCATCCATGCCCTCAAACAAGCGTGTACCGCTGCCGAACAACACAGGGACGGCGTGAATCGAGATCTCGTCAATCAGGCCGCGTTGGAGAAATTGCTGCGCAACGTCCGCGCCTGTTATATAGATATCCTTATCGCCTGCCAGTTGTTTGGCAGTTTCAAAGGCAGTTTCCACACTATCCACAAATGTGTACACACCACCATCGGGTATCTCTGTGGGCACACTGTGCGAAACGATGATCGTTGGTATCCGGGCAGCGCCGCTCGGTCCGTCGGCTCCCCAGTTGAGGATCGAATGCTCATACCCGGTTCGACCAAAAATGTTCGCACCCATGGTCGCATAGGTTTCCATGATTGCTCGGTCACGCGGGTCATCACTATTAAATCCCCAATCGTGTAATTGTTCGCCCCCTTCGCCCAGCCCTCCCCAGCCTGCCTCCGGGCGAGGGTTGACACCGGTGATAAAACCATCAAGAGACATGCTGACATCGAAGATCACGTTTCCCATGGAGTTTCTCCTTATCGTTCAGATTTAGTGGCTTCGTGTAAAAGTCTCACGTAGATGACTTTCGGCGCGATCGACCCTTGGCAGGGTGCTGGGCGAAGATCTTTGCTCCTTACCGTCGTTGGAGTCATGACGATACTAAGAGCTGCACAACCGATGCCAACCCCGATCGTAGCGCCGGATCGTGACATCGCGACAAACATGAATTATCATTTGGATACTGCAAAGTCGCGTTAGAAATAAAGGACGTGTGTATGGTGGGATCTGCAAACTGTCCATCTTGTAAAAATCAACGGGTGATTCCTTGTCCGTGCTGCTTGGGAAGAGGCGTCATCGAATCAAGCCCCTATCCGCCCCACGTGGGGAAATTGTATCTCTGTGCGGATTGTGCAGGCGCAGGGGAAATCCCGTGCCCACGCTGTAGCCCTCGTCAGAAAAAAGATGTGCGTTTTCGAGAAGCGCATCGAAGCTTTGGGCACGTTTGAAGTGGACTCGTAAAGCACGCAGGGTGATCCAGCGGCTCGGCTTCCTACAGATCGACCCGCATCTTGCCTGGATACCGGACCGCAAGCAGCTACTGTATGACCGATTCGGTCGGGTTGGTCATAGACCCTCGCCGAACGAGAGAGACACGGACCTTTCGCGCACCTCGTCGGCTGTCACTTCGCGGCCCAGCTGCTCTGAGAGATAAATACCTTCTGAGATGAGCATGGTGTTGAGAGCAAGCTCGGCGCTGGGCAGGAGCTCCACCCGTCCCTGTAAAGCGGCGACCCAGTGATGTCCGGCGCTATCGTATTCATCGCCGCCCTCATGCACATTCTTCCAGCGGTAGGAGATTTGCTCCAAATCCATCGTACTGTTCATTTCCAGATCCCCGATGTTATGGTAATAACCGAACGGCTGGAGGCGGACTCCGCCAAGCGTTCCCACGATGCTCGATCCCTCGAAACCATCCAGATGGATCGCCCAGGATTCAATGATGTCCAGCGTGATGTCGTTCGTGAAGTGGACGAATCCCAATGCTAACTCTTCGACGTCATAGCCACTGTCTTTTTCGCGCTTAGCGTCCATCGCGGTTTTCTGATAGGTCTTACCGGTGATGCGGTTCACGGTAGGGTTGCCGAGCAAATACAGTAGTCCAGCGATATGGTAGACGCCCATGTCGTACAGGGCGCCGCCCGCGGCGTGGCGCTTTTGCACAAATGTGGGTGTGCCGTAGCCATCCACATACGGACGTCCGCGGCGCCGGAATCCGGTGGAGCGGGCGTGGTAGAGCTCGCCCAGGCTGCCTTCGTCGATCAGGATCTTCGCCGCGCGTGTTTCCGGTTTGAATAGTGTAAAGAGCTGAATCGAGAGCTTGCGTCCCAGCGCCTGCGCGGTATCGTACATGATCTTCGCATCGGCGTAAGAACCTGCCATTGGTTTTTCGCAATAGACGTGCTTTCCGGCTTCCATGGCTGACACTGCCACGGGCCGGTGGAGGTTATTGTGCAGGCAAATGTCCACCGCGTCGATGTCGTCGCGCTGCAACAGGTGGCGATAATCTGTATACACATTGGGGATGTTAAACCGGGCTGCGACGCGCTGGGCGAGGGTTTCGTTAATATCTGCGACAGCCACGATCTCCGCGCCGGGGACCTGTTGGTAGACCTCGAGATGTTGCTGGCCGCGCTGTCCTGCGCCGATCATCCCGATACGCATGGGCTGGTGTTCTGAGGCATCCATATTGTCTTCTCCAATGATGTTAATTTTTCGTCGCGCCTAATACGCGGCGTACCAGGGCAATGCTCTTTTCCGCCGCTTCATATTCACCGCCCTGACGTGGAACGCTCTCGATGCCCCACGAGCCCTGGTAGCCTGCCTCCTGCAAAATGCGCATCGCTCGGGGAATATCCACAGTGGTCTCGTTGCCCTCGGCGTCAAATGCGTACGTCTTGAGGTGGGTGGCGCGTGCATAGCGGGCGCACGTCTCCCAGCCCGTCTCGCGCATTCCTTCGGGCCAATTGCCAGTGTCGAACAGTAATCCGAGCTTGGGTATGGCTTCCAGCATCCGCACGACGTTCTCCGGAATGCGTGAGGCGCCCCAGTGATTCTCGATGACGATCTCCATCCCTTTATCACGCGCCCGCGGGATTAAATCGTTATATCCCGAGACGATAACCTCCAACACCTCTTCCGACATTTCGGATGGTCCGCCAGAGTCGATCCGAATTTGCTGTGCGTTGAGTTGCTCGGCAATATTCAGCCAGCGATACGCCTTGATCTGCTGGGCTTGCCGCGCCTCCGGACTGTCTTCGTAGATATGCGCCCCATCCACTGCCAGGCAGCCGAATGGCAGACCGGCAGCATCCGCAGCGACTTTGATTTGCGCGAGATAATCTAGCTCGGCTGGCGAGAGTTGGGCATATGCCGGTGTGATGCTGGAGGGCGAGCGTGCCGGATCGTCCAGCAATGTAGGCAGATGGCCATTCCACAGGTCAAGCTGGGTGCACCCCAGGGAATGGCAGTCGCTGATGTATTGGAAGACATCGTGCGTGCCCGTTTCTAACAGATGGTGGAAACTGTACGAACAAAGACTAAGCTCCATGAGTCTCTCCAAGGTATTGAGATGGGTATTGCGTAAAAAGTATAAACGATTCCCGGATGTCGTTGCCAGGGCGTTTGTTGCGTAAAGCTATTTCATGTTCCAAGTGTGATGCTGCCGGTCGAAATATTGAATGTCCAGTTATCGTCACTATCCAGGCAGCTGGTGCCGTTGGTCACGATGAAGTACTCTTCCGGGATGGGGTTCCATGCCCAGAGGGTATAACAGCCTTCCACCAGGTTATTGATGACGACAAATTGCCCCGGTTCGAGGGTATAGGCGCGATAGCCACATTGACCCTGCGGGTCGGTTGAATTTAGATACACGGTGACGTTCAGCGTTGCCCTGGTGGAATTGTCAACACGGATTCGGATCGGATCCCCTTGCAGCGAGGCAGGAAGGACCTGATTAATGCATGGATCGCTACCCCCGGAATTGCTATCAGGGACCGATGTGAATGTTGCACCCAAGGATGGCAGGGGAGGGATCGTACTGGTGATAGCGGGTGTATTTGTGAATGTTGCGGTTGGCGGGACCGGCGTGGCGGTCGGGATGGCGGCTTGCGTCTCTGCGACCATGGTGAAGGCTGCCGCAGCCATCGTGTTTTGGATGTCAACCGGGTTGACTGTAGGCGAGGGAGTTTCGGCTGTGCCGCATGCATTGACGGTCAGCGCCATCATCAGTACCAGCGTAAGAATCGAAAACCATTTCATGTGGATATCTCCTTATCACTTCAGCGTATTTCGAAGTTTGCGGTTGCTCAGGGCAATACCTGTTACCAACGAATCGCCTAATCATACTTCGGAACGGTTCGATGCGCTCTATTTCCAAAACAGGATAGCTATGTCATAATCATGATTTCAATGGGAGACCAGAACCAGTTCCCGTCCGGCACTGTCACGTTCCTCTTCACGGATATCGAAGGCAGCACCAGGCTCGCGCAGGAGCACCCCCAGGAGATGCCAGGGTTGCTTGCACGCCATCATGCCATCCTGCATCAATCCATCGAACGCTATCGTGGCGTCGTCTTTCAAATCGTCGGCGATTCGTTCGCTGCCGCATTTGCTACCGCCAGCGATGCCCTGTCTGCCGCGCTGGAAGCGCAGCAGACATTACAAACCGAAGCCTGGTCGCCGGAGCCGATCAAAGTGCGGATGGGCATTCACACCGGCTCCGCACAGCTGAGGGAGAATCCAAAGGGCGCATCGTACGAAGGATATGCCACGCTGGCGTTGACACAACGAATCATGTCCGTGGGGCATGGTGGGCAGATCCTGCTCTCGCAGACCACACACGATCTGATCAAGGAACGCCCTCCCAGAGGGACAGAACTGCGCGATATGGGGGAACGCCGCCTGAAGGATATCGTACGGCCAGAGCATATTTACCAGGTCACTGCTCCAAATCTGGTTGCCGAGTTTCCGCCACTCGCCACGCTTGAGACAGTCAATCACAATCTTCCTGCGCAGCTCACCTCCTTTATCGGTCGTGAAGGGGAAATCGCAGAAGCAAGCCAGTTACTAGCCTCCACACGCATCCTGACGTTTATCGGCCCGGGTGGGACAGGCAAGACCAGGTTGAGCCTCCAGGTAGCGGTGGAGCAGCTTCCTACATTCAAAGATGGAGTCTGGCTCGTCCAACTGGCGCAGCTGACGGACTCGACATACGTTCTCTCGACTATGGCATCTGTGTTCCATCTGCGCGAGCTGCAAGGTGTCCCTCTGATCGACACCGTGACCGATTACCTGCGCAACAAAGAGCTGCTGCTCGTCCTGGATAACTGCGAGCACCTTATCGAGACCTGCGCACAGCTTTCCGAGCATTTCCTGCAAGCCTGTCCGAACATGAAGCTCATCGCCTCGAGCCGCGAGGCATTGGGCATTGACGGAGAAACCATTTATCGTGTGCCTTCGTTATCCTTGCCAGAGGACACCAGAGACCTGCAAGAGATGGATGAACTGATGAAGTACGAAGCCCCGCGGCTGTTCACCGAGCGCGCCACGAAAGCGAACTCACAATTTACCCTGACCGAAGAGAACGCTCCCTATGTGACGCAGATTTGCCAACAACTCGACGGCATCCCGCTGGCGATCGAGCTTGCTGCGGCGCGCATTAGATTATTCACGCCACAGCAAATCGCAGAGCGGCTCGATGACCGCTTTAAGCTGCTTACAGGCGGGAGCCGCACTGCATTGCCGCGCCAACAGACGCTGCGGGCGTTGATCGACTGGAGCTATCAGACTCTTAACGAAACGGAGCAAGCGGTCTTGCGCTCCCTCGCCGTTTTCTCCGGTGGCTGGACCTTTGACGCGGCAGAGGCTGTCGCCGGCGAAATAGAAACGATGGATGGCTTGGCTGGACTGGTCAACAAATCGCTGGTCAATGTGGAAGAAAGGGAAGGCGAATCCCGCTATCGTTATCTGGAAACGATCCGGCAATATGCTTTGGAAAAGCTATTGGAGTCGGGTGATGTCGTCGATGCGCGGAATCGCCACCTGGCTCACTTTCTGGAATACAGCCGGCGCGCGGAGGAGCATTATGGCACCGCGCAGCGAATGCTGTGGTTAAACCGCCTCGAGCTGGAGCACGATAACATCCGCTCTGCCTTGGGCTGGGCACTGGAAAGCCGCTCTGAATCCGTTCTGCAAATGGTCTGTTCGTTAGCGGTTTTCTGGCTCTCACACAGTTACTTAACGGAAGGATGCAACTGGTGCCAGGCTGCCCTGAAACGTGCAGAGGCAATCTCAGGCGCCGAGGCGAACCTGGACTCATTGCGTGCCCGGGCATACACGGTACTGGCAATGCTCTCCATCAATCGCGGCGACCATCAGACGAGCCAGGTTGCCGCCAGGCAGGCTGTTACCCTGGCGCGCCAGTTAGAGGATCCCCTACAGTTGGCGCGCGGCCTCAACTTCCTCGGGTTGTCCTCTGCCTTTTTAGGTGACGAACCCCTGGCATTCGCCTCTCTCCATGAAAGCGAAGCCATCTGCCGGAAATTCGGCTACAAAGATGAACTCGCTTCGGTGTTGCAATCTCTCGCCTATATCACGCTGGAGATTCATGGACCCAAGGCTGCTGCAGACCAACTGCAATCCTATCTGGAAGAAAGTCTTGCCCTGTCTCAGGGATCTGTGGACCCGGAGGCAGCCGTCCGGACGGAAGGTATCCTGGCTCGGCTGGCGTTCTATCGTGGCGATATGGCAGACGCACGAAAACATGCAGACCTGATGCTGGATCTCCATCGGGAAATGGGAGATCAGCTTAGCGTCACCGGGCATCAGAGCGCGATGGGGCATGTGGCGCGACAGATGGGCAATTACAGGGAGGCGCTAACCCTATATCGTGAAACCCTCCCCGATTGGCAGAAGATGGGTCACCGCGGCGCAGTGGCACACCAACTGGAGTGTTTTGCATTTATCGCCAAAGCACAGGAACAGGGCGAACGGGCGGTCAGGCTGATGAGCGCCGCCGAGGCATTGCGCGCAGCCAGCAGCTCACCAAGGACACCCCAGGAACAGATCGAGTACGATGGGGAGCTGGCGGGGCTGCGAGCCGGTATGGATGAAAGCACCTTCGATTTACTCTGGGAGGAGGGACAGTCCATGAGCATGGAGCAGGCAGTGGACCTGGCCATGGAGGAACCGGATTGAGACAGTCGGAATGCAGGCATTAAAGGGGCTGTAAAGCCGCTTCTACAGATTTCAAGCTATACTGATCGTCGAACATCCGGGGGAAATTCGTTGTGATCACAGAGCGGAACCACAAGCGAAACACAACAGCCAGGGGTATAGAGAGAATACAGCCAGCATATAGGCACCTTATACGCCCGCCCGACAGGTATCGAACAATCCTCGAGCAGGTCCCGACGTGTTATGCAGCCTGGCAGTCACCCTTCCGATGGACCCTATACGTAGAACGAACAAGTTCCGGCGTTTTTCGTTTGTATTAGCAAGTATTGGTGAGAAAAAAGGAGGCACGATGCAATTCCACGATTTCTTAACACGGGTCCAGGAACAAGCCAGACTCGATACTCCAGACGAAGCCGCACGGCTCACCAGAGCTGTCCTCGAAACCTTAGGCGAACGCCTGGACCGAAAGGTCCGGAACGGGCTCGAGGCGCAGCTTCCCAATGAGCTAAAAGAGTTCCTGCTTGCAAGAGCGGAGAATAGCGATCTATACGATGTGGAGGAATTCTACAACCGCGTAGGAGCGCGGGCGGATCTAACTTACGAAGCTGCGAAGGAACAGACAGGACAGGTGATCTCCGTCCTGCGAGAGGCAATTCCTGAGGGAGAAATAGAAGATATCTTGGAAGATCTACCCGCCGAGTATGGAGATTTGTTTGCCTGATATTGTTTTATCCCTTGAGCGCTCCCGTCAGGATGCCGCGGATGAACTGCCTCTGGAAAATAATATAGATAAGCAAGGGCGGGATAGTCGCTACCATCAGCCCTGCCATTTGTCACCCCCATTGCACTCAGTAGCGGCCATTCAGAAACATGATGCCCAGGTGTACAGTGTATTTCGCTTTATCCTGCATGTAGACAAGCGGGTAGACAAAGTCATTCTTAATTTCATGGAATATGTGAGGGTTTGATATACTGCCCCTATGAAATACAGAGCATCCGCCGAAGGGCAGGAAATCGTAAGAAAAGATTACCGGAAGAAAATCATCTTCTCCCTGAATGACTTTGCCGAAACGGGTCATTTACTTCAGGTCGTGACCATTCCCCCTAACACGCGTCAGAGAGCTCATTTTCACCACAGGCAAACTGAGGTGTTCTATATTCTCGAAGGCGAGGCGATCATTACCATGAACGAGGTAGATTATCCTGCCCAGCCCGGGGATGCCTTCATTTGTTCGCCCGGTGATGTTCACAATATCTGGAATAAAAAAGACAGGGATTTCAGGCTTGTGGTATTTAAGATCAATCTGCCAAATGAAGGTGAAGATAGTCACTGGAAGGAGTAAGGTCTCCGCCCCATAATCGCCTTGCAAAGGTTATATTCAAACGAGGATCTTCCTTTCGATAAACCTTCCAAGGCTGCAAAGAAATTTCCTCCCACCAACTCCCTACAATTGAAGGATGATATTGTCTCGTCCTCGATTCGTAACGACAGGCGAGCCGTACTGCCAGAACACGCGATTTCCGTTTCCGGTCACCGTGATGCTGCTGCAGGAGCCCAGCAGGGTAACAGTGTTTTCATGCCCCCTTATGGTGGCGTCATTGCCGTTGCAGGTAAAGGTCAGGGTTTGACCGTTCCCGGTGACGACGATCGGGTCTGTGCGGGCAGGGCTTGTGGGCGAGGGCGGGCTGGTCGGAGGGATTGCCGTCGGAGGAGCGACCGTTGGCAATGGCTCTGTTGGGGCGGATGTAGCTGTATCGGCGGGAGGAAGCGTATTGGTTAGTAGCGGGGTTGGCGTGTCGGCTAACGCAGCAGTATCTGTCAAAGTGGGAATAGCAGTCTCGGTGGGCAGCCCAGTGGCGATAGAGACAGTCGCCGCGGTGCCCGTTGAAGAGACTGTGTTTGTTTGCCCGGGAGTCAAAGCGCTCCCAGGCGTGGCGGATGGGGACGTGCGTGTAGGTAGTTCTGTCAGCACGGCGGGCGGCTCGACCATAAATACGCCCACCTCGTCGATAGCCGCACCCGCTTTCTTGAATGTGATCTTCACGTAGCGTGCCTGAACGAGCGGAAACTTCGTCTGAATTGTTTCCATCTGCGCAGCCTTGCCGCTAAAGCCCATCTGTTCTGAATGGAATACCTGGGCGTATTCCGCATCATCATGGCTGCTGTCGCCGTCCGCATACATATCAGAGAGGGCAACAGCAATGACAAATTGACCGGGCGTATTCGCATCTGAAGAATCAGAACTCCCACTCTTCAGGCTGATCGTGTTGATGATCCTCACCTGACCGAGATCGATCTTGATCCAGCTATCCGGGTTGGTGCTGACCCAGCCTGTCCCCTCACGCCCGTCGTTCACATACGCCGCTTTGCTGTCTCCACGATTGGACACCGCGGGCTGCGCCGTGCCATTTCTCGGCTTCGCCAGATCCTGGCTAGGCAGTAAGCAGGTCGGTAGTACCGCATCCGGCTTACAGATGAGGATCGCTGTTTCGCCTGTGCGGGTGGGAGCAATGCCAGTCGAAGCATTTGTGGGGGAGGGGACATTTTGTGAGGGAGAGAGTTGAAACCCCTGTTCCGTGCGGTTGAATATCAGAGATCCGAAGAATGCCAGGACAATCAGGCTTGCGATGACCAGCGAGGTCCGCGCGAAACCTGACCACGCCGGAATTGTGGGCGTGTCCGGAAAGATTCGCCGAGTAGAACGACGTATCTCATCCCATAAGCGGGGAGCCTTTGCCTGTCCTATTTGGCGTAACAGAGCAGAACGCCTGGCAGCTAGAAGGGCTGGCGGGTACTCTACCGGAGAAGATTTTAGAGTGCCAAGGAGACGTATGATTTCCTGATCCCCGGCAGATAATTCTCCCCCGATTTCTGCTGTCGTCAGCTGGTCCACCTGCATGAGAAACGCAGCGCGGCGAGCTGTTCGTAAGGGCAGGGGATACTCCGACTTGATCGATCCCAGTTCCTCCAGGAGCTTAATCACTTCTCGGTCTTGCTTATCGGGTTGGGAGGAAGGAGTCGGTTTCATTGCATGACTTTATCGCCTGGAACCTTCTAGAGGGCGCAATTCCGTGTGAATATTGATAAAGCTGGCTTCAGGTGCTTAAGACTTGAGAAGCGTCCTCAGCTCTCGGGAAAGACACGGCGATCCTGAGTTCACGGTGCTCTAAGACTTTACGAAGCTTCGCCAGCGCGCGCGACTGAATGACCTTAATATGACTGACGTCTTTGCCAAGGATCGCCGCCGTTTCACGCAGATTGAACTCTTCCAGAAAGCGCAAGATGATCACGTGTCGCTGGTCATCCGTCAGATCGTGCTGAATCGCACCCAGAACTTTTTCAAGCAGGATCTTCTCCTCCGGAACCAGCTGCCCGGCGCGGGCATCAGGTTGGAGCGACGTCAGCGCCTCCAATGGCGCCCGGCGGATGGAAGCTCGGGCCTCATCCACAACCAAATGGTACGCAGTTTCATAGAGATAGGCGCGCAGGTTGGAATTTGGGCCCTTTCCCGCGGCAAGCTGCTCCAGAAGCCTGGCAAATACGTCCCCCACAATGTGATCGGCAAGCACGGGATCTCCGCAGAGACGCAGGGTATAGTTAAAAAGACGGGAGACATACAGATCGAAGATCTTTACGATCGCCTCTTTGTCCATTTGTTTCGCAGCATTCAAAAGGATAAGATCAGTTTCCATAGGATGAAACCAAGTAAAATTTGATGCATTATAGCTTGCATCCTGGCTTGTTCGGATGGGGGATTAGCCTACCATTCGTTTATAGCAACGAAGGCTTGCGCGGATTATTGAGCTTTGTGAGAAAACCTCCACCAGAGTAAACCACCAATGCCAAGAATTGCCACAACAAAAATAAGACCCATGCCAGATCGACGCTGGGGTTGGGTTTCAGCGCCAGGCAGCGTCCCTGTTGGAGATGGCGTAGCGGATGGACTTGGCGAAGGTGTGACCGGAAGGGGCGTGAACGTGGGCGTTTGTAGAGCGGTCGCTGTGGCAGGCGGGGTGACAAGCAGAAGCAACTTCTGGTCCGGGCGGATGACAGAAGTGTTGTTCAACCCATTCCAGGACATCAGGTCCGCAAGGGGAACGTCATACCAGCTCGCGATCCACGAGAGCGTTTCGCCGCTGTGAACAGTGTGATAGTAATTGCCGTCTGCCTCCGGTGTGAGCTTTTGGATATTGCTCAGCGTGGGGCTCGGGGTAACATGACCCGGGTCGATCACGAGCTTTTGCCCAATCTGCAAGGGCCAATCTTCCTGCCATCCGTTCAATGACAAAATCCGATCCATGGAAACGTGGTAGGCATCCGCAATCGTGACCAAAGCCTGGTACGGCTGCACTTCATGGATGATTTTCCCATCTGCATCGGGTTTTGCAGGTACAAACATGCCGAACGGAGTCGGTGTGGCATAGCCTACGGTGTTTTCATTCGGGATGAAGAGTCGCTGCCCGGATTTCAGGGGGATATCTCGGGACAGGTTGTTCCACACCTCAATGTCACGAATGGTGATCTGGTAGGCAATTGCAATCGACCAGAACGATTGACCTGCCTGGACCTCGTGAAAGACTTTGCCTTCGGCATCGGGAGTAGCAATTTTGACCGGGAGGATCAATTGCGAGACTGGATTTGGTATGGCGCCAGGTTGCGGGACACCGTTTGGTGAGGAGGGAGATGAGCTTCCACATTCCTGCCCGGAGACGTACGCGGCCTGCAGGACGTAATAAACCCTCCCATCGGAAGTTTGCGCCATGCCTGCACCCACGTGACAATACGCAGGTTCGAGCGCCGGGCGCATGTGGTCCGGGTCTGCCCAGGCAGCCATGATCTCGTCGATGCCCCAGCCTCCGCCGCTCACGGCAAAATTTTCCGTTGCCCATACCGTGCCGCC
Source organism: Anaerolineales bacterium (assembly GCA_035699125.1). Classification (GTDB taxonomy): domain Bacteria; phylum Chloroflexota; class Anaerolineae; order Anaerolineales; family Villigracilaceae; genus Defluviilinea. Next base: position 54,620 of record DASSBC010000004.1, read on the forward strand.
TCCACCATATCCGGCGGCAGCGATTCGACCGCGCACATCGCCGATATGCCAGGACATATTGTTGGCTGCCATCGTCGCCGCGGTCGATTGGGCAACCGCATTCACAATCGGGTCTTCGATGAGCGCCGGGAGCCCATACGAAACGCGCAGGGTGTTCATTGCCAGAATCAATTCATAGGCGCTGGCCTGTTGCAATGGAGCAGAATCGATCTCATTGGCTTGGACAGCTTCTGGATGAGAGAACACTGTGCCAACAAGCAGGAGAACCATGCTTAACCAGCTCAGGAAACGTGAGAGACGCATCCAGTAATTATAATTCTGCAAATCCTCTCAAAAGCAGGTTCTAATATTCCACTATTCATTCTGTGGAATCAGCCTCGAAGGTTACGGTTGACATGGGCTTAGGTTGGGGGATGTTCCTACCAGGGAAGGGGGGCATTAATGGACGAAGAAATTTGCGTATCTATGTAAAATTATCTTCGTGACTTCTGTTCTTAGAAAGGAGATTGTCGGTATGGCAAAAAACACAAATCGATCGGGTGGTCGTGCGTGGAAGAATGAGCGCGCGTCCGTCCATTCTCCAAAAAATCTCGTCCACGCAGCAATAAGTTTAGTAAGTCTGATACAACCCAACGTCCTGAGTCAGGTTCCACGTCGCGTTATTGGCGGGCAGGCTACACCCGTAAGGACGGAACCAAAGTAAAAGGACACTACGTCAACAAATCTATATCCTAAAGGCATGGAAAAGTTGAGTACCAGCGGACAAGTCTCTTGTCCGCTTTTGTATTTTTTAGAACTTGCCATTCTGATTTTGCCACTCTGTTTCCGGTGGAATACTCTCCAACACATCCCAGTGTTCGGCGATCTTGCCATTTTCTACACGGAAGAGATCATAAAAGGCGGTTGGCTGCTCACTAAAGCTTCCTTCACTGACGACGAGAACAAAACTTCCTTCCCCAAGCGCTTTATGGATTTTGTCATAGCGCAGCGTGACACCGTGCTCTGCCATGAACTGTAATGCTTGCGATAACCCTGTCAATCCATCTGCGATCTGGGGATTGTGCTGGATATATTGATCGCCTTCATAGTACTCGGCTAATTTGCCCAACCTGCCGTTGACCAAGATATCGTCCACGAATTGGCGGACGAGGTTTTTATTTTGTTCCGTATGCTCCAAATCGCTTGCCTCCCGGGGACCATCCGTCATGGTATGTCCGTTGGTGCTGGGAGCAGCCGGGATCTCCTGCAGGTTGTCCCAGTGTTCCACGATTTTGTCATCCTCAAAGCGGAAAATATCGAACCCGGCTTTCGGTCCAAAGAAGTCGTACTCGCTGTGCGCAAAGACATGATCGCCATCCTCAAAGATGCGCACAGTGTTGACGCGCACTGTATTTGGAGGAACTTGCCCCAAGAATTCTTGTAATCCCTGCAAACCATCTTTCGCAGCCAGGTTATGCTGAACGTACTTGTTGGGGTTAATGTAGCCGAGATCGGGAGCCTGGCCTGTCTCTAGTCCCTTGAGCAGATCTAACACTTGCTGTTTGCGTGACTGTTCACTCATCCGAAACCTCCTACATAATTTGTCCGTTAAGGAGGACTGGACCTATTGAAAGTTGACTCACACCACCATACAATAATAACGATCTCATCTCGACTCCGTTTTAGAGAATGGATGTAAAAAAGGAACGGTATGCAGAGTAAGGCAAAAGATGGCACCAGATACAGAGGAGAAGCTCTCAACAAGCGTCGGGATCTGTACCGCTAGATTTTGCTCGAATTTGAAGAAACCACGGAATACGGCGTGCCATCCTACAGATCACAGCGGGAGTCCCTTTGCCTGCTTAAAGTAATTTTTTGTCGAGTTGGGCCCCTTCGCGCCAAGATATGTTAATCCCCAAACCCATATTCCTGCGCCAAAGCGCGCACAGGCCAGATCTTCCCCGTCTTCTGTAAGACGTAGGGGTCGGTCGCCAGGGCAAGGACGGCTCGCCCGCCAAGCTCAACCGAGTCTGTTTGCTTCAGCTCCTCTGCCGGATGTAAGCCCTGACGGAAGTTTTCCATCACGGCTTCGGTGCGCATCCAGCCTAGTGCCAGACCAAGGACAGGAATAGGGTATCGTCCTCGACGATAAATATCGTGCGCCATGCCGTAGGTCAGATAGTTGATCGCGAGCTTGGCAGTGCGATAATACAGTGCCGCGTCGTAAAAAGTTGGATCGATTTCGAGGGTCGTGTTGATGATCAGTCCCTCTCGTTGCGCAAACATAAGAGGTAATGCGGCTTTTGTCGTTGCCAATGTTGCACGAACGCCTGCTTGCCACATCTTGTCCCAGCGCTCGATGGGCTGCTCCCAAAACACGGCGTCGAATACGGATGGGTCTCCGCCGTGGTAGGCATAATCTTCGTAGCCACCCCAGGCGTTGTTGACCAGCAGGTCGAGCCTGCCGTGATCGCGTTTTACCTGCTCGAACAAAGACTCGATCTCCGCATCGACAGTATGGTCCACACGGACAGGGATACCAACACCCCCACTTGTCGTCACCAGGTCAGCAGTATCTTCGATCGTTGTCCCCAAAAGCGCAGGCTTGGTCAAATCCCCGCGCACGCTGCGCCCTGTTACATAAACGATCGCGCCAGCTTCTCCCAGCACACTCGCAATCCCGCGTCCGGCGCCGCGGCTTGCCCCTGTGACCACCACGACCTTTCCCGCCATCGAATCCATGCGTTTTATATCTTTCTCATAATTAACTGTAAAACACGGCACCTGCTCGGCTAGACAAATTACTAAATTAAATCAACTTCTACCATACGAAACGCGCCTTCAAATTCTGACAGCCTCCTGTGAAACCCGTACAATCTATCCCATTCTCCCGATGCTAGATCCTCGGAAAGCCTTTTTATATAACGGCTCTCCTGCTCTTTGTCGAGAAAGCCCCAAGCCGATTGAGCATTTCTCACCTCTTCCTGTAGAAATGCTTCCGGTCTTCCGTAAAACGCTTCTTGAAAACCATCGGAACAGTCGAAGGGAATCTTAATCTTTGTAAGCTTTATGTCTTTCCCGAGACACGCAGCGATATGATCTAACTTCGGGTATCTGCTTCGCTCGATCTCAATCAGTTCAGGGAAGTACTTTGCGTTCCAGAAGAGATTCAGCATGTTTGGATCATAGGTCAGGATCGTAATCTTCTTTTTTGCGACCCGCTTTACTTCCGTGAGTCCCGCCTCAAGGTCGGCCCAATGATGGATGGTTAGTACAGCCATCACAGCATCGAAAGCTCCGTCATCGAATGGCAAGTCCTCTGCCCTCGCGTTCAATGCCGGAGTTTTGCCCAGGCTGAGCCGTTTCATCCGCATGACGGAGGAAGGCTCAACGGCAATAACAAATTTACCTTCCGGCTCATAGGAACCGGTACCCGCTCCCACATTCAGGATCGTGTTGCAGGTCTCCAAGGATTGGTGAACGTACAATCCGATGCGAGGATCGGCTTTCCGGATCGCAGCATAATTGTGATCCTTCTCATCATAATCAAATGCGGGACTCGTTAGTTTCATAACCGTGAAGCTCTGTCATACCCAGAACTCAGTTTCGCATAGGTATATGGATTAATGTTGAAGATGCATTTCCTGGATCATTCGATCGAGCGCCGAGGGACGTTTGCGCTCTTTCCATGCCTGAATCAGCAGCACGACGTTCTCTTCCAGTGAATTTTCACAGTTGAGCTCCAAATCATACGAAGTGATGCTGTGAACGGTTTCAAAATCCTGGCGAGCTTCCCCCGCGCGGCGATCCCCGCGCTGCCTTTCCCGCCGTTCCAGCTCGGGCAGGGAACAATGTACCCCGACAAAGAACACATCCAGGTCTGCGATTAGTGAAAGCAGGTTGCCTAACCACATCTTGGTTTCAATGATATGGTCAAAAATAATGTTGTTGCCAGCCGTTGCGAGAGCAGGTAGGCATTGATGAATCCCTCTGAAAACGGAAGGTCTCATCGAATCCCATGCAAACGTACCATTCCTGATCTGCTCCATCGGGAAGGCATTATGATCCAAGAATAGATCAAAGGAGAAGCGGATAAAGGGAATATCCAAGTGTTTCTGGAGGGCAAGTGCCAGGGTCGTTTTGCCGGCACTCGACGGACCATTGATGACGATGATCTTTCCGGAAGCAGGGGGTATAGGGGCAGTGGTGTTCACAACTGTTGCTGCTACTTTTCCGACAACAAGGATCTCATCTGTTTGTAAATAAAGCTTGCTGCACGCTCAGGGCTGAGTCTGTAGAATCGATCCAGGAAGGTCGCATCCGATCCCACCATCACGCGATAGCGATTGTGCTCGATGCCATCGATGATGATTTCTGCTGCTTTGCTGGGCGCCAGAGTTCTCGCGACTCTCTCCTGATCTACATTTTCTACTCTTAATGTGTTTGCTACCCCGGAATTTGCCGCAATGTTGGTGCCAATAGCGCCCGGGAAAACCACTGTGACGCCCACGTTGGTACTCATGAGCTCCGAGTGTAATGCTTCCGTAAATAACTTGACGGCTGCCTTGGATGCGCCATAAAGACTTTGTCCGGGGACCGGGAGAAATCCGCCCATGCTCGATAAATTCGCAATGTGCGCTTCGGGTCGTTTCAGCAAATGAGGCAGGAATGCTTTGGTCATGTAGAGCGTTCCGTAGAAATTGACATTCATGACCCGTTCGATGGCGGCATAGTCTAGTTCATAGACCCGGACGAAAGGCTGAATGATTCCTGCGTTGTTGATGACGCTATCGACGGCGCCATGCCGGGCGATCACTTGTTCCGGGAGCGCGGCGACCGCCTCCTTGTTCGTGATATCTACGACATGCGTGGAGAGATTGGCTTTGTTGCTTCCTGCAAGCTCGGAGGTCTCTTGCAACGCTGATTCACTAATATCCACCGCCGCAACCTTTGCTCCTTTGGAAAGCAAATTCAGAACCAGCTCGCGTCCTATGCCGTTCCCGCCGCCTGTCACAACGATGACTTTATTCTGGATTTTCATTCCTTATCCTCGAGTCCTTTGTGGTTCTACACGCTCAGCCCATCGCCGTTACACTGCCGCCGACGATTTGCCAGCCCTGCGGACTTTTGCGCCAGACCCTGGTGTAGCGATGATCCCCGGCAAACGCCTCACCCATAAACGTACCGCGTAAAAAGATCTTGGCAGAGGCTAAGACAAACTGCTCGCTCCAGACCCGGATCTCCAATTCTTTCTGGATGAGTTCGTGGAATTTTGTGCTCCCGGTGCGATGCAGCTCTAAATCCATAGCCTTTGTCGCCAGTTCACCGGTGGGACCTGCAAACAGCAGGTCATCTGCAAGGAGTGCATCCAGTTCTGCCACGTCGGATGCCAGCATGGCGGTATACAGGCGTGTCTCATAGTTGCGGATTTGTGCTTCGATATCTGGCTTCATACGCTCGATTTTACTCTAGTACTGAAGGGTAGGCGTTGCTGGTCCTGTCGCTTTCAAATAAGCCACGCCTCCATTGCGGAAAGAACACACCTGAGTCTGCCGTTCGCTGGAATGACACGCGAGATAAAAGAATCAAGAACCGCAGGCGTAGCTACGCCTGCGGTCAAGGGATTCAAGAGAACGAATCAAATCGTGACTACGCTTCAGTTGCCAGAGGCGTGCTCGAAAGGACATTTGGGGATGCGTGGATTATTGTTATTTTCATTCGTGCCTCCTTTCCTTAGATGGAGTCCGATGGAATAGCTTGGTCACATGTGTGCGATGTTCTTTCCTTGCAGGCTCCTATGAGATGTATGGGGTGTTCAGACCGTGTTACTCGCCCTATCTGACGTGGTCGCCGGTGCCCAGTCGTCCACTCGTGCTTCAGGTGCTGTCAGCTTCCCTTTCGTGACTACAGATGCGCTCAGATGGGCAAAGTATGCCAGCCAATTGGCAATGCCCAAGAGCTTCGGACTGTCTTCGAACAGAAGCAAGTCTGCTACCGCGAAGCGATGTTTGAGTGCTACAGGCGCCACGTCGAGAGCGACGGATAGCCCGAATAAGCCGAGAGCTAGAATGAGAAAAGTGTAGGGATACTGGATGATAAGCGTGCGGTATCGTAAGAGATACAGTGTAATAAGAAACACATAGCCGATGCCGAGAATATCTCCCTTGATGCCCAGGTAGACTGGCAAAATCTCATCATGTATCCGCAGCAGGTCATCAAAGAGCAGGAGAAGAGTCAGGAGCCCTGAGACAAGAAAAAAGTCTCTCCATGCCTTACCGACCAGTTGCGGCAGGAACAGAGCAGTAAACAGACAGATGGAAGCCGTAGCAGCCCAGAGAAGAATGCCGAGATTCGCCAGAATGCCAGTGTAGAACGGAGCGTGCATGAACTCCGTGGGATCAAGCATGAACTGCCGAAGAGGTATATCTGCGGCAACACTGAACAGCTTGGTCATCCCTAGGACAATTAATATAGGAAGCCAGATTTGAATGAGTCTCTGTGTCTTGTTCATTACCTTGTTGAATTTCTCCTATCCGGACTCAAATTCTCATACCCTTAAACGCAACTCAACAAAATCTTGATTACGACTGAAACTATGCATTTCCAATACGCGCTAAGTGGAATATTCTTATATTCAAGACGGAGTCGGAAACAGGAAGTTACAAGAAGTTTCCGTATAGCTACATAGCTGTGCGCAAGGGCGAACAAGCCTTGGCTCGCGCCACTGAGGACGACAGCACAGCGGCGACATTTGGAGCGTATTGCGACAAAGAACGGAGGGCGACAGATGCGCGCCCTCCGTTCTGTCTTATCATCAATCCTAATTACCAATAACGAATCACCCCTATGCCAGCGGCTTTCCACCTGTCACCCCAATGCACTCGCCCGTGATATAGCTTGAGTCCTCCGACGCCAGGAACACATAGACAGGCGCCAACTCCGCGGGTTGGCCGGGGCGTCCTATTGGGGTATCTTTACCGAACTTAGCAACCTTATCACCTGAGAAGGAGGCAGGGATCAGCGGCGTCCACACAGGTCCCGGTGCCACCGCGTTGACGCGTATCCCCTTTTCGATCGCTTCGTCCGATAACCCCTTGGTAAAGGTCAGAATCGCTCCCTTTGTCGTGCTGTAGGGGAGGAGGGTGGGAGAGGGCTGATATGCCTGGATCGAGGTTGTGTTAATAATAGCGCTGCCCGGCTGCATATGAGAGAGCGCCGCTTTGCACAAAAAGAACATCGAGAAAATGTTCGTGCGATATGTGTGCAACAGCATTTCCTCAGTGACGTCTTGAATGCTCTCGATAACATCCTGATACGCCGCGTTATTAACCAGGATGTCCAGCTTTCCAAACTCCTGGATGGCGCGCTCCACGATCGCCTGACAATGGGCTTCGTCACCGATGTCACCCGCCATAGGGATACAGCGCTGTCCCTCCTTTTCGACAGCATGCACTGTCTCCTGGGCATCGGAGTGCTCATCGAGGTAGGAGATCAACACGTCGGCTCCCTCGCGTGCGAATGCCAGAGCCACGGCGCGTCCGATACCACTATCGCCGCCGGTGATGACCGCGACCCTGCCCTCGAGCTTGCCACTCCCCCGGTAGGACTCTTCGCCGTAATCGGGCTTTGGCTCCATCTTGGATTCCAAGCCTACTGGTTCTTGCTCCTGTTCGGGGAAGGGCGGTTTCGGTCCCGCTTCTTTCGGATCTTGCTTTTCAGACTGCTTCTTCATATAGATCTAGATCTCCATCCGTTCAAATAGCAAATTACCGACCGATTAAACGCCCAGCTTCCCCTGGACCGAATCATCCATCGTCTTCCGGAGCACCGCGCCGATTAACATCTTAGCGCCCGCCACCGCCATACCATGTTTTGTGTCCCAGTAATAGCCCTCGGTGGGAGTGACCTTAATGACTGTAATGCGCGGATCATCCTTGCCTTCTGTGAACCAAGTCTCCACCATCTTATTCCACAATTCTTCGATCTTTTCCCGATCTCTGGAAATGGTTGCCTCTCCATTCAACTGCATAAAGTCAGCATGTTTGGACCCCTGGAAGTACAGCTTTACGTGTGGATCTAGCGCCAATTCCTGGTTTTTGCGGCTATCGCTGGCACTCAGGAACCAGAGATTCCCTTCGTCGTCTACTTGTCTCACGTTCATCGGACGGTCCCCGTTCGATGCCCCCGTGGCGACGGAGGTGCAGAAGAAGCAATTCTCTGCCTGTTCCACCATTTCTTTGATCTTTTGGACCGCATCCTGCCCCTGCAGGTCTTCATAATTATCTTCCGGCTGATTTCTGTCGATCGAATTCATTCTTACTACTCCTTAATCAGTTTGTACATAGATTAACGAGGGAAGAGTTGCTTGTGACACGGGTTCTCCCACCCAGAGATAAAAATGGGACAACGCGAATCAAAAACGGACCGAGTGCAAAACTCTGTCCGTTTCATATACTGTCCATTTTTCTTGTTGGATGGGCTACGTATGATGCTCGGGATGATCTCAAAAAACGTCCCACCTGCACAAATGCAGGTGGGACGAATCATCGGTCCTTATTTACTTGTATACCTGTTTACCTTCGATCGCGATCTCCCCCGCGTCCGCGGTCGCCGCCTCCTCCGCGGTTGCCGCCACGATCACCACCGCGCCCGCGATCACCGCCACCATTACGACCTCCACCACCGGGACGCCCCCCGCCGGGTTTGCGCTGATCCTTCTCACGCGCCTCTTCCGCAGTCCAGCCTTCGAGCACTGCCTGGCGCGAAAGCCGGATCTTCCCCTGCGGATCGATGTCGGTCACCATGACGGTGATCTCATCGCCCATATTAACAATGTCTTCCACTCGATTCACTCGCTCACTGTCTAACTGCGAAATATGAACGAGTCCGTCTACACCTGGCAGAATTTCGACGAACGCACCGAAGTCTGCGATGCGCACAACCTTACCCGTATAGATATTTCCGACCACCGCACTGTCACCGAGGGCTTCCACACGTTCCTGGGCGATCTTCGCGCCCACGCCGTCAGTCGAGGCGATGTACACGGTGCCGTCTTCCTCGATATCGATCTTGGTGCCGGTCTCTTCCTGCAGTGAGCGGATATTCTTGCCGCCCGGCCCGATCAAGGCGCCGATCTTGTCGATGGGGATCTTCACGGTAATGATGCGCGGCGCGTGCGGTTTCAACTCTGTGCGTGGCTCAGCCAGCACAGCCAGCATCTTCTCCATGATAAACATACGCGCCGTGCGCGCCTGCTCCAGTGCTTCCTTCATCATTTGCGTGCTCAAGCCACTGATCTTGATGTCCATCTGTAGAGCAGTAATCCCCGCCGCCGTCCCTGCCACCTTGAAGTCCATATCGCCGAGGTGGTCTTCCACGCCCTGGATGTCTGTGAGGATCTGATAGCGTCCAGAGTCATCCGTAACGAGACCCATGGCTACACCAGAGACGGGCGCCTTGATAGGCACACCGGCGTCCATCAGGGAAAGGGTCGAGCCGCAGACCGAGCCCATGGATGTGGATCCGTTGGACGCCAGCGCTTCTGAGACCACGCGAATGGTGTAGGGAAAAGATTCTTCCGCCGGGATGACCGGCTCGAGAGCGCGCTCTGCCAGCGCGCCATGCCCTACTTCGCGCCGGCTCTGCCCACGAAGAGGCTTTACCTCACCCGTGGAGTATGGCGGGAAGTTGTAGTGATGCATGTAGCGTTTGGAGTCGGTGGGGCTGAGGGTATCCAGTTCCTGCGATTCGCCGAGCGTGCCCAGCGTCGCGAAGGACAGGATCTGAGTCTCGCCGCGGGTGAAGAGTCCCGAACCATGCGCGCGTGGGGACACACCCACCTCGCACCAAATCGGGCGGATGTCCGTGGGGGTGCGTCCGTCAGGGCGTTTGCCCTGGCTCAAAATCCGTTCGCGCACGACCTGCTGTTCCGCCTGGTCGAATGCCTCACGAACGGCGGAAAGCGATGGTCTATCCGTCAATGCGTCCATGACGGGGGTAAGAACCTCAGCAACTGACTCCCTCTCCGGGTTGGGTACGTTGCATAGCTCCTCGACCACCTGATCTTTCAGCGTTGTCATCCCTGTGTAAAACTCGTTCTTGGTCAGTGGCTTGTCAAGTAACTCCATCATTGGCTCACGTACGCGCTCGAAGACTTTCTTCTGCAATTCGTCATCCGGGAGAGCCAGTGTTACCTCGCGTTTCGGCTTGCCCACTTCTGTCTGCATCTGCAATTGCAGATCGATCAATGGCTGAATGGACTTGTGACCAAGCTCCAGCGCGGCGACCATGACGTCTTCCGGGATTTCGTTCGCGCCACACTCGACCATGAGGATGGCATCGCGTGTCCCGGCGATGCGCAGGTCGAGGTCGGAGGTTTCGATTTCGGCAAAGGTCGGGTTGATCACGAACTCGCCGTTGACGCGTCCCACGCGCACGGCGCCTACCGGACCGCCCCAGGGGATATCCGAGATCATGATCGCTGCTGAGGCAGCATTGATCGCGAAGATATCCAGCGGGTTGACGCCATCAGCCGAAAGCGAGAACATAATCACTTGTACTTCGTTGCGCATCCCGTGCTGGAACAAGGGGCGCAGCGGACGATCGGTGAGACGTGAGACGAGAATCGCATCTGTGCCCGGGCGTCCTTCGCGGCGGAAGAACGAGCCAGGAATCTTGCCGCCCGCTGAGAGTCGCTCTTCGTATTCAACTTGCAAAGGGAAGAAGTCGATGCCTTCACGTACGCCGCCCATTGTGGCGGCTGCAAAGACGATGGCAGCTTCGGAACCAAAGGTCACTGCCCCGCCCGCCTGTGCAGCCAGCTTGCCGGTCTCAAACGTCAGGGTCTGTTTACCAACTGTGGCTGAATAACGTTTTGCTTCAGGTTTCATTTTTTTCTCCTAATCTGACTATCATCCGGAATGTCTGGGGTGCCTAACAGACGCAGGCAAGCCGCGCGACTTGAGTGGTGGTTTATACCGGTGAATGTGTCAGCGTTTATATAAATTCCGCCTGGTCAGGGACTGAAGAGCGCCTACAAATTGTAGTGACGAATTCATTCGCCCAAGACGACTAAAGTCGCCACTACATGTTATCTTCGCTATTCAATTCCTGACAGCGGTTGCGTTTGTTAAAAAAACCCCGAAGGTCTGCTTCGCAAACCTCCAGGGTCCCATCTTCCTACTTATGGCGCAGGTTGAGGCTTTCGGTGACTCCCAGATAGCGCTGGTAGTCCGCCTTACGTAAATAAGCCAACATGCGGCGGCGCTGCCCAACGAGCTTGAGCAACCCGCGCCGGCAAGACTCATCTTTTTTGTTGATCCGAAGATGGTCGGTCAACTGCTGGATGCGCCCGGTCAGGATGGCAATTTGCACTTCCGGAGAACCAGTATCTGCATCATGGCGATGATAGTCTGTGATCAATTTGGTCTTAACTTCTTTCGCGAGCGGCATGACGTATGCTTTCCTTTCTATAATTTATGCAGGTCTCCATGCCAACAGTCCAGCCCGCTGGTTTTGCGGGCAGAACCGTAGAGCAGGACCAAGTCACGGGCGAAAATTATACCAGAAATGCACGTAGGTCGGATCGTCAACCCGACTTACACCTCCACTTGAATCGCGCTGCCCGACTCATAACGCTTTAACCCCAAACGGAAAACAAAGATTGCGATGAAAAGGAAAGCCATTGCTCCAACGAGCAATTCTGTCAGCGCCTGCCATTTGAACCCGCGGATGAATTCAGCCGGGACAGCGCCCATCAACGCGGCGGGGATGAGCGTAAAGAGGATCACCTTGGCATAGTTATCGAAGAGCGTAATGGGATAGATTCCAAACGTCAGCATGGCATTCAAAGCCAGCGCCGAGAAATTGGACATGATCCCCAGCCAGAATGCCAGACTCTGAATGAGGATGAGAAACGCAGCGAACACGACCGCTGCCAAAAGCGTCGCGAGGACGAAGCGTAGCAGTCCATCCCAGGTGAAATACCCGGAAAGGGCATAGCTGATAAATCCATAGGTGAAGTCGCCCATTCCGCTGGCGATCATACGACTGGCTACTGTGTGGAGTAGAACCGGCCGTGGAAAGGAAAGATAATAATCCAGGCGTCCTTTGCTGATGATGTCGCTCAGGTTGAAGGCATTGCCAAACAACATGCTCACCAGACCGAACGAACTTGCCAGCACACCAAACGTCAAATACATGTCGCTGAGTTCCCAGCCGCGCACATCTTTGAAGCGGTCGAAGAAGATGATCCAGATCACAAAGTACATGAAGTTGTTGACCATCATGCCGATCACTTGGGACAAAAACGAGGCGCGATACTCAATCGCGGAGAGCATGTTGGCTTTCCAGACAGCGAGGAGGAACTTAAGTTCTTTCATGCCTGTTTAACCTCCATTCACCGTCAGATACGCTACGCCGCGGCGGTAGGCAAACGTGAGCAACAAAGCAAGAATCACGATCCAGATGACTTGAAGGCTCATCACGCTGATGAACAGCTCTTTTGTTGGCGTGACGAACAATCGCGCCGGACCGTAGGTAATGCTGGAAAAGGGAAGCGCCTTGGCAACCGTCTGCAGCCAGCCGGGGTAGAAATCCAGCGGAACTAGAAGGCCGCCGAAAAGGAATGCCAGTTTCTGGTAGATCCACGTAAAGGCGGATACGTCCTCAACCAGAAACGCAGACAGCCCGATCATGACGGTTACGCAGAAATGCAGCACCCACGCGCCAATGATGGCAGGCAGGGCGATGAGGAATCCCTCGGGGTGTTCCGGCGCACCAACCAGCCACCACACAACGGCTCCGCCAAATAGCGCGTTCATGATTGCACGGAAAATTGTCTCGCCCATGGTTGTGCTCAGTTGGTAGAGCAAAAAGTCATAAGGTTTGTTCAGCAAATAGGCGATTGATCCGTCTTTTACATTTTCTGAAATGGTGCGCGCCAGCGGAGGTCGCCCCAACTCAATCGTCTCGGCGAGCATTAGATACCACATTACATTCGATAGACTGAGTCCGTTGATGACCTCACTTCCCGATGCGGCATATGTGACCTTCCACAGCTGGTAGAAGATCCACATAAACGGAATGATCATCAGGCTGCGCCCGATCAGCTCACCGGGATACGCCAGGCTGTTGATCAGTGTGATTTGAAAGATTGCCCAATATTTCTTGAAAGACTTCATTTCTTCTGTGCGAGCACAAACAAGTGCCCCGCACCTTCACAGGTCTCGTCGGTCACGATTTTCGACCAAACAATGGAAAAGCTGCAATCCTTCAACAGCTTGAGATAGGTTTCGCTGTCGAAATGGCTCCAGTACATGCGCGTGCCGAGATAGTTTTCGCCAACATCGTCCATCAAATGCTCAGCGCCGAGACAAAGCAGCGCGAAACCTCCGGGCTTGAGCATCCCATGAAAATTTACCAGGAGCTGCTGATGTTCTTCGCGTGGGATGTGGATGATCGCGTAATAAGAAGCAATTCCGTCGAACGAATTGTCCGGGAAATCTAACCGGGTCATATCCTCGCAAAGAAACTTTGCGTTCGGTATATTCTTTCGGGCGAGTTCGATCTGCACTTCAGAGAAATCTACACCTGTGACATGGAAACGCTCACTCAGGATCTGGCTGATTGGAATCCCCGCGCCGCAGCCGGCATCCAGCACGTCCGCCCCGGCTGGCAGCCGCTCCATAAAATCCGCGAGCAAACGAACATCCGCCGAGTCGCGGGTGCGTTCGGCAAGGTAACGATTTGCTATGGCGTTGTAGCCCTCCCGGACTGTTTTCTTATAGTCCATATCAGGATTATAAAACATTCAATCCCCACCTTTGGAAAGGTCTTACTCAGAAATCATGCGTTCGATTTTTTCAAAGGCTTGCATTGCGTCTCTGCTTCGCTGTTCCCGCGTTTCAGCATCGAACAGAGACCAGCCTTCGTTATCTGCCAGCATCATAGCTTTCAGAAGCAGGAACAGGTTGTAATTGATATAGCGTTTGATCTCCTCCTCCGTCAGGGCGGAGGGTGTGGGGTAAAAAGGGTCAATATGCAGTGAGATGTGCAGAAGGACCGTTTTGGTAATGAGCGCTGCTGGGGTGTCTTTCCCAAACAGGTTATCGATCCCGATGAGGATACCGGGAAGCTTTCGATTATCAGGCTTGGGTGCTTGTTCTCCATTGGGGAGGATATACGCCTGCGCGGTATATTCGCTCCAGTAATTGATCCGTTCGTGAAAATATGGTCTTGTGGGGAATCCAAAGCGGGGCAGAGCCTTCGCCGTCTCGACTGCAGAACGGAATGCGTGCATGGTATCTTTTTGCCCCTGGATATGGAATTTGTCTATGTCATGAAACAGGACAATCCACTTTGCCAGTTGCTTTTGCCGGGGAATCAAAGCTTGAAACTCGGGCAGCATCACTAATCCCAGAAATACGCACATCACATGAACGAGCGTGATCCCATCGGAATACGATGCCATCTTTTTCCACCCTGGTACCTGCGATTCCATCTGTTCCATTCTTTCGGGCGTGAAGAACGCCCTGACCTTTTTGTCCAGGTGGTCCCAGGATGTAAGTTCCGCCGATGCGTAGGCTTGAACCAACTCTGTGATGAACTGCTGTAGGTCAGGGAAGCAAGCCTCGAAGACAGGAACACCGTCAATATTGTTCATGATGATCTGGAATCTTCCTTTGCGATTTCAAACCCGTTCCTTTCCCATTGCTTGATGCCGCCTTCCACCTGGAATACATTGCTGTAACCGCGCCGGCGCAGCACGGAACTGACCGACATCGATCGGTTGCCGCTCGAGCACTGGATTGCCAGCGGCCGATCGTGCGGAAAGCGCAGGTCCTCCCATGCGACACGCCCGCCCTCAAAATGGAATGCTCCGGGGATATGCCCTTCGTCCCATTCGGATCTCTGGCGAACGTCGATGAGCATGACTTCGTCCAAGCGTTGGCGCAGCTCTTTTACATCCATGTTCGGAATCGTCTCCACAGGATACTCGCGTGCCCAGGCGTCTATGCCGCCCTCGAGTCTGCCCACCAGGTCATCGAACCCGATGCGGATGAGCTGGCGTGTCGCTGCGACGGTTTGCTCCGTGGATTGCGCTACAAGCACGATGCGGCTCCCGAAAGGAATCAGCCAGCCTGCCCAGGTGGTCAGCGGCGCGTCGACGCGTATCCCGTAGGAGGCTGGAATGTGCCCGGCGGCAAACGCGTCCCCATGCCGCACATCCAGAACGACCACACCTTCATCCATGAGCGCTTTTACTTCGCTTGGCGAGAGAGACTTTAGCACAGGTACTCCGCCAAGCACCTTCGGACCTTTTTGATTGATCCCACGCAGATATTTGTAGTAGGTAGGATAGGACGGCAAGCCGTCCAGTGCGCGTTGTACGAACTCTTCTTCAGAGCGAGCCAGCGCGAGATGATTGCTGGTCCGTTCGCGTCCGATCGTTGTTATGCGCTCTTTGGATGCGGGCGCAATACAAAACGAGCCGGCGCCGTGTGTGGGGAATACGTCGACAGAGTCAGGTAGCTTCAACAGTTTCTCATGGATGGTGTGATACAGCTGGCTCGCCAATGGATTTGTTAACTCCGGCGTGAGCAAATCTGTGCGCGCCGCGCCACCTACGATCAATGCTCCCCCGCTAAATAACGCCGAGGGCGTTTTTGATTCCGGTTCCACAAGCAGGAACGAGACGTGCTCCGGACTATGACCGGGCGTCTGCATCACGCGAATCTGGAACGCGCCCATGTCAATCACGCTCTCTTCGGTGAGAGGCGTGTGATCGAATCCCAGTTCTGCCTCGGCGCTCGCACCGATCACCGCGCCGGTCTGGTGTGCGAGTTCGCGATTGCCGGAGATGAAGTCCGCGTGCAGGTGGGTATCGAGCACATGAGTCAGTTGAATTCCCCGCTCAGAAGCAGCGTGAATGTACTGGTCCACGTCGCGCAGGGGATCGATCAGAATTCCTTTTTTTGTATCGTGAGAACCAATCAGATAGGCAGAATTTCCCAACCCCTTGTCGACAAACGGCTCGATGAACCAATTCTGTTTCATAATGAAATTATAATCCTGTGAGTTTGAGAAAAGAGAAATGTATGAAAGATATTCTTGAAAAAATTATGTCTGATGCGCGCTATCGGAACAATATTGAATATGGCGAGCCGCGCTCGGGTCACCCGGAAGGGAAGATCAAGTTTCATATTCAGGAACTGGAAGAAAATTTAGAGAAGTTTGTTTCACGTAGAATTTCAGACGAACAGTATTGGAAGTTGAAGTTTCTGATCCATGTCCATGACACCTTCAAGGCAGATGCAACGCCGGATGTGCCGATTCTGAACCCGAACAGCCATGCCT
The DNA here is from genome assembly GCA_035699125.1 of Anaerolineales bacterium. Lineage (GTDB taxonomy): Bacteria > Chloroflexota > Anaerolineae > Anaerolineales > Villigracilaceae > Defluviilinea. Next base: position 70,955 of record DASSBC010000004.1, read on the forward strand.
CTCTGGCAAAGAAGTTCGCAGCGGAATTGGTGAACGATGAGGATTTGCTCAATATGCTCCAGTTTCATGACGTGAATTATGCGCTCTGGCAGCAATTTCAACGTACCGGTTCGTACGACGTTCGGCGGTTGGAAAACCTTCTGGAAACCATCCAGGATTGGGACCTTTTTCTGATGTTTCTTATTCTCGACGGAAGCACAAAAGGTAAGGAACGCTCGAAGCTGGTCTGGTTTATTCAGGAAGTAGCAAAATATAAAGAGACCGGAGTGGATGAGTCCTGGGTATTGTAATCAGGCAACGAGCGTGCTTTGCTCGATGTTTTCCATTCGTCCGTATAGAATCTCCTCATTGATTTCCAGGTTGTTAATCAGCTTGAGAGCGGTGACAACACCATCGCCGATGCGTTCGCCATCGAGCTCCCCGTACTCGATTTCCAAAACGACATTGTCGGCGCGCATATCATTTGCCACGCCATGCGGGTCCTGCCAAGTTCCCTGCGCGCTGAGCTCCGTCGTCGCCTTCATAAAATCCAGCGCATCTGACTTCATGCGGGGGACCGTCAGCGTGAGAAGCTCCCTCTGAATCCGGTGAAAATGGGTATTCGTGCTTTCATCGCCGAACAGGAAACCGAACAACATGTCTTTGACGTATTGCAGGAGTTCATTCCCCTCTTTCGAACGAAATTCTTCGTTGATTAATTCCCCTCCCTTGGCAGGTGCCCTGGCGGAGAGAAACCCTTCTTCAATCAACCTCTCACGGCTGTAATCCTTATACTGCTCGGCGAATTCTCTAAGCAGATCCTCATTTAATCCCAGCTTCTGGACGCGCTCGGCGCGTGCTTGTCGCCGTTTCGTTTCCTCCTCACGGATATGTTTACGGTCCATTTCCTCCAGGCTGTGCGCATCCAGTGTGAGACGGACGATCTGTTCGATCAGCCACTCTTTGTCCTGCTCGGCGAGGTGGGCGCGTAGTTTCTCTTCGAATTGAGGCACGAGATCTTTGTTGATCTGTCGGAGGATGGCATTAATATTTGGCATGTTTCCCTCTCACAACGTGGTGGCAACCGGGAGGTATTTTTCACGCAGGCTCGCCATGTGGTGGTCTACATGACCGACCATCATATAGATCAATGCCCTTGCACTGACGGTGTAGCCGCTTGCCGTGCCGCGGTTGTCAATGGCTTCGTCGGTTGTATGACCGATCGCGAGGAGGTTCGCCCCCCGAAGAAACTCAAACTCCCGCATAAGATCGGCTAAGGAATAACGTTCGAACCCCGCCGCGCGGACGTAGTCCTCCTGTTCGAAGCCTGGCAGGGGCGTGAGGTCTTTACGCGAGATCCGTAACAGCCGGTAGGAGAATACGCGCTCCACATCATTGATGTGACCGATCACTTCTTTGATGGACCATTCCTGCGGCCCGGGTTTGAAGCCTGCCTGCGAGTCGGAAAGGGAATCGAGTGACGCATGAAGCTCGGCAATTTGAGCTGAAAGTGCCGCGTACACGTCGCTGCGTTGCGCGGCTCGTTGGATATAATCGGCATAGAAGGGAGCATATTCCTCAGGAGAAGGGATGGTTAGGCTGGGCATTGATAAATTCCTTTTTAGGGTCTCGGTCGTTTTGCTAACATAAAGTCTGATGCATCCACAATGTCCGTCTATTTTATCCTTCAATCCTTGTATAATGCCTCTAAACCAGGTGAACGTTTCAACCGATTCTCTTTTGGCTGGGAAGGCTGCCCTCGCCAACGCCAACTGGACGGAGGCGAAAAAGCAGTTTGCAATCGCGCTACAGGAGTCAGACTCGCCCGAAGCACGCGATGGACTGGGACTGGCCCTGTGGTGGCTCAATGAGATTCCCGCCTCGCATGAGCAGCGCAGCCTTGCCTATCTTGGATATAAGGCAAATGGGAACCTCACGAGAGCTGCGCATTTAGCTGCATGGTTGGCACGGGAACAGGTGTTTCTACGTGCCAACATCAGCGCTATGAACGGCTGGTTCGGGCGTGCCTTCCGCTTGCTGGAGGAACTGGAACCTCGTGTCGAAACGGGTTGGGTGAAAATTTATCACGCCTCCATGACGGCTTCGCCAGACGGTAAGGAGAAGGCTGCTGAGGAAGCGACTGCCATTGCACGCCAATATCATGACCCGGATCTGGAGGCCTTTTCGCTGGCGATCCTGGGGTCTGCTCTCGTGGCGCAGACAAAGATCAAAGAGGGAATGGATGCAATCGACGAAGCAATGACGATGGTGATCAGCGGGGAGGTGAACGATTATTTTGTAGCCAGTGAAACTTTTTGCGTGACGCTTTCTGCATGCGAACTGGCTGGAGATCTTGTTCGCACGAATCACTGGTGTGAGGCGGCATTGGAATATGCGCGCCGCTATCAATGCTCTTTTTTATCAGCATACTGCCGCACAACCTATGGCAGTTTACTGGTAGAGACGGGCAAATGGCAGGATGCGGAAACAGCACTCACGGAAGCCATCCAAACCTTCGATACGGGGCATCGCGGGCTGCGTGTGAATGCCGTGCTCAAATTAGCAGACTTGCGCGTAAGCCAGGGGCGGCTCGAAGAAGCGGAAGTGCTGCTCAGCGGGTATGAAGATTATGGGAGCTCGGTCCTGCCGCGGGCACGTCTGTACCTGGCACGCGGCGAACCGGAACTGGCGCGAGCGATTTTGGAACAGTCGCTTCGGTCGGATTCCACGCCAGCGTTGCAGCGAGCCCCTTTCCTCCGCCTGCTGGTGGAGGTATTGCTGACCTCCAATGAGCTTGATTCTGCGCGCCGTACCGCAGAGGAATTGGTGTCGCTTTCCAAGTCAACGGGCAGTGACTTGTTCCTCGCGCAAGCCCAACTGGCACTTGGCCAAATCAGCCGCTACCTGGACCAGTCAAATGCCATCGAGCATTTTCACAAGGCTCTCGACCATTTACACGCCCATGAAGGCTCTCTGCTTGCGTGCAGGGTCAAGCTAGAGTTGGCGCGCACGCTCAAGGATACAGACCGGGCAGGCGCGGTCACTTGGGCGAGAGCCGCGCTGGCTGGCTTCGAGCGGATCGGCGCGGCGCACGATGCCGACGAAACGAACAGACTGTTGCGCGCAATGGGTGCATCCGTGAAGGCGACTCCTCGGTCACAGGACCAACTCCTCACAACACGAGAGGCGGAAGTGCTTGAGTTGCTTTCCCAAGGGCTGAGCAACCGCGAGATTGCCGAGCGGCTTGTCGTCAGCGCGAAGACGGTTGAGCATCATGTCAGCCAGATCCTGGGGAAACTGGGATTGCGGAATCGCGCCGAAGCCGCTGCGTATTTCCTGCGTCAGCCAGGCAAGCGAAGTCGCCCTGAGGATAAAAAATAAGGGTTGCAAATAGGGGAGCCTCCCGATGTGGGTAGGGGTTCGTTGCCGTATGATGGGGACAACATATTACAGGAGCTAAACATGGAAAAAATCGTCAACCCCTTCATTTTACAAAAAGGACAAGGACGCCCGCTCTGGCATTTTGGCGCACTCATGAACTTCAAAGCGCTCACCGAAGAGACTGGCGGTCAATACTGGGCAGTGGAAGGCTTTGCAGATCAGCACATGGCAGTACCGCTGCATTCTCACACGCGCGAAGACGAGGTCTGGTATGTGCTGGAAGGGGAGATCGCCTTTATCCTCGGTGACGAGACGGTGATCGGCGGCCCGGGAACTTTTGTCTATATCCCGCGCAATACGCCGCACACGTTTCAGGTGAGATCGGGAACTGCACGCTGGTTCGGATTCGGCATCAGCGGCAACCTTGACCAGTGGTTCTTCGAGACGGGTGAGCCTGCGCAGTCATTGACCTTGCCTCCGCCTCCTCCGGGACCTCCTTCGGAAGCCGTCATCGAGGCGATCAACGCCAGCCTGAAAGCCTATGGTACAGATACGCTGGGTCCGCCTCCACCTATGCCAGAGTAGAATTCTCTTTATTAAAGTAAGTCGGCGCGGCATTCAACTGCCGCACCGATTGTTTTTATTTATCCGCTGTATAATGCATTACGAATGACCTCTGCCGATTACCCCATCCTTCCATTTGTCAGCAAAACGAAGTGGGCTGACTGGCTCGCCAGGCAGCACGACAAATCTACCGGCGTATGGTTGAAACTTGCTAAAAAGGATTCCGGAATTGACTCAGTCACATACGAAGAAGCCCTGGATGTCGCCCTGTGTTACGGCTGGATCGACGGACAGAAAAAAGGCTTCAACGACAACTACTGGCTGCAGAAATTCACACCGCGCGGCAAGAAGAGCATCTGGTCAAAGATCAACACCGAAAAAGCCGAGAAGCTCATCGCCAGCGGTGAGATGAAACCCGCGGGGCTCAAGGTAATCGAAGCCGCCAAACAGGATGGTCGCTGGGAGGCAGCGTACGCTTCGCAGAAGACGATTACGATCCCAGAAGATTTTCAGGCGGCATTGGAGCAGAGCGAAAAAGCGAAAGCTGCTTTTTCCAATTTGAAGAGCGCGGAACGATATTCTTTTCTGTTTCGAATTCACAACGCCAAAAAGCCGGAGACACGTGCCAAGCATATACTGAAATTCATAGAAATGTTGGAGAAGGGTGAGAAGATATAATTTTAAGAAAAACAGAAACGGTCTGATCACGATAGCTTGACGCATCACTAGAACCAGAAGATAATCTATCTCACCAGCATGTTATGAGTGAAATCAAGGACGCCGAACTTCATGAGATCGTGCAGCGCGTGGTCCATCAGGTGATGGGAGATTCGACGCGTGAGCCTGCTGTGCCAACGGCTCCCTCTCCCGCGCGAACGGAAGTTTCAGAACGGAAAGTTGTCGCGATCGGCGCGGACCACGGAGGGGTTGATCTGAAAGAAGCACTTAAACCCGAATTGAAAACACTGGGATTTGAGATCAGTGATGTTGGAACCAACAGCAAAGATGCGGTGGATTATCCCGATTTTGCCCATGCAGTTGCGCAAGCCGTCGGTTCCGGAAAAGCCTGGCGGGGAATCATGATCGATGGAGCAGGGATTGGTAGTTGCATCGTCGCGAATAAAGTCCCTGGCGTGCGGGCCGGGATGGCGTATGATTACTCGTCCGCGGTCAACAGCCGCGAGCACAATGATACGAATGTGCTCACGCTCGGCGCAGGCTTGATTGGCGTGAACCTAGCAAAGCTGATCGTCAAGACCTGGCTGACGACCGAGTTTGCCGGCGGGCGTCACACAGCGCGCATAGATAAGATAAAATCGGTAGAGAAGAAGTATTTGAAATAATGAAACCTGATACAAAATTGATCGAACAGCTTGTCGAAATTATCACCCGCGAGGTGTTGGTGGCGATGGCGGAGGAAGAAGGACGCGCCGACCGCCCGGATGCCTATCAGTGCAAGTTCGATTGTGCCGACCATCTTTGTGTCCGTGTGTGTTATGACAAGATGGGAAATGTGATCAATGCCGGGGCGGAGAGACTGACCTCTACCCTAGGGGTGATTCCACAGGATATGAATCTGGCAAAATATATCGACCATACATTGCTCAAACCGGACGCCACGCAGCAGGAGATTGCCCAGCTTTGTTTCGAAGCGCGCAAGTATGAGTTTGCTTCCGTCTGTGTCAACCCGACCTGGGTGAGTCTGTGCGCGCAGTTGCTGAAGGGCTCGCCTGTTAAGGTCTGTACGGTAATAGGCTTTCCTCTCGGCGCGACCTCCTCGGAGACGAAGGCATTTGAAACAGAAACCGCGATCCAGCAGGGTGCAACCGAGATCGACATGGTCATCAATATTGGTGCGTTGAAAGCACGCGATCTCGAGACCGTTGCCCGAGATATTCGCGGTGTGGTCAACGCGGCGCATGCCCATGGAATCATTGTCAAAGTAATTATCGAAACATCACTGTTAACGGATGAAGAGAAGACTATCGCTTCGCTGATCTCCAAAGAAGCCGGTGCGGATTTTGTCAAGACGTCCACCGGGTTTGCAGGTGGCGGAGCGACGGTCCATGATGTGGAGCTGATGCGCAAGGCGGTGGGTCCGCAGATGGGAGTCAAAGCCTCGGGTGGGGTTAAAACGTTTGAGGATGCCGCCAGCATGATCAAAGCAGGCGCGACCCGCATCGGCGCCAGCGCGGGGGTGAAGATCATCCAGGGTCCAGGTGGAGCTTCGTCAACGGGGAATGGAAGCAATTCCTCCTCTTCAAAAGGGTATTAGGAGCGCAGTATGTTGATAGCAAGAGTGATCGGCACGACCGTATCGACGATCAAAGACGAAAAATTGTCGGGGCGCAAGCTGCTCATTCTGCGGCAAACCGATGAGACCGGAGAACCTTCCGGAAAACCGTATGTCGCCGTGGATACTGTAGATGCAGGCATCGGCGATCTCGTGCTGACCGCCGCGGGTTCGTCGGCGCGCCAGACAGACATCACCAAAGATACGCCAGTCGATGCGGTCATCATGTCGATCATTGATTCGCTCGAAGTGGACGGCAAGGTCGTTTTTAGGAAGTGATAGTTCTTTCAGCACAAAAGACACCAAGGTTTTCTTCTTAACTGCTTTGTGCCCTTGGTGGTAAAGGTCTTAAGAACCGGAAAGGAAACGAACATGGCTGTAAATCCTGCAATGATTGCCCTGGGAATGGTGGAAACAAGAGGACTGATCGGCGCGATTGAAGCTGCCGATGCGATGGTTAAGGCAGCGAATGTGGAGTTAATCGGCTCCGAGTACGTGGGTGGCGGATTTGTGACCGTGATGGTGCGCGGCGACGTCGGCGCGGTAAAAGCCGCCACGGATGCCGGCGCTGCGGCCGCGCGTCGCGTGGGCGAGCTGGCTTCCGTTCACGTCATCCCGCGTCCGCACACAGATGTGGAGATGATCCTGCCGCAATCCAGCAAAGGCAACTTTGGCGGTCGCTCCGAAGACTCGTCGCGAAAATCCAAGTCTTCTGAGTAATTGATTCCTCATGCCCAAAGAGTTCTATACGGAAAGAGATATCGAAGATCTGTTCCAGCGCGGCATTCGTTCTTTGCAGGTCACCGGAAATGTCGTGCTGACCGAGCTGGCGTACGAAAAAGCCAACGGGTTAGGGGTTCAATTAATTACAGACCAAGCGGACAATCCACCCGCCGCGCCGGTACGGCCTTATATTGCAGAACAGCAGGTGTCTCGTCCAGTCCCGACGATTGGTCCTGCCTCATCTTCCGTTGAGCCTCTGCCCGAGTCTGCCATTGCTCGCGCTCCTGACAAACCTCGGGACACTAAGGAGCGGAGCAACCTATCGGCGAGTGCTGTTGAAGCGCAGAAGAGCGATGATGTTGAGCAAAGAATCCGTTCCGCCGTCATCGCACGGCTTGGGAATCAGGTGGATGCAAAATTACTGGATAACATCATCCACCGCGTGGTCAAAAGTGTAGGGCTGAAATAATGTTGTTCGGCAGAGTGCGAGGCACAGCCATCTGTACGATCAAGTATCCCGGTACGGAGGGGGTCAAGCTGCTTGTCGTCCAGCCGCTGAACAAAAAACTGGAGCCGGTTGGCATCCTCCAGGTCGCCGCGGATGTGGTTCACGCCGGTTCGGGTGACTTGTGTGTGATGGTGCGCTCACGCGAAGCTGCTCTTGCGATGCGAGGCGAGAAATTCGTCCCTGTTGACCTCGCGCTCGTCGGCATCGTGGATGAACTGGAAGTGAAGCCCGATGGCACATTCGATTACACGTTGCGACAGGGTCATAATCAATTTACTTAATTTTTCTAAACATGAAGCTCACAAAGGGATACAAAGGTTTTACGAATGATTTTAGGTAAAGTTGTTGGCACAATCGTGACAACGGTCAGCCACCCGCATTACAAAAATCGGAGGCTGCTTGTTGTTCAGCCCCTGGTGATGGATGGAGATACACCTGAACCGAACGAGGACTTTATCGCGCTGGATAACACGCAGGCAGGCATTGGCGATACGGTGCTGGTGAATCGAGAGGGGAATGGTGCCCGCCAGGCATTGAACATCCCGGATGGTGCAGTGATTTCTGTGATTGTGGGCATAGTGGATTCGGTTTATTTAGAAAGTTGATCGCTGAGTCAATATCCGAAGTCAAAACGGCTTCGGATTTTAATTTAATCCTAAGGAGCGAAAGGTGAAAGAGTTTCGAAACCCTCAAGATATTCACAAGCCAGTTGGTTCCTATTCTCACCAAATCGAAATTAAAGGGAATGAACGGTTGCTGGTCATTTCCGGTCAGGTTGGGATGCGGGAAGATGGCACGATTCCGGAAGATCCATTCGAGCAAATTGAGATCGCTTTTGAGAATGTCCTTCGCAACCTTCGCGCAGCGGATATGAATATAAAGGACTTGATCAAGATTACCTATTATCTTGTAGGTGAAATCGATACGGCAAAGCGACGTGAGATCGTGCTCTCAAAATTACAGGGACATCAGCCATGCAGTACACTTTTATATGTAGCTGCACTCGCTAGCCCTGCGTTTCGCGTGGAAATCGATGCATGGGCTTCGCGCGCGGAGGAGGTTCAGTAGTACAGTAAAATACCAGTCCGCCTGAATGATTAGTAATGAGATAAGGAGCTTTTATGCGTATTCGTGTTCCTCAGCCTGTGGCGATCCTGCCAGGAGGCGGCAGGACATTACAAAACCTTGGCGTCACCCACAAGCTGACCAGCGACCAAACCAACGGTGCATTTTACGTTTGCGAAGCCGTGTTTGGACCGGAAAGTGGAAGCCCGTTACATATCCATCATTACGAAGATGAAGTCATCTATGTTTTGGAAGGGGCTATTGATATCCGCCTAGACAACAACAAGCTCCATACGTCGGCGGGTGGAATGGTTCATTTGCCAAAGAAGATTCCGCATGCGCTTCAGAACCCCTTGAAAACACCGTTAAGGATCATGGTCCATACGATTCCTGGCGGGCTGGAGCACTATTTTGATGACGTGGATACCGCTTTACAAAATGGTTCTTTCGATGCCGAGCTCCATACCGAAATATCAAAGAAATATGGATTGGAATGGTTGGAATAGTTATTGCTGTATATTCGGCTGTTAATGAATGCTCGATAAAGCGACTGCACCTTTCCTGACACCGTCAGGAAAGTCGCTGCTACATTTACATAAGCAGGAGGCTTTGTGAAAACTGGAATTGTCGGGAGTGGGTTTGTGGGTGCAACTGCCGCTTATGCTTTGGTCATGCGCGGCGTGGGACGCAGATTGGTGCTGGTTGATCAAAACCGGGGACGTGCGGAGTCAGAAGCAGATGATATTTTGCATGCGGTCCCGTTTGCGAATCCATTGGAGGTGAGTGCCGGAGACTACGCGGATCTGGCTGGATGCAAGGTTGTTATTGTCTCCGCAGGTGTAAATCAAAAGCCCGGTGAGACGCGTATTCAACTGTTGGAGCGAAACGCGCTGGTGTTCAAGCAGGTCATTCCCAACATCCTACAGCATGCCCCTGATGCAGTTCTGTTGATCGCGACCAACCCGGTCGATGTGATGACGCACCTGGCTGTTCGTTATGCTTCGGAGTTTGGCGTTCCCTCCAGTCGGGTAATTGGCTCGGGCACGACGTTGGATACCGCGCGCCTGCGCAGCCTGATTGGGCGACATTTGAATGTCGACTCCCAGCACATCCATGCCTATGTGCTGGGGGAACACGGCGACTCGGAGGTCATTCCCTGGTCTCTTGTTACTGTGGGTGGGATCCCCTTGTCCGAGTTTTGCCATGCGGGGAATATATCAATCTGCCCGGAAGATTATGGCGCAATCGATCAACGAGTGCGGCGGGCGGCATATCACATTATTGAGGGCAAGGGCGCCACGTATTATGGGATTGGCAGCGCCATTGCTCGCATTGTAGAAGTGATCTTACAAGATGAACGTTCCATTCTAACGGTCTCTACTCTGATGGAGGAAGTGGCAGGTGTGAAAGATGTGACGGTTTCCCTTCCAAACCTGGTGGGTGGGGAGGGAATTATTAAAACATTTTTTCCCAACATGGATGAAAAAGAGACAGAGTTATTAGGTACCAGCGCCAGAGTTGTGCGTTCCGTGATCGATCAGCTAAATCCGTAATCCGCTTGAAGGCCCGTTAAATAAAATACATCCGAGTCCATGACTCGGATGTATTTTTCATTCAGTGTTTATTGCATCAACGCTACGAACTCTTCGCGGCTCAGGGTTTCCTGATGCAGGAGCCCCTGGGTTACCCGTTCCATCGCGTCGCGCTTTTCGCTGACGATGCGCTTCGCTTCGGCATAGCACTCATCCAGGATATGCTTGATGGCATGATCGAGCTCTTCAAAGGTCTTTTGACCAGTGCGCGGGGCAGCCATTCCTTCAAACCCCTCCGGTTTGTTGAACACACGCAGTCCTGTGTCGCTCATCCCTAGGCGCATGACCATTTCTTCTGCCAACTGGGTAGCAACCTTCAGGTCATGGCCGGCGCCACTGGTGATGTCGTCGCAGAAGAATTCTTCTGCGACGCGCCCACCCATGAGTCCGGTAATGCGCGCCAGGATCTGGTTGCGGGACATGAGCAGGCTGTCCTGTTCCGGGAGCGCCATGGTGAAGCCGCCCATTTGCCCACGCGGGATAATCGTGATCTTGTAAACCGGGTCGGAGTGCGGCGTTTCGTGCATGACCACAGCGTGACCTGCCTCATGATAAGCAATCGTCCGGCGCTCCGTCTCTTTCATGACGCGACTCTTCTGTTGCACACCACCAGTAAGTGCTTTCTCAACGGCTTCCTGGAAGTCCGCTTTGGTAATTGCCTCATGTCCACTGCGTACTGCCAAGATGGCTGCTTCATTAACGATATTCGCCAGATCTGCACCGACCAGCCCGGGCGTAGACTTAGCGATGTCCATCAAGTTGACATCCGAAGCAATACGGCGATCCTTAACATGAACTTCAAGAATTGAATGGCGTCCTTTCACATCGGGGCGCGGGACGTTGACATGACGGTCAAAGCGACCGGGGCGGGTGAGTGCAGGATCCAGCACGTCTACGCGGTTGGTGGCGCCCAGTACCACAACTCCTTCTGCTGCAGCGAAGCCATCCATCTCGACCAGCAGTTGGTTAAGCGTCTGGTCCTGCTCCATTTCACCACCGCCGCTGCCAGAATTTCGTTTGCGTCCTGCAGCATCGATCTCATCAATAAAAATAATACAGGGGGCTTTCGAGCGCGCCTTCTTAAACAGAGAGCGCACGCGGCTGGCACCAACCCCCACAAACACCTCAACGAACTCAGAGCCCGATGTTGTAAAGAATGGCACTCCTGCTTCCCCAGCAATTGCCTTTGCGAGGAGAGTCTTGCCTGTGCCGGGGTCGCCCACGAGTAATACCCCGCGCGGCATCCGGGCGCCCATGCGAGCATACATCTCTTTATTCTTCAAGAATGTGACAATGTCAATCAGCTCTTCACGGCTTTCATCGATTCCGGCAACATCCTTGAACGTGGTATTGGGAATATCACCTTCTGTATATTTTTTTCGAATACCCGCCATCGCGCCGCCATTCATCCTCACCAGCGCGAAACCCAACAAGCCCAGCATGGCTACACTGATAGCGATATTGATTACTTTATCACCACTCATGGATTTCTGTTCCACAAGCTCGTATTGCAACTGTGCCATCTGGGTCTCACTGACGCCCAGATACTTCATTTGCTCCAGGAACGGCGCGGTCTTATCACGCCGTGTCGTATCCTGCGACCTGTCGTTGTAATAGATTGTCAAAAGACCAGTATCGGGAGAATCTTCTATCCTATTGACCTGCCCAGCCGAAATCGCTTCCGCGACTTCACTAAGTGGGACAGGATCTTCATCGGGCTTTGCAGTCAAGAACAGAGCCCCTGCGATGATCGCTCCGGTGACGATCAGTGCCAGGGTCGCCTTACCGTACTTGTGCTTCCTAAAGAAATCTAAAATTTGGGTGACTGATTGTTTCATATGGCCTCGATGTCTTTTTACAGACGCTTTCCAATTCGAATTTTCCCCATATTACCGTGTAAATAGGGATCCTTAGTTTTCAGTTTTATTAGTATGGTTAATCAGGAATAAGAAATATCGATTTTGATAATAACCTGATAACGTGATGTTACTGTGCGTTCCACATGACGCCGAACCTATAACTAGGTTACAAATTGTCGACATGGTAGGGTAGGGTGATTATTAACCGGATCCATTAAATGAGGCTGAAAACATATTAAGATTCCGTATAGTGTGCATGATGAAAGGTATACGAATGCTCTACGACAGGCACGAACTGAGGAGTTACATAAAATAGTAGACTCGCTCTCCGGTGAACAACTTTTGTTTCTGATCCCACGGAAAGAAAATCGTGACCGCGAATTGCAACCTTTGATTTTCCGGTGGTGGCATATCCAACCATTGGGATTGGTATGTCCCGGTGACGAACGCCTCTTCAAAGACCCCTTGCGGACCGATCACGATACCCTGCAAATCAAAATGTATATCCGGAAAGGCGCCCAATAGTTGCTGGTAAAACTGGGTTGCGCCGGCTTTTCCGTGCCAGCTTACACCGCTATTGACCACGGTATACACACAGTCCTCGGTGAGTGTTGCCATCAAGCCGGGGATGTCGTGAGCATCCTCGGCAGCGGAATGAGCGATCCATAACTTCCGAATGGCGCGATATTCCTCCGGGTCCGCTCTCCGGCGGATCAATTTGACGACCTCACTGCGTACCTTTGGCTGCATGTTATTTTCCTTTCAGAGGGTGCTCTTGGAATTTATGGGCAAGAGGGAGCTTCCATTTGGATTTTATTTCCTACCAACCTCTATGGTTCCAACCTTTCTGAAGTTCTTCACGAAACCTTTGAGTCCATTCTTCTGAAATATTGTCGGCTGTCTGTGCCAGAGAGGGTGGGGAGATGTTCAGGCTAATTGTATCTAAACCGAGAAACGCCAGGACCCTTCTAACGGTCTTTTCATATTCCTGAATGAAATCTTCGTATACTATGGTTAATGGGACGATTTCTCCTTCAGAAAAGAACTCCTGAATCCCTGCTTCGCGCATCGAACACTCACAATATAAGTGATGAATGGCATCGAAAGAGTAGGTATCTGTCAGACCCATTGTTTTGGGAGACACACCGGGAAGCCGATGCCATTCCGCGGTCTTGATGGCTTTCCACCAGGACACTGCCAGACGGACCTTGTTGCGCCGCGTCATGAAGATGTGACGGTGATTCGGAAGAGCGGATTCCCAGATTTTCACACGGTTGTTTTGCTTTGCTGGACAGGTTGGAAACTGGCGGAACGTTTCGATCAACTGCGTGAAGTGCGGTTCGTGAAATGAGTGCTTCAAGCCAAATACACCGTTTACAGTGCTTCCATTTTGCCACAAACGCTTTTGAAGCTCCGCCGGACTTTTAACCTGATGATCGCCTATCCAGGTGTACAACCACTCATGCGGCATGCCGGCGATTTGTGTCGCTTCCAGAGCTTTGCATAACAAAGTGCTTCCCGTTCGTTGTGTAAACCAGATGGTGTATGATAATTTCGGTTCCATGATTTCAATCCTATAACTATATGAAGCAACGAGCATAAGAGGTATATAAGTACATGAGCTTTTATATTGGCTGCCCGATCTGGTCGTGGAAAGGCTGGGTAGGAAATTTTTATCCCGAAGGCACGAAGCCCTCTGAGTTTCTACGAGAGTATACAAAGCGTTTGACAACCGTCGAAGGAAACACCACGTTTTATGCTGTCCCTGCGCAGAAAACCCTGGAAGGCTGGCTGGAGGACATGCCCGCCACTTTCCAGTTTTGCCCTAAGGTCCCGAAGGCGATTAGCCACGAGGGAAAATTATCCGACAATGTGGAGCGGGCACAAGGATTCATTGACTTAATGCGCCAGCTTGGGCCGCGGCTCGGACCCATGTTTTTACAACTTCCGCCGCGCTACTCGCCGAAGCTGCTCAACGACCTACAGGCATTCCTTGACCGATGGCCGCAAGATGTGCGTCTGGCGGTGGAGGTCCGCCATCTGGATTGGTTCGACGCGCCGCATGATGATTCCCTCAATGCGCTACTCAGGGAACACAACATGGCACGCGTAACGATCGATACACGCCCTATTCGTGATTTGTCGGGCGAGGAGATCTTAGCGGGATCCGTGTATCAGAGTCTGCTCGAAGCGCGCGAGCGCAAACCGGATATCCCGGTGGTGCCGAAGCGTACGTCCGATTTCATTTTCACCCGTTATATTGGCCATCCCGAGATTGATGTGAACAGCCCCTATCTCGACGAGTGGGGAGAATATTTCATCACCCAATTGAAGGATGGGGCGGATGTTTACATGTTTTGTCATTCGCCAAATAATTTTGCAGCGCCGTATTTGTGCAGAAAACTTTATTCTCAGGTGGAAAAAGAGGTGCAGATTCCGCCTCTGCCTTGGGAACAACTCGCAGACGAAGATTACGAACAGGGACAACTATTTTAAGTAGCCTTGTGAAGGTTGGGATCAAAAGATTCGCTCGACAACAAGAAACCTTCGCAAGGATTAATTTTGATCTTCCATCTCTTGGAGGAACAACTCAACCAGCTTGGGGTCAAAGTATTTTCCACTCTGTTCGCGAATATAATTCAGCGCCTGCGGACGCGGCCAACCTTTGCGATACGGACGGTCTGCTGTGATCGCGTCCCAGACGTCTACTATGGCAAAGAGACGTGCTTCCAGTGGAATCTGTGTCCCTGCCAGCCCGCGCGGGTATCCGCTGCCATCCCACTTCTCATGATGGCAATACGGGATATTTAATGCATCTCGCAGATACACAATGGGTTCCAGCATATCGTATGCCAGTTGTGGATGCTGGCGCATAATTCGCTGCTCCTCTTCCGTGAGACTCTCCGGCTTGAGAAGAATGTAGTCGGGAATTCCCATTTTGCCTATGTCGTGCAGGAGCGCGCCGCGCTTGATCAGCGTCAGGCGCTCTTCATTCAGCCCCATTTTGCTCGCCAGTCGCAAGGTCATTTCAGTGACGCGCTGGGTGTGACCTTCTGTCTCCCGGTCACGCAGATCGAGGGCGCGCGACCAGCCTTCGATCGTGGCGTCATATGCCATCATTAGCTCAAAATTAGAGCGTTGTAGATCTTGGAACAACATCGAGTTCTCAACAGCGATTGCGGTTTGCCCTCCCAGGATTTCGAGGAAGTCCAGCCATTCCTGGTCAGGATTTAAGCGTGCACGATGGAAGACTTCCAGCACGCCCTTGACTTCGCCTTTGCTGACCAAAGGAACCGCATAATATGACACAAATCTCTCATCGGCTAGCAATTGTCCGCGTGTAAAAATCCGATCCGTGGCGAGGTTGGGGACCTGAACCAACTGCCTTTCCATAAACGCCTGGCCTGCGCTGCCTTCGCCGACCCGCAAGCTCGTGGTCTCAATGTTGCGCGTCTGGAAGCCCTGCCCCTCGACATACTCGAGCCTGTTGCTGGCGGATTGTAGGAGCAGGACACAAGCCGCATCCACTTTAAGCTGCCTGATGACCTCATTCAGAACGATTGTCAAGGTCACCCGCAGATCGAAAACACTACTGATCGCCAGGTCAATCGAGCGTAAGGCAGCCAATTTCTCCAGCTGCTTGACTGTTTGTTCATATAGAACCATGCGGTGAATGGAATTACCGCCGATCTCTGCCAGAGCGTTTAAGATGCGTAGCTCGCCTCGAGTGAGTTCGCGCGGCAGCGTCACGTGGATTAAGAGGGCACCTACGATATTGTCTTCGCTGTGCAGCGGGATGCATGCCCCGCCAACGCCGGGTGGTATAGGACGATTTTCCTGCGGTACGTGTTCGTCCTGATGAAACTCGCGCGCCACGATCGCTTTCCCCTGCTGGACGACTATGCCCGGAATCCCTTCACCTGGCTTGAAGAAAGAACCGATATATTCATCACTCCAGCCCCGTTGTATTTTTAATTCGATTACATCTTGTACCGGGTCGTACAGCCAGATGCTCGCCGCTTCTGCCTGTACAAGGGAAACCGCCTGATCGAGCAAGCGCGAGAGCATATCATTGAACGTTTTTGCCGTACGCAATTGGGAACTGACGAGCGCGATCGCTTCCAGCTCGCGTTCATGTTCTCTTCGTTCGCGGCGTACGGCAGCCTCTTTTCGCTCACGTTCGATTGCAGGAAGTAAGCGGGCAAAATTTCCCTTGGTAATAAAATCATGCGCGCCTGCTTTTAAAGCGTCGACCGCGCTCTCCTCTTCGATGGTCCCTGAAACAATGATAAAAGGCAGATCAATGTCACTTTCTTTCAATACCCCCAGTGCATTTGGCGCGCTAAAGCTTGGAAGTGAAAAATCACAGATAATGAGATCCCATTGCTGGCGCGCAAGCGCGGCCCGCATGGCTCCAGCCGTTTCGACACGTTCGAACTCGATTTCATACCCGCCCCGCCGAACTTCTCGTAATAACAGACTGGCATCGTCTTCCGAATCCTCAACGAGCAATATCCGCAGGTATGTAGTCATGAAACACTTATCTGGGCGGAGCCTCGTTTAACACCAGCCAGTACAACCCGAGTTGGCGTACGGCTCCCACAAACTGATCAAAATCCACTGGTTTCTGCACGTAGGAATTGGCGCCCAAGCTGTAACCGTTTAGACGGTCTTGCTCTTCTTTGGAAGACGTAAGGATGACCACAGGCAGCAGGCGAGTATTCTCGTCGGCGCGGATGCGGCGCAGGACCTCCAGCCCATCGATCTTGGGCAGTTTCAGGTCTAGTAATATGACCTGCGGCAGGTCATGCATATCGCGCTCGGTATAGGAGCCGGTGCAGAACAGAAAATCGAGAGCTTCTGCGCCATCGCGCACCACGACCAGCTCGTTTCCAATATTATTTTTCTTGAGTGCCCGGAGAGTGAGCGCTTCATCATCGGGGTTGTCTTCTACTAATAGTATCATCTTCCGTTCCATCCTTCCTCCATCACAAAGTAAAGAAAAATGTCGTTCCCTTTCCTTCCGCGCTGTCCGCCCATATGCGCCCACCGTGGATGGAAATGATCCGATGCACAGTGGCTAAACCGACACCGGTGCCCGGGTATTCACTGACCGAATGCAGCCTCTGAAACACACCAAACAGCTTATCTGCATATGCCATGTCGAATCCCACGCCATTATCGCGCACATAAAACGTCCGTTCTCTAACGTGGTTTTTTTGACCGAATTCGATCACAGGTTGCTCTTTTTTCGACGTGAACTTCCAGGCATTGTTCAAAAGATTTTCCAGGACGATGTGCATGAGATGAGGATCTGCCTCGACCATGAGGTCAGGAGTCAGAGAAACGGTCACCTGTCTCTCGGGCTGGTTTTCCTGTAGATTCTGCAGGATCTCTTCTGCCATTTTGCTGAGGTTGATGAATTTTGGCTGGAGGGCTGTACGCGTGACGCGCGACAGGTTCAGCAGATCATCGATCAACACCGCCATGCGTTGGGCTGCGGCACGTACCCGTTCCAGATAACCGCGTGCATCAGCAGGCAACTGTTCTCCATAGTCTTCCAGAACGACATGACTGAATCCGTCAATGCTGCGTAAGGGCGCGCGCAAGTCGTGTGAAACCGAGTAACTGAAGGCTTCGAGTTCCTTGTTGGCGGCTTCCAACTGTGCGGCGCGTTGCTGGAGATCTTCATTCAGTTTCTGGACGTCCGCTTCCATCCGCTTGCGCTGGGTTACATCGCGGATCGCAGCGCTGACCAGCAAGCCCTCTTCCGTTTCGAGTGGGCTGAGGCTAATTTCCACCGGGAATTCAGTGCCGTTCTTCCGCAGCCCGAACAGGTCCAGCCCAACCCCCATCGGGCGCGCCGGATGTTCGACGTAATAGCCCTCCCGGTGCCTGGCATGTTTTTTACGCAAACGCTTGGGAGCGAGGACTTCGACTGGCTGACCCACAAGCTCGACCCGATCGTAGCCGAACAGTTTTTCCGTTCGCGAGTTGACCAGTTGAATGGTTCCCTGTTGATCGACCACGACCATGGCATCCGGCGCCGATTCGAGCAAGCCGCGGAATTTTTCCTCGGCGCGTCTGCGATCCGTGATATCGCGGATCGCGGCGATGATTAGATGATCCTCTTCGCTTTCCATGGGGCTGAGACTGATCTCCACAGGGAATTCCGAGCCGTCCTTACACAAGGCGTACAGCTCAAGATCTGCTCCCATCGGGCGAACACGTGGACTCTTCCCATACTGGCTCCGGTGGAATGGATGGACATCCTTGAATCGCGCGGGGACGAGCATCTCCACCCGCTGACCCAAGACCTCCTCACGGCGATACCCGAAGAGCTTTTCCATCTGTGCGTTGACCATGACGATCATTCCCTCCTGGTCAACGATCACCATACCATCCGGGGCGGCTTCCAGCAGACCGCGGAACCTCTTTTCGCTCTGCACCTGTTTAACAGCAGTCTGTACCGTTGTCTCCTGTTCGAGGATCAATTGCTGCTTGGTCTCGAGGTAAGCTTCTCCGATGCCACGCAGGGCAATATCGATCAGAGTGTCCATACCACTGATGGCAGATAACAAGAATTCAGTGGAGTCTCCATAGGTCGTCACCAGACAGGGCATCATTACCCTGCGAAACATACTGATCAGTTCAAACCAGGCTTGGAAACTCAGTCCGCCGCGGGCATAGTTCAACCCCTGTTGCTGGAGGTTCGTAAGGTAAGGCTCCCAATCCTGATACAGGACTGCATTCTGCTGAATCTCCAGATTCCTCACTCGTTGCTCTTCTGTGGGCTGTGCAGCCGGATTTTGCAGGATAGACTTAAATTCCGGATGCTTGAGAGCCATCTCTGCGATCTGTGCCGAGATTTCTTTGCGGTGCGCCTTGTATGCCGTCCAATAATCCTGCAAGCCCTGTTGTTCTTCAGGGCTTAGCTGGGGGATCGTCACTTTCGGTAAAGAGGCGTCCATACCTTATCCGTTCTGCGTTGCTCCAAAAAGTTTTCAGATAGGGCTCATGTACTGGTTGTACATGTTGAGATGGCGTGATTTAAGAAACAGAGGGGAATCGGCTTCACGGATGCAGGAACCACTACCGTGCTTTGTGCCTCTAGTGAATGTAGCTTCTTCATAAACCAGAGTGTGGACTCATAAGTACAACGTATCCGGCTTTTCTTTCAGGGCAGGTTCTGACTTATGAAGTTGTAGATAGGCTGGGGTGAAAGGTTCGATGAGAATTGCAGGAATAAAAACTGGATAAATTCTATCCGATTTCCATGGTTATACTACAACCTTCCTTAAAAAAAATCAAGGGTACGGAATTACAGGGAGGTTACACATATTCCACGCTAGTAATATTTCTGGATTCCCCCAAATCCGTATTGCTTGTTTTTCTCTGTCATTTTGATGAAATAGCGCAGGCGCTTTTTGAACTCCTCCGGTCGCTCGCGCGCGCCGTCAATAAAGCCGATCCGAATACGCTTGTAGGCATCCGAAAAACCCTGGAAGTTTTTCCAGGCATCCTTGTTCGCTTTGATCTCCTTCAGGATATCGTCTGGCACGTTGAACTTCTCTTCTGAGAGATCACCAAGCGTTTCTCGCACTTCCTTGATGACCTTGCGCTGTCGGAGCAGCTTCCGCAGCCTTTCCTTATTCGCGGGAGAATATTTGCTTTTCGGTTTGCGCGGCGAGAAGCGTTGGACACTGCGATCTTTATCGAGCGATTTGACAATGCTGTCGATCCAGCCGAAGCAGAGCGCTTCTTCGACGGCATCGTTATATTCGATGCGTGGCTTGCCGGTCGCTTTCTTGTAGTAAACCAGCCAAATTTCCTTCTCTGTTTTGTAATGCTTACGTAACCACGCCCGCCATTTTTCACGATCCGTTAAGTAAAGGGTTTTTCCGATTTTCATGTGAAATAACTTCTTTCGCCAGGCTGCTTTCAACGTTTACGTTTCACATCCAGAATTGCGATTTTCGTAGAATGGTTGAAGGGACCGGGATCGGTAATCGGCGCGTTGATTTGATTATAGCCAATGAAATCCTGTGGCACGGGGATTAACTCTCTAATTTTTAAGTACCCATCCTTACAAAGTTCTTCCAGTGTTTGTATATATTCCTTCCCACTGACAAACAACGCGTTATTGATCGCGATCAATATCCCGCCATCCTTGACCAATGGGCGCACTTTATTGATCAGGCGCGCGCTTTCGCTGACCTGATCGACTTTGCCTTTGGATGTCGTGGAAAAGAACGGGGGGTCGATGATGACACAATCAAAGGTCGTGGTTGTGCGCTTGAGCTTTGCTGCCAGGGTAAAGAAATCCGCGGCGAGGAAATCCTGCCTGTGGATGGGGAAGCCGTTCAACGTGTAAGAAGTTTTGCCAACGTTCAGGAATTGACGGTTGATGTCATGTTGTATCACGCGTTTCGCGCCGCCCGCACGTGCCGCAACCCCAAGGCTGCCCGTGTATGAAAATGTATTGAGAACGGTTTTATCTCGCATGTGTTCGATGAGCCATTTTCGCAGATTACGTGTGTCGAGATAAAAGCTTGCGTCGCGGTTTATTGTCAGGTCAATCGAATACCACATGCCGTATTCTTTGATTTTTGCATCTGGCTTTTCGCCAAAGACTAACTGTCCGCGCCGTTCCTCGTGCGATTCCGAATTACGGGATTTGCTAACTCCTGCGCGTAGCCATGATAGCTGGCTGCGTAGGAATTGTGTAGCTTCTTCTGCGATCAGCCTGCCTTGTGTGGGATCGCTGGCATAGTTGTGGAGCAAAAGTGTAGAAGCATATAAGTCAACGCCGAGATTAGGCTCACCTTCGGTAAAGCCATTAAAGAGGCGAAACGCAGTTTCATGCCGTGCATCGAATAAGGATGTACGTGCGTCAAGCGCTTTTTCAAGAAATGAAATAACAGTGGGATGACCCATCGCATTAGTAAGTTACTTTCTTCTCACCGTAATTGTTTCTCCAGCCACTGACGAATCACCTCGAGCGATTCCATACTGACGTTGTGCCCCATGGGGAATTCGTGATACTCCAAATCCACGCCCAATTGCAGCAGCCTGTCGCGGCTGGCACGGTCCCATTCGACAGGGATTACTGTGTCCTGATTGCCGTGTGTCAAAATGAAGGGTTTCCCCTTAAGACCAGCTTCGTCGATTTCCAAATCCATGTGGTTCGGGACATAACCCGATTGTGCGATCACACCTGCAATGCGCGAGGGATGGGTCAGGGTGTAACACATGGAAAGGATACTGCCCTGACTGAATCCGAGTAGAAAGAGTTTTTGCGGATCGATGGGGTAAGTCCTGAGGATCTCGTCGATAAATTGATCGATCGCTTCCAGGGCAGACAGCACCTGCTCGGGTTCCGGTCTGCCGATCACTCGGACCTGATACCATTCGTAGGAACCGAGACTTAGCACGAGTGGGGCACGCGGGCTGATCCAAGCAAGCCCCTCGGGTAAATGGGGCGCCAGTCCGATCAAGTCTTCTTCGTTACTGCCGCGTCCATGCAGGGCGAGGATGGTGGGATAGCGCACATCCGAATGGGAGCTTTGCGCAGACGCCGGGAATCGAGCGTGATGAAGGAGCGATAAGGGAGTAGATGACATGCATAGCTTTCCTTTTGAAATCGATCTTCTGTCGGTCGTTTTGCAGGGTGCTTCGTGAAGACGGCAGCCAGGCAAGTGCAAACCTGTAACTTTTGTAACGAGGAGCCCAAGAAAAATAGCGTAAGAAACTCAGTCTCCAGGTGTGCAGAAAGGAGGAGTACCGTATTAAGGATGAATGAGAGTTTGTACCTTGCATTGTACCCTTAACCGTTTTAAGGTACACTCTTTTGAAATCGTCAACGCAGTTAAAATGAGGTGACTTATGTCAGCAACCGAATTATCACCACAAGGCGCCGATGGCAAGCTCGTCCCTATTCGTAACGATCAGGAGTCGCGAAAGGCGCGCATCACATCTATGGCAAGAGCCTCTACCGATTTTTACGGGGCAATTGGCTGGTTCATTGGTCTGATTCTTACTCTTTTTGTTTCTCTTCCCATCATCTGGTTTGTAACAACAAATGCTTCCCGTGCGAACCGCGCCGATGTCCTGGCGTTGGGCATCGCTATCGCCTGGTGGCTCAACCCGCTGTCGCTCGGCGCTCTCGGTTACGTGTTGAGCAACCTCAAAGCCTGGCGCCTCTGGACAGTGCTCGGGCTGATCGTGTGGGCAGTCGTCAATAGTCTCGTTACGGCGGCGATCCTTTCCAATAATGCGCGCATCATGATCTTCAATGGACTGCTTGTCCTTGGCTACATTCTCCTTGCGTTATTTTTCCTGTATATTCAATTGCGCGTCTTTCTATGGGCAGCTTCCGGGCGCCCGGCGCGCTTCTTTTTTGGCATTATCGGCTGGGGTGCGCTGAATGCGCTGATCTACTGGGCCATCATCAGCCCGGAGGTCTTGAATATTATTTTGGTGGTGCTGGGCTTCGTGCTGCAAATCGTCTTTGCGATTGCTTTCGCCGTTATCCAGTTCGTAGCGATTTTCTGGTTCATGGCGCAATCCCGCGTAGAGGTCATCCGCCCCGGTGACCCGAAGCAGGTCACATTTGACGATTACAAAGGTCAGCCGAACCTCATCAAAATGGTGCGGCAGTGGATCTCCCTTCTTTCCGATCGTGCCCAGTTTCAGAAGATGGGTGGTCAGTTCATCAACGGGTTGCTGCTCTATGGGGAACCCGGCACAGGAAAGACGTTGCTTGCCAAAGCGATGGCAGGCGAGGCAGGTATTGCATTTATTTCAATCGAAGGCTCTGGGTTCCGCGCCATGTTCTGGGGCGTGGACGTGCTCAAGATGATCCGCTTCATCGCGCGCGCGCGCAAACTGGCGCGCGAATATGGTGCGTGTATTGCCTATATTGACGAGATCGACGCAGTCGGTACCTCCCGCGGTGGTGTGATGGGTGGCCAGGGAGGCGTCGGCATGGGGATGGGAGGCATGATGGGCGCCGGCACCGGAGCATTGACCCGTCTGCTTTACGAAATGGACGGCATCAACGAATTGTCGCGTTGGGAGAAGCTACGGGCGCGCTGGTACCAGCTGCGCGGCAAGCCCGTCCCTCCGCGTGACTGGCATATCCTGTTTATGGGCTCCACCAACCGCCCGGATGTGCTTGATCCAGCGCTTACTCGTCCCGGTCGCTTCGACCGAACCGTGGTTGTCAGCAAACCAGACCGCGCCGGACGCCGCGAGATGGTGAAATATTATTTGAACAAGGTCAAGACCGATGAATCGGTGGATATCGAAGCCATTGTCAGCGATACCTCCTGGGCGACACCTGCACGGATCATGTCCGCGATCACGAAGGATGCGGTCCGCCTGGCGCTGTTCGATGGGCGTGAGCGCGTGGCGCAGCACGATATTGAGCTGGCGTTCCAGGAACAGGCGATGGGCCTGGAAAATCCAATTGAGGAAATGGAAGAGGATCAGCGCCGTCTACTGGCTTACCATGAGGCTGGTCATGCGGTTGTGCAGCATTACGTGCGCCCCGAGGAACGAATTGTACGCGTGAGCATTATCCGAAGATCCGAAGCGTTCGGCTATGTTTTGCCGGTTCCAAATTACGATATGTATGTAGAGCCTTTGCGGAATTTCTTGGCAGATATTCTAGTTTCCATGGCTGGCCATGTCTCGGCTAAGGTGTTCACGGGAGAGTTCTGGACAGGTGCCACTGGTGATTTTCAGAATGTACGCAGGCAACTATGGCAACTAGCTCATTTTGGTTATTTTGGTCCTCCTATTGCGCTTGATAACCATGGTGTTGGACAAAGCTTCAGTGATAAGTCGAAAGACGTGGAGAAACTCTGGCATAGGCTGGAAGAGCTGACGACTGAGATCATTCTTCAGCATTCGGCAGAGGTCCATGCCGTTGCCCAAGCGTTGTTGGAGCGAAACGATCTCACTGGTAAAGAGTGTATTTCTGTCATTCGAGCGGCTGCTGCTGCCAACAACAGCGAACCTGTAAATAGCGAATTGCTATTGAAATCCCTGGTAGATGAGACGATCGTCCATGGGAAACTTGACGATACTAATGGCAAGAACGGCAAATCGAAAGCCAAAAGAAAGACAAAGCCAAAAGCAAAGGTAAAATCCGAATAAAACAAAATGGGCTGGGATTAACACCCAGCCCGTTTTATTTGTAAGGCGTACTATCTATCTACCCACCATTTTCTCACCACGCAGCCTGGCTTACTCCCAAGACCAGAACGCCAGAAAGCCCTGCGCCAGTAAACGCGGTTCCAGATTTCCGGAAGCTGCGACGATCGCGATCCCCGGCCCGCCGGATTGACCTAAAAACGAAAGGACAAGGTTGTTATTGTCTGGTGACCAGATCGTGGCGGACTGGTGGTACTGATCAAAATAGGGAAGGATGCTCAGGAACTGCTGAGTCGGGCGATAGGTGAATAGCTCACGACTTTCACCACTGGCCACGTTCAGCACATGCAGATTGAGTACATATTGGGGGCCAGCCTGCGTAGCGCCGCCAGACTCGCCCGAACCTTCCGCCTGCGATTGAAGCAAAATGAAATAAGCGATTTCCTCTCCGCTCGGGGACCAAAAGAACGCAACGATATTTTCATCCTGGACAACTTCTTCGGAGGTTTGCATATCGACGACATGGAGCGGTCCGATTGTGCCGGCGTCGAGTGCCGTTTCGCCATCGATGTAGGCGAAGCGGGTGCCATCGTTCGACCAGGCGAACGCTGTCTTTTCCTTGAACGTGCCAATTGTTTGAGGGTTTTCGCCCGCCGCATCGGTAATGATGACCTCGTTCTTATCATCTTCGATGCGTGCCAAGGCAATGTGGCTGCCATCCGGAGACCAGGCGGGCGCCTGGAAGGCACCCGGCGTGGACTCCAGTCCATATTCCGTTACGGTTGTCGTTTCTGAGTCTACATTTAGGAATGCAAGATGCTGAGGCGAAGAGGCGGCCGCGCCGCCAGCATGGACGATCATCACGTTTCCATCGGGCGCCCAGGACCAGTAATACGGCGAACCAGTATCCAGGATCGTCCGCTCGCCGCCTGCCGATGGCACGCTTTGCAGGATCATGTTCTGTCCGGAAATAGTGCTGGAGATAAAGCTGATGTTGGTGTTATCTGGCGACCAGTTCAAATAAACGGGATGCTCACTGTCACTCGTGTACACCTCATTCACCGAATCATCATCCAGATTGGCGATCATTACCTTCGACTCGGTGCCTGTGCCGTCTGCGCTGATCCCCATGAATGCCAGCTTACTTCCATCGCGTGACCAGGTGGGATATTGATAATAAAGGACGGGATCGCCCTGGCTTTCAGGAATTTTCGCATCTTCGGTCAGTTGCTTAAGGTTTCCACCGCCCTGGTCGGATACATACATATTGCCGTCCGCGCCGATATAGGAAATCAAACCGGATTTGCGCTCCAGTGTCGAAAGCAAAGGACTCTGTGGCACCTGCATGTCTCTGGGAAGACACGAGGCAATCAGCAAGGTACTGGCGATAAAAGTGACTAGCTTTCTCATTGCTGTCCATCCAGATATTGTACGGCTTGATCGAGCACGGGATCATCATCCGGCTGGACCTCATCCCAACCCGCTTCCACGGCGATATCTGGAATCACGCCCTGGGTTCCAACGTCATCACCATTCGGCAGCAGGAACGAGGTCGTTTCGATGAACAGCTCAGAACCATCCGGTAAATAATAGGAGGTGGCTCCTTCGATCGTGCCCGGAGTCGTCTCTCCAATCACAGTTGCCCTTTCCTGCGCTTGCAAGCTGGCAGCCAGGATCTCGGGTGTGCCCGTGGTGTTCCGCCCGACCAGGACAACCAGGGGGACGCCCTGAGAGCCGAACAGATCCTTGCCTTCCACCTGGACCGATTGTTTGTCATCACGGTTATAGAACTCACCCATCGGCCCATCGAAAAACATCGTATAGATTGTTTCGAGTGGCCAGCCGCGCGTGGAGCTGGCAATGCGCAGATCGAGGATCAAGCCCTCCAACCGTCGATTAGTGGTGAATGCCTGCAAACTCCTCACCAGATCTTCATCCAGAGCATCGTAGCCGACCGGAGGGAAGAGCAGATAGCCATAATCACTGCCAATCAGGTTGTAGGCTCGGAGCCGGCCCGTGCTGTTCAGCTTACCGCGTTTCACCTGTACGGTATGGGTTGATTCGCCAGGGCTTTGGATGCTTAGGCTCACCGAGCTGCCTGCAGGTCCCCGGACCCGCTCCACAGCGGCGATGCCCTCGTCCAGCAGGATGGGGCTACCGTCGATTTCAACGATGCTATCGTGGGCTTTCAACCCTGCCTGCTCGGCTGGCGAGCCTTCGATCACATCGAGTAACACGATATGAGGCTGCGGTTCTTCGATGAAGCCCACAAAGGCACCGATGCCTTCATAAGAGGATGTGTCTGCTACATCGGCCTCAATGCGCTCCGCTCGGGATTGGTATGCCAGGCTTCCCTCGGGTAGTTCTGCCTCCAATTCCTCGATCGTTGCACTGAACTCTTCCGGAGTCAGCCCTGCCTGCACGCGCTCCAAATATTGATCGTGCAAGGCTTCCCAGTTGACATCTGCACTTTCAAAGTAGATATAATTTTCCTGGAGATGTTTCCAAAGGGTCTCGAACGTTGCGGTTTGCTGTTCCTGTAGAGAGGTTTGTGGACCAAAGTCACCGTTAACAGGCTCGTCCTCCAGCGGGATCAGCCCCATGCATGCGGAGAGAAATACACTCAAGACCAGCATGGATAATGGGAGCCACTTTGTTGTTCTGTTCATCACTTGCCTCTTTCCGTACAATAAATTAACACCAAAAGAGATTCCTGAGCAATTCCCCTCTGGATTCGTAGACCTCGTTATCATCCGCTTCCTTACGAAGTGGACGTACACGTATTCTAACGCCTCTATATTAAAAAACGATGATGGTCTTTCTGAGAGTCTTGCCGATAGCTACCGGGACGTAGAGATGAGAAAGTGCATCCGCACTCTCTCACCCTTGGTACAGCAATCCTGGAGAGCCGGAATTATGCTTTACGGATGTTCCTGGGATTCAGGACCGAGATGAATTTCGTTCCTTTTCCTAGCGCTGCTGCGGAGTCTTCCCCAAGCTCCACCCAGTAGAAGCTGCGATGTTTCGTGTACGGGTCAATCCGTACAACTTTGCCATCGAACCAACCGTCGCTTCCCCAGACTTTGGCATCCAGAAAGATCTGGACGTGATCGCCAATCCGGATCTCATCCGCCATATGTGTCCTTAGTTACGGTTCACCCAAATAATTAAGATGAACGCAAGGATCATTAAACTGCTGCCGTTGATCGCTGACTGTGGATTACCCGCCGGAAAACCGCTGGGCAGGATATTAAACCCCAGCACAAAAAGAATGCCGCCACCAAGGAGGAGCAGGATACCAATGATGTTCAAAACAGTTCTCATTTTGTCTCCAATTTTTTGTGTGATTATACACGCTGACGTCGTGAGCACTGTCGTCCCCAGGGGCAGAATTAAGCGGGCCTGTGTGATATAATAGAACACCCGTTCCTAATTTATGTTCTCCTACCTATAATCTATGAATTTCAAATTACAAGCACCCTTTCGGCCCATGGGCGACCAGCCCGAAGCAATTCGCGGACTCGTGGAAGGCGTCCGCGCTGGGAAAGAGCACCAGGTCCTGCTCGGCGCGACCGGCACCGGGAAGACGTTTACGATGGCCTCAGTCATCCAGGAGCTACAAAAGCCTGCCCTTGTGATGGCGCACAACAAGACGCTCGCCGCCCAACTCTATGCCGAGTTCAAGGAGTTCTTTCCAGAGAACGCGGTCTCGTATTTTGTCTCGTACTACGACTATTACCAGCCGGAAGCCTATGTCCCGCGCCATGACCTGTATATCGAAAAAGAAACAGAGATCAATGAGGAGATCGAGCGTCTGCGACTGGCGGCAACTACTGCGTTGATCTCACGGCGGGATGTGATTATCGTTGCCTCCGTCTCCTGTATCTACGGGTTGGGTTCGCCGGAAGAGTTCGGCAAGGGGACGGTGCGCCTCAAGGTCGGAGAGCTCTATCGTCGGAACGCCCTGCTCCGACAACTGATCGAGTCGCAATATCAGCGTAACGACATGGAGCTGCGCCCCGGCACCTTCCGCGTGCGCGGCGATACCCTGGAGATCATCCCGGCGTATGAGGATAAGAGGGGCTATCGAATCACGTTCTTCGGCGATGAAGTTGAGCGCATCATGCAATTCAGCCCGCTGACGGGTGAGATCTTTGACGAGCCGGAGGAAGTGCCCATCTACCCCGCCAAACAATATCTCACCGACGCGGACCGCTTGAAAGACGCGATCCGCAACATCGAAGCTGAGCTGGAGGAGCGCTTGGCATTCTTTAAAGAGCAGGGCAAACATTTGGAAGCGCAGCGCATCGAACAGCGCACGCGTTATGACCTGGAGATGTTAAAAGAGGTCGGCTATTGCTCGGGTATCGAGAACTATTCTCGTCATCTGGATGGGCGTGCCCCGGGCACACACCCTTGGACGATGATCGACTTTCTACCCAGTGATTACCTGCTTATCATCGATGAGAGCCACATGACCATCCCGCAGATCCGCGGCATGTATAACGGCGACCGCGCCCGCAAGGAGACCCTGGTCGAGTATGGATTCCGCTTGCCGAGCGCCATAGATAATCGTCCGCTGAAGTTCGATGAATTCGAGCAGGTGATGGGACACACGATCTACACCTCCGCGACGCCGGGACCTTACGAGATGGCGAAAGCGGACCAGGTGGTGGAGCAGATCATTCGTCCGACCGGACTTGTGGATCCTGAAGTGGAGGTGCGCCCCACCGCGGGACAGGTGGATAACCTGATCGGAGAAATCCGTCAACGAGTGGAACGCGGCGAGCGCGTTCTGGTCACAACCCTCACGAAGCGGATGTCTGAGGACTTGTCCGAATACTTACAGGAACTCGGGATGAAGGTCCATTACCTGCATTCGGAGGTAGAGACCCTCGAGCGGATCGGTATCCTGCGCGACCTGCGCCTGGGTGTGTTCGATGTGCTGGTTGGGATCAACCTCCTGCGTGAAGGTCTTGACCTGCCCGAAGTGTCCCTCGTCGCGATCCTCGACGCGGACAAGGAAGGCTTCCTCCGTTCTGGCACGGCGCTGATCCAGACGATCGGGCGCGCTGCGCGTCACGTGAGTGGACGCGTGATCATGTACGCCGACCGCATCACCGACTCGATGAAGTTCGCGATCGACGAGACGAATCGCCGCCGCGCCAAGCAGGTGAAGTATAACGAAGAGAATGGTATCATCCCGGTCAGCATCCACAAGGCGATCCATGACCTGACGGAAGAGATGTCTCCGAAAGCTGTGGCGGAAATGCGAGGCGAATACAAGACAAAAGATGTCATGGATATGCCGCGCAATGAGATTCAGAAGATCATCAGCGAGATGGAAAAGCAGATGAAGGAAGCGGCAAAGAACCTTGAATTCGAGAAGGCGGCCGCGTTGCGGGATGAGATGTATGAACTAAAGACCCTGCTTGCCGAAGATGAAAAGCTCAAGCCCTGGGAGAGGATCAAGTTGTTGATGGGCGAGGAGTGAGGGGCAGAGACTGGGGATTAGAGAATAGAGATTGGTAAGTAGTAATTGGTAATGGAGAGGTCAGCGGATGTGGTGAACATGCTCCGCTGTTTTTATTTTAGTTTGAATGTGAACATCACTGAAACAGGTAGTGTTTCTTCTCCTCCGGTGGATTCGTACATTGTCATAGCTGGAAGATTGTCCCGTTCGGTGAGGACCCAGGCTTCGGTGCAGCCCGATTGTTTCGCCTCCTTCAATATTGCTTGCATAAGGGCTTTCCCAATTCCCTGGCGCTGGTGTGTAGGCGCGACGCCGATTTCGTGAATCCACATTTCGGGCGCGGGCTTGTCCGGGTGAACGTAAATGACTGCGCTAACAAAGCCGACGACAAGGTTTCCATCGAGCGCAACCTCTAGGCGATGTCGAGGATCATTGAGAAATTCCTCCGCTGAGGACTCCACAATGGGATCGTCAAACACATCTTCAGCTATATTGTTGAGAAGGGATAAGTCGGTTCGACTGAGGAGTTTGATTTCAATCATAGTCTCTGATACTTTGGTACTGAAATACCATCGAGGGTAGCAGGGACAGTTTCATCCAATAGATGGCTATGAAACCATGCCGGTGTATTGCGCCCTTCAGGAGGGAGCGTTGAATAAAAGTCACTGATTACTCTAAGAGGCAGTGTCAGGACAGCGTTCGTTCTTCCCGATCCACCTCTCCAGGAATCCTGCAACGCGAGGTCACGAAGATTCTTATCAGAGCAACTCTTGCTGTTCTCTATCATGGCGGACGCCAGAGCGTGATCCAGAATACGAGCTTCGAAGATTCGATATATCCTGGTCGTCAGATACCCTCTTGCGTTGACGTTTTCTGTAGGAGACGGCTGATCTTCCACAATAGTTCTAATTGTCTGATATGTATATTGATTTGGCTTCAAGTCCACTTTCAGCGCATCCGCAAATTCTTCTCTCAATTCTCGTGCTGGATCAACTTCCAGAACGGAATCGTCCAACCGACCGAGACGCCCTAAACAAAATTCCCGGACCTTGGTCCAGTCTTCCGGACGTATGAAGATGCGAAAGTCCTGTTCCGCGCGCGATTCTTCACTGTCGAAGTGAAATTCGCCGATCAGGTCTTGTAATGGTTTTGGATCATGGATGCGCAGCGCACCGCCGAACGGTTGCGCCTTTATACCTACCAGGCGCTGTCCATTTTCCTCGAGGAGAGTCGCCTTGCGTTCCAGAGCCAGCATAACTTCGTTATCATCGGGATGCGGGAAGAGTACTCTCGTAAGAGCCGCAACACTCACACGCAAGCTTAATGGTTCTGTCGCGCCGATGCCGATCTCGGACGCGAGAGCCTTAGTCTTCATGGGATACAAAGGCGATGGCTTGATCCAAGGTCATGGACCCGCCTGCAGCCCATGCAGCCTGGAACTCATGGTCCTCCAGAGCCGATTGGAGGATGGTACGGGTCTTATCCACTTCCACGCGGTCTGCGGGCCACCAGGCAGCCCCGGATTCTCCGAGCAGCGCCTCTGCCGCGCTGAGCATCTGTGTGCCAATTTCTGATTTTCCCTGTTTTGCGCTCAGGCTTGCCAATCCTGCAATACATTCGGCAATGCCGCGCTTATTGCCCAGCCGCCGGAACATTGCCAGGCTTTCGCGGAATTGTGCTTCCGCCAGATGATCATCTCCCTTATGAGAAGCGATATACCCCAGGGTGTGGACGAGCCGCGCTAAATCTCCTTTGTCGCCAGTTGCCCGTAGCAGCGCTTCACTCTCTTTATAGTATTCATAGGCTTGTTCATAATTGCCTTTCACGCGTGCCACTTCTCCAAGATTGTTAAGGACAAAGGACAAGCCCCATGGCTCACCGATCTCCTTGAAAAGGGGATATGCCTGGTTCAACCAGTCCCACGCCTCATCCGGATTCCCCAGTCCAAGAGACACATTCCCAAGATGCACAAGCGTAATGGCATGAAAATAGGATGCCCCGCTCTCTCGAAAGAGTGCTTCGGCTTCTTTGAGAAGGGAGTGAGCTTCGCGGTCCTTCCCGATATTAATAAGCGTAACTCCCGTTTCCATGAGAGACATGGGTACCTTTTGCTCATCCTCCAGTCTCTGCCAAACGGTGAGACTCTTCGAAGCTCGCTCCACGGCGCTATTCAGATCGCCGCGCCACATCGCCATCCTCGAGCTCATCTGGAGGGCGGCTGCGCGAGCCGGTGTGACTTCTTCACCGGAAGCCGCGAGGATGCGGTCGGTCCATATGCGACCTTCATTAAAGAAGCCGCGCCGATACCAGAACCACGTGAGTGTTGCCATCATGGAAAGCGCAAGTTCTCGACCTTCCGGTGTCCTTAGATTCCACTCCAAAGCCGCTTGCATGTTATCATGCTCGCGTTCCAGCCTGTTGAGCCAGGCGGTCGACTGAGAACTCAGTACTCCAAAGGTTGCTTCCTTAAGGACGATTCCAACGAAGTATTTTGCATGTCGCTGCTGTAGCTCCGGCATGTCGCCGCTTTCGGAAAGTCGTTCCAGTGCATATTCGCGGATTGTTTCTAACATTTGGAAGCGCGGCTGCCCATCTGGTAACTCCTCCTGCTTGACCAGGCTGTTGTTCACTAAAGAAGAGACGCCTTCCAGAATATCCAGATCCTTTTCCGAATTGCATATCGCTTCCGCATCTTCCAGCGTGAAGCCACCTACAAAGACCGCCAGGCGCGCATACAAGATTCGCTCCTGCGAGTCGAGCAGACCGTAACTCCAGTCCAGCGTATTCCGCAGGGTTTGCTGTCTGGCCGGGAGGTCTTGCGCACCACCGGTGAGGAGTTTCAGCCTATCTGTGAGCCGGGTAAGGATTGCCGGAGGTGGGAGTATCTTGACGCGTGCCGCCGCTAACTCAATTGCCAGAGGCAAGCCATCCAGGCGCTGGCAAATTTGTGCCACAGCAGAGGCGTTGTTCTCATTCAGCGTGAAGTCTGGCTGCGCAGCCTGGGCACGCTCGACAAATAGCTTCACGGCTTCATTCTCCGCGAGTTGCTCAAGCGAGAGGGATTTATCGAAATAGGGTGTGTTCAGTGGAAGGATAGGAAACTCGTGCTCCCCACGCAGGTGGAGGAGGATCCGGCTTGTGACCAACACCTTGAGGGTAGGAATAGCCGCAAGAAGTTCCGCGACCAATGGAGCGGCAGGAATCAGTTGCTCGAAGTTATCAAGCAACAGCAGGATGTTTTTATCTTTCAGGAAATCCTTCAAGTTCTGGAATAAGGGCTGTGTGCCTGCGGCACGCACCTCTAGCACCTGCGCGATCCGCGAAACGACCCGCACTGAATCTGT
Organism: Anaerolineales bacterium; assembly: GCA_035699125.1. GTDB lineage: Bacteria > Chloroflexota > Anaerolineae > Anaerolineales > Villigracilaceae > Defluviilinea. The sequence goes on from DASSBC010000004.1 coordinate 103,895, forward strand.
CACGTCCGCCAACGGCACGAAGAACACGCCGTCCTTAAAGTGCTCTATCAGCCCGTTTACAACTTCCAAACTCAGGCGAGTCTTGCCTGTGCCGCCTGGTCCTGTAAACGTGACCAGTTGTACACCCTTGCGTAAAAGGATTTCGCGCGCCGTAGCCAACGCATGCTCACGTCCGATAAAGGTCGTGGGCTGGCTGGGAAGATTATGAAGAACCTCTGCGGTGGGTCGGCGCAGTGAGCGGACCGGTAAGCTTGCACCAGATTGATCTTCATCGTAAAGCTGCTGCACATCACCTGGACTTGGCAGGGGAAACAACGTAGCATAGCGTCTTAAATTCGCTGCAGCATAGATCATGCCTGCCAATCGGCTCTCCTCCGGCAGCCCAGGTTTGTGACAATATGCCAACCCTGCTGCGACTCCTGCCAGCCAGTATTGTCCCCAGAGATCATCATGCAGACTCGGATGGTTCTCTGCCACCCACGTCGCAAATCCGTTGCGTGCGGAGGCGATCACCGCGCTTACTCCAGACATCTCGATGGGCACTTTATGCGGATCGGGGACGTCGGCCACGGAAAGCAGGGTGAGAAAGCCGACAAACTTTGAAAACGTGCATTGTGGCATCGCCTGCAACAGATACGAGATCTCGAGATAGCGCTGGTCATAAAGTAATGGCATGTTCTCTTTGAAAAGGGCAAAGTCGATTAGGTAATAGCCTTCCAGAGCTTCCTTGTCCTCAGAGAACTTCACCAGAACGTTGTTTGTGTTCAAATCCCCGTGAATAAAGCCGATAGCAGCATCCAGCGATCGAACGCTGCCCCACGAGGCAGCAGCGCGGGCATAGTGCAAGGGGTTGGGAAACACATGCCCATGTATGAGAAGCCCCGGAATGTGCGGATGAATTCGACATACTTCCTGCAGGAAGTGTTCGATATTTCCCCCATCAGCCAGACGAAACCCCAGCCAGGTTTCCAGCATCCTCTGTGGATGCACTGCACCACGAAATGCGGCATCCGCATTCCACTCTTGCAAGAGGACATGATTGGTCTGGATAAAAATCGTCTTGAGCTGGCTCTGTCGTTCGTAGCTTGACAGAGGACGATACTTAAGCAGAGATTGTCCGGCGATCCGGTAAAAGATGGCGATGGCGCCCTCATGCTCAATGCGATCAAAGACTAATTGGGCGATATGATTTCGGGCAAATTCCGGCGTCGACTTGCTTAGGACGCTGCTGTGGCGAGTGACTTCATCGGACCTGGCAGACTTGCCCTTGCGATCCAGCTTCAGAATGCAATGCTCGACTATGTTTGTCGCTCTTGACGAAACACTAACAAGATAAACCACCGCGCCAGACCAGCCTCCGACCAAAAGCTCGAGAGGGGCAACCGTGATGCCATATATTTCTTGTGCTAAATCAATAACCGCCTTGTATTCAGGAGGCAGGGCTGGAAAATTGGTTGCCAGTTCGGGCATGGTCCAAGGGTTCTGGGCGGGGAAAGTATATCGATAGATTAGCTGAGGGTCAAACGGGTACGCGTTTGATTGCGAAGCGTAGAAATAGTATAACCTGAAAGAAGAAAAATCTTTAAAAACTCCCCGGCACTTGGATACAGGACAGCTGTGCGCGTTATTTAGGCCTTCTCATAAATTCAGCTAGATTCTGGACACGAGTTATAATGGAAGAAAGTGACCGACCAGAGGTATCTGTGCCGCCCTTCGGAGAATGCACTTTTTCATAGGCGAGGCAGAAAATGGTTACGCATGTGGAATCTCATCGTTCATGCCCCTGACAGTTTTCCAAAATCGTATGAAGTAGGGAGTGGAAAGACCTCCCTCGGCCGGGCTGTCACAAATGATATCCTCCTCGAGGATGCAGCGGCCTCGCGCCACCATGCCGAAATCTGGGCGGATGAATTCCGGGAAAAGATCTCCATCGTTGATTTAGACAGCACAAATGGTACGTTCGTCAATCACGAACGGATTACCGGAGAATCCTCTTTGAAGGCGGATGATATGATCCGCATTGGACAAATCATTATTAATATCGTTTGGCCGGGCGATGAACACGAGATCAAACAGGGAGCCAGCGGGACACATCTGTTTACGCGAGAGCTTCTGCTTGAATCATTGGACCAGCACGCTGTCCTCCTCTATGATGTTGCCCGTAAATTGAATTTCGCTACTTCTCTGGGGATGATCGCGGATGAGCTGAACGTTCTGATCAAACATGCTATGGGTGTTCAAACGTGCAGAATCCTGATGAAGGATCGGTTTGGTGACTTAGATGGAGCAAAGGGATCGGCTTTGGCGATCCGTGCCATTCAAAATCGCGCCGCCGAAGTCTCACCGATGGAAATGTTCGTCCCGATTCTTGGCGAGAAAGAAGTCCTGGCGCTGATGTATTTGAGAAAAGAGCGCCCGGGCACGCGCGCTTTCACCCGCAACCAGTTACAGCTTGCCATTGCCATCAGCCATCAGGCATCCTTGACGATCCAGCGTTTGACGCTGATGGAAAAAGTGCGTAAAGAAGAACAAATGCGTCAATTGTTTACGCGTTTTGTTTCCCCTTCTGAAGTGAAATTACTGTTGAAGGATTATCTGGATACGGGTGAGCTGCCTCCCTTGCATGAGCAGAAAGTGACGGTCATGTTTGCCGACATTGCCGAATCGATCCGAATGGGTGAAAAAATGGGGGTTCAGAAATTTGCTTCAGTGCTCAACCAGTTCTACAACGACTCGGCGGATATTATTTTCAAACACAATGGCATGCTTAAATACCTGGGCGACGGTGTCATGGCAATTTTTGTGGACGATCCCGATGGGCCTGCTCCGGAGATACGTGCCATCCTGTCGGGGCGCGAGCTCTTGGGACGCGTCAAAGCGACCGGGCATCTGGTGTTGAACCAACGCGTGGTGATGGGGATATCCATCAACACGGGTGTTGCCATGGTGGGATATATCGGTACGCGCGAGCGTGCTGAGTTCAATGCGCTGGGGGATGTAGTCAATGTGGTTTTTCGCATGCAGGAATACGCTCGCCCGAATCGGATTGTCGTGGGGCCCGCGACGATGGCTGCCATTGTAGATAAATATCCGACCGAGCGAATCGGCGCGGTAACGCTGAGAGGACGCGAAAGTACGATGCAAGTCTATGAAGTGTTGCTGTAGAGGTTCCAAACGCAGCGAGGCGAAGATCCAGGGATCTTCGCCTCGTTTTATTTATTACGTACTGAATTCTTGTTGCGATCGTTTCAATCCATTCTCGGTGAGGGTGAGTAATCCGTTTTCTTGGCGAATAAATCCCTCCCGTTCCGCACGCCCGACGACTTCCATGGCGAATTGGGGCGACCACTTGAGATGTTCATCAAGGCGCGTGACCTGATTCTCCTGTTCCGCTTCCTGTGTCGCTGTGTGATGCGCAATGTGCATTGTGAGCATCGTCAGGGCAAATTCGATGCGCTGGGCTCGGCGGCGGCGGGCTTGCGCGAGGAGTCCGCGTGCGGGAGCAAACAAATAAGCCGCCAGAAAAGATACGCCCGTCATCGTCGCCATGGACCCAGCGATCGAGGCATCCAGCGCGTGCGCCAGCCAGTATCCGCTGACCGCAGAGATTACCCCGATCAAGGCAGAATAGACCAACATACGCGAGAGGCGCTCGGTGAGCAGATACGCCGCAGCCGGCGGCGCGATCATAAACGCCACGACAAGCACCGAACCGACCGCGTCGAACGCGCCGACGGCAGTCAGCGAGACCAGAGCCATGAGTGCGTAATGAATGACACCCGGCAGGAATCCCAGGGCAGCCGCCAGCGCGGCGTCGAAGGTCGCTAACTTTAGTTCTTTGTAGAATAGAACGATGAAAATAATGTTGATTAACAGGATGCTGCTCGTTGTAAGGAGTGCCTCAGGAATCTCCAGTCCAAACAAGTGTAGACGATTGAAGGGGGCGAAGACGAGTTCGCCCAGTAAGACCGCATCCGTATCGAGGTGCACGTCGCCAGCAAAGCGTGAGATCATAATAACGGCGATACTGAAGATAGCTGGGAAGACCAAGCCGATAGCGGCATCTTCGCGCACGAGCCGCGTGCGGTTGATCAATTCCACAAGGCTGACCGTGATGACGCCCATGAGCGCCGCACCGATGAGCAGCAAAGGAGACGTGATACTCTTCGTCATGAAAAATGCAATCACGATTCCCAGCAATACGGTATGGCTGATCGCGTCGCTCATCATCGCCATGCGCCGCAGGACGAGAAATACGCCAAGCAGAGCGCAGGCAACTGCTACTATGGAGGCGATAAGCTGGATTTCAAATTGTGCCTGAGACATTTTTACCCCGCCTCCTGCCGCGTGTTCTCTTTCGCCTGCATCAAGCCATCCTCTGTTAACGCCCACACATTGTGCGATACTTCGCGCGCATGTCCGCGATCCTGAAGCTGTCGCAATGCATGTGTGACGCCTTCCGGATTTGTGCTCATGGCGCGCAGGACTGCTGTAGAGTGCCCATGCGCCTGATCTGGGTGTTGCATGGCGAGAGTGTTTAGATCCGCCAGCACTGCTCTGGCTCGTAGCGTACGCCGGTTTTGCTGTGCACGCAGCCAGTTCCACAACAATCCACGATTGGTGGCAAACAACATCGAGACTAGAACAATCACGCTAATGCACAAAACAATCACCGGACCAGTGGGTAGCCTTTCGGCTGCACTGCTGATCAGCGTCCCACAGACCCCTGCCAGAGCGCCAAACAAACCACCGAGAAGAACCATAAGATTGAGTTTATCTGTCCATTGTCGCGCAGCAGCTGCAGGCGCCACGATCATGGCCGACATCAACACCACGCCGACCGTCTGCAGACCGATGACGATGGCAACCACAAGAAGAGTTGTCAGCAACACATCCAGCACGCGGACCGGAACGCCCAGACTCGCGGCATATTCCGGATCGAACGTGATCAATTTGAATTCCTTCCAAAACGTGACCAGCAGTCCCAGTGCCAGCAGTCCGGTGACAGCCATCGTAATCACATCCCGCTGCAGGAGAGTGGCTGCCTGACCAAAGAGAAACTTATCCAGTCCCGCCTGAGTAGCATCGGGAAGCCTTTGGGTGAAGGTAAGCAGCATGAGCCCCAATCCAAAGAAGATAGACAACACCAGACCCAGAGCAGTGTCATCCTTGATGCGGGTCGTACGAAGGATGCTGAGCATGAACAGGGTAGCCACCCATCCCGCGATGAGCGCGCCGACCATTAATACGATCGGCTCGCGACTGCGAGTGACGAGAAAAGACAACACAATCCCGGGGAGGGCAGCATGGGAGATCGCGTCACCGAGCAGGCTTTGTTTGCGCAGCACAGCAAACGAGCCAAGCATGCCGCTCACGATTCCGAGAATCGCGGCGCCGAGGGCAACGGTGCGCAGGGTGTAGTCGAAGAAGAGATCGTATAAAAGTTGGGAGAGGTCCATAAGATTTAACGTCTCTGTTACGCTGCAGTTGAACTGCCAGGATAACAGAGTTCAATGCGCTCCATTCTTTCCGTTCTTGTCAGCGCTGAGGAAGGCGACCTTGCCACCATAGGTCTGGCGCAGGTTTTGCTCTGTAAACACTTCGCTGACCGGTCCCGATGCAATGCGCCGAACATTGAGCATCGTGACCCAATCGAAATATTCCGGGACAGTTTGCAGGTCATGGTGGACAACGACAACGGTCTTTCCGGCAGAGCGTAATTCCTGCAATAAGGTGACGATGGCGCGCTCGGTCGTGGCGTCTACGCCCTGGAAGGGTTCATCCATGAAATAAAGCTGAGCGTCCTGTACAAGCGCCCGCGCTAGAAACACACGCTGCTGCTGCCCGCCGGAGAGCTGGCTGATCTGCCGTTCGGCAAACGACTTCATCCCCACCTTGTCGAGCGCGTCGAGAGCCGCGGCGCGCTCCGAGGCACCGGGTCGTTTGAACCAACCCAAGGCGCCATAGCGTCCCATCATAACGACGTCCAGCACGCTGGTGGGGAAGTCCCAATCCACACTTCCTCGTTGCGGGACGTATCCAACCAGATGCCGCTGCTCTCGGAACGGCTTGCCATACACCAGCACCTGTCCGGCAGCAGGCTTGATCAGCCCCAGGATGGATTTGATCATCGTCGTCTTGCCCGCGCCGTTGGGTCCCACGATCGCCATAAGGATACCTGCAGGCACATCCATATCTACATCCCACAACACGGGCTTATCCCGGTATGCAATGGTCAAGTCGGTGACTTCAATTGCTTTTTCTGCCATCTTATTCTCCGGCCAGAGCGTTCACGATCGTGTCGATATTGTAGCGAACCATGCCTATATACGTTCCTTCCGGCGTGTCCGTGCTGCCCATTGCATCGGAAAACAGCGAACCGCCGATATTCACTTCAAATCCCTTTGCCTGGACGGCAGCTTGCACCGCCTCTACATTTCTTCGCGGCACAGACGACTCAACAAAGAGAGCGGGGATCTGTTTTTCCACAATAAAGTTTGCCAGTGCCTGTACATCGGCTGTGCCAGCCTGTGCTTCCGTGCTGATGCCCTGCAAGCCACGCACGTCGAAGCCGTAGGCGCGTCCGAAATAGTTGAAGGCATCGTGTGCGGTGATCAGGATGCGCTGCTCCGCAGGAACGGTGCCCGCCTGGTCCAACACATACTGATGCAGACTCTCCAACTCCGCCAGAAATTCTTCTGCGTTCGACTCATAGGTAGAACGACTCGCAGGATCTAATTCCACCAGCGTATCGCGTACCTGCTCGACCGCTTTCATCCACAGACTGACGTCGAACCAGACGTGCGGATCATAATTGCCCTGGAACTCCGGTGGCGATTGCAAGAGAGAACGGTCGATCTGATCTGTGACCGCGACCGTCTTGATCCCAAATTCATTCAGCCGTTCCAGGACATCAGCCATCTGTGCTTCAAGGTGCAAGCCGTTGTAGAAAATTACATCTGCCTCCTGTAAACGGAGCACATCCCCTTCACTGGCTTTGTACAAATGAGGATCCACGCCCGGACCCATCAATGCCGTAACCTGCACCCGCCCGCCGCCAACATTTCTGATGATGTCCGCGATCATGCCTGTGGTTGTCACGGTGTTGATAGTACGTTCACTCAGCGGCAAGTGCGACTTCTCCCCCGCCGTGGTGCAGGCAGAAAAAACCAGCGGAAAGAACAAAAGTAACTTAAGCACTTGTTTCAATGGGATGCCTTATTTGATAAGTTTTGGGAAGTAGCGACCCGTTCGTTTCATGTAGTCGAGGTATTCGTCACCGAACTTCTCGATTAGATTGGACTCTTCCTTCGGCGTGCGGCTCGCCATAGCAACAAATGCAAGGATGCCTAACAGCGCGATGAACCAGTTATCTGCCATCATCCCGAAAGCGATGAACAGGGAGGAACCTAAGGTATACAGAGGATGGCGTACCCAACGATAGGGTCCGCTGGTGACGAGCTGATGTTGTTTGCGCGTGGCGCTCGTGGGAGTAATTCCGCTTCCGATGCTGCTGAACAGCCAGTAGACACCAAGTGCACACAGGATGCCGACTCCTACCCCCAGCCAGCGTACCCATTCGGGAAGACCAATTTTCGACCAGTTCATCCAGGCAGGATTGATCAAATATACGAGTGGACTCAGCCAGAGAATCAGCCCACCGAGCCGGATGATATTCATCATCGTTGTGCCATCTGCGCTGCGGGAGATCGTTTCGCCGCTTTCTTGATCTGCTCTGCGGCGGAAGTAAGAGGAGATGCCGATAGCTGTAAACAGGATCAAGGCAGCTAAAATGCGGAAGATGTTTTCGTTCATGTAAGTGTTCCTTTATAGTGGCGACTTTCCTGTCACTTTCCGTCAGGTATTCGTCACAGTGTTGGTTGGTATTGCTAACTAGACTTTTTATTACCTGCAGTTTCGATGCTGGACACCTCGACGCTCTGCTCCCTATAGTGCCGGCGAACCCCCGGGAGCGCGAAACCGCATTGAGTTATTTTGGAAGTAATCTTCCAGATTGTGTGTACATCGTGTTCCGGATGAGCTAAGAACTCTGATCTTCTATCTCTTTCCTTTCATTTTCTGAATCGTAGATAAATATCTATCGTATGGTTCAGCAGTCAACCCATTGATTCCTTGTTTTGGGAAATACCACGCATGAAGAACAACCTGTCCAATCGTCATCAACGTAATGACTCCCCAAAATGCATATCGGCCGAATAAAATGCCGATACCTGCCAATACGCCGATCACCACGAAAAGCTTGATAACTCTTCGCTTGGCAGGCAAGTGCTTTTCAAAGTTATTGAATACAAGAAAGTATGCAACAGTTGCAATCAGTAAGACGACAAGTATCTCGTTGGAACGTACTGGCGATACAGAAGGGAGAAAAATGGGCTGTTGAAACATCGCTATTTTGAGTTTAGGGGTTATCAAAACTAACCTATGACACTCCACTAACTTTCTTGAACAAATATCTTATTGGTAATACTTAACCCAAGTACATTGGTCTTGCGACCGACCGTGATAGTCAGGTTGTGGTCAAAGGGGGAGTACTCATTTACTTCGATTCGCACGCCAGGCACAAGCCCCAGTTCTTCCAGATAACGCAGGAGTTTCGAGTCTGAGGCAGCGACGCGTTTGATCGTCGCCGTCTGGTTTGGGCGCAGCGCCGAGAGCGGAGTCGTATCGTCGAGCGGCATTTTTAAGTCCTCGGTCGGAATCAGTTCCCCGTGCGGGTCGCGAGTGGGGTGTCCCATTGCGGCGGCGATGCGGCGCTCGAAATCCTCCGAGATGACGTGCTCGAGTCGCTCTGCCTCTTCATGCACCTCATCCCACGAATAACCTAGGGTCTGCACAAGCCACGCCTCCAGCAAACGGTGGTGGCGGATCACCTCCAGCGCGGCTTTTTTGCCTTCTCTGGTCAACGTTACGCCCTGATGCTTTTGATACTCGACGAGGGCGGGGTTGGCAGAGGCAAGTTTCTGCACCATGCCGGTCACTGACGGCGGGCTGATGTTGAGCTTTTTCGCCAGAGCGTTCGTACTGGCGGTTTCGCCGTTTTCCGTGAGCTCATATATATGTTTCAAGTAATCTTGAATTGAGATGGTAAGAGTTTGTTCCATACTTTACTGATTCCAAAGTGTCGCGGTGGTGCAGGCAAAGAACGCGAGAAAGGCGATGTTGAACCCTGCGCCTTCGGTCCAGTCACGTACGAATTGCGGGAGAATTCGCTTGATGAGCAGCCAGGCAACTGTCATCGTGACCGGGTTAATGGCAGCCATCCAAACGGGGAAGGCAGTCCGACCGGATGCTACCAGGATGGAGAATAGAATGGATGCGATTACGACAAAGAGTATGACCGGTGCGTAGGTAATGATCAACACTTTGCGATGACGACCAATCATCTCTGCAATCACAGATTGCGAACTGTCTTCCACCTTGTTCAAGGCCTGGATATATTCACCCATGTAATAAAACGTGCCATGGACGAATGCGCCGATGACGGAGGCGACGGCAAATAAAAGTCCGGTAATCAGGATGAGCGTTTCATTTGCACCATTCAGTCCCTGATACACCTGCCAAAAGCCTACCAGTACGAGGGGCGTGGCAAAGACACCGAGCAGCGCGCCCGCGATCATACGGTTGGCAGGAAGTACAACCATTTTCTCGGCATCGGAAAGCAGTTTGGCAAACGGTTTGAGTTTAGGGTAATTATCCAACGAGGCTTTGCTTGCCAGCAAGAGGACGTCGCCGATGGCATAGAGCAGCGCGCCCAGCAGCGCAATCAGACCTGTGATACGCAGGGAAGTGAGAAGTTGTTCCATAACTTTTCAGTCTTTCTGTTTCTGTGGGGCGACCCTTACTTGATGAGCAAGCCTGTCACCCAAAGCAGTAACATGCCGGTTAATACACCGCTGAAGACAGTCATCGGCATCGATTCGCGGGCGGTGTCTTTTTGAATGAGCTTGGCGATCTCGTAGACCACCTCGAAGATCGCGCCCGTGCCGATCGCGAGAAACAACACAGCCAGGAAAGGCGAGGGGGTATACCCACCGATCCACGCGCCCACGATCGCTGGCGCGCCGCCGATCAGTCCCATCCATGCCAGGCGGCTGAGGCTGGGCCGGTCGCGCAGGACAGGAGCGATGATGCCCAGTCCCTCGGTAATGTTCTGAATAATGAAACCAACCACCAGAAAGGTCCCCAGGGCAATCTCGCCCACATTATAGGCGGCGCCGATCGCCAGTCCTTCTCCGAGGTTGTGGAAGCCGATGCCAATGGCAATCATCATCGCCACCGCCAGCCGGCGCTCTGTTTCGCTGCCGGTGACCTCTGTCTGACGCCTGGAGATGGCGTCGAGCAGTAGGAAGGTTGCCACCGCCCCGATGCCGATCAAGCCGATGCCCTGAAAAGATGAGGGAACTTTCGCGGCGACTTCCAGCGCCTCTACGATCGTGTCGAGGCCCAGAAAGATCAGCAGCCCGGCTGTAGCCGCCATCAGGAAGGTCATTGTGCGCCGGCCCAACTGGCGCAAGGCAGGGAACCAGAAGATTCCCAGAAAGATCGGGATCACCCCTACATACAATCCGATCAGGGTAAAACCCCAGAATGTACGCGGGGACGGCTGAGGGGTTTCAAACGCAACTGGAATGTCCACGGCGAAGGGGATGGCATTGCTGCTGAAGATTGTGATCCCATACGCCTCGCCATAGGTCCAGGCGTAGTTGACATGGATGGTTGCGCGCCCCAGGCGGGGAATGGTGGGGCTCGGCGACACCGTAAACGGCATTACCGCTTCATTGATGATGACCGAGGCGATGGTCAATTCCTCGGGTCCCGTGTTTTGGACGTTTAGCTCGATCAAGTTCCGTTCCAGATGGTAGCGCTCGATGGTGAGGTTTTCGACCGGGACAGGAGCCTGAAGGTCAAGCCCTCCACCGGTCAAAAGAAAGAGCGCGATCACGCCTGCCAGCAGAAGGATCGGGATGAGGAGCAGGATCAGAGTCTGAAACGTGAAACGTTTTGTCGTGGGCGTAGAAGTTGTTTGAGTCATCTGTCACCTCTACGCGATCACTTCGAACATGCCATTCCACCCGAGCTCGGCAAACTCGGTGACATGGGCATGGAACATATACATGCCGGGATACTTGTAGCTGAATTCCAGAATGCCGCGCTGCGCCTGTCCCTGGATGATCGTGTCGGTGAACTCACTGGGGACAAGACTTGTGCCCGTCGGGTAGTAATTAAAGAAATTTGCATGCAGGTGAAATGAGTTCAGCAGGTCAAATTCCAGAATGTTGACAAGATAGATCCGTATCGTTTCACCGACCCGAATCTGGATGGGGTGATTCTGATAATGGAACGGAATGCCGTTGACCGCATAGAAATCATTGGCGTCGTCGAAATCTATATCGATGCCATTCATCACCATGATCATTTCGCGGTCGACAGGCGGGCGTCCCTCTTTGGGATCGACGATGAACGCGCCGTAGAGTCCCTTGGCGATGTGGCGTGCCAGCGGAAAGACGTGGCAATGATAGAGATGGAGCCCGAACGGCTCTGCGTCGAACTCATAGGTAAAGCTGCCTCCCGGCTCTACCAGCCCGCCCGGCCCGGTGCCGGGGACGCCATCCATCTCGCCGGGGTGAAACCCGTGAAAGTGCATGGTGTGCGGATGATTACTGCCGTTGCTGAAATGGATGCGAATCCGGTCGCCCTCTGTAGCTCGAATGCTCGGTCCCGGGAGCCTTCCGTTGTACGTCCAGGCAGGGAATTCAATGCCCGGAAGGACTTCGATATTTTTATTCAGGGAAACGATCTTATACTCGCGCAGGGTCTGGCCATTGGGCAGCGTTGATACTTCTCCATAATCAAAGTCTGTCAGGGTGTCTGTGGGGTTGAATCCATTCGCTTCATGGTCCACCTCTCCCACCGTACCCGGCAAATCGCCATGTCCTCCTTGCTGCATGACATGAGAGGTGTGTGCTTGTGGCGGGTGATCTGTAGGATGCTGTTGGTTGTCTCGTGTGAGTGTGGTGGCGCCGGCAGTCCCCAGGACGGCGAGTCCACCTACTTTGAGAAAATCTCTTCTCGATAAAGGCTTCATAGAATCTCCTAGTAGCTAAAACGAAAATTAGGCTTACCTAAATATTTTAGGCGAAAAAAAGAACCGCGTCAAGGGACACAGTGCTTTTCATTGCTGCTACTGCTACATGCGGCGCATTATTTTCTTCGCCGTAGCCATTTTCCCCCGGATAGGAGCGAAATTAAGATAAATGCAATAGCAAGCCACGTAAATACCGTCCGATCTGTGGCAAGCCCGATAGCGAGGAATGCCATTCCAAGCAGGAGGAAGACGATGGAGAAGCGTTGACGCGATTGTTTTTTCATGTCCTGATTATACAGTTGAAAAAGTTTTAATATACAGAAGTATTGTCAATATTTTAGTTTATGTAATAATAAGAAAGACTGTTTGCATACTTTCCTGTGAAAAATGTATATATCCAACGTTTATGACCCAAGAGGTGAATGATGCGCATTTGCATTCTTACAGATGAAGTCCCCGAAGATTTTGATCCCGCGCCCTACATGCAGGGATTTGACTGGGAGATGCTCACTATGACAGATCCTGTGATCGATGTTCTTCGCGAACTGGATGCACGCAATGCGTTCGATGTGTATCTGAATATCTGCGAAGGGTATGAAAGGGATGACGACTCGGACTGGACCTATGAAGGCATCGACGTCATTAGAGCGCTGGAAGAGTTGAACCTTCCGTTCACCGGAGCGGACTCCAGCTTCTTCGACCCCACACGCGAAGAAATGCAAGCTGCCGCCGATGCCCATAGCGTGGGGTTTGCAAAGGGCTATCGGGTAAAAAGTGTGGAAGAAGCACAAAGACTGGTCAAGGACCTGCGGTACCCGATCATGGTGAAACACCCCAAGAGCTACGGCAGCACGGGGATGTTCCGTGAGTCGCGCGTCGATACACCGGAGCAGTTAGCGGTGCAGGTCGAACGTATCTGCGGCGAGTTTGGCGCGGCGCGCATGGAAGAGTTCATCGTGGGCAAGGAGTACAACGTGCTTGTTGTTGATGACCCCGAGAATCCGGAGAATCCGATCGCCTACCCGCCTGCGGAATTGGTCTTCCCGCCAGGCGAAGAGTTCTGGCATACGGATGTGAAATGGGATTACAACGTGCCTTTCGATTTCAAGGAAGTGACAGACCCTGAATTGATCGCCCGCCTGCACGATACCGCCATCCGTATGTATAAAGCAATGAACGGCGTTTCTTATGGTCGCTGTGATATCCGCATGAACGAACAGGGCGAGCTGTTCATCCTGGAGATCAACCCGAACCCTGCCATTATGCTCAAGCCCGAAGAATACGGTCCGGCGGATTATATGATTCTGTATGACGAAGGTGGCTATAAGCTGTTCTTTGATCGCATCATCAGGCACGCACTTTTACGGCATAAGCAAAGAGCCGCCGCAAATGGATGACTTCCGATAAGCCATTTGCCATACCTCTTTAAGTCGGTTCTTTAATAAATAAAGAACCGCGTTTTCCCCCATTGATACACCAGAATCATTCCGGCTAGGAGCACGCCGCCAAGCAGATAGGCACCGAGTACGTCGCTTGCCCAGTGCTGCCCGAGGTAAATTCGTGATGGACCGACAAAAAGAATAAAGATACCAAAAATGCCTAGCAACAGGCTCCGTAGAATGGATCGTTTGAGCAGGGTATACATCAGGTAACAGATGTACCCGAACAGGATGGTGTAAAGCATAACGTGTCCGCTGGGGAAGCTGTAGCTCGTAAGCACCTCGAAGACATTGACTACGTCGATCGTAGGTCGAGGTCGTCCGACGACTGTCTTGACCAGCTCGTTGGTCGCTCCGGAAAGCAACATCGCCAGCACAGCTGTGCAGGCTTCCCAGCGAAGACTATACATGTACAGGATGAAAGCGATCAATAACGTGATGAGGAGGGATTGGGGCAAAAAGCCGGGCCAGCTGATCAGCTGCATGAATCCAGCGAAGAACGGAGAATCAATGGATTGGATGGCGCGTGTGATCTGAAGGTCAATCGGGAACGAAGGCGTAGTCTTGACGAAAAACGTTAAGCAGCCAAAAGCAATAATTGCAGAAAAAAGCAGGGCTTGGAAGAAAAGAGACCGGGAGCGTCGCGCAGGAGGCGATGCAAGATCCGCCTTTTCCGTTTCTTTTCCGTTATGCATAGACGTCATTACAGGAATTGACCAGGATCATTCCTTACACTTCGTGAGGTACACGCAATGAAAGACCCGCACCGTTAGGTGCGGGCTTCTGCCTTCTGACTGGCGAAAGATTTCAAATACTCATATACCTGAAAGGCTTCATTTCCGCCAGCCTGGGAATGAGCGATCAACGAGATGCCATGGGGACCTAAAACGTGGAGCGCCTCCGGATACGTTTCCAGGGTTGCTCTTACGACGTCCAGGTATCCAAGCATGGCGGCGGCGAAGAGGTCGAGCCGGGCTCCATGGTCGAGCAGATACAGGGCGATATCCCTTCTGCCCATGTGTGCTGCCGCACCTAGGCCCGTTTCCCAATCTCCGCCCCCCCAATCCCATGCGCTATTTACCAACATAGGCTCCTGGGCGAGCAACTCTTTGACCCGGTCCAGGTCGCCGTGCGCATTTCCGACAAAATCTTGCACAAGGCTTGCTTCTAGAGCTGGTTTTTTCTCCATTTTTCTCTCCTATATCATTCAGACGCACAATTGCTCAGGAAATATTACCTTCGAGACCCGACACGATTATATTTTCGATTCTGTTCCTCGAACAGACCCGTGGGTACGCCTAAGGGCATTAGATAGAAAATTGGCAGGTCCATTCCGAATAACGCTTTCCATCTCGATTCTGTTCCGCGGAACTGGGTCGTCATCCTTTGGAGTCCAGAACATGGAACGCTGTTTCGCGAACGGTGTATACCTTAAAATAATCGAATAATTCTCACGGGAGCAACTTTGGTCCTTTTCGCAATCAGCATCTTTCTCTCCTCATTTCTTCTCTTTCTAATCCAGCCGATGATCGGTAAGTTTCTCCTGCCCTGGTTTGGTGGGACGCCTGCTGTCTGGTCGACGGTGATGCTCTTTTTTCAGATCTTGCTCACAGGCGGCTATGCCTACGCTTACTGGCTGATCGAACGTGTCAGACCCCGGCGTCAGTTTCATAGGCATATCCTTTTGATTGTATTTGCCTTTTTGATTCTCATCCTGCTTTCGATCGTCTGGAAATCACCAGTCACGCCGGACGCAAGCTGGAAACCAGAGCATGTCAGCCTGCCTATCTTTGATATTTTCGAATTCCTGGTTATTTCCGTCGGCTTACCCTATTTCATTTTGGCAGCAAACGGTCCGCTGATGCAGGCGTGGTTTAGCCATAGGTTCCCGCAGCACGCATATGCTCGGTTGTATGCGCTCTCGAATCTTGGATCGTTGCTGGGGCTGCTGGCGTACCCTATTCTGATCGAGCCCTTGCTGCCTGTGCGCTGGCAGGGATGGGCATGGGCATTGGGGTTTTTCCTCTTTGGATGGATCACCATACGGATCGCCTTACAAAGCCGGGGTACGAGAGAACCTGCCCAGTTAGACGTGGGTCCCGTACGGAGTCGCGAGAGACTTCCGGTCAACGCTATAGAAGCCAGTCCGCCTTTTGGATTGCAGATGTTGTGGACCCTCCTCAGCGCCACCGCATCTCTATTCTTGCTTTCGGTGACGAACCAGATCACGCAGGAGGTTGCAGTTATTCCCTTTCTGTGGGTGTTGCCTCTTGCCCTCTATCTGCTGTCTTTCATCCTGACGTTTTCCGGTGAGCGCGGTTATCCCCGAAAACTTTTTATCATCCTGTTCGTCCTTTCCACTGTTTTTACATTATTTGTCATGCTAAATGCAACCAGCCTTCATATTACCTGGCAGATCCTGGCATATTGTCTCCTGTTGTTTTCTGTCTGTATGATCTGTCATGGAGAGCTCTACCGGCTGCGCCCACCTGCCCATTCCCTGACGATATTTTATTTAACGATATCGGTAGGCGGTGCATTGGGAGGGGTATTCGTCAGCCTCGTCGCTCCGCTGATCTTTAACGGCTACTGGGAATTCTTTGTCGGGCTGGCGATGGCGATTGCCATTGTTCTTACGATCCTACGTTCCGAAGGGGGTAGTGCTCCTGAGGAGGGCGCTTTTTCTTCGCGTGCCCGCTTCTTCTTTACAACGTTCTGTCTGGTGACCTTCATGCTTGCCCTTATCAGCACATTCTTCTCGGGCGCGCTGTACTCTGAGCGCAACTTCTACGGCGTGATCCGTGTGAACGAACTGTACCCCCCTGGCTCCACGCACAGGGCATATGAAATGTCTCATGGGATTACGATCCACGGACTGCAATTCATCGAACCGGAACTACGCGACCTACCAACAACGTACTATGTACCGGAGAGCGGCGCGGGGCTGGCAATCTTAAATCATCCAAAGTATGGTCAGAAGATGCGAGTGGGCTTACTGGGTCTTGGCATAGGCACATTGCTCACGTACGCACAACCTGGCGACGAATATCGCCTGTATGAGATCAACCCGGCTGTCATAGATCTGGCGCAGGGGAAGGGAGGCTATTTTACATTTCTCAGGGAGAGTCAGGCGAACATCACCATGGTGCCCGGCGATGCCCGCATTTCACTGGAGCGCGAACGTGCAGAGGGCAACATACAAAATTTCGATGTGCTCATCCTGGATACGTTTAGCAGCGACTCCATTCCTGTTCATCTGGTAACAAAAGAAGCCTTTGCTCTGTATCTCGCCCACCTTGCCACGGATGGCATCATCGCTGCGCATATTACAAACCTCCACCTCGATCTGCAGCCTGTGTTCTGGCAGCTGGCGCAGCAGTATGGCTTGACGATGGTGCGTATCAATTATGAAGGAGATTCCAATGGCGGCTTTGCCTCGCACTGGATCTTACTCTCGCGTGATCCTACTCTGCTGGACGCCCCGGCTCTTCAGGCACATTCTGTTGATCTTCACAGCTATTCCACGCAGCTCCGACTGTGGACCGATGATTACAGCAATCTCTTCCAGATCTTGAAATAAGCTCATTAACATTTTCGAGTGGCTTCAACCGGAGGTGTAACATTTTGGTTGCAAATTCTCTTCCATTTTTGTTGACTCTCATTAAGTAGCTGGTTACAATAAACTTTACGATCCGCTTCGCAGCGAACTTAATCCCCCAACGAAAAAAACATCACAGCGTATTCATCAACGTCATCATCCCGGTGTACCCATTGGGTCTATCTGTATTCGTAGAAAGGTGGTGATGGTGGGCAAAATGACTTCCATTTCAAGAGGAGCGATGCCTGCGCATTTGCCCGTGCTGGCAGTTCATCGATTGATTTTATTTGCCAGAGGAGGACGATGATGGTTGTATCCACGATTGCTGCACGAAGCAGAGGAGTGTATCGGAAATCTCTGCTTCGTTTGTTTTCTGTTTTATTAATTGTATCGATGCTGGTGCTGCCTGCGAGCGCCCTGGCAGCTTCGGACGTTGCGGTGCCTGAGAAGCAGACTAGTAAGGAAAAGGTTATTTTCTTTAGCTCTGATGGGTTGCGACAGGATCTGGTGGAGCAGTTCGCCAGCCAGCGCCTGCTGCCTACGATGGCGATGTTGCTGCGGACAGGCGCACAGGCGTCCGACGGGGGATTGCTGACCCAGGCGCCTCCCAATACGGGTGCAGGCTGGTATAGCCTGGCGACCGGCGCCTGGCCCGGCGTTCATGGCTCGACAAATAATACCTTCACCATCAACGGCGCCCCGTTTGCCAACCGGACTGCAGCGTTTGATCTGGGGGCTCTTCAAGCGGAGACTCTCGCACAAGCCGCAGAACGCGGCGGCAAAAAGGTGGCGCAGATCGAATGGGCAGGGGGACGCGTAGGCATGATCAATGGTCCCACTGTGGATTTCCGTTCTTTCCTCTCGGGGCGGGGCGTTGCCACGAACTACATCAGTCCCACAGATGATGCGGCGTTCGTGGCATCGTTTGGGTTGCAGTTCGACCACCCGGATGGCTTTGCGGGGCAGGAGCCTTTCCCGGGCGCCGCTCCTACACCCGCCACGGGATGGACCAATGTCCCGACGTCCTACAGCCCTGCCCAGGAAATGCGGCTGCGGGTGCTGGATTTTGGCACGGATAAGTACGGCTTGAACGCCTATATCTTTGATTCCACCAATGACAACACGGTCAACTATGACCGCGTGTTGTTCTCTCCGACGAAAAATGGTGCCGATGCTGTTGCTACCTTAGCACGTGGCGAATGGGGAGATGTCAAGGTCACGATTGTCGGCGGGTCACTCGAAGGGCTCACGGCGGGTATGCTGATCAAGGTCGAAGAATTATCCCCCGATCTTTCACAGGTCCGTCTGTTCCACACCTCGGTCACGCGCGCCATTGCCAGTTGGCCGGGATGGTCGGAGCCAGGCTTCAACGGAGATTTTGCCGAATTCATCGCGCAGAATTTCCCCACAGCGACGGCGGCTGACTTTGCTGGTCTCGAGGCTGGCATT
Source organism: Anaerolineales bacterium (assembly GCA_035699125.1). GTDB lineage: Bacteria > Chloroflexota > Anaerolineae > Anaerolineales > Villigracilaceae > Defluviilinea. The sequence continues at coordinate 122,487 of DASSBC010000004.1, forward strand.
GTCAGTGAGGAAACGTATGCAGAGCAGGGGTTGTACTGGGAAAAAGGTCACCATCCCATCATTGAATATATCCTGACCAAGTATCAGCCCGATCTGCTGATGCTCGGCTATCCGGTGACAGATGAATTCCAGCACCAGTTCCTGGGGCTCATCTCACCCACCCTGCCGAACGGCGAGCCGAATCCTGCCTATGATGATGTGCAGGTGGACGGTACCCCCGATGGGCGCGTGGCAGAGCGAACAGAATTCATTCAGCGCGCCTACCAGGGAGCAGACTCCACGCTGGCGCTTGCCCAGTCTCTTATGAAAGGTAAGCTTTCCACGTTTGTCGCTTCCGATCACGGGTTTGCGCCGCAGTTCCTGGCAATCGATGCCAGTCAGGTGCTGGTGGACCTGGGCTTGCTTTCTCAGGCACAGACGTCGAACTGCCGACCTGCCACGGGCGAGACCATTGGCATGGCAAAAGCCTGCTGGGCGGGCGGCACGGTTCAGATCTATTTGAACCTGGAGGGGCGCGAGCCTGCAGATGAAGGATTCCAGCAGGTGCCCGCCGCAGACGAAGCCGCAACGGTTGAGGCGATCAAGGAAGCGTTTCTTGCACTGAGCGACCCCAACGATTGGACAGGCGATGGGCAGCCCGAAGACTGGACGGTGATCGACCGGGTCTTCACCAAAGCCGAGGCGCGTTATATTCCGAATGGACCCGACAGCACCGCCGACATGGCGCACCCCACGCGCACGGGAGACCTGGTGGTCTTTTCGTATCCGCCGTATCAATTCGATGCCGCTACGCCTGGGACGCTGGTGTCACTCTCCCACTTCTTCGGTCAGCATGGCTACGTGCCTGACCTGCAGAACCTGGACGCCAATGTCAATATGCGGGCGACCTTCCTCGCCGGCGGGAATGCGATTCGACCCCGAACGGTCCTCCAGGATCTGCGCACGATCGATATCGCCCCGACGATTGCCTATATGATGCGCATCCCGCTGCCGCAGCATTCACAGGGTGTGGTACGCCTAGACATGCTGCGTGGAAGCCAGGGACGGACCCTGGTGCCGATCATTGGATTGAACGACTTCCACGGCCAGCTTGAGCCGACCAATTTGTCTATGGATGATCAAAATGTTTCGGTCGGTGGAGCTGCGTTCTTGGCGACGATGTTCGATGAGGAGTCTGCTCAGTTCCGCACGGGCGCGCTCCTGTTTGCCGCGGGCGATAACGTGGGTGCTTCCCCTGCCAATTCGGGTCTGCTCGAAGACCGGCCCGCCATTGACGTGGAGAACGCCTGGGGACTGGACGCCACATCCTACGGGAACCATGAGTTCGATTACGGCGTCGATCGCCTGCTCCAGCACCAGGAACGCGCGGATTTCCCCTTCTTGGGTGCCAACATCGTAAATGCAAACACGATGCGAAACCCGCCCTGGGTGAAAGGCACGCAGATCTTCCGCTTCGCCAATCGCCGCATCGGTGTGATCGGCATTGAGCTGCAAAACACGCCGGAGCTCGTCAGTGCCGGTGCCACCGAGGGACTGGCGTTCCTGGATGAAGCAGAGACGATCCGGAAAGAGTCTGCAAAATTACGCAAGCAGGGTGTCGAGATTCAAGTTGTCCTGATCCACCAGGGAACCTCAGAGGGTCAGAACGCCTTCGGCTCGAACCCGGCAGAACCATGGACGGGACCCATCGTGACGATTGCCGAGCAGCTCCAGAATACAGAGGTAGATGTGATCCTGGCAGGGCATACGCACCGCGTGTCGAACCTGATGGTGGGTCGCATCCTCGTCGCCGAGGGGATCAATGCCGGTGCCAGTTACTCCGTCGTCCAGATGGTGATTCACGACGGGGACGTGGAATGGGCAGGCGCCTCCACGCGCATCGCCAAGAACCTCGGCGTGGCGGCGCGCGAAGACGTGCAGGCGATCATAGACGATGCCAACGCGCAGACGGAAGAGCTGCGCAACCAGGTGATCGGGACCCAGTCTGTCGATATCCTCCGTGACCCCGCACGCCTGCACGAGTCGGCGATGGGGAATCTGGTCACGGATGCGATGCGGGCGAAGTATCCCGGTGTGGAGGCAGCCTTCACCAATTCCGGTGGATTGCGCGCTGACCTCCTGATGGCTCCTCCCAGCGCCGGAGAGCAGCCCGGCGAAATTACCTGGGGGGAGATGTTCGCGGTCTTGCCGTTTGGCAACCGGACGGTGATCCTGACCCTCACGGGCGCGCAATTGGAGCAAGCCTTCCTGAACGGCTTTTCACCCGTCTGCGACCCGGCTGTCCATTCCGGCCGCTTCCCGCAGCTCTCGGGTTTGAAAGTGACCTTTACCTGTAGTGGAACCACGCCCGTCATCACCGGCATGTGGAAGACTCCGGAAGGACCTGCGGGTCCGGCAACTCCGATTGGACCCTCGGATACCGTCCGCTTTGTCACCAACGACTTCATGTATACCGGCGGCGACGGCTACACTGTGTTCGCAGAAGGCACCGATGTGCTGCAGCCTGGCGACGACCTCCTGCAAGTGACGATTGATTACGTGGCTGCCAATTCGCCGGTTGCCCCG
>DASSBC010000005.1:0-128124 GCA_035699125.1 Anaerolineales bacterium
ATCATTTCGTGTTGGGTCTGGTGCAAACTGAAGTTGACAACCCAGAGCCATCTGGAGAAAACAAGTGAGAGGGAACCCTGTGCAAGGAAATTAAGCAATTTGATGACCCTTTATGTACCAGGTGACTGCTTGTACTCGGGCGAATGGATCATAAACAGGAACCTCAAGAAACAATACAAAATGATTGCATTCATGCTAGATGTGGGCAAAATCCTATTAATATTGCTCCGTGGCTGAAGAGACTGAACCCATTCCCCCTAATGCTTTCTTTATTGTCGACGGCATCAAATTCTACCCCCTGGTCAAGGCGGTCATCAGCATCGGGCGCCGGCTCGAAAACGACCTTGTGATCGATGACCGTCGCGTCTCCCGTAACCATGCCCGGCTGCGCGCCATCGAGGGGCACTATGTATTACTGGATCTGAACTCCACCGGCGGGACCTTCGTGAATGGAAACCGTGTCAGCGAGACCATCCTGTATCCCAATGACACGATCTCGCTCGGCGGGGTTAAGTTGACCTTTCAGCAGGATAATCCGCCTCCCAGGAAAGATCTTATCGACACGATACGATAGTAGGGAAGGGGGAAGTTCGATTCAACGATTATGCCGTTTTTCCAGCTCAGCCAATACATTCTCAGGTTTCAAGCCGCGAGCGGCGAGCAAGACAAGCGTGTGATAGGTGAGATCGGCAACTTCTTCGATCAGGCGCTGGTCATCCTGGGCAAGCGCGGCGACTACGACTTCGGTCCCTTCCTCACCTACCTTTTGAGCGATCTTCGGCAATCCCCCTGCAAATAGCCTGGTCGTATAGGAGCTCTCGGAAGGGTTTTGCCTGCGCTCTTCGATTACATCGTATAGCCACTGGATGCTCATGAGGGTTCCCTTTCCAGGCGGCGGTAGAAACAGGTCCGCTCGCCGGTGTGACAGGCAGGCCCGGACGGCTGCACGCGGATCAAGAGGGTATCGGCATCGCAATCTACCAGGATCTCGATCACCTTCTGGGTGTTTCCGGACGTCTCCCCTTTGTGCCATAACTCGCCCCGGCTGCGGGACCAGAAATACGTCTCACCTGTTTCCAGGGTAAGCTGCAGAGACTCGGCATTCATATACGCCAGCGTCAGCACTTCTTTCGTGTTTGCATCCTGCACGATGGCGGGAATGAGTCCATGGCTATCGAACCTGAGGGTTGCGATTAAGTTTTGCATTGTTCTTTCTCTAGCTTTCCATCATCGGTATTCGTACGGGGATATTTCGTTTCGCCAGCTCTCGCTTTACCTCTGCCACGCTCAGCTTTCCGTCATGGAACAGGGAGGCGGCGAGGGCGGCGTCTGCCTTTCCGTCCGTCAGCACCTCGGCAAAGTGCGACGCACTCCCTGCGCCGCCGGAGGCAATCACCGGCACGGAGACTGCCTCTGCGATGGTTCGGGTCAATGCGAGATCGAAGCCTGCCAGCGTCCCGTCGGCATCCATGCTGGTGAGCAGGATTTCCCCGGCGCCGAGCCGGACGCCGCGTACCGCCCATTCGACGGCGTCCAGCCCTGTGGGGACGTTGCCGCCGTTCACATACACGTCCCAGCTGGCGCCGTTCCGCCGGGCGTCGATGGCGAGCACGATGCACTGTGCGCCGAAACGAGCAGCGCCCTTCGATACAAGCTCGGGCTGCCTTACGGCTGCCGAATTGACACTGACCTTGTCCGCGCCTGCCAAAAGCAAGGCATGCATCTCGTCCACTGTGCGGACTCCGCCGCCGACGGTGAGCGGCATAAAGACGGTATCTGCCACGCGGCTGACCAATGCCAGGGTCGTCTTTCGTCCCTCCTGCGTGGCGGAGATATCGAGGAAGACCAGCTCGTCTGCGCCCTGCTCATCGTAGAGCCGCGCCTGCTCGACGGGGTCGCCTGCATCCCGCAGGTGGATAAAGTTGACGCCCTTGACGACACGCCCATCTTTGATGTCGAGGCAGGGGATGATTCGTTTTGCTAACATTTAGTTCTCCCGGTTAAACATTGAGTGCTTCTCTCAAATCTATTGTCCCTTCATACAGCGCACGGCCAATGATCACGCCTGCAAGCCCTGCTTCCTGTGCCGCGAGGACATCCTCGAGTGCCTGTACGCCGCCCGAGGCAATGACGTCTAAGCCGCTGGCATCTGCCAGGGCACGCGTGGACGGGAGGTTCAGTCCGCCACCGAGACCGTCCCGGCTGATGTCGGTAAATACAACCGTTCGTACTCCTGCATCGCGCATCTTGCGCGCCAGGTCGGTCGCCAACACTCCACCTTCTGCCTGCCAGCCGCGGACGCGGACGGAGCCTTCACGGGCGTCGATGCCCACGGCGATCTTGTCGGCTCCAAATGTCTTGACCGCCTGCGCGACCATCTGCGGTTCGTCGATGGCAACCGTGCCAAGCACGACGCGGCTGACACCAAGGTCGATGGCTTGTTCGACCATTCGCAGAGACCGGACCCCGCCGCCGAATTGGATGTGGGCATTAAACGCCCGCGCAACATCGAATAGAGCATGGAGCGCTGCCTGGTTGGCAGTATCGTTTTCGCCAAACGCGCCGTCCAGGTTCACCACGTGCAGCCAGCGTGCGCCTGCCTCCAGCCAGCCCCGGGCAGCCTGTGCAGGGTCTTCCCCATAGGTCGTCTGGCGCCTCGGGTCGCCTTCTTTCAAGCGAACGACGCGACCGCCGCGCAGATCGATGGCAGGATAGACGGTGAACGTACTCATTCCATCTCCAGAAAGTTCTTCAGGATTTGCAGACCGACCGTCTGGCTCTTTTCCGGGTGGAACTGTACACCGAAGACATTCCTGCGCTGCACCGCACAGGCGTATGGGATGCCATGCGTTGTCCACGCCGCGAGGTCGGATGGATTCCCCGGCTGGCAGTAGTAGGAGTGGTTGAAATAGACATACGCTCCGGGCTGGACTTTGCAGAACAGGGGCTCCCTCTGCTGCACCTCCACCTGGTTCCAGCCCGTGTGCGGAACCTTGACCGGTAACGTTTCGGCAAAGCGGGTCACCTTGCCCGGCAGCAACCCCAGCCCGGCGTGTTCTCCCATCTCCTCGCCAGCTTCAAACAGGGCTTGCATCCCGACGCAAATCCCTAACAGCGGGATATGACGTTGCGCAATGTCCTGTACCGCCTTTCCCAACCCGCGTGCACGCAACCCGGACATAAACTCTCCGAAGGCGCCCACGCCCGGGAGAACCACTTTTTCCCCGGTCAGGACCCGGCTTGGATCATCCGTGCGCGCTACATTCGCACCGAGGCTCTCCAACGCCTTCTGCACAGAACGGAGGTTCCCCGTCCCGGCGTCGATCAGAATGACGTCCTTCATTTCGTGAGCGTCCCTTTCGTCGAGGGGATGGCGTCCAGGCGGCGGGCATCCAGCTGTGAAGCTTTGTCTAAAGCTCTTGCCCAGGCTTTGAACAGGGCTTCTGCCTGATGGTGGTCGTCCCGCCCATAGAGAACGCGGGCGTGAAGATTACAGCGGGCGGTGATGGCGAACGACTCAAAGAAATGCGCAACTAGCGTGGTGGGGATCTTCCCAACATAGGGCGTGTGCCATTCCGCCTGGACCACGGCGTACGGACGCCCCGAAAGATCGACGGCGACGTGCGCCAGGGTCTCGTCCATCGGCGCAAAACAATCCGCCATGCGGACGATCCCCCTGCGGTCGCCAAGTGCCCGGTCGAACGCCTGTCCCAGGACGAGCGCCACATCCTCTATCGTATGGTGCGTGTCCACTTCCAGATCACCCTGTGCCTTGACAACCATGTCGAAGAGCCCATGCACGGCAAGGTGGGTCAGCATGTGGTCCAGGAAGCCAATACCCGTAGAAATCTCATGCTGACCGGCGCCATCCAAATCCAGCCGGATCTCGATCTGCGTCTCATTGGTCTGGCGGGACAGCTCGCTGGTTCTCATGTTTGCTCCTTCAATGCCTTCAGTAAGGCAGTTGTAGCCTCCGGTCGCCCCACGCTGATGCGGATGTGGTCCCGCAAGCCCGGCTTGTTGAAATAGCGGATGAAGATGCCATCTTGCTCTTCCAGCGTGCGCTTGAGATCGGCGGCATCTCGCCCACGTACCTGGCACAGAATGAAGTTCGAATGCGTGGGATACGGTTTCAGATAGGAAACCTCCTGCAGTGTAACGAACATGCGCGCTCGTTCCGCTTTGATCTGCTCCACAATTTCTGCGAGATCACCTATGTGCTCTAGCGAGACCTGTGCGGCGACGCTCGCTGCTACGTTGACGTTATAGGGCTGCTTGGACTTCCACAGGACCGGCATCAGCCAGGAGGGGAACGCGCCGTAGCCAACCCGCAGCCCTGCCAGCCCCGCCCACTTACTAAAGGTGCGCAACACGACAAGGTTTTCCCGTGAAGGTACTTCCTGTATCCTGCTCAATCTGGCTCCCAGATCTTCCCCGGCAAATTCGATATAGGCTTCATCGAGCACGACCAGCAGCGGTAAATCCAGAAGTCCGTCAATCGTCTTTTGACCGAGCAGTGAGCCATCCGGGTTATTCGGCGTGGCGAGGAACAGGAGCTTTGGCTGATGAGCTTCCACTTCTTTTAGAAGGGCATCCCAATCAAGAGAAAAATCTTCCCTGCGCGGGACTTCGATCACCCGCGCGGCATTCAGCTCTGCGTCAAAGGGATACATGCCAAAGGTCGGCGGGCAGGAAAGAATGCAGTCTCCCGGCTCCAGCAGGACACGCATCAGCAGATCGATCAGCTCATCGGCGCCCGCACCTGCCAGGAGATTGTCCGAAGACACACCTGTGAACTTCTCCAGTGACTCGCGGAGGGCGCGGCTTTCCGGGTCGGGATAAATATGCGGGAAGGGGAGGTTCCCCAGTGCTTCGCGTACGACCGGCAGGGGACCGTAGGGGTTTTCGTTCGCATCTAATTTGATGATCTCTGCCGGCTCTCGTCCCATACGAGCGGACAACACCTCAAAGGGTTCAATCGGCGTGTAAGGGGGAAGGGTCTCCAGGTGAGGACGGACCTTCATGAGGCTCCTCCTCGCAGGCGTGCGGCGTTTGCGTGCGCATCCAGGCATTCTGCTTCGGCGATGGTGGCGGCAATCGGGGCAAGAGACTGCGCCGTGCCCTGGTCGAGCGCCACCAGGCTGACGATTTTCACGAAGTCCCAGACGTTCAGCGGGGAAGCGAAGCGCGCCGAACCGCCCGTCGGCATGACGTGGCTGGGACCTGCCAGGTAATCGCCCAGGACTTCAAACGAATGCTCGCCCAGAAACAGGCCGCCTGCATTCTTCACTTTCTCTACCCACTTCCACGGGTCACGCACGGATAGAGCAAGGTGTTCCGGCGCGTAGTCATTTGCCAGCTCGATTGCCTCTGCCAGGTCAGCCGTTAAGACGGCGCCGCCGCGCTGTTCGAGGGAAGCGGCGATGATATCCCCGCGCGGGAGCTGTTCCATTTGCCTTGCCGCCTCCATCTGTACCTTCTCCAGCAGAGGCTGCGAAGGCGAGAGCAGGATGGCGGAGGCGAAAACATCATGTTCTGCCTGCGCCAGCAGGTCGGCTGCTACCCACGCCGGGTTTGCGAATTCGTCTGCGATGATGACCGTCTCTGTCGGACCTGCCAATCCGTCGATCCCCACCACACCGTACACCTGTCGCTTTGCCAGTGTGACGAACAGGTTGCCCGGTCCGAAGATCTTGTCCACGGAGCGGATCGTCGCGGTGCCGTATGCCAGCGCCCCAATGGCTTGCGCACCGCCCAGCAGATAGACCTCGTCGACGTTGGCGATGGCACACGCCGCGAGAATGATCGGGTCCACGGGTAGGTCCCTGTTTGCAGAGGAACGCTGGGGCGGCGTGACGACCACCACGTCTTTGACGCCCGCGACCCGTGCCGGGATGGCGCTCATCAACACCGTCGAGGGAAGGGGAGCTGTCCCGCCGGGCACGTACAGCCCAACGCGCGGGATGGGACGAACCATCTGCCCCAGTGTGCCACCGAGCTCATTCGTAAACCAGGACGATAACGGCTGGCGGCGGTGGAAGGCTTCAATCCGAGCGGCTGCCTGTTCGAGAGCTGCACGCTGCGCCGGCGCAATTGAGCTCAATGCCGATTGCATGGCAGCCTGGGGAAGGGGAACAGGTCGGAGGTCCAGCCCATCGAGCCTGTGTGTCCAGGCTTGAAGCGCCGTGTCCCCGTTCTGGCGCACATCTTTCAAGATGCGTGAAACAGCCTGATCGGGGGTTAACGGTTCTCCGAAAAACTGAGCGATGCGATCCTGCATCCGTGGATTGACGGAGAGCTCATCCGGCGGAGTCCGCTTGAGAATGGTCTGCTTTGCTGTCTGTGGGTCGTACTGTTGGAGCATAAGAGGTCCTTATCCTAATGCCTCGAGCATGGCTTTGTAGCGCGGAGGCTCTTCCTCGAATATGTACGTCACGGGAGAAACGATGATACCGCTCCCACCGATGGCGCGCAGCTCGCTGATGGCTTGTGGGAGTTGATCCCGCCGGACGACGACGGTCACCGAATACCAGCTGGAGGTGGAGTCCCGGACAATGACTGGGCTGATGGTCGGTCCCTGCAAGCCGCCGACGACAGTCTGCGTGAACATCTTCTGGGCAATCTCTTTCGGGCTCTCCCCGCGCATATTTGCCGTCACAAGCAGGTTTCCTTCGGCGCGCAGGTGCGCTTCGATATACTCCAGCAGGCGCCTGCCCACCTCCAGCACTTCGGGGTGCGTCTGCAGGGTTTTGTGGTTGGCGATCAACGCCGCTTGCGAGCGTTGGATGACGCCATCCGGCAGTGGGCGCAGGCGGTTGTCCTGGAGGGTCTGCCCGGAAGAAACAAGATCGGAGATGACATCGGCGTAGCCGATCGTGGGCGCGGTCTCGAGCGTGCCTTCGGCTGCGATCAGCGAATGAGGGATTTGATGATTGTCCAGAAACCGTTCGGTGAGCACGGGAAACTTTGTGGCAACTCGCAGGGGTCGGCCCAGAGACGAGGAATACTCTCTCAGGGAGGGGAGATCCTGCACCGACTTCCAGACTTCCGGAACCGCCAACGTTAAGGCGCAGGACCCAAAGCCCAGCGCATCATGCATGATCAGAACCGCGCCATTCGGACCGCGTTTCTCTTCGATCACGTCCAGCCCTGTGATCCCAAAATCTACGCTGCCCTGCCGGACGCTGACGACAATATCGCCGGGGCGCTGGAAAATGACGCTGAGCCCCGGGAAGGCAGGGACTTCCGCCTGGTATTGGCGCGGGTTGGACTTGAGGACTCGTAACCCGGCTGCAGCCAGAAACTCCAGCGAGTCGAGTTCGAGCCTGCCTTTGGAAGGTAAGGAGAGCAGGATGGTTTGTTTTCCTTGCATAGAAATTCCTTTGAGAAGGGAATAAAAAATCCCCGGTCATGGACCGGGGATAGCTGAGCCAACGATTGCCTGCCTGTTTGTCTTATGGGACAGGTGTGCAGAAAGGGATCGCCCGGTCTTCCAGGGATGTAGGATGAGCATGATGGTGGTTGCGGGCGAACCAAGTGTTCATATCGACTGGCAGTATATCCACATCGGCGGGATTTGGCAAGAGGCTGCATTCCCTTTGCCAGCCCTGTCGGAGAGCAATCTCAGCTCTGCCGGGGCGCTGCAGATTGACCCAGGATCGCTGATATCGGCTATTTCACGGGTCCGTCGTCAAAGTAGTTGACAAAGACAAAATAAAGAGTATTATAGTATTACGTTAGGCGAACGTTCGTCCGAACGTTCGCACCTCTGGAAAGCTCCTATGGTTTCGAAAGTAACGCTCAAGCAGGTTGCTGCGCGTGCCAGTGTCAGTTACCAGACGGTCTCCAAAGTGCTGAACAAACAGACGCAGGTCTCCAAGGACACTGAGCAGCGCATCCTCCAGGCAGTACACGAGCTGGGATATCGTCCGAACCAGATCGCCCGTAATATGCGCGCCAAGCGTAGCTTTATGATTGGCTACTCCTGGGTGCAGACGTCCCCCGATCAAGTAAATCACATCCTCGATCAATTCCTGAGCAGCATGGTGCAGGAAGCCGAAGCCGCGGGGTATCATCTCCTGCCGTTTCCGTTCCGCGAGGGCAATGGCCTTGTCGATGCCTACCGGGAGCTGATCGATACCGGTCGCGTCGACGGGTTTGTGCTTTCGAGCGTGAATTACAACGATCCCAGAATTCACTTTCTGCTGGAACGAAAGTTCCCCTTTGTCACCTTTGGACGTTCCAACCCCGAGCTGGATTTCCCTTCCGTGGATGTGGACGGCTTCGATGGGTTGTGTCAGGCGATGCAATATCTCTTTTTACAGGGACATCGACGTATTGCTGCGATTGGCTGGCCCGAGGAATCGCGGGTCGGCAATGAGCGTATGCGTGGGTATTTCGAGTCAATGCAGAACGCGGGGCTGGAGGTCCTGCCGGAATGGATCGAGCGCGGGGAAGGCACGTTCGATTTCGGACGGGAAGCTGCTTCTCGTTTGCTCAGCCTGCCGAGTAATGAGCGACCCTCCGCCATCGTTACACTTAATGACACACAAGCGATTGGGGCGCTCCACGCCGCCCGTGAGCATGGCATGGAAGTTGGGCGCGAAATCGCCATCTTTGGTTTTGACGATGCGCCCATGTCGCAATATCTATTTCCAGCGCTCACAACCATTCGACAGCCCATCCACGAGGCTGGCCGTAAATGTGTGGAAATCCTGGTCTCACTGCTGAAAGGGGAAGAGCCGGCGGAACGCCATATCCTGGTGAAGCCGAAGCTCATTGTTCGAGCCTCGGCATAGGAGTTGCATTCGAGCTCCTGGGGGCAACACTTTTGATCATACATTAAACATTCTTCGCAGCATATATAGTTACAAAGGAGGTGAGTCTCGGTTTAGTTTCGAGTCTGGTCCTTTCATTAAGTTTTGTGTTCTGGAAATCAGTTCAAAAAGTTAAGGAGAAACAGTAATGAAATCACTTTCCAAACTATTATCGCTGCTTGCGATCGCAATCCTGTTGCTGGCAGCCTGCGGACCGCAGGAAACTCAGGCACCCGCCACAGAACCCCCTGCCATTACGGAGCCAGCCACAGAGGTGATGACGGAAGCGCCGACAGAAGCGCCCACAGAGGCGATGACAGAAGCGCCAACGGAAGCTGCGACCGAAGCACCCGGCGCTGGTGCGGCATTCACCTGCCCCTCGAACGTGGAGGAAGGCGCCTCGATCGTGTTCTCTGGCTGGGGTGACGAGACCGAGCAGCAGATCTACCGTGATTCGATTGAGCGCTTCAGCACGGTTTGCCCGGGCGTGACCGTAGATTACCAGCCCGTCCCGGCGGAATTTCAAGATAAATTGAAAGCCCAGATGGCGGGTGGTACCGCGCCGGATGTGTTTTATGTGGACGATCAATTGATGAATGCCTTTGCATCCTCGGGGCAGTTGTTGGCACTCGACCCGTACATGGAGGAAGCTGGAGTCTCGCGCGATGACTTCATCCCTGCCCTCTTAACCATCTTTACACTCGACGATCAGACCTATGCCCTTCCTAAAGACTGGGGCACGCTGGGTCTGGTCTACCTGCCCGAAGCATTCGAGGCGGCAGGCATCGATGAACCAACCGCGGATTGGACCTGGGAAGATATGCGCACTGCTGCGCAAGCGATCGCAGATACCGGGACCTATGGCGGGTTCTGCATGGGCGCAGACTGGGCGCGCTTTGCCCCCTTCGTCTTCTCGAACGGCGGTGCATTTGCCAGCGATGACTTTACAACCGCAACGCTGGATACTCCTGAAGTCAAGGAAATGGCTAACTTTGTGGCTGAGATGAAGGAGGAAGGATCGCTGGTTACACCCGCGGATGTGGGTGCGGGCTGGTGCGGTGAAGCCATCGGCTTGAAACTGGCTGGCATGACCACCGAAGGCGGCTGGATGGTGAACTTCATGAAGCAGACCTATCCGGACGTGGAATGGAAAGCTGTTCAGATCCCAAGCGGACCGGTGACCCGTGCAGATATCATCTTTACCAATGGCATCGGCGTCAATGCCGCGACGGAGTTCCCGAACGCTGCCGCAGCCCTTGCCATGTATCTGACCAGCGCCGAGAACCAGGCTGAGATCGTCAATACGGGTTTTGCCTATAGTACCCATCCCGAACAGGCGGATCTGGTCCAGGATCCGAACGATCTGGCGATTTCATCTGGCGGTTTGCTGGATGCTACGCGTGTTGCCTTCTGGGGTCCGAACACCGGCACCGTGAACACGGCGGTCTCTCAGGCGTTAGAGCGCATCTTCCTCGGCGACCAGTCGGTCGATGAAGCCTTTGCGCAGGCGCAGGAGGAAGCACAGGCTGCTCTGGGGGGCGGTCGATAAGGTTCTTTATCGCTCGAACTCTCCTTCCCTCAGAGAGGGAAGGAGAGTCTACTCCTGTCTTACAACCTGAGGCAGGAATGGAGGCGGCGTTATGACAACTACGAGAACAGTGGACGAAGGTGCCATCGAATCAAGACGCACACTGGTAGCAGCGGTCGCGTTTCTCCTGGTCGTGATCATTTTGATGATCATCGCCCTCTTCAACGCGCCGACCATGGGCGGACCGCGGGTGATGGCAGCGGTCGATACCTATATGGCAGAGGTTCGCCGTACGGCGTTGCCCTTCCTGGGCGCCGTCGCATTGGTAGCCATAGCGCTGGGATTGGCTGTTGCCCGGATTGTCTACCGTGAGTGGCCCAACCCTCGGCGCCGCACCAATCTGATCATGGGGTATCTCTTTCTGTCGCCCTATCTCCTCATTACCCTGACATTCACGGTCGGTGTTGTGCTATTTGCTCTCTATATCTCGTTCAACCGTTACGATATCTTCACACCGCCAGAGTGGGTCGGGCTGGCAAACTATGCCAGGGCGTTCACAGAGCGAGATTTTCTGCAAGGTCTCTATAATGTGCTTTGGTATGCTCTGATCGTGGTACCGGTACAGACGGCCGCAGCCATCCTGCTGGCGGTCATCTTGAATGCGCCGATCCGCTTCAAGCAATTTTTCCGTACGATCTTTTATGCACCCAGCGTGACCTCATCCGTGGTCATCACCTTCATCTTCATATGGTTCTACCTGAGAACCGGATATGCCAATTTTTTCATTTCCAGCTTCCTAGGACTCTTCGGCATAGAGTGGCAAAACATCAACTGGCTGGGTGACCCGCGCGGCTTGATCCAGTTGATCGTTCAAGCCTTTGGCGGCGATATCCCCTCAACGCAATGGTATTTGCGCGGTCCCAGCATCGCCTGGATGGCGATCATGTTCCAGAACATCTTTACCACCGCGCCAACCTTCATGATTATGTTCCTGGCTGCCCTGCAGGACATCAACCCAACCCTGTATGAGGCAGCTTCTATCGATGGAGCCAACGGCTGGCACCGGTTCTGGAAGATTACTATTCCTCTTCTGCGCCCGATTATCTTGCTCGTTGTGGTGCTGGGCACGATTGGTACCCTCCAGGTGTTCGACCAGGTGTATCTGGCGACCCAGGGAGGACCGCTGGGCACGTCACTGACTCCCGTCTTTATTGTTTACAAGCAGGCGCTGGGAACCGAGGGCCCGATCCAGATGGGCTATGCTTCGGCGCTCGCCTTTATCCTGGCTGTATTGATCTTCTTTTTCACCTTTCTGCAGCGCCGCTTTATCGAAAAAGAGACCCAACTGTATTAGGAGGCTGACATGGCTGTTCGGACTCAAACGCTCGAGGGTGCAGCGGCTCAACAGCCCTCAAAACCTGCGCTCCACTATATAAACATCTTCCTGCGATACCTGCTGCTGTGTGTGATCGGAATCATCCTGTTCATGCCATTCATCCTGGCGGCGCTGGGCACGTTCAAGACCAATGCGGAGATTATTCGCTTTCCGCCAACCCTTTTCCCCGCGGAGTGGCAAGTCGAGAACTGGTCGAGGGTGTGGAATACGGATATCGGCGGCGGTGGGACGTTCCCACGCTGGCTATTCAATACGGCATTCCTGGCGGTGACCGTTGCCACATTGCAGGTCATTTTTTGCTCCATGGCTGCCTATGCCTTTTCACGCCTGGAATTTCCGGGCAGGGACGTGGTCTTCGCTTTCATGCTGGCGACGATGATGATTCCAGGGGCGGTCACGCTGATTCCGGCCTACGTGCTGATGACGAAGCTGCGGCTCATTAATTCCTTCTGGTCCTTGATCCTGCCGGGCGCGGTGGGCGCCGGGAGTATTTTTCTCCTGACACAATTCTTTAAGTCGATTCCCAAAGATCTCGAAGAGGCAGCTTTTATCGATGGTGCCAGTCACGGACAGATTTACCGTGACGTGATCCTGCCGCTAACGCGCCCGGCTCTACTGACGGTCTTCATCCTGCAATTCCAGGCAATGTGGAATGCCTTCCTTCCACCGCTCCTGTATTTGAATTCACCAGATAAATACGTTCTCAACGTGGCTCTCAGCATCTTTCGGCAGCAATTCAGCGCACAATGGAACCTGACGCTGGTTGGCGCCATGTTCAACGCCATCCCGGTGCTGATACTGTTCTTCATTTTTAGCAAATATTACATCGAGGGCGTAGCATACACAGGGATCAAAGGCTGACTCAAACGTGTGACCCAACAAATCAAGATGGCGTTCAAAGTCCTCGGAGCCGCATTTCGAGATACCTGGCAGGAGCTCTGGACGATTCTGGTCATTCAACTCCTTTTCTGGCTGGCGTTGATTCTCGTTATCCCCGGTCCGCCTGCGGTGCTGGCACTCTTCTATTACGCCCATCGAGTTGCGCACAGTGAAATGGTGAATGAGCGCGATTTTCTGCATGCCATCCGCCAGTACTGGGGACCGGGTTGGCGCTGGACGTTCCTGAATCTATTGATCATAGGGGTTCTAACCGGCGATTACTATCTTGTCGAACCCCTGCTTGGTACTACAACGATGGCTTCCTTTGTTCAAGGCTTCTACCTGACACTTTTGGCGAGCTGGCTCCTGCTTCAATTCTTTGCCCTGCCATTTTTATTCGAGCAACGGGAACCGCGTGTATGGCAGGCTCTCCGAAACGGGGCCGTCTTTCTCAAAAGGAATTTGATCTTTGCGGTTGTGCTCGCCCTATTGTTGACTTTAAGTCTGATTGCCGGTACCCTGTTGTTCATGCTTGCGTTTGCCTTTGGCGGTGCATTCCTGGCATTTGCAGGTACGCATGCCGTATTAATAGATTTGGCACAAGCTTAACTCTTAGAAGGTACTATGTGGAATGTTGTAGAAGAATCATTCGAACCTGACAAACAACATCATAAGGAAACAATTTTTACGATTGGAAATGGCTATCTCTCCACGCGTGGGGCGTTTGAGGAAGGCTATTCCGGCGACCGTCGTGCCACGTTTATTCATGGCGTATTTGATGACGTTCCCCTTGTGTTTACAGAGCTCGCGAACGCACCCGATTGGCTGCCCATCCAGATCTATCTCAACGGGGAGCGCTTTTCCCTGGCATCTGGCAGCGTGGAACATTTTTCGCGGCAGCTGAATTTGCGCACAGGCGAACTGACGCGCACGGTCCGTTGGTGCTCCTCCGCGGGGGACAGAGCGACTCTGCGATTTGAACGCTTCACCTCTCTGCACGATGAGCACCTCGTTTGCATTCGCTGTCATGTTGAGCCGGAATTCGACGGCGAATTGGAGATCCGCGCCAGCCTGAACGGGACGATGGATAATGAAGGGTTCAATCACTGGAACTGGGTGGGGCAGGGAAGCCGTGAGGACGCTTATTACCTTCATACTCGGACGCGCGCCACGGGGATCGATGTCGCTCTCGCTATGCGGCTTATCGCCACGCCTGGGGCGGCCTCCGTGGACTATTGGGATGCACAAAGTATCCCCACGTTGCGGATGGTATATCCTGTCAAGCAAGGAGAATCCATCACTGTCGACAAGTTTGTCGGTATTGCCACCTCTCGTGACACGCAAGATGTCGTCGGCATGGCTGTAGAGCACGTGCTTGCCGCACAGAACTGGGACACCGCCCTCGCAGAAAACCAACAGGTATGGGACCGCGAGTGGGAACGGTGTGACGTCGAGATTGACGGAGATGACGAAGCTCAACTCGCCATTCGCTTTAACTTGTTCCAGTTGCTCATTGCAGCGCCGCGAAACGATAACCGCGTCAATATCGGCGCCAAGACCCTTTCGGGTTTTGGCTATCGCGGACATTCGTTCTGGGATACCGAGATCTTTATGCTGCCTCTGTTCATCTATACGGCGCCGGAAATCGCCCGTAATCTTTTGGAGTATCGTCACCAGCGTCTGCCGGGGGCGCGCCAGAAGGCACAGACAAATGGCTTCGAAGGCGCACAGTTCCCCTGGGAAAGCGCCGATACAGGGGAAGAAGTCACGCCAACATGGCTCCCGCATTTTGCGGACCGCACCAAGCTCATCCGCATCTGGACGGGTGATATCGAAATCCATATCTCGGCGGATGTTGCTTACGCTACGTATCTTTATTGGAAGGTGACTGGCGATCAGGACTGGTTTATCGAAAAGGGGGCTGAGCTCATCCTCGATACGGCAACGTTCTGGGCTTCGCGCGCGGAATGGGATGAAGAGCTTCAACGATACGAATATAACGACGTGATTGGTCCGGATGAATACCATGACCATGTGGACAATAATTTTTATACCAACCGCATGGCAAAATGGAATCTGGAGACCGCGCTGGAAGTGCTTGAGTGGCTGAAGGAACATGCGCCGGAAAACGCACAGGAGTTGACAGAACGGTTGGAGCTGCTCCCGGAAAGACTCGAGAAATGGCAGGACGTCTTGTCCCGTATCTATTTGCCAGTTTATTCGGATGGTCTTATCGAACAGTTTGAGGGTTACTTCCAGCGCCGCGATGTAGACCTGGCAGCTCTCGAGCCGCGAAACATCTCCGTGCAAGCGCTACTGGGTATCGAAGGTTGCAACGAAACGCAAGTCCTCAAGCAGCCAGATGTGCTTATGTTGCAATATCTGCTTCGGGATACCTTTAGCGACGAGCAAATACGGGTCAATTACGATTACTATACACCTCGTACGGACCACACGCATGGCTCCTCCCTGGGCCCGTCTATCCAGGCGATTATGGCTTGCGAAGTGGGAAAACCAGACGATGCGTATGAGCACTTCATACGTGCGGTTCGCGCTGATCTGCGGGATGTGCGCCATAATGCCGGTGATGGGATCCATGGTGCTTCTGCAGGCGGAACCTGGCAGGCAGTCGTGTTCGGCTTTGGCGGTCTGCGTGTGACTCCCGAAGGATGGTCAACGCATCCCCGCCTGCCAAAGCATTGGAAGCGTCTTTCGTTCCGGTTTACGCATAGGAATCAATTGGAAGTCGTGGAAATCACAAATCCTGTCAAGGCTATACAAGGGGAAAAACCCGCATCTTAAGCTGGACGCGCTGGGAGTTGGAATGAACGATTCATTGATACAAGGCTTTATCTTTGATCTCGACGGTGTATTGACCGATACCGCCGAATATCACTATCGCGGCTGGAAGCAACTTGCCGACGAACTGGGCATTCCCTTTACGCGCGAGTCGAATGAGGCGCTGCGCGGCATTTCGCGCCGCGCATCCCTGATGCTGATCCTGCAGGGCCGTGAATTCCCGGAAGAACAGCTTCTGGAGATGATGGATCGCAAGAATCGTTATTACCTGGAATTCATCCGTGACGTGACCCCGCGCGATCTGCTTCCCGGCGCGCGCGAGTTACTGGAGGAAATCCGCGCCGCGGGATTAAAATCCGCTTTGGGATCGGCAAGTAAGAATGCACGGGAAGTCATCGAGAGGCTGGAAATTGCAGGTTTACTGGATGCGATCGCCGATGGCAACAGTGTCAAGCGTCAGAAGCCAGCCCCCGATTTATTCCTATATGCCGCGAGGCAATTAGGGTTGGATCCATCTGTATGCGTTGTCGTGGAGGATGCGGCAGCAGGCATCCAGGCAGCGCAGGCGGGTGGCTTTGCATCAATCGGGCTGGGACCGCGGGAGCGTGTGGGAATGGCGGACCTGGTCCTTCCCAGTCTGCAGGATGTACATCTTAACGACGTACTGGCGCAGTTAGCTGTCGCGAAAGCCGACTAAACCGTTTCCAGGATTTTTTGCTCAAACAATCCACTCAGCGAGCTGCCAGCGGCGGAGCGAATTGACCCGGAATATCCTGGTGCAATGGCTCAACTGGGGAACAGGAATTACCGTTTCTACAATTTGTCCTGTTTCCAGTAAGTGGGCGCGGAACGTGCCTGCCAACACGCCACAGGCAATTGGTGGTGTAAGCAACTGACCCCCTAGCTCCACAACCAGATTCCCAATGGTGAATTCTGTCAACTCCCTGTTTTCATTGTAAAGCAAAACATCATCGAAGTGTTCCAACCCTTTGCGTGCGGCCTCGTAGACATCGCGCTGCGTTGTTTTATGAAACAAAAAGACATCCCTGGAATCGATCGGATCCAGGGCGAGACTGACTTGCAACGGTTGGTTGTTTGCCAGGCTGGAGAAGGGACTTGACTCCGAGCTCAAGGTTCCATGCTGATCCAACAACACTCGAACGCGTTGCGCAGTACGAAACCCGGCGGAGATCTGATCCAGATACCCTTCCAGGTCTTGGTCTGTCAGGCGAATATCAAAATAATCGGCTGAATCAAGCATACGGGCGATATGTTTCTCACGCAAAAAGAACCCTTCGCTTGCCGTCCAGGGCATGGTTTCGAGCAAAGAAAACCGTTGGGTTGGCTTGAGAAGCACCTGAGCTTTCAACAAAGCCTCCGCATATTCATCTTTGCCGGTTGAATCCCATACGATACCGCCGCCAACCCCATATTCCGCCTTGTGGCAGTCCCGGTCGATCAACGCTGTGCGAATCGCGACATTGAATTTTGCCTTTCTTTGCGGCGCCACATATCCGATAGTGCCGGTATAGATCTTGCGCGGGGTACTTTCGAGCTTGGCGATGATGTTCATGGTGCTCACCTTGGGCGCTCCGGTGATCGAGGCGCTGGGAAAAAGCGCTGTAAAAATCTCTGCCAGGGAGGCGTTTGTTTCGGCTTTGACAGTGGAGGTCATTTGCCATAATGTTGCGTATCGCTCGGTCTCAAATACCTGCGGGACAGTCACACTGCCGGTCCTCGCAATGCGCCCGAGATCGTTGCGAATCATATCTACGATCATCACATTTTCGGCGCGGTTTTTACCCGACTGTTTCAACCACTCGGACTGTGCAAGGTCCTCCACCGTGGTGCGGCCGCGCGAGGTGGTTCCCTTCATGGGACGGCACGTGATGACATCGTTGTCTAGTTGAAAGAAAAGCTCCGGCGATGCGGATGTGATGACGAAGCGGCCCGTGTCCACATACGCCGCGTGACGGTTCTGGCTTTGCACGAGATGGAGGAAGAATTCCCAGACATTGCCCGTGAACTCTGTTTGCAGCCGCATCGTGAAGTTCACCTGGTAAGTCCGACCCGCTCCAATATGATCTTTAATCTTTCTAATCGCGGAGTAGTAGGTTTCGCTATCCGTTGTGGCACGCCAGTCCAGAATCTCCTTCGATCCTTCTGCTTCAGGCAATGCAACGGAGCGAGGCTTCGAGTACAGGCCAAACCAGAGATAGGGAAACTCGTCTGACCGCACTGAGCCTGGAGACGAATGTTTGTTGATCGTGCGCGTCGGAAGGGCGGGATCGAATGCAGAGGCTGCTTCATAACTCAGGAATCCCGCTGCATACCTATGATTTTCCTGAACCAATCGCTCAATCTCGCGCAGGGCTGGTAAAACATCATCGAGCGTTTCGGCGCTGATGATTTGGTAGGGTTCGCTAAAGTGCAGCCACTCCGTATCCTCTCGGAGCAGGACTTCCTTTGCATTGACCTGTTTGATCCGTGGTTTAATGGTTTCCATGTCTAAAGCAAAACAAATTGTACTCCGCTGGCTCCCCGCGTTGCTCGTAATGCTCATGATCTTCCTGTTCTCTGCGCGGACTCGTGCAGAGCTGCCGGATTTCCATACGGCAGATCGAATCGTCAAAAAGGGTGCGCATATGGCCGGATATGCTTTTCTTGCCGCGGCGTACTGGCGAGCCTTTGATTTTCGGCAGAAGAGATGGTGGCTCGCCTGGGGCATGGCGGTGATGTATGCAATGACTGATGAGTTCCATCAGTCTTTTGTGCCAGGGCGCTCTCCGTCCATTTGGGATGTACTCCTTTTTGATAATCTGGGAGCCCTGGTTTCCCTGTGCCTTTTGCGCCTCTATAAGACACCACGATCAGGCTCGCCGAGTCTGATCGTGGAGAAAGGCAAACGGAGAGGTTAAGAGTCTATTCAAACTCGATCTCAATCTCCTCACTATCTTTCCATTCTTCCATGCGGTGAATTTCAATGTCGCTGAACAGGTCCTCCTGCTCAGCCTGAATGCGGTACCGTTTGACCAGTTCGAGCATGGCCAGAAATGTTACAACGATCTCCAGGCGGGACGCGCCCGGGTTAAGCAAGGTGCTGAAGGAAACGCGTTCGACCTCCTTCATCATTTTAGCGATCATATCGATCTTCTCGCGGATGGTCACGCGGGGCGGTGCAATGATGACCCCTAACGGCGTCTTGTTCCGTTCTTTTGCAAATGCTTCTGTTGCCACAGCAACCAGCTTTTCCAGCGTCAAATTGGATAGATCCAGTTTCGGCTCGACCTTTGGTGGAGGCGCCACGCGTAAAAATGTCCTCAGATTTGCCTGCTGACGTGCATTCATCCACCCCCCAATCTCCTTGAAACGCTTGTATAACCTTAACTGGTCAACCAGCGATCGTCCCGCGTCTTCTTCACCGGGAGCACGCGCCGGAGGGCGGGGAAGCAGGGCCTCCGATTTGATCTGTAATAACTTCGCAGCAATCACGAGGAAGGCAGAAATTTCATCCGCGTTGACTTGTTCGAGTCCATGGATATAGGCTACATATTGGTCTGTGACCGATGCCAGTGAAACCGAAGTAATATCCAGCTCAGCACGCTCGATGAGGTCAAGTAACAGGTCGAGCGGACCTTCGTAAACCGATGTGTGAACGGTGTAATTAATCTGGCGTCCCAGCAGATTGTCCATAGGCAGGGAATTATACCCTGGGGTATCTAGGTACGATATAATTTTGGTATGTCCAACAAGCTTACGCATCTCGATGAGCAGGGCCGCGCCCGTATGGTGGATGTCGGGCAGAAACCAGATACCGAGCGGATCGCCATTGCCCGGGGCGAAGTTCACATGAAAAGAGAAACCTTGGATCTCATTCGTGCCGGTCAGATGAAAAAAGGCGATGTCCTCACGGTTGCGCAGATCGCTGGAATTAGCGCTTCAAAACGGACCTCTGAACTGATCCCGCTTTGCCATCCATTGCCTCTCCACAACGTGGATGTGAAGCTTACGCTGGATGATGCCATCCCTGGCGTGGTGATTACAGTTACTGCAAAGACGATTGGCAAAACGGGCGTCGAAATGGAAGCTCTGACGGCGGTCTCTGTCGCCGCGTTAACCGTGTACGATATGGCGAAGGCAGCCGAAAAAACCATGCGGATCCAAAACATTCGTCTGATAGAAAAGCATGGCGGGCAAAGCGGCGATGTGATGAACGAATAAGCTTTACCAATCGATTGCGAGTTGATATGAATTACCAACCCATAAACTTCCAGGATAAACTGGCAAAATTTTCCGAGCAATGGTCGCCCAAGATCGTTGCACAGATGAACAACTATCATTTCAAGATGGTGAAAATCCAGGGTGAGTTTATCTGGCATGATCATCCGGGAACGGATGAGGTCTTTCTTGTGTTGAAAGGTCATTTGGAGATTCAATTCCGCGATGGAGCTGTGGTGTTAAACGAAGGTGAAATGTTCGTGGTACCTCAAGGGATCGAGCACAAACCTGTTGCTGATGAGGAATGTCACATTCTGCTTGTGGAACCGGCTGGCACGGTCAACACAGGAGACGTCGTGCATGAGCGAACCGCTGCAAACGACATCTGGATATAGAATCTCATGAATCGTATAAAACTTTTATTTTTTGCCACGCTCCGTGACCGAGCCGGAACCCGGTCGATAGAGCTGGAGGTTCCGAACGACCTGACGGTGCAGGGATTAAAGAATCAGCTATCCAGTGAATATCCCAATCTCAAGGAGTCGATGTCGAGCGTGTTGATGACGATCAATCGCGAGTATGCGTTTGACGACGCGGTGATCCCGCCCAACGCGGAATTGGCAATGTTTCCACCAGTGTCTGGAGGTTGAGAGCTCTCAGCCTTGTCTCCGGTGGCTTGCCGTGACTCAAAAACTTATGGAATTCCCAACCATCTTTTCTATCACAGAAGACGAGATCGATCTAAACGACTTGTTGGCTCAGATCACGCTCACCAGTACAGGCGCGGCTGCGATCTTCACCGGAATGGTTCGCGGGAACACGAGCCGCGCCGGGACCCGTGAGACGGAATATCTGGAATACGAAGCCTATATCCCGATGGCAGAAGCCAAAATGAAGCAAGTCGCCGATGAAATTCGGGCGAAGTGGCCCGTCATCGAAGGCATTGCTATCGTTCAGCGGATTGGCACGCTCTATCCGAAAACACCGACGGTTTTGATTGCTTGTACGGCGGCGCATCGTGATACCGGTGTCTTTGAAGCCGCGCGCTATGGGATCGATCGCCTCAAGGAGATCGTACCCATTTGGAAGAAAGAAGTCAGCCCCAATGGCGAATTCTGGGTAGAAGGCGAGTACATTCCGAAAGCCGGCGAGTAAATCAGGCGTGACTTGAACAGGTCGTCAGGGTTCTTATTACAGCAAGACAGCTAGAATTCTTTTGAAGCGAGGAATGAATGGAGCGAGTTGTTATTACAGGTATGGGAACCGTGAATCCACTAGGACTGACTGTGGAGCAGAGTTGGAAGAACGCAGTCAACGGCGTCTCGGGTGTGGGACCGATCACCCTGTTTGACCCTTCCACCTTGAACGTGCATTTTGCAGCCGAAGTAAAAGGATTCGAACCAGACCGTTACATGGATGCGAAGGAGGCGCGTCGCCGTGATCGTTTTGAGCAGTTAGGCGTGGCTGCCTCCAAAGATGCGCTGGCAAGCTCTGGATTGGAAATCACAGAATCCAACTCGGGCAGGATTGGTGTGCTGGTTTCCTCCGCGATCGGGGGAATCAAGTCATTGCAGGACGCCGTCATCACCAATTACACGGAGGGACCGCGTCGGGTCAGCCCGTTCCTGATTCCCATGTTGATGCCGAACGGCGCGGCAGGGATGATTGCGATCGACTTTCAGATCAAAGGGCCCTGCTTTTCGGTCGCTTCCGCCTGTGCTTCCGGCGCAGACGGAATTGGTACTGCGTTGTTGATGCTAAAGGCAGGCATGATCGACGCCGCGCTTGCTGGCGCTGCCGAGACGACAGTCTGCTCAACGGGTGTAGCTGCGTTTGACCGTGTGGGTGCGATGTCGCGCCGGAATGATGACTATTCCATGGCGCCTCAGCCCTTCGACAAAAACCGAGATGGCCTGGTCATGGGGGAAGGTGCTGCCGTCCTCGTGCTCGAAACCGAGTCGCATGCTAGGGCGCGCGGCGCGAATATCCTGGCAGAGCTGGCAGGCTATGGCGCCACCGCCGATGCGTTCCACGTGACCGCGCCACATGAAAAAGGAGAGGGCGGCTCGGCGGCGATGCAGATGGCTCTGGCATCGGCTCGAGCGACGGTGGATGACATCGGGTATATCAACGCCCATGGCACGGGGACGCCGCTCAACGACCAATCCGAGACGCGTGCCGTCAAAGCCGCGTTTGGGGATAAGGCGCATGAGATTCCGATTTCCTCGACCAAGTCCATGACGGGGCACATGATGGGTGCGACGGGCGCGTTGGAAGCGATCTTTTGTGTGCAAGCGGTGCGCGAAGGAGTGCTGCCGCCTACGATCCATTATCAAACACCCGATCCGGAATGTGACCTGGATTACATCCCGAACGAGGCGCGCGAGAAGAAAATCCATCTGGCGCTAAGCAACGCCTTCGGTTTTGGGGGACACAACGCCGTGCTGGCGATACGAAGATACTCGTAGTATCCAGCCATGCGCAGGTTGACCGGATGAAATCACAAGGCAAAACCTTCGCATGGTTTTGCCTTGTGAAACTCGAAAAGGCGTGCTATAATCCGCTGTCGCGTTTCAAGAAATCATATACGTAAGGAAGATAGGCAATGGCAGACATTATCAAAGCTCTCGAAGCTAAACAGAATGAGAAAATCCCCACCGTGAAAGCTGGCGATAACGTCAGCGTGCACGTGAAGATCAAAGAAGGTGACCGCGAACGCATTCAGGAGTTCAAAGGCACAGTGATCCGCATGCGCAAGGGCGGCAACGACCACTCTATTACCGTTCGGCGTATGGCTTCCAACGGCATCGGCGTCGAGCGCACGTTCCTGCTTCGCTCACCACGTATTGACAAGGTTGTGGTCGAGCGCCACAGCCAGGTCCGCCGGGCGCAGCTTTACTTCATGCGCCAGCGCACGGGTAAATCCGCCCGCCTCAAGCAGAAATTCGACTAGTTGTGTATATCAGACCCTAAGGGTTCCAAACCCTTAGGGTCTTTTTTTGTTTTACAATTGCGTTATGAAACCTCTCATTGGCATTACAACCAACCAATCTAAAACTCCCTATGGGCAGCCAACGGTCATGCTGATGCAGTCTTATATCAACGCAGTTATGCAGGCAGGAGGTGTTCCGGTTCTTATCCCTTCTCTCATCGCAGAGGATGGATGGGAAACGCTGTACTCGCGCCTCGACGGGATTCTCTTCTCCGGCGGCGGAGATATCGGGCTGGAGCATTCTCCCGGCGAGCCGCACCCCCGCATCGACGATGTAGATCTGGCACGTGACTCAATTGAGCTGAAGATGGTCCAGGCCGCGGCTTCGGACGGCAAACCCTTCCTCGGAATCTGCCGCGGCTGCCAGGTGGTGAACGTCGCTTTGGGGGGGACGCTCTACACTCACATCCCCGATCAGCTTCCTAACGCCCTCGACCATTCCTATCCTGGCAACATGCGGACGACGTTGGTGCATGAGGTGAAAGTCGAAGAGGGGACACAGATGGCAGAGATCTTTGGGGAGCCGATCCTAAGAGTCAACAGCCTGCATCATCAGGGATTGAAAGATATCGCGCCATCCGTCCGCGTTGCAGGTCACGCGCCGGATGGGTTGGTGGAAGCCGTTGAGTTGCCCGATCATCCCTTCGGACTCGCCGTCCAATGGCACCCCGAATGGCTGACGGATCAGCAACCGATGAGAAATCTGTTTCGAGGTCTTGTGCAAGCAGCGGAAAAGTAAATACGATTGTCACCTGCATCGATGTCAATTTCTTCCGATTCTCCCGTTGGTATCTTCGACTCAGGTGTCGGCGGAATTTCTGTCTTACGGGCGATCCGCGAGCAGATGCCGGAAGAGTCCGTAATCTATTTTGGTGACCAGGGACATATCCCTTACGGACCGCGCCCAATGAAGCAAATCAGAGACTTTTCCGAGGCGATCACACGCTTTCTATTGGAGCAAGGCGCGAAGATCATTGTCGTGGCATGTAATACTGCCTCGGCGGCTGCGTTGCAGTATCTGCGTGAGAAATTTCCCGATGTTCAGTTCGTTGGTATGGAACCGGCGGTCAAACCTGCCGCGGAGTATACGCACACAGGCAAAGTTGGTGTTTTGGCTACCCCTGCTACATTGCAAGGTGTGTTGTATGCTTCGGTCGTAGAGCGGTTTGCAAATGGGGTAGAGTTATTCCAAAATACGTGTAATGGGCTAGTACAGCAGATCGAGCAAGGAAATTTGAATGGCGGAGAAACGCATCGAATTTTGAAAGATGCCCTTGCGCCGATGCTTGAGAACAATATTGATACGGTCGTCTTGGGGTGTACTCATTATCCGTTTGTGATCCCGCTGATTCAGGAGATTGTAGGCGATCGTGTACGGGTAATCGACCCCGCTCCTGCGGTTGCCAAACAAACAGCGCGTCTGTTGGAAGCGCGGGAATTGAGAAAGGATTCACAGGCAAAAGGAAAGGTCAAGTTTTACACCTCAGGCGACCCCGAGGCATTACAAGATCTGTTACCGGTATTGTTGGGAGAGTCGGGGGAAATTCGAACAGTGGAATGGCTCAATGATTTAACGATACGGTGACAGTCGCTTATATATAGGTCAAGCGACTGTCAGCGTATCGTCACAGTGCCCATGCTAGCATCATGCCAAAGATGGCGATGATCACACCGAGGTGTAAAAATAGATTGCTGCCAGTGATCAGATTGTCCAACCCAAAAATGAATGGCAGAATGTAATTGACGATGACCAAAACAATACCAATCAATGGCAGCAAGCCTTTGCGGCGCGCGAAAAAGTCGGATGCCCTGTCGACTAGCCTGGAAAGCCGCTTCATAGTTCTTCCTCTTCTTCTGTGGGCTCCGGGTATGGGCTGTGATGATCCCCAGGATGGTTCCCATCAACTTGCCAACTGCTGAATTGTGCCAGCAAGCGCCCGGGGATGCGTCCCTGCATCACCACACCGCCGCGCTCATGTTCGATACGCTCGACCTGTCCCGCCTCGTGGAAGAGCGAGATCAATGCACCCTGT
Source organism: Anaerolineales bacterium (assembly GCA_035699125.1). Lineage (GTDB taxonomy): Bacteria > Chloroflexota > Anaerolineae > Anaerolineales > Villigracilaceae > Defluviilinea. The sequence goes on from DASSBC010000005.1 coordinate 24,662, forward strand.
TGATATGGGAGCCGCACATGGATCGGCGCGTACATCTCATACAGTTCCTCTTGGATCACCCTGAGCAGGTCTTTCACGCCGGTTCCATCCAGAGCAGAAATCGTGACCGCTTTCGAGAAGCGGCTCACAATCTCTCGCGCGGATTCGGGGTTGCGTAATTGATCGACCTTATTGAGCGCCGTAATGATGGGAATGTGATCGGCACCGAGTTCATCCAGCGTCTGCTGCACAGCTTCGAATTGATTCAACGCATTTGGGTGTGAAATATCCACGACATGCAAAAGCAAGTCTGATTCGGTGATCTCTTCCAGCGTCGCATGAAAGGCTTCGACCAGGGTTGTTGGCAATTTTTGGATAAAGCCCACGGTGTCAGTAAAAAGCGCCTGGTAGCCACCCGGGAGCTCCACGCGCCGTGTGGTGGGATCAAGCGTAGCGAAGAGCTGATCAGCCACAAAAACATCGGAATGCGTAATCTTGTTGAGCAGGGTAGACTTACCCGCATTGGTATATCCGACCAACGCCACCGTGGGGATGCGAGAGCGTTTGCGCTGGGCGCGATAGCGCATCCGGTGCGCACGTACCTTTTCCAATTCCTTCTTGAGGTGTGAAATGCGCTTACGTATAGCCCGCTTGTCCACTTCCAGCTGCGTTTCGCCGGGACCGCGTAAGCCTACGCCGCCGGTCGAGCCTGCCCGTCCGCCGCCGCCGCCTGCCTGTCGTTCCAGGTGAGTCCACTGGCCGGTGAGGCGCGGCAGGTAATACTCATACTGGGCAAGCTCTACCTGGAGCATCCCTTCACTGGTATGTGCATGCTGAGCAAAGATATCCAGAATGAGTGCAGTGCGGTCGAGCACGCGTACATTCCTTCCCACTGTCTCCTGCAGCTCACGTTGATGGCGCGGGGAAAGCTCATCGTCGAAGATGACCACTTGTGTAAGTGTTTCTTCCACGAGTGCCTTCAATTCCTCGACTTTACCCGGGCCGATATAGGTCTTCACATGCGGGCGATCTAATTTTTGGGTGAGTTCCCCAACGACGTCCAGCCCAGACGTATCGGCTAATAAAGCCAATTCGGTCATTGAATCTTCCAGCGAAAGGAAGGATTTCTGTTTATAGAGTTCGACGCCAACGAGAAAAGCACGTTCCCGCGGCGGGTTAGTAGGTTGAGGAGTTTTCTTAGACATCGATTCCTGAAGCGTCATCTTGCTCGACAACGTTTTGTTCTTTCTTTTTTCCAAGTGTATCAAATAATTTCGACATGCTAGGGTCAGACGACTCGGTGCGGGCTGGGATCAGAATGTGAAAGATGGAACCAGGATTCCGCACCTCATCATGGCCTTCCGACTGAACCCAGATAGAGCCGCCATGCGCCTCCAGTATGCCGCGCGCGATTGCAAGTCCCAAGCCGGGACCGCCGCCCTTAAACTTTGTCTTTCCACTGGAGTGCAGGTCGATGCGCCCCAGTTGTCCGAACTTCTCAAAGATCGTTGCCTGATCTTCGGCGGAGATGCCAATGCCTGTATCTGAGACCGTCACTTCAATAAACCCGGAGAGTCTTCTGCCGTCCACTGTAATGGTTCCGCCATCAGGCGTGTATTTGATAGCGTTATGGATCACGTTGCGCAATGCCTGGGTGATACGGGTTGGGTCGATATAGATCCATTCCTTATTGCCATCGAATTCTCGGATGTTAAAGATAAGTTTCCGAGTGCGCAGAACGGGTTCGAGTTCGAGCGATAGGGCACTTAACATCTGTGAGACCTGAATAGGCTGGAAATTCAATTGGAGTAGATCATTATCAATCATCGAAACATCGATCATGTCGTCAACGATGGAGCGTAGGCGTCCAATGCCAGTGTTCATTCCCGCCAACAGCCCATGGAGATTCGTGCCGTTTCCCTGCTGAATCAGATCATCCATCATCGAGGCATAGCCTTCAATGAGCGTGATCGGTGTTTTCAACTCATGTGCAGCCACAGAAATAAACGCCGATTTGCTCCGGTCTACACGTTCCATGCGTTTTTGAACTTTTTCCATCTCGCTGGAAATATGTGCTACACGCGTTTCCATTTCGTAACGGGCAACAACTTCGAGCCCGTATGTGTAAATGGGGATGACGGCTGCCAACAGGTCGAGCGCCTGCTCTTTTGTGAGGGATTCGCGCGAAACCTGAATGGTCAGTGCAATCACACGGTTGATGAGGAACGAGACATGGTAAGGCTCTTCTTCCAGCTCGGTTTCCGTGGAGGATTTTGCCCAGTCCAGCAGAATGGGGTCCATCCAGGCGGGGTCTCCGGTTGTGATGGACTGTTTGAGCAAATCGAAGAAACGTGCCAGCTGTTCTTCAAAATCGGTGCGTACCTCCATACCGCGTGCCAGCTCCTGGCTGACGCGCGCAATCCATGCCGGTCGGACCTTAGCCAGGACTTTGTGAATGGGTGTAGGTGCTGTTTTTCGTGGCACGGATTTCGCTCGATGGACGAGTAGCCGGTTGTCCTGTCCGATTTTCTAAGCAAATCAAACGGCGATACAACGCGTTCGACACCATTTTATCAGGGTTGTTCGCTTTGCTGCATAATCCAGGCGTGAAGCGTCTCTCCCACACTTTGCAGGCTTTCTGCCGAAACCTTATCAGGAGTATCATGAACCGTGTGCCAATAGGGATAATCAAAATCAATGAGATCTACCGCCGGTATGCCAGCTTCCAGAAAGGGCGTATGATCATCAAGCATAGAATACTTGTAGTCTGGGATGAACTTATTTTCGTATCCAAGGTTATTAGCAACTTCCCAGATTTCGTTGGTTAGCTTTGGATCGGAGTTCCATTCCTTGTAAATGTTCAAATCCGCGTCACCGATCATATCCACGATGACCACTGCGCGCGGCTGCACGGGATTATTCTTTACAAATTCACGTGAGCCAAGAATCCAATCCCAACCCTCGATACGCCCATTGTCTTCTGCATCGAAAAAAACCAGCCATAGCGGAACTGTGTCTTCGGGCAAGGAGCGCGCCAGCTCCAGCAAGACCGCTACACCAGACGCGCCGTCGTTGGCGCCAGGCACAAAATTCGTGTGCTGAGCAGGATCTGGGTCACTATCTGCAAGCATGCGCGTGTCATAGTGTGCGCCCAGGATCAGTTGGGGAGGAGTAGTGCTTCTTCGCGCAACGATATTTCGTATAGAATGACCCAGAGCTTCGGATGTCTGGATTTCAACTTGCCAGCCCGCGGATTCCAGTTCGGTTTTCATCCACTCCTGGATGTTTGCGTGTCCTGCCGAGCCCGGAATTCGCGGCCCGAAATCCACTTGGGTTCGCACATCTTCATAGGCACGTTGACCGTTGAATGCCATCGCCGGGTGTTGTGGCTGCGCGGCAAACGAATATGAATACCAGGCGATGGTGCTGACGAGCAATATTCCGATGATCCCGAAGTAGAGCGCCACAGATCGTTTGGTCAAGCCTCTACTTCACTCCTTTCCTCCAGGTGGCTGAGGGTAAGTGATAGATCTGCCAGCGCTCGCTCGGCATACATCTTGCCTCGGTCCCGCTTGCCGACTTTTGCCGTCTCCTCGAGCGGCGGAAGAATTCCAAAATTAGCTTTCATCGGCTGGAAATCTTTGAGGTCGGAATGGGTAATGTAATGGCAAAGCGAACCAAGCATTGTGGTTCGCGGGAGGACAATAGGTTCTTTGTTCCGATATACCCGCGCTGCATTGACGCCCGCCAGCAACCCCGTCGCAATATTTCCCATATATCCTTCCACACCCGTAATCTGACCGGCGAAGAAAAGATCATTACGTTCAAGGTGTTGCAAGGTCGGACCGAGAAGTTTGGGTGAGGCGACAAAGGTGTTGCGGTGCATTTGCCCATAACGCAGGAACTCAGCATTCTCCAGACCCGGAATGAGACGCAGCACACGTTTCTGTTCGGGGTACTTCAGATTGGTTTGGAAGCCAACAAGGTTATACAAACTTCCTACCAGGTTGTCCTGCCGCAGCTGCACAACGGCATACGGGCGTTTGCCAGTCCGTGGGTCTCGAAGACCTACAGGTCGCATCGGACCAAACGCCAGCGAATCCAGTCCGCGTTCGGCAATGATTTCAATCGGCAGACAGCCTTCGAAAAAGTGCCCAGCTTTTACGCCAGTCTTGATCGCCTCTTCAAACGATCGCAACTCGATACGCGCAGCGTTAAGCAGCGCTTCGACAAATGTATAGTATTCTTCCCTGTTCAATGGGCAATTGATGTAATCGCCCTCGTCCTGATCGCCTGTGCCGTAACGCGAAGCGCGGAAAGCAATCTCCATATTGATGGAATCGGCATGAATTACCGGGGCAATGGCATCAAAGAAGAAGAGATGGTCCTCACCACTCAAAGCGGCGAGAGACTTCGAAAGAGCCGGTGATGTCAAGGGTCCGCTGGCGACGATGCAAATGCCTTGCGGAATTTCCTGCACTTCCTCTCGAATGACCTCGATACAGGGGTGATCCTCGATTCGTTCTGTGACAAGTTTGGCAAAAAGTTCACGGTCAACCGCAAGTGCCCCGCCTGCAGGGAGAGCTGCCGCTTCGGCACATGAGAGCAGCAGTGAGCCCAAGAGCCGCACCTCGTTTTTGAGCAGCCCAGATGCGCGATCAGGTAAATTCGAGCCGAGAGAATTCGAACAAACAAGCTCCGCTAGGTCATGCGTCTGATGTGCACCTGTTTGTAGAGAAGGACGCATTTCGTATAGCTGTACCTTGAGTCCGAAGTTAGCGGCTTGGTACGCTGCTTCACTCCCGGCTAACCCTCCTCCGATTACAATTAAATCAGTCATCGCTTAATTTTACCATCCCACTCCTGTGGTTGAGGTGGTGAGAGGAGGGGCGGGGACGAATACAACCGAGAATCTCTGCTGTATAATTAAGGAGATGCCAACTTATACGAGCATTGCGAATCAGTTAAAGGAAGCCAGTCAGTTAACGGGCACACTCTGGGCAGCACTGGTGGAACGTGATGCAGGGAAGTGGCGCGTGCTTTCTAATTATCATCTCGCAAAAAACGTACATCCTCTATTAGTTAAGTTTTTGAACCAAACGGAAGTAGACTCCTGGCTTTGTGGGGCATTAAGCGGTGGACAGAGCCGTTCCGTCTCTTTACCCGAATCCAGCCGCTTGGAAGTAGGCAGGTTATTCGCCTTCCCTCTTCCGGGGGTTTCACGCGTCGTGCTGGCAGGCGCAAGCCAGCTAACGACGGATTCACAGCGCCTCTGGCGGCTGGTCGTATCTGGCATCCAGGTCGAGTCGCTCCCGTCGGATCCATCTCCCTCAGCCTCGGTAGCGGCCTCTCTACTGGTTCCCGACCTGGATTCCGAAAACCCTTATGACTTGCCGCGCGCTTTAGATCGAGCCCTGATCTTTTTTGTGCGTCTCGTTTCTGTTCAGGCAGGCTGGCTTGCCATCCGCCGCGGCGACTCCCTTGAAGTCCATGCCCAATGGAATGCACCAGTCTGCGCCGACCTCGTTCTGGCAATAGACTCGAATACGATCCTGCGCCGTCTGAGTCGGAATCTGACCCCCATGGTTGTGAATCGCGGTGATCCATTATGGACCGAAATTCCGCATAAGGGATTGAAATCCAGCACGAAACTTTGGGTCTGTGTTCCACTTGTCATTGGACAGCGGCTGATCGGCGTCCTGGCGCTCTGGCGCAGCGCGGCATTCAAAAACGATGAATGGAGCCGTTTGACAGACCTGGCAACGCAAGTGGCGCCCGCAGTGGAAACCATCATCACATTCGCCGAACTGGCGGGCCATCTGCGTCGCCTGGCGACGTTAAATGATTTTGCATTGACGGTTTCTTCTGGCAGAAGCCTGGATCAAATTGCGCGCCGCATGTTTGCGTTGCTTTCCCGGGCGTTTGGGACGGAATTGATTGTCCTCTATCTACTTTCTTCCGACAACCGATTGTTGATTGAGTATCGTACAAACGATGACAATATGATTTCCAATGTACAGAGTGTAGATGGTCACAGAATTGCGCCCGTGCTTTCGGGTGGCCAAAAAGTTCGGTTGAGTGAAGTTGGTTCGGAAGTTCAGCTTCCGTTGTATGATAAAGTCACATCAGGGTTGTATGTACCGCTTCGGTTCCGCGGCCAGACGATTGGCGTATTATGTGTGGAAAGCTTACGGAGCGATGCCTTTAATCTCTACGATGAAAACTTGATTGTCGTGATTGCCAGCCATCTTGCCAGCCTGGCAGACTACACACGCCTCCGCGAAGAGGCAGAAGGGCGTGCCCGTAACCTGGGTTTGATCCATGAAGTTGTGCAGCAGGTTATTGGTTTGACCGATGCAAGCGAAGTTGCCGAGATAACCTCTGATCTGCTTGCCCGTTATTTTGCATACGAACTTTGCTCTGTTTTCATTGCGGATGAAAAAGGAAATCTGACGATTGCCGGTTTTGGCGGTACAAGCCCGAACGTCGTGAAGCGTGCCATGAAATCTTTTGAGTATCCCCTGAGTGGTGGCATCACAGGCTATGTCTTTGAAACTGGCAAAGATCTTGTGGTCAATGATGTACTGCAGGATAGTCGCTATCGTGCCATCAAAGGCTGGCAGGCAGGCTCTGAAATGTGTGTTGCCATCCGCGATGGTGAAAAAGTACTAGGCATTATTGATGTGGAAAGTAGTTCACGCAACGCTTTTACTCATAATGACTTTATTGCTCTTGAATCTCTGGCAGGCATTCTCGCCAGTGTGATCACCAGTGCCGACCAATACCAGCGCCTACAGATAACGGTCGATCAATTACGTTCTACACAGATGGAACTGCGTGCCCGCATGGAAGCCCAGCGCTCCGCAGAAAACCGACTCGTTCAGGCAGCAAAGCTTGCCGCAGTAGGAGAAATGGCTGCCGCAATTGCACATGAGCTAAACAATCCATTGACATCTGTGACGGGTTTTGCTGAATTAGCCTTGAACGATATCCCACAGGAGAGTGAAACTCGCAAAGATCTGGAAATTGTCATGCGAGAAGCTGCCCGTGCGCGAGACGTCGTGCGCCGCCTGCTCGACTTTGCGCGGCAAAGTGAAAGTGCCCGCGCCCGCGCATCCTTGAACGATGTCGTTGAGGATGTTGTGGCGCTAAGCCGTCATCTCGTGCATACCAGCGGCGTCACCCTAAAGCTTGCACTGCAGGAAACTCTTCCCTGGGTTTTGGTAGATGTGAATCAGATGAAGCAGGTATTGCTTAACCTGATTCACAATGCTTTGCAGGCAATGCCGAGTGGTGGAGAGTTAACCATCGCTACCGAATCAATACTACGCGGAGGTCGTGATTGGATCAAGGTTTCCGTACAGGACACAGGAGTGGGCATCCCGAAGCTGGACCAAGCCCGCATCTTTGAACCCTTTTACACAACAAAAGGTGATCAAGGTGGAACGGGACTCGGCCTTTCTGTTACCTATGGAATTGTTACAGATCACGGCGGACAAATTGATGTAGAAAGCCAGCCGGGAGCTGGCTCTAAGTTTTCCGTCTGGTTGCCGCAATAAGAGACAAGTATCATGGAATCAATTTCAGTTCTGGTGGTAGATGACGAACCCGGCATTGCTCTGCTCTGCAACCGCATCCTGAATCGCGCCGGATATGATGCAACTTCAGAGACAAATCCCCGCACAGCTATCGATCATCTTCAACAAAAGCGATTTGATTTGCTCGTGGTGGATATTCGTATGCCGGAGGTAGATGGCTTTGATGTCATCTCGCGTGCACAGATGATTCAGCCCGATATTGCCGTGTTGGTGATGACAGGCTTTGGCACGGTCGAGACAGCCATCCGCGCGCTACGTCAGGGTGTAGATGGTCTCTTATTGAAGCCGTTCCAAAACAGCGACGAGTTGCTCCAGGCGGTGCGGCAAGCTATGACTGATAACCAGCGCAAGCGCGATACCGCGCGCGTCTCGGCGCTCCGCCCACTCTTTAATGTGACCGAAACGCTTTTTGCAGAAACGGACCGCGATCGACTTCTTGAACTGATTGTCAGCGCAATTCGCGAACATCTTAACTGTTCGAATGTAGGGTATTACCAGGTCCAAGACGGAAAAGTTTCCGTCATCGCCCAGCATGGAAAGGTATTACCAGTGGAGGAATCTAGTTTTGCCGCGGATCTTGTCAGCCGTGTAGACGCAGATGGCAATCCCTTTGTGATCAATGCCACCGGACCCGGGGAAGAGAATGTGCAAACGCTCCTTTCCTCACTCGGGCTGGGCGCTGCGATTCTGATTCCCGTCGCGCGTTCCAATCTGCATAGCGTGTTATTTGCCGCGCGAGATGCCAGTAGCACCGAACGCCCATTCCGCGGTGCAGATCTTGAGATGTTCTTTGTGTTAGCGCGCCAGGCAGTCGTTGCCATGGAGAATGCAAGCCTCTATGAAGATTTGCGAGACTACGTCCGGCGTGTAGAAGACTCACAGCAGGCGCTGCTGCGCGTCGAGAAGATGGCAGCCGCCGGTCGCCTGACTGCCTCAATTGCGCATGAAGTCAATAATCCCTTGCAATCTGTTCAGAATTGCCTACACCTGGCGGGCCGAGAAGATTTGCCGGTTGAAAAACGTAGAGAATATTTCGCACTTGCACAGACGGAGCTTGAACGTCTGATGAAAACGATGCAGCGCATGCTTGATTTTTATCGGCCAGGTGCAGCGAAAGTGGAGCAGGTAGATATTTTAGAATTGCTGCAGCATGTCCTCAATTTAACTTCACAACAGTTGGGTCAGCGGCATATCGAAGTCCAGGCGGACTTACCGGAAGCACTTCCCGGGATCTATGCGGTGAGCAGCCAGATTCAGCAAATATTTTTCAATCTGATCTTAAACGCGCTGGACGCCATGCCTGCGGGTGGCGCATTGATCATCCGCGCTCGCGAGTTTGAAAATGGGATTGAAATTACTTTTCAGGATACAGGCCCTGGTATCCCTGAGAACCGTCGCAATAATATCTTTGAACCATTTTTTAGCACCAAAGAAGGCGGCACCGGTCTTGGGCTGACAGTGAGTTACAATATTGTTACCGCGCATGGCGGCACGCTGGATCTCGTAGACGAACTCGAGCCGGGCGCCTGCTTTCGCTTATTCTTACCCATTGGAGATAAGCAATGAAGTCACACATTCTTGTCGTTGATGATGAGCCTGTGGCACGCCAATCGCTGACGGATATCCTTCGGCTGGAAGGATACACCGTTAACTCAGTACCGAATGGTCAGGCCGCGGTGGAATATGTCCGGACACACCCTGTGGAACTAGTTGTTGTTGACCTTCGCATGCCTGGAATGGATGGCTTAGAGGTTGTCCAGGTCGTCAATCAGATTTCGCCTGAAACAGAGGTCATTCTCCTAACGGCTTTTGGCTCGACGGAGTCTGCCATCCAGGCATTGCGTTTACGAATTCATGATTATCTGCTCAAACCGGCTCCACCTGCTCAAGTATTGAATAGCGTGAAAAAGGGTTTGGCGAGACGAGAAGCGCGGCTCAAGTTGCGTGGTGGAAATTCTCCCTCGGATGTGGATGAGGGTATTGCTGAATTCTCCCTCAAAGATGGGACACACATTGATCTCTCTCGCAGGCAGGTTCGCAAAAAGGATCATATTATCCATCTGACGCCTGCCGAGGGGCGCCTGCTCCGAGTCTTGATTGAGAACCCAGGACGTGTTTATTCGCACCGGGAACTAGTCTTGTTAGTTCAGGGGTACGATACATCGCAACGTGAAGCTCCGGAGATTTTGCGCCCCTTGGTCAGCCGGCTGCGGCACAAACTGGAAACGTTTCCCGCGCTCACGGACCGCATTGTCAGTGTGCGCGGTACTGGATATTTATATGAGTTAGAAAAGTAGGGATTGACATCGAGCGCGACAAGGGATCAAATGAACAACCCACCGAAGCAATATTTGGTGGGTTGTTCATTTGTGCTTATAAAAGTCTGTTGGAAAATCGGGTGGTTGCAGCCAACTGAGAAGCCCGTGCGGATGCAAAGGCTTTGATGGCGGCGTCTCGAACCAAACAAGCAGAAGGCTAAGGCTTAAGCCTCCCATGCCTATCCACTGCAGAGTTGTCAAGCTTTCCCCGAGAAGCAGATGGCTGAACAAAATTGCCACGAGCAGTTCCCCTAACCCCAGCAATGCCGTTTGCATGCCGCCGATGTGCTTTACCCCAAGGAACAACATCAGTCGCGAGAAAAACGTCACTGCTGTCAGTGCCAGCACCGGAAACCATGGAGCATTCACAGCTGGCCAACTTCGGTCAAAGATTAGATAGGCTGGGATGACAACCATACTCATAGCAAGCAATGTATAGACCGTCACAGTGGGCGCTGGAACATCATAAAGAACGCGCTGATTAATGGGCAGATGCAAGGCATACATAGCAGCCGCAATGAGCATGAACACTACACCCCAGGGGTCTATGTTCCCTGCGTCTGCTCTCGTCAGCAAAAACGCAGAGACGCCAGCAATAACGATTCTGAACCCTGTCAATTTTGACGGTGTCTGTTTATCCAGCTGGAGCCAAAAGGCTACAAAAAAGGGATAAAGGGCATAGAGCATTTGTGCAACACTGGCATTTAATTTGCTCAACCCCACATAATAAAAGATGGACCCTAATCCATTGACAGCCCCAGCCATCACACACCCAAGAAACCCCGCTGGATAAATATAAAGCGTGCGCTGTTTGGAGAACACTATCAGGATCATGAGCAGTAGAGCTGCCATGCTCGTACGCAATGCCACCACAGCCAAAGGCGAAAAATTGCCCTCGCCCATGGCAGCCTTGCCAAAGACAGGGGCTAGTCCAAGAAACAGCGCGGAGATCAGAGCAGCGTTGATGCCTGTGTTTCGGCCACTTTGCATGCTAAAGATTTCCTACACTGCTCAGATCAGAATGAGGGGTCACAATTGCACCGGTTGTTGATCATGACGATTCCATCTCTGGTGGTGCAACAATATTATCGTATAAGTGAGCGCACTTCCTCAAGAAATTCATCGTTAAGGAAATCCCCTTTCAACATGAGAGATTGGATTTGCCCTTGCAGCCTACTCTTTTCATCCACTGTTAATTCTTTGGCAGTCGCAACAATAACAGGAATATTTGCGGTTTCCGGTCGACTTCGGAGAGAGTCCAGAACCGCGAACCCATCAACTTCAGGCATCATCAGATCAAGGATGACCAAGTCAGGGTGCTCGTGAGCAATGAGTTCGAGCGCTTCACGTCCATTCGTGGCTTCAAAGATCTCGAAGTCTCCCTGGGATTGTAGAATGCGTCGTATGAGACGCCGTGCCTCAGAAGTATCGTCCACGACAACAACGCGAGGGAATCTGTTTGGCGTCACGTTATTGAGCGCAGAAAGCAAACCTTCCTGGGGAGTTGGAGACGGCTCTTGGCGTTGTAAGTCTACATCGCGGGTCCAACCTTCTCCGAACAAGAATTGTTCCGCCGGAAGAGTGTGCCCTGTGCAGTTAACCACTACTGTGTCGGTGGTCTTAATGATGCCCGCCCGCACAAGTTTGAAAAGACCGGCAAAAGCCACAGCGGCGGCGGGTTCAGCTGAAATTCCCTCCATTTTTGCAAGAACATGCATAGCACGGAAAGCATCCTCGTCACTCACACTTTCAAATACACCATGTGTTTCGTTGACCTGTTTGCGTAACATGACATAGGTTCGGCCCGGATCTCCTGTTGCAAGTGTTTCAATACGTGTCTTTGGCGAGAGAACCGGTTCTGCTTTTTCAAGCCCTTTTTTCCAGCTTTCGACCATGGGTGCACAACCTTCCGCCTGAATAGGTGCGATTGCTGGCATATGGTCAATCAGGCCGAGCTGTTGCAATTCACGAAAGCCTTTATATACGCCCAGTGGTCCCATACCGCCACTGATTGCTTGAATATACCAGTCGGGTGTCCGCCATTTTGGCGTTTTGTGATCGGACCCTGCTGGTGCGCCCAACTGCACGGTTAACTGCTCGGCAATCTCAAATGCAATGGTCTTCATCGCCTCGACTGCGGTGACAGTGCGGGCACCCATATCTTGGTATAAGCCTCGCTGTCGTGCGAATTCTGCCGCAACCTGTTTTGCCTGATCATACGAGCCCGTAATCTTGACAACCTGGCTGCCATACAGGGCGATTTCCCGCATCTTGACCCCTGGAACAAGGCTGGTGACAAAGGCCCAGAGCTTGATACCGGCGCGGGCCGCGTACGCCGAAAGGGAAATTGCAACGTTTCCTGTCGATGCAGCGACCATTTCTGTGACACCTCCCTCCTTCAGCGCGGCGATAGTCACGGCAGCCTGCCGGTCTTTGAATGAGGAGGTAGGTCCTTGCCGTTCGTCTTTTATGAAAAGATTCGGCAACCCCAGCATTATTCCTAAATTGGCTGCCTGTATCAGAGGAGTTCCACCTTCCCCCAGCCTTAACGTAGGGTTTGGGTTATGAATGGGCAGTAGTTCCTTGTATCGCCACAAATCGAAAGGGCGACTGCTGCTCTCTGATGGAAACGTCTTGGAGACTTCCGCCATGTCATATTCTGCTTCCCGCCACTGGCTATTGCACTGCGGGCAATGCATGGAACTGGGCATAAACGGCGCGGCGTGACCGCAATCCAAACATCTAATTACAAAAGGCATATTAAGTTATTCCTTTGAAAGCGGGATGGTTTTATCCACCAAGCCGCTTTAATGCATTTCCGATCGTTTCAATCCATTGAACTTCGTTGAGTGAAGCCTTGGTGATTATTCGCTGACCATAATCATGAAGCCGCTGCTGTTGCTCGCTGCTTAAATCGCCACCGCTGACAACCAGTACGGGAATATTCCGCAAATGGGAATTCTCGCGTAATTTTTCGAGTATGGTGAAGCCATCTACCTCGGGCATGAAAAGGTCAAGGATGATCGCATGCGGTGCCTTTCTCTTGATCGCTTCCCAACCCTGCTGGCCGCCCTCCGCAAGTAGCGGTTTGTAGTGGCCTTGTTGGCGGAGGATCTTCTCAATAAGTCTCAGATCGTTCGGATCGTCATCGATGACCAGAACCTCATGAATGGGAACCTCCCTGTTCAATCGATCCAGCGCGCTGACGAGATCCTCTTCGAGAATTGGTTTGACCAGGTAGTCTGCTGCGCCGAGGGTGAATCCCTGATCCGCCTGATCCAGAATGGAGCAGATGATAACGGGAAAATCGCGTGTGAGTGGGTCAGATTTTAAGTCGGTGAGAACAGACCAACCATCTTTGTTTGGCATCATAATATCAAGGGTGATGGCATAGGGTTTGACCCTTAAGACATGCTCCCTGGCCTTTGAAGGATCAGTGAGCGCCATGACGTGATACCCTTGTGGATTGAGACAACGTTCATATAGTTCAATTACATGCGGATCATCATCAATTGCCAAAACGATCCTCCTATCTCCAGGAATACCCTCCTCTGGCTGGTTGTACAAAGGCAGCGTAAACCAGAAGGTCGAACCATTTCCCACAGCACTGTGTACACCGATACGGCCCCCATGCAGTTGGACAAGATTTGCGCAAATGGATAGCCCTAACCCCGAGCCGCCGCTCTTACGTGTCGCGGAACCGTCGACCTGGGAAAATGCCTGGAACAATTTCTTTTGATCTTCGATTGAAATGCCAGGACCTGTATCAATCACATTAATTAATGCTTCCATTTTGCCAGTGGGACTCTTTTGCACACTTGTTTCCACGGTAATAGAACCTTGATCCGTGAACTTGGACGCATTGGAAATGAGATTTAGCAACACCTGACGAACGCGCATGGTATCTCCCCGAACGGTAGGCATATTTGCGGGGATACGTTGGACCAACTGGATAGGCTTCTCCTTGACAAGTCCCTTCGCAGTGGACATTACACTGGTAGCCATATCTGCCAGATGGACTTCTTCGAAGTTAAGTTCCATTTTGCCAGCTTCGATACGAGCCAGATCAAGAATATCATTGATGAGTCCCAAGAGATGTTGACCGGAGTTATAAATAGCGCTCAAATCCTGTTGCTGCATTTCGGTCACAGGACCGTCAATTCCTTTCAAGATCACGCGCGAGAAGCCAATGATAGAATTCAAAGGGGTTCGGAGCTCATGGCTCATATTCGCCAGGAACTGGCTCTTAAGTTGATCAACTTCGCGTAGGTCTTTAATGAGCTGTTGTGAAAGCTCGTAAGAACGTGCATTGTCGATAGCAACAGCGACTTGGTCCGCGAGCGATTGCAGGACGGAAAGATCATCCTGGGTAAATGCATGAGCCTGCGTCGATTGGATATCGATCACACCCACGATACGTTGTCCGATCCGCAGAGGGATGGCAACTTCGGAACGTGTATCCAGTAAATAGGGATTCAATACGTAAAGAGGCTCGAGATCGGTATCATTGACGAGCATTGGCTCCATATTTGCGGAGACCTTGCCTATTACCGAATGTGACCCAACAATAATAGAATAGCTTTGTGCCTTCATCTTCTCGCCCGCTTCCCCTGTCGCTTCTCGAAGAATGGCGTTAAAACCAGTCTCTTCAATGATATAAATTGCTGCATAGTAAAAACCGAATCTTTCACTGATCAGATTAACCGTGCGGGTGAAGATTGTATTAAGGTCCAGGGTTGATGTGACAAGACGTCCGATCTCAGAAGAGGCTGCCAGATAATCATTTCGCCTCTTAAGCGCTTCTTCCGATAATTTTCGCTCGGTAATATCCTGATGCACAGCCAAGAAACCAATTGTTTTCCCACGCTCATCCAAAATGGGGCTGTTTGTTCCTGCAATGGGAACCAGACGTCCATCCTTGGTCTTATTAATGATTTCTTCTGAAATGGTTCCACCGGCAAGAAGCGTTTCCCAAAAAAGTTTGTATTGTTCATCAGGAATAATTCCTGACTTAAGAATCCGGGGAGTGTTTCCAATAGCTTCTTCACTTGTGAAACCATATACATTTTCAAAAGCAGGGTTGGTGTATTGAATCGTACCTTCTACATCGGTGATAAAAACCGCATTGTCAGAACGGTCGATACCAAGCTTGAATTTTTGAATCTCACGTTCTGACAAGAACCGTTCCATGGCTGATGCTGCTTGAATCGCGATGACGGAAAGAATTTCCTTATGTTCCTCTGTAAGGCGAATCTTAGAATCATAGGTCTGAATGGCAATTACACCGGAAATGACCTGTTTTGAGCGTAGCGGAATACCAATCCAATCCACTGACTGTACGCCATCATTCACGACTTCGCCGGCCGCTTGAAGGTCAGCGAAAATCTCAGGGGTTGTGCGTAACGGTTTTCCTGTGCGAATTACATAACTTGTTAGTCCTCTACCCAGCCTACGTGGAGACCAATCCTCATCGATTTCGTCCACATGATAGGGAAATGTGATCAGCTGGCTGCCTGGATCATATTGTGCAATATAAAAGTTACTCACCGGAAGTAGTGGTTTTACTGCTTCATGAATGGACTTAAAAAGCTCGTCCGTCGTTTTAGAAGAAAGTACACTTTCGGAAATCTGGGTGATGGCAATTTGTATTAGCTCATTGATCTTGCGGTCCGTGATATCGCGCGCCACCCAGAATACCTGATCCTCATTGAGCTTTGAAATGTTTGCATCAAACCATAATTTGTTTCCGGCAATGGTAAGTGGATACTCAATCTTGACGATCGTATTGCTTCTCAGCGCCTCATGAATGGCGTTCATAAACGGGACATGCAATTCGGGCGGCAAAATATTCTTTATGTACCTTCCTACCATTTCATCAGGGGGACGAATTAACAGGGATGGATTTGTAGGAGCAATTCGAACATAGCGGCCATCCCTGTCATACACGATGATGACATCGTTCATGGATGCAAAGAGTGCGCGCAGTTCAGACTCCGACTTTTGTGTATTCTGAAACAAGCTGGCGTTTTGGATCGCAATTGCTGCCTGGCGCGCCAGACTCGTTAAAAATTCCAGCTCCGGCGGTGTAAACTCTTTCCCTGTGCCAGCGCGCCAAACCGCCAAAAGACCAGTAACACGGTCGCCCGAAAGAACAGGCACACCCATCAAGTGGTCATGCGGTCTTTCTATGGTCCCTTTGACGATCAGCGCGCCGGTTTGGCTTGAGGCATCGTTCACGATCTGCCCCGATCTTTTTAAGACGATTTTGCCTAAGATACCTTCGCCGGTACTAATTAGGTCATTCTTGATCTCTTCTGCTTCTGCGCCAACAACGGCAATTGCGCGCCAGGCAACACCCTCTACTTCAGGAAGGTACACGGCACTGCTTTCAGCCTGGAACAGATCCCGGGCGTATGCCGCAATCTTTGTAAGAACGGTCTCGACATCCAATGTGGTGGAAATCTCACGCCCTACTTCTGCAAGGGCAGCCGTCTCCTGGGCACGCCGTCGGGCTTCCTGAAACAAACGCGCATTTTCGATGGCGATAGCAGCCTGGCTGGCAATGGTTGCTAAGATGTCGCGGTCATGGATATCATAAAGATTTGGTATACGAACGCTCTGGACAGAAATTAATCCCAACACTCGTTCGCCAATCAAAAGTGGTACGCCCAACCAGGATTGAGACGGCGTTTCATCCTCTGCCAGCGGTATAAACTCGATTCCAAGCAATTTCATGTGTCCGAGCACATCATTGGGTGCGAATACTGTTTTCTTGCTACGGATAATGTAATCTGAAAAACCGCCATTCCCCAATTTGCTCGGGGAAAGCTGAATACGCCGTCCCTCCTCAAAAACCAGTGGATAAATTTTTTCCTCATTTTTCTCATCGTAGAGAGCTAGGAAAAAATTGCTCGTATCCATTAAGCGGCTCGTATATCTATATACAATCTCTGCAATCGCTATGCTATCGAGGTTGGTCGATAGCTCACGGCCCATCTCATTCAGCACACTCAATTCTTCTGCGCGAGCCTGCGTCTCTTGAAATAGGCGCGCATTTTCCAATGCTAGTGACAGTTGATCGGCTACCTGTTTTACCAGTAATTGTTCATCCTGACTCCAAGAACGCTGCTCTGCCTCATCAACCACCTGCAATGTAGCCCAAGAGTTTTGCCCAGACTGGAATGCCAGGGATAACGCGGAGGAAGGTTGGGAAACAACGCTAGCCATTTCCATTGTCCGCGGTTCTTTTGTCGGTGGTTTCGCTTCTGTGTGTTGAAGCTGCTTCTCGTCCGAGGCAGGTTGTGCGGGCGCAGAGCGAAATTCCGTGGGAGCCGGCTCCGGCTTTACATCTTCGAATAAATTCTTAAGCCGCTTGTCGATTGGTTTCTTCTTTGGCATATTCAATCAACTCCTGAGCAAGGACACGGTATTGCTGTGAACCGCGGCTGGTTGGCTTGTATTGGGTAATGGGTACACCAGCAATCGGGCTTTCACGGAGTTTCGTGTCGATTTCGATCACAGTCGTGAAAACTCCCTGCCCAAATGTAGTTTGTAATTGCTCAAATATGTTACGATGCGTACGATTTCGCCGATCAAGCAATGTAACCAAGATCCTGTAGGCCAGGTTCGGATTACTTTCCTGCCGGACGCGACGAATGGTTCCCATCATGTTCCGTAATGCATAGGCGGAAAAGTACTCAGCCTGGGTGGGGATGATGAGGAGATCAGCCGCCGAGAGAGCATTTAAAGTGATTGCGCCAAGAGCGGGCGGGCAGTCAAGTAAGATATAGTCATAGGGAAGCGTTGCCCCATGAAGGGCATTGCGAAGTGTAGATGTATAGTGACTCCGCATGGGTAAAAATTGTTCTGCATTTTCAATTCTTGCATTGCATGGAACAAGATCCAGGTTGTTCACCTCTGTCCTACGAATAGTGCTCTTAATAGCAACATTATCAATTAGCACGCTGGCAGAGGTTAATTCCACCTCCCCCGTTTCAAGTCCCAGAGCAAGACTGAGATTTGCTTGGGGATCAAGATCGATGAGCAGAACCCGATTATTCAATTCCGCTAAAGCAGCTCCCAAAGATAATGTAGAGGTAGTTTTTGCAACGCCTCCCTTTTCATTTGACATAGCAATCACAAATGCCATAGTTCCTCTTGATCTGTTTATCATGTTGATTTAGTGCCTTTCACCGCTTGAGGGATGATCTCCACGCGACTGGCACCCAAGGTTCTGCGCAACTCTTCCATAGCGGTTTTGATCATCGATTGTGGATCGTTTACGCTTCTGATTTTGCTAGTAATATCCGAGACCAATCGTTCTCGTTCGGCGCGACGCGTAGTTTCCTCGAATAACCTGGCGTTTTCAGCAGAGAGGGCCACACGTTCTGCTACAGCTTTAATCAGATTGATTTGATCTTGATTCAATTTATCTGTGGATGGAGATTGAACGATTATCGTGCCAATGGCCTCACCGCGCAACTCTATAGGGACCATGACTTGGCTTAACTCTTTTTGATTATCTTTACCGCTTCGATGTCCTGGTTCTGACAGATCCACTGTTTCACTTAGGGGCACAGCACCTGCCACAGTATAGCGATACCCCAATAACTTATGCTCGACAGGTACACGGCCCCATGCTTCACGAGTAACTTGTCGGCTTATTGCCTGCGCTTCAGCCAGAGCATTACGGGTTTCATCAAAAAGCCGGGCATTCTCAATCGCCAGGCTAACCTGATTTGCAAGTAAGCTGAGCATTTGAATATCTTCATCGGTAAAGGCTCCAGCTTCAGTGCTTTGTACATCTAGGGCGCCCATAATATGGTCTTCAGCTTTGAGAGGCAACGCCATTTCAGAGTGGGTTTCCGGAAGCTCGGGGTTGTCGAAGAATACAGCATCCTGGCCTACATCCATAACAATGCGTGGTTCTCCTGTGCCAGTAACATATCCCACGATCCCCTCCTGACCAACGCGCAGGCGATGTTTGCGTGCCAGCATTTTCCTGCCGCCTTCACTGTTTGTTGCGCTCAATACGGCATACTCATTCGCCTCATCCAGCAGGAAAACACCGACATGATAGAAACCAAATTTCTCGCTAATCGCGCTTGCGATTTGGGGTAAAAGTTCTCGCAGGTCACGAACTGAGGAAACTGTATGAGCAACCTGTGCTAGTGATTCGAGTTGTGCTGCACGAGCACGGACCTGCCTGTTCGCTGCTTCCAACTCTATGGTTCGTTCCGTTAACTCTGCTGTCCGCTCACTGACGCGTTGCTCGAGGGTTGCAATCGAAGCGCGAATCCGAACCGCTAGTGTATTCAGGCTTTTCGCCAAGGTTGCGAGTTCGCCTTCCAAGTCCGTGGCGTCAAACTCTGCATCTAGTTCGCCGCTGCCAAGCTTATCTGCGAACTTAGAAAGCTGAATAACAGGTCCCAACACAGCAAAAATCGCTGTCCCGCCTGCGAGTGAAGTGATGAGGAGCCCCACGGTAAGCTGCCACAAAATCCCTTGTGACAATTCATTAATTCTTCCCGTGCTCACCCGGCTGTTCGTGATCACAACAGCAATGTCGTCACTGGTAGCGGGAGCAGCCCCAATATATTGATCCTCGTTACTGTTATCTATGGCTGTCGGACTTTGGGATAGAAGATTTTGCACCGTATCTATACTTAAGTCCTCTGATGCCAAAGTTCCAATTTTTGTTGCATCAGAGTGGGCGAGATACACTCCATTGTGATCCAGTAGAAACGCCATCTGATTTTCAGTTCTAAACTGTTCAGTGATTTCCTGTGCTCGCTCTGGCTGGCTCTTAACTTGGAGAGCCAGTAGGCGTGCCTGCTCGCTTACTTGTAAAATTTGTTGCTCTACCGCTGAATTCCTTACTTGCCTTTGTACAAACACAAGAACAATGCCGATCGGAATTAGCGATAGCAAAAGAAACCAAAGAGTAAGACGCCAAATAAGTGGGCTTTTGAATAGAGTCATAACGTGCCTCGGTTTATGCGGACTATTGTTCTCAGATTTACCAAAGAGGTCTATGGTATTTTGGGGGGAGAGCTAGCAGGACTAAAGTAGTTACAATGGTGGTTATCGATATTTCCACAATCACTCCCTTTGCAAGCGCCACAAAAAGTCCAATTGCATCTTTCTCTCCGTAGAATGCTGTTAACCCAATAACAAAGCCAGGTATTACAAACACATAATAATAAATGATGACAAGAACCACCCATCCTGCTAGGCGGATTGGCATCGGCATACGGTCATACACCAACCTTTTATACGCAAAAGCCATCCATAGTCCGCCCGCGATATGCCCCAGCAGACTGGCAAGCGGGATGCCTCCTGGCTCCATAATTCCAGCGAAGAGCCCAATTATTAATGCACCAAAAGGCCCGGTTAGAGCTGAACCAATCGTGACGAAGATTTCTCGCGGATCCGTAACAACTCCTGTACCCGGAATAGGAATTGTAAAGCTTGCAAGCACAATGGTTAATACAATCAGCCCAAAAACCACGGCAACGATGAAAGATGTCCAAATGTTCTTGTTCATAATGTCTCTTTTTGTTTTGGCGTCCATTCTTATTTGTTTCCCATTCCCTGCTTTTCATTCGAGAACTGAATCACAATATCAGATCCAGGCAAGAGGTGTCCCAGTTCCTCAACTGCTGTTTCCAATACATTTCGGAGGTTGATAGAGGCGCCGATTTTGCCAGAGATGTCTGCCGTCAGACGTTCCATTTCAGCGTTCTTCTGACTCTCTTCCAGTAGACGTGCGTTTTCTAGGGCGATCGCAGCCCGTTCGATGATGGCTGTGACGATGTCCAATTCATCCTGATCCCAGGGACGGTTGTCGGGCGTACGGATATCTACAAAGCCAATGACTTCTCCGCGTAACTTAATGGGCAGGGATAACGCGGCGCCACGTGCGTTCCGCTTGAATTGATTGCTCGCCAGCAAATCTTCTTCTTTGCCGTTCCTCCTGTGAAGAAGTGATCCTCTGGCGCCTGTATGACGGATGCCAAGAAGATTTCTGGCTTTTGTAAACCGTTGCCAGCCTGATTGAACGAACTGTTTGGTGAGGACCTCAGACTCACTCAAAGCTTTACGCGTCTCTTCAAACTGTTGTGCATTTTGAATTGCGATACTGACTTGATCCGCCAAAGTCGAGAGAATGTTGATATCTTCTTGCAAAAAGGCGTTGGGCACGGTGCTCTGCACATCCAGCGCGCCGATGATTTCGTCGCCGACGCGTAAAGGGAGCGCGATTTCAGAACGGGTCCTTGGGAGATCTGGATTGTTAAAGAAGACTGTGTCGGCTTCTGTATCCAATGCCACGCGAGGCTTTCCGGTGCCGGTTACAAACCCGACCAAACCTGTCTCACCTATTTTCAATCGATGCCCGCGCTCCAGCATCTTTTTTCCACCATCGCTATTTGCTGCACTAAGAATTGCATATTCCTTTGCAGGGTCAAGCAGAAAAATACCAATATGATAAAAGCCAAACTCTTCGTTTATGACTGTTGTAATTTGTGAAAGAAGTAGATCAAGATCCCGGGTTGAGGTGATCGTTCGTGTAATATGCGCAATGGCTTCGAATTGTTTCGCGCGCCGCTCGATTCTTTCATTGGCTTGGGAAAGTTCTGCTGTCCGCTGATCGACTCTCTTTTCGAGTTCTTCTAGGGATTCCCGCAGCCTTGACGTCATCGTGTTGAAGGCATTCGCCAGCGTCCCGATTTCATCACTGGTTGTTGCCGATGTCTGGACTGTTAAGTCACCAGCCGTAATTTGCTTAGCCGCCAGCGTAAGCCGCTGAATGGGCGCCGCAATAACCTGACCCAACCCTAGACTAATTGCGAAAGCGATCACAAGCATATTGAGCAGGATAGTTGCAGCGCCCAGGATAGCCGCTTTTATTTGCTGCTCAGTTTCGTTACGAGCCACTGTAATTGCCCCTTGCAATTCGGCCACAGGAACCACCAGGGCAACACTATATCCATTTGTCTTTACAGGGTGAAAGGAAATATATGTGTCAATTCCATTGACGTCAATGATAAGAAGACCACTTCCGCCTGCCGTCATTCGCTTCGTTAGGGCTTGTAGCTCGACCGAACCTTCACCCAGGATGGTTTGCTTGAAAAACTCCTCGCTGTTCATGTCCTCTGGGCGGAGACCGAACATATCGAAACCAGCCTCGGGCATGGAGATGATTCTCCCAGCATCATCTATCATGAAGGCATAACCAGTCTTTCCCATCTTGATAGCACTGATTTGCTCAGTGATTTGAGTCAATTGCATATCTGCAGCGAGGACCCCGGCGAAGTTGTTTCCTTCATAAACAGGTGCAGCAACGGTCACAACTAGTCCTCCACCTGTGGCATCGACATAAGGGATGGTCCAACGAGGGAGTTGTTGGGGATTAAATAGTGGGGATGCTACCAAATAATAGGGACGTTCGGTTGTATCGAAGTCTGGAGGGACAACCGATGCAAGTTCAATATTGGGGTAGTACCGAGTGACGCCTCTCGTATCAATCGCGTATAAGGCAAGAAGCGATGGATGTTCCTGTAATATGGCGGGAACTGAAAAATCCAGATAGGCAGATACATTCAGATCAGTGATCAGGTCATCATCGATTGGCGTGCCAACTGGCACGAAAACCGATGATGTATCGCTGGCACTATTGCCAAACTGCCCTTCGCTCAATCGAATGAGGCTCTTACTAGCATCCCAATAGGGGGACCGATTAAGAATCTCAGCCCGTTCCCGTAATGAAACCCAATTTTGAGCGAGTCCGGTGACTTCTTCTGAAATATCCTCAAACTGCTCATTTGCCCGGCTGGCTTCGATTCGTACTGTATTGATTATCTGTTCTTCGCCGAGCTGGGAAACGCTTGAATCGAGTCGTGTTGTAAGAAAGTCGATGGTTTTCCCAGCCTGATAAAAGGCAAACGTAGTAACTATAACGAGTGCTATACCACCTGTGCCCAAGATAGCGGTGACAATCTTAGTTCGGAGATCCAACAGCAGAAATCCTTTAGCGTAGGCTGCGACAAGGAGAACGGAAACAACAACCGAAAAGGCCCAGCGAGCCTGGACGAAAGGGGCTACCGGACGGCCGGAACTTCCAACTGCGTCGATGAGAAGCGTTGCAAGTAACGTAATTAAGCTAAGCACAAAGATACGGCCAACATATTTCCGCGGTAGTGTTGCCAGTCCAATGCTGCTTATCAATGCGGCTGATGCTATCGAATGGGGCACACCCAGCCCGCTCAGCGCGAGTGGCATAAGAAGGGACTGCAGCGCAATAGCGGATGAGTAAACGATTCCTGCTGCTGGCAATTTACTTGTCGTCACTAGCCAAATGAAAAAAGGAGTTGCCAAAAAGATAGGAAGAATAGCCCAAACTTGCTGACTACCGCTTACTCGCAAGGCAGCAAGCTCAGATGCTGCAAACAGGAGAGTTGCAATTCCACTGATCCACAACCATTCTGTTGCGCGGTTTTTCCAGGAGCGTTCTGCGGGCTTTTTACTTATACTCACGGTTGCTCCTTGTCCTGGAACTGAATTAATATTTCTGAACCGCCCAGTACCCGTTCCAATTCTTCCGCTGTCGCTTGCAGGATATTCTCGACATTAAGCGCACTACTAATGCGAGCACTGGCTTCCGAGATCAGACGTTCCTTGGTGGCACGACGGCGGGCATCCTGAAACAGACGCGCGTTCTCCATAGCAAATGCAGCCCGCTCGGCAACCGCCTGCACTAGGCTAATTTCATCATTCTGCCAGTGCTTCTGGGAGTCATTTGCTTCGACATGCAAAACGCCGATGACTTCACCTCGTAACTTAACCGGAACAGCCATCGAGGCGTGTTTTCCCAGAATTCCATTGGTTTGATTCGCCTTCACTTCCCCGCTTGCGACTGCGGAAGTCACTTCGGGGCTTTGTAGATCTTCCTCCAGCATTTCGATCCGTCCACTTTGGAAGCGAAAGCCGCGCTGTTCCATTTGGGTGACTGTACGGCTCCAGGCAGTACGAGTAAATTCATTATAGACCTCTTGCACTTGTACAAGGGCCGCGCGTGTTTCCATGAGCAATCGTGCATTTTCCATAGCAATCGATACTTGGTTAGCGAGCGCCGTAAGAACCTGCAAATCTTCCCACGAGAATGCCCCTGCTTCGGTGCTCTGAACATCGAGAACGCCGATCGTCTCTCCCCGAGAAAATATGGGCAATGCCACTTCTGAGCGTGTGTTTGGTAGATCCGGGTTATTAAAAAAGACTGCATCGGCCCCTACATCCAGGGCAATGCGAGGTTGTCCAGCCTGGGCGCAAAACCCAACTACACCAACACCAAGCCTTAAGCGGTGGTCCCTTGCCAGCATTTCTTTGCCGCCTTCGCTATTGGCAGCTTGTAGAACGGCGTATTCACGATCCTGGTCGAGCAAAAAAATACCAACGTGATAAAAACCAAATCGCTCGCTGATTAGCTTCGTGATTGCGGGAAAGAGATCACTCAAGTTTTGCACCTGTGATATGGATTCGGAGAGTTCTGTCACTGCCTTGAGTTGTGCTGCGCGCCGCATTATCTGTGCATTTGCATTTTCTAGTTCAACTGTGCGTTCGTTCACCCGCTGTTCAAGATTTGTTGTCAGATCTTCCAGCTCGCGGTTTGCCTGATTTATTTGTTCTATACGTTTTCCTTCGATGAAACTACGAAACACTGTGGCGCCAATCAGAACAAGTCCGATCGAAATAGCCACCCCTGAATCTTTATAAAAATCACTGTCAATTGCCACAGGCACCTTTGAATATAGGGGTGCTGTAAAGGACGCCATTGCCACGAAAATAACAAGGGCCACAAGACCTCGAGGGGGAAGCAGGAGGCTTGCAACAACAAGTGAAACGTGAACACTGGTGGTAATCGCCGAGCTAAAGCTGTTGGCGGTTCCCAGCAAAAGAGTGATGTATGCGAACGCTGTGAAACTGAAGCAGAATAAGTAAATTCCAATCTGGTAGTACGGTGTTCGACTAAGTGTATAGGCAAGAATGGTAATGAAAAGCAGCGCTATAAAGTCACTAAATGACCCTGATCTCACGATCAATGCCCAAGAATACACAGCACTGAGAATCAGCGTTACAATCCCCAGGAGTTGTGCACGCGCTCTTTCCCCAATATCTTGAACGCTCGAGTGGGGGCTAATCAAGAACGTCAAAAGACGGGTAAATCTGCTGATGGCCTGTTCGCTTGTCGTCCGTGTCTTATTGAGTTCCATGACTTACTCCCGCGATGAACCATTCGGCATTTGTTGCTCAGGATCATGGTGAGCTACAGAAGGATTCACAAGCTGGAAGGACACCGTCGAATTCGGTAAAGTTTGTCCCAGCTCCTGCACGGTATCGCGCAAAATGGAATCCAGTTGGAATGAGGCGCCCAGTTTCGTCGCAATTTCAGAGAGAAAAGATTCGCGCTCTGCACGCTTTTGAGCCTCGTCCAGCAAACGTGTGCCTTCAAGAGCGAGAGCAACTCGTTCTGCCGTTGCCTTCACCATCAATAATTCGTCGTCTGTCCATGTATGAGTGCGATCAGCGGGATTCAACTTCAATCTTCCGATCGTTTGACCACGTAGCTGCACAGGGATCAGCAAAGAGTCACTTTCTTTGTTCGCCAACTTTGTGTCCTTCAGAGGCTCCGACTTAATGCCATCATAGCGATAGCCTTTCATGTGAAGTGTGTCTGCATATTGCGTCCACGCTCGACTAGCCGCCTGCGCCGATTCGATGTTTGCCTCTCGTAATGCTCTTTGTGATTCTTCAAACAAAAGTGAGTTTTGGAGGGCAATTCCCACCTGATCGGCAAGAATTGACAATGTGGAAATATCATCTTCAGTGAAATCATTAAGGTTCAAAGATTGAATATCGAGAACTCCAATAATTTCATCGCCCGACTTTAGCGGTAATGTCAACTCCGATTGGGTCTCCCAAAGTTCAGAGTCTTGAGAAATTGAATTTTCACTAGTGAGATTCTGGGCAATGCGCGGCTGTCCAGCTTGCGCCACCGAGCTAACCATTCCCAACTGGCCTACAGGCTGCCGATACCCACGTGCAAGCATTTTCAGTCCGGCTTCTGTGTTTGAAGCACGCATAATGGCATATTTTTTCTGTTCATCAAGCAAAAAGAGCGCTACATGATAATACCCCAATCGGTTACTGATGATCATTGGAATCGAAGAGAGCAAATCATCAAAGCCACGCAGGGTGGTAGATGTTCGGGTGATTTCCGCAACAGCATGGAGCTTCTTCGTACGATTTTCCAACTGGCTGTTTGCGGTCAGTAGGTCTGACGTACGTGCCTCGAGCTCTGTTTGGGTAAGGTGTAAGCTGGTGTTTGCCGCTTCAAGTTCTTTTAAGTTTGTTCTAGATCTCGACAGTGCATTTTCTAAGCCAGTCATTAGCAGGTAAATAAAGACACCGTTTAATACAAAGACAAATGTGACATCGCGTGCATACAAGAAAACGGGATAGGATGCAATTTCGATGAGTCCATTTTGTTCAGCATATGCCAGTGCAAAGCCCGAGATGACGCTGGCAAGGGTAATCATCCCAGCCGCTTGCCAGCCTAATAATAAGCCAGCCATCAGAACAATCGCAAAATTTATGATGTAGGATGCATCTCTCGCTCCGTAGCTTGTCGCAGCGAAACCATTTGAAGTCAACCAAATTAAGACGACCAGTAATAAAGATATAAGCCGAACGTAGCCTCTTTTTAGAAGCCATAACCCAGCGATGCAGGTTAAGGCAAATCCGATTAATATCAGCTCAAAACTTGAGGGGATCATGGAGCCCGCTGAGATTCTGACAAGCAGCTCATACGCAAGAGCAACCGCTAGAAGCCCTAGCGCAATCACGTGGGCATATCGTGCTTTACGAGTTTTATCTTCGTCTTCCAGAAAGACAGGTGGGCTAAAAAATTTACGTAGTACGGTCTGCATCGCTTTGCCTGTTTATAAAGTGATCACTCATGACTTGGATCGTCGATGGGGTTGATCTCTAATGACACTTCAGTCGCGCTGCCCATTTTGCGACCCAATTCTTCAACTGCTGTTTGAAGGATCGACTCCAAATTGCTTACGGCACCTATCTTGGAAGAAATATCTCCAATGGCACGTTCTCGTGCAGCACGACGTTGAGCGCTTTCGATCAGGCGGGCATTTTCTAGTGCCAGTGCAGCTCGTTCTGCAGCAGCCTCCAGCAACGCAATCTCATCTGGTTTCCACGGTCGTTGTCCATTTTTTGGTCTTACATCTAACACGCCGATAGTCTGCCCGCGCAGTTTTATGGGGATCGCAACCGACCCAGAAGCTTTTTCGCGGATGAGACTCCCGGTCTGCCTGATTGCTTTGATCGATTCCAGCTTTGCATTGTTATCCAACGGAATTACATGCTTTCCGTCGAAAAGAAACCCGCGTGTCTTGGCACGCCCGGCGAAACTACGCCATTCGTGTTGCGTATATTGTTCGAACATATTCCTTGATTCGTTCAGTGCTTTTTTTGTCTCTTCAAACAAGCGGGCGTTTTCGATGGCGATAGCAACCTGGTCTGCTAGGGTTAGTAACACACCAATGTCCTCCTGTGAGAAAGCATTTTTCTCTGTGCTTTGGACATCCATAGAACCAATGACTTCTCCGCCTACGCGTAATGGAATTGCCAGTTCTGAGCGGGTGTCTGGTAGATCAGGGTTATCAAAATAGACTGAGTCCGTTCCAACATCGAGGGCAATGCGAGGCTCACCGTGCAGAGTTGAATACCCTACTATGCTATGTGAGTCTAAGGGTAAGCTATGCTGCCGGCTTAGCATCCGCAAGCCTCCCGAGCTATTCGCGGCACGAAGCACAACATTTTGGTTCTGTTGGTCTAAAAGGAAGATACCAACATGGTAAAACCCAAATTGTTGACTGACCAACTTTGTTATGGCTGGAAGTAGCGTGTTGACATCTTTTACTGACGCAATCGTTCTCGCGACAGTTGAGACAGCTTCTAACTGCGTGGCACGCTTCTTCAAATCGGCAGTCCGCTCTTCGACCTGTTGTTGCAGGTGGGTTTGGAGCTCATTTAGTTCGCGATTGGAAGCAGACAATGCCTCCGCCACGGATTGTGATTTGGCAAGAGTGTTTTGAAGACTTGTGATGATTAAGTAAATCAAAACTCCAATCAAAACAAAAACGCCGGTCATATCACGAGCGAAATTTAACGGCTCGTCAAGAGTAGGGATAAATAATTGAGCTGCCTCCGCATAAGCCAGTGACCAGCCAGAGAGAATACTGAAAAGTATTACCGTGGCTGCACCGCGCCAGCCGATAAGAAGCCCTGCGATTAGGATTGGAATTACGTAAGCGAAAAAAGCAATGTCCCGAATTCCATCGGCAGCCCATGCCACATACGATAATCCGCTCCAGAGCGTGACAACGAAAATAAAACTGGCTGACTTAACATACCCTCTATCAGACATATACAGTACCGATGCGGTCACCACGCTGACTGAAGCCAAAATCCAATTCACCTCCGCAAAATTTAGATCATTTCCCTGCGCCATACGAATTATGAGGATACACAGCAACATAAGCAGTGTGCTCCAACCAATCGTATTCAAGATTGCAGCAGAGCGTGTCTTATTTTCGTCTCCTGGAAAGACGGGAGATGCAAAGACTTTGTGAAAAATGTTTTGCATACTATGGTTTGTCCTGGGCCGTATCCCGTTTCGCAGTTAGAGGTTCATCAAGAATCTGAATCGTAACCTCCGTATCACCCAGCAAATTTCCGATTTCTCGGACAGTACTTTGAAGGATCTGGTCAAACCCTGTAGAAGCACTGATGGCTGTGGTCACACGCGAAATCGACTGTTCACGATCCGCACGTAACCGGGCATCCTTATACAGTCGAGCACTCTCCAGAGCGGATGCGAGTCGCTCCGCCGCCGATTCAGCAATCGAAACTGTATTGCGGTCATAACCTTCCTTAAGCTTTAGATTGACTACACCGATCGTTTGCCCACGTAGGTTGATCGGAATAGCAATGCTGTGTTCCGGATCCGACTGTGAATACTTACCATTGGAATTGACCGTCTTTCCACTCGAAAGAGCAGCACCAGCCAGTTGTGGTAACTCCATGATCCGCTCAAGACGCACATGATCAAACCGATATCCAAGATTACCTGTTAGAGTGGCGTCAGCTAATTTTTTCCAATTATCGCGGGTGAATTGTCCATACGCGCTTTCGAGCTCCTTTAGATTCCGTTCTACTTCCTGCAGGAGGCGGGTACGTTCAATCGCGGTAGCAAGTTGATCTGCCATGACTTGCATGATTGCAATATCATCTTCGTTGAATGCCTGTGGTTGTTCGCTCTGTACATCCAAAACGCCGATAACGTGGTTGTCTACTTTCAATGGTAAAGCCATTTCAGAACGGGTATTGGGAAGATAAGGATTATTAAAAAAGGTAGTATCCGTATCGGTATCGAGTGCAATCCGTGGTTCCCCCGTTGCAGAAACTCGACCGACAATCCCAACCTCTCCCACACGGAGTTTATGACGATTCTCAAGCATTTGCCTTCCAGGTTCGGTGGGGGAGGCAACTAAAACAGCATATTCCTTGTTACTGTCAACCAAAAAGATGCCGACGTGGTAAAAATCGAAACGGCTTATGATTAGTTCAGATGCACGTGTGAGCAACTCATTAAGATCGCGCGCGGAGGCGGCATCACGGGCAATTTCTGCTGCCACACGGAGACGCAAGGTTTGACTTTCAAGATCCTTTGTGCGGTCTGCAACCCCCTGCTCGAGCTTACCGATGATCTCCTGTAGCTGTGATGCCATCTGATTATAGGCTTTGGCAAGCGCTCCAATCTCATCCTCCCGGTTTATCGGAGCTCTGACAGATAACTGACCTGCCGCAAAACTTTCCGTTGTTTGTGCAAGAATTTTGATTGGGTTTGCAATTGCGCGAGCTGAAAGCGCAACAGCTGCAACCGCGATGCCGACTACAAATAAGGCGAGCAGGGCGCTGCCAGCGAGAGCACGTACCGAATTATTCACAACGAAACTTAATGGCGCCTCTGCGATGATTACTACCTGCAATGGCTGGAACCATTCATAATAACCAAGTACCTGTTGCCCTACATAATTTGAGTAGATGGCTTTCCCTTCCATCGTATGCTTCGAAATAGCATCGGAGGCTGCCTCCGTGTTGATAAATGTGGTTGTCACATGTGTTTTTGTGACCGGTTTAGAGCTTAAATCAACCAAATAAGTCTCCGCTTCGGTAAAGCCGGGCGTGACTTCCATGATCCTTCTAATCGTGGCGCCATTGGAGCGTAGTACAAGGACACCACGGATTGTTTGTCGATCCTCGGCCACAATGCGCGTTGCAAGGATCAGATTGTCAGTACCAAATGCAGGCACATCAACAAACCCAACATAAGATTCTGAGATTCCCTGCTGGAAGAAGGTGTCATCTCCAAAGTTGGATCCCTCACTTGTCGGAACGGTGGAAATAACCACATCACCTTCTGTGTTCAGTACCATAATCTCGTTGTAGGCTTCTTCTTCTGCCCCTAATATATCAACCATGCGCAATCTTGCCTGTCTTTTGAGGTTTTCATGCTCCCGTGGATTGATATCGGTTGCTGTCAGAGCCTCTGATGTGTTCGTCACAAATCGGGAATCTGCCAAAAGGCTCCTGGCGTCATTTTGAAGATCCAATAGCAGATTTTCAATCTGATTTTGTTTGAGAGTTGCGATTGCTTGAAGCGTATTAAAGGTTTGAGTCTGACTATTGGCATAAGCTCCAATCGCAGATAGGACAGCTGTCATAATGATTGGAACTGTGACGATGATAATGAAAGAAGTCAGTAACAATCGTTGTATGCTCGGAAACTTTCTGTTTTGTGATATGTTGGTGATTGTTAGTAACAAAAGCCCGGTAGCGGCTAAGAAAACGATACTTGCAACCGCAGCAGAATTGTTATTCTGAAGCCGTTCCAAAGGGGAGGCGGCATTCACAGTAAAGATCACACCGAGAACTGTCCCGAGCATCACTATAAGGAGTAAAACATATCTGCGAGATATGCCGGTGCGCAGAGCAATTAACGGTGTAGCCAACGCAATCAAAACGGTGGCTGGTACAATTCCCTGCCAGAATAGAGTCAACAGTATCGCGAAAATCCCGGCAATCGCCGAACCTGCGAAAGTTGCAACAAGCCCATGGTTGCGTTGCGCAAGAGCTAATAACGGGATTTCGGCAATGGCAAACAACAAAGTGGTACTGCCGATGTATAACAATTGAGGGGCCGGATTGCCCATGATACCGAACTGCGTCAACAGGAAAATAGCAATCAGACCTAACCCAGCTGCCGCTAGAAATATAGGGTTATAACGTCTGCTTGCGTAAAATCTGCTCGCGAGACGCTGGTCCAGGGCTCTGGTGTCATTCGTCGATGTTATCGGTTGGTTCATGTTAGATTACACTGCTTTTGGTTGCTGCTTCAATGGCGATGTTTGTCCGTCATCCTGTCCAACAATTACAGAGACTTCAGATACATCAGGGAGTTTGCCGAGTTCACGTGCAGCAGTTTGTAAGAGGGTATCCAGATCGAGGGATTGACTGAACTGAGCTGCGAGTTTACCAACCGTCTGTTCTTGTCGGGCGCGTTGAGTTGCTTCTTCAAGCAGACGGATGTTGTCGACCGCCAACCCTACTTGGCTGGCAACTTCTTCTAATAAGCGTTCGTCCAAGCGGCTCCATTTCCCATCACCTTTCCGCGCAATGGAAATGTTTCCAATCTTTCGTCCGCGGAGCATAATGGAAGTGCGTATGGTATTGTTGCTGATCTGAGGTAGTTTTTCGGCGCGTAACCCGAGCGGGGTATAGGTAAAGGCGCGTTCCTGTTCTTGAAGTTTTTGGATCCACGCTTCATGGGTGCGCATGCTCGTCAGTGCCTCCAGTTGTGTGATCGCTGCCTGTGTCTCATCCAATAGACGCGCGTTTTCTATAGCAATGGCAATTTGATCAGACAAAGTCTGAAGCACATCAATGTCGTCCACATTGAATGCTTGTGGTCGGTCAGATTGAATATCCAACACGCCTAAAATTTTGTTTCGTATCAATAAAGGTAGCGCAACCTCAGACCGAGTGAGCGGGAAATCGGGATTGTTGAAGAAGACAGCATCTATTCCTACGTCCAGAGCAATGCGTGGTTTCTTCTGCGCGGCTACATATCCGACGATCCCCTGCATTCCAATGGTTAGTTCGTGGCCCCTCTCGAGCATGCGTTTGCCGCCTTCCGAGGAGGCCGCCTGCAACACGACTCGATTTCCACTCTCATTTATCAGGAAAACACCTGTATGATAGAACCCAAACTGGTCCGTGACCAGTTGAGCAACAGTATCTAGCAAAGTAGCCAGATCCTGCACCTCGGCTGTTTTACGCGCGATATAGGAAGTCGCACGTAATTGTTCGGTTTTACGAGTTAAGCCAATGGTTCGTTCCTGTACTCTTTCTTCCAGCGCGGAATGTTCCTCGCGCAATGCAACCAGAGTCTTTCGCGCTTCTTCTTGTGTCTTTGAAAATTCGTCTTGGAATGTTTGTAACCCGATCGCGATAATTATCGAAACAATCAACAGGATTGCAGTCAATCGTGCGGAGTCGATTAGAGAGGCGCTTGGCCACCCTAAGACCAGAACAATCAGCACCGTGATCGCGATGATTGAATACGTGCCCATCCGCGGGGAAAACAACAGCCCCGTCATGACAATAAAACCTAACAACAGAATTGAAGCATCTGCAATACCATAATCGAACAGAGAGCTCAGACCGGCAAAAAACAATAGGAAGAGAAAGGTACCCGCTCGAAGATTATAGGATAAATTCGTGAAAAGAGTTACCAGAACTAAGATTCCGTAGGTTGCTATCGCCAGAATTTTGTACATTGGCGAGACAGGCGAGAGGAGATAGAGGGCAATTGCAGCAAAACCCAAGATGCATGAACCCTGCAATATCACCTTCAGGAATCGTTCACGCCACTGTTCATAGGAAAAAAACTCTCCAACAGAGTTTTTTGGAGAAGGAGTTGTATTTCTCATGCTTCCTCCCCCGTATCCTCAATACGAAGTTCGATGGTTGCGCTCGAGGCATTTAAGCGTCTACCCAGTTCCTTGATTACCGTTTGAAGGACTCCATCGATCGTTGCAGATGCCCAGATCTTCGAGTTGATTTCCCCTACCATGCGCTCTCGGATTGCAATTTGGCGACTTTCGCTGACTAAGCGCGCATTTTCTAGGGCAATGGCAGCCTGAGTCGCGACAGCGTCCACAAGACTCTGCTGATCGGAGGTCCATTCGCGTTGTCCCTCAAGCAGGATCTCACCCAGGATCTGGTCTCGCAGGCTGATGGGCACCTCCAGTCTGCGGGAACCATCCTCTTCCTCGTCGCCAATATGATATTCCAGCTTGTTGTTCTCTTCGGAAAATTCGCTCCAGCCTTCCAGCAAATATTGCTGGTGAACGGTGCGCAATTCCCGGATCACTTGTTGGGCTTCTTGAAATAAACGGGCATTTTCCAGGGCGATGGCAACCTGACCTGCCATGTTCTTCATTGTCTCAACGACCTGTGGACCAAAATCCGCCTCGCGCGTGGACTGAACATTCAAAGCACCCAATACACGATCACCCACTATAAGGGGAAGCGCAATTTCCGAACGTGTATATGGTAGCAGCGGGTTATCAACTCGTTGGTTTTCTTCCAAGGCAATCTGGGCAATCCGAGGGGCTTGTTCACGGATGGCTGTGCCGACCATACTCTTGCCAGATAAATCCAGTCGATGTCGGTTTTGTTTCAGAACTCTACCTGCCTCACCGGTGGCTTCCCTTAACTCTGCCCACTTTCCGCTGGGGTCCAAAAGATAGATCGCTGCATAGTAGTAGCCAAATTGTTCAGGGAAAAGAGGTAAGACCCTGGCAAGCAACTGCTCCGGATCGAGGCTGGACGCGGCAACCCTCCCCACTTCGTTTGTGGCAGCCAGTTGTTTAGTACGTTCTATGACCTGTTGCTCAAGTGTCCCCTGGAGTGATTCCAGCCTTGCCACCATACGGTTGAATTGAACGGTTACGATCCCCATTTCATCTGTGCTGCTGACTGGAGCACGCTGGGTCAGATCTCCCTGTTCGATCTTATTGAACGTATGAATTAGATCATAGATCGGATTCGAAATTGACTTCGCTACGTAGTAGGAGAATACGGCACCCAGTAGTAACGCGAGCAGACTAAAGACGATAGATTGAAGTTGCAATCCACGAAAGATCTCAAAGGAGCTGACTTCTGCATAAAGAACGCGAACTGTATGCTGATAACCAATCGGCGCAATAAGCAAAACAGAGATAAATATCAAGGCAAGGGTCAAAACCAGAAACTTGCTATTAAGCAAGAGTCCAGAGCGACCCTTTAGTTGTGTTTCAAAGTCTTTTGGAAGGAGGAGCAGCCTGATCGGAAGTGTGAGGCGTTCAATCAGCAGCATCGCCAGGAGTACAGATCCAACTAAAGAAACCACTCCACCGATGAGGATGTAAACAGGATCCGATGCATTGAGCGCGTTCGGCTGAAACGCGGAAGCGAGTGGTTCTCCTCCGGCAAACGAAATCAAGAATCCAGGCAGGACGATGACCAGCAAAGTAAGAATCACAGCAGCCATCGCGTGACGCCAACCTAAACTGGTGATTTCACGCCAAGCTAGAAACTCCTCTTCCAAATTTGATCCACGTATGCCCACCGCATATTCGTTGAGCCTCTTACGAACGGTTGGTGTAATCCACCAGCTCACCCCAAGAAGACACAGATTCGTAACCAAGATCAGAATCGGAACAATCGTAGAAAAGAATTCAAGCGGTCCTGCTTCAAACTCAGCGTTGACTTTGACGGAAAGAAGTCCGGGAATTGCTCCGAACAGGGAAAGAAGCTGGACCATGGCAATTATGATCATTAATGACCATCCACCAGTGCGATGTATGAATTGATCGAAGGGAAATCGCTTAATCATCAATCAGACCTTGTCTGCCTGCGGTCCCACGGGAGGGGTGCCTAGCCGAATTTTGGCGCTGCTTGCGCCCACCGCGCGGGTGAGTTCACTTACAGTTGTTGTCAAGATTGTTTCCATATCGGTGGTGCGTCGGATCTTATCGGAAATTTCGAACAGAATGCGCTCTCGCTCTGCTTGGGCACGAATCTGTTCCAGCAATCGGGCGTTTGCAATGATTGCAGCAAGACTGCCTCCCAGCGTTCCTAGCAGTTCCTCATCATTCTCTGCATAAGCAGAAAGCTGTTCACTCTCAACATTTAGAACACCAAGGAGCTCGCTCCGATATAGAAGCGGGATTGCCATTTCAGAACGAGTATTTGGACTTCCTTCAATATATCGAGTATCGGCCAAAACATTGTTAAGGCGCAAGGTTCGACGGTGCGCGGCTGCCCAGCCTGTGATGCCACTTCCTATGGGAATACGGAGATCGAACACATCATTGGCGTAACCAACGGCTGCTCGTACCTCCAATACTTTCTTTTCACGATCTGCCAATAAAATCGAGACTCGATCGCCTCCGAGGGTCACCTGCAATCCATTGACCGCTGATTGTAGTGCCTCATTAAGTGTCGTTCCAGAAGCAGCTGTTGTGGTGATGTGATGTAAGAGACGGTGCTGTGCCAGATGTTCCTGAGTTTCGGCAAATAGCTCCGTATTTATGACAGCAATCGCTAACTGATCAGCCAAGATCTGCAAGGTACGTAAGTTTTCCTCAGAGAAAGCATATGCCTGTTTGCTCTGCACATTGAGAACGCCCACGATTCGATCCCCGACCTTTAATGGCAAAGCGGCTTCGGCGCGGGTTTCAGGCAGAAGCGGGTTGGCCTGATAAGTGGGGTCACGTGTCGTATCGTTTACAATCAGAGGCTCGCCATGCTCGGCTACAAGCCCAACGACGGATTTCGATCCAATGCCGAGTTTGTAACCTGTCCGTTTCAACTGTGCACCGGCATCTCCTGTCGCTTCACGAATCACAACAGACTCGCCTGGCAAATCTTTAAGAAAAATTGCCGCGTGATAAAAATCGAATCGAGAGCGAATTCGCTCTACAGCTTTTTCTAAGAGCTCATCCAAGTCCAGCGAACTGCTGATATCCCGTGCGATCTCAGCGGCGGTTTCAAATTGAAGGGCGCTTTTCTTGCTCTCTTTGATCAGTACCCCGTTATGAATGACGCCTGAAACCTGATTTGCCACAGCCACCATAAATTGCAAGTCCCGGATGTCGAAACAGTGTTCTCGCTCCAGATCTTGAACGATGAGTGCACCAATCGCCTCATTTCGCGCCAATAAAGGAACCCCTAGCCAAGAGAGAGCAGGCTTGCCCGCGATTTTCGCACCCATCGCCATCGCTCGTCTCTCTGTATCTTCCACCAGCATCAATGACTCGCGCGTGCGAATCAAAATCGATGTCAAACCTTCTCCCAATGGAAAAGAGTCAATGGAAGAATATTTATTCTCCTCATAAAGATAAGGGATATTGATAGAGTTCGTGCGTTGGTCGTATAACGCAATCACGAATCCGTGGTTGCCGATGATGGAACGAACTTCCTCGTGGATCAACTTGTAAAAGGCTCGTAAGTCATCTACATTTGCCATGTTGGATGCCAGCCTATTGAGAGCTTTAGCTTCTGCAGCTCGGCGCTGATCCGTAAGGTCTGAAGAGGTTGATATCTCCAACGCGGTTGCTGTCAGCCAGACTGTCCTGACGAACGCGTTGATCACATCTGCGTTGATCTCGTGCTCTTCGCGTGTGCCAATTAGCATAAGACCGCGTAGGTGTCCTTTTTGGAGGATGGGAACATACGCGGCCGCCTTAC
Organism: Anaerolineales bacterium; assembly: GCA_035699125.1. Lineage (GTDB taxonomy): Bacteria > Chloroflexota > Anaerolineae > Anaerolineales > Villigracilaceae > Defluviilinea. Next base: position 61,491 of record DASSBC010000005.1, read on the forward strand.
ATCCCAATTGATGAGGGTAGTCGATAAGGGGATGAGGTAGGGAAGACGCGACTTGCAAATCCACGTGAATGGGTCCAGAGCGAAAAAGGCTTTCTACTTCAGACAGAGATAAAGGAAGTTCAATCCCGCCTGGAATCGTCGTTGGCGACTCCGGTTCCAGCGGCCCGGCGGATGGAAGAAGCTGTAAACGTTGGTCACTAACAATAAAGTATGCGGTGACGAAAAAGTGTTTATGCAAGGGATTGACTACCATTAAAGGAACGTTCTGCTAACTAAATTCCCAAACGGATTCTCCATTTAGGATGCGGCGAATCTGATCCGGGAATTTATCCGGGTCCAGCGGTTTGCCGAGAAAACCGTCGAAGCCCGAGCTTTTTGCTTTATTCATCTGATCTGTGCTGGCTTCCGCTGTCACTGCAATAATGGGAATCGACTTAAGCCGATGGGAAGCGCGTATCTTTTTTAGCGCCCCGTAACCATCTTCATAAGGCAGACGAATATCCATCAGGATCAGGTCCAGGCGTTGAAGCGTATCTGCATACTCCACCACCTCGTAGCCTGAAGTCTTCCATTCACAGTGGATGCCAAGGTATCCTAACATGCGAGCGATCAGGACGAAGTTGGCAACATTATCTTCCACAACCAGGACGGTGGCATCTTTGGGAATGGAGGGTTTTTTTATCGGTTGGGTATCGGTAACATCAGGCATTGGTTCTCCTCGAAAGAAACTTTTCGATTTCCCGGGTTAATTGTTCGATATCCAGTGGCTTCTGAATATATCCATCACACCCGGCCTCCAGAGTCTTTTCTTTATCACCACGCATCACATTTGCCGTGACAGCCAGAATCGGCACGCGCTCAAACCCCGGAAGGGATTTGATTTTCGCCGTTAAAGTATAACCGTCCATATCCGGCATGTTAATATCCATCAAGATCAGATCCGGGCGGGCAGTCTTGAGTACATTGAGAGCATCCATGGCATCTGTCGCCTCTAGGAGCGAATAATCCTCAGAAAGCAGGACCCGCCTGACGAGTAGACGATTGTCGGGGTTGTCTTCAACATACAATATTGTTCCTTTACTCTCTGTTGACACCATTTTGAGGAACCTCCGACATGAATTTTACATAGGACTGAAGGGGGAGGACATGACAGGTACCTTACAAATTACCAAACAAAAATGTCGAGGGAGCCTCTCCTCGACATTTTGCAGAGGCGCTGCAGCGCCTCGGATCAAAGCGGGTGATGGGACTCGAACCCACGATATCTTGCTTGGGAAGCAAGCGTTCTACCACTGAACTACACCCGCGTGCTAAATGGAATTATACGCCAGGCTGAGAAGTGATGTCAATATGGCTGATTGTGGTAGCGGTTTTACCTCACCGATTATTGATTTCGTTTCAGTAATTTGTCAGTCAGTTCGAATAATGCGTCTCCGGCTTCTCCCTGAGGATCTGCCTCCCGTAAGCTCAAGAGGGCAAGGTCTGTCATCTGCTTCGCTGCATCGGTAGCTGCTTCATAGCCGCCTTCACTGGCAAGGACGCGTGCCAGCTCCTGCACTTCGTCCACGCGGATTGGGCCCTGATGCCAGCGGGCTGCAAACTTTCCGTTCGTTCCGAGACCTGCTAACACGGGAAGGGAATTTTTTCCTTCAGTAAGATCGCTAGCAGCAGATTTACCAGTGAGAGCCTCGTCTCCCCAAATCCCAAGGACGTCATCCTGCACCTGGAAGGCGAGCCCGAGGTAGTGACCGAAGGAACGATATGCTTCCTGCCTGGTTTCCTCTGCGCCGCCAAGGAGCGCGCCGATATGGCAGCAGGCGGAAAGCAGTACCGCCGTCTTACCGGAGATCATGGGCCAGTAATCTTCCACCGCAAGATCATTTCTTTCTTCATAAGACATATCCAGAAATTGACCGCGTGTTAGTTCGAGGCAGGTATTGTGTAAAATCTCTGCGCTTTTAACCACAATCTCCGCCTCATAATTTCGATTTAGCTCCATGATTGCCTGATTGGACATCACAAACAACGCGTCGCCCACATTGATCGCCATAGGCATACCCCATTTGACCCAGGTTGTCGGACGCCCGCGGCGTTTCTCTGAATTATCTTGAATATCGTCGTGGACAAGCGAAAAGTTATGTACGAGTTCCACCGCTGCGGCAGCAGGTAATGCGGAGTGCCAATCAGCCCCGCAGGCAGCAGTGGATAACAGCACCAGCAATGGGCGGATCCGTTTGCCAGTCGCCTCGGGTCCCGCGCCTTCGCCGGTCCACCCCATGTGGTAAGTAAGCATCTCGTGGAAGAGCTTTGTGCGCGGCGTGTCGAAGCGGGAGACTTGTCGCTGAAGTTCGGACTCGATCGAATCAAGTAGCGGTTTGATATCCATCAATTAAGATCCTGTTCTCCCAGGAAAGTTCACAACTGAAAAGGCTCTCTTCCAGCCGAGGAGTAATGCTGTGCTCCCGATCGAATGTCCGGATGAAACTTAGAGAATTCCCAGTTCGAGCAGTACACTTCGTAATTGGTTGGGGGATTGAAAATAGATCGTAGCGAATCCCATCTTCTCTGCTTGCTCAATATTTGCCGGAGAATCATCGATGAAAAGACATTCATAGGTAGGTGTGTGTATTCGGTCAAGGAGTATCTGGAAGATTTCGGGATGCGGCTTCACATGACCGACTTCGCCTGAAATAACCATATCATCAAATAGATCGAAGAAGTCATGCTTTTGGCGGGCGTAGGGAAAGGTTTCAGCAGACCAATTGCTTAGTCCATAAAGAGAATAGCCAGCTTGTTTGAGTTCCTTCATGATTTCAATCGTACCTTCAATCACTCCGCCAAGTGACTCTACCCAGTGATCGTGAAATGCCTGGATAAGATGGGCATACTGAGGAAATTCCTTGGAAAGACTCGCAACGCCTTCCGCAAATGGACGACCTTTATCCTGTTGCAAATTCCATTCCATAAAGTTCACTTCCTGTAAGAAGTGTTCTATACTTTCCGTGTCATTCGGGAAATAACGCCGGTAAATGTTGCGGGGGTCCCACTCGAGCAGGACGTTGCCGAAGTCAAATATGATGGCTTTGATTTGTGAAGTCATGTGTGCGATTGTAGCAGGTGTTTAGTTCACTGCTTTCAATTTATCTCTTAGCGCTGCCAGCGTGGCTGCTCCCGTAGCGAACATAGTGACCTCGATCTGTCTCTGCGTCAGCTTCATCACTTCAACAACTTTCTCAGTCGACACTGCCGCGGCCTTGAGGAACTGCCCTGCCATGCCGCCAAGCGTTGCACCGAGAGCAATGCATTTCGCAATGTCGAGTCCATCTTTAATGCCGCCACTGGCGAAGATCGTCATATCAGGTACGGCTCTTTTTACATTTAGGATGGATTCGGCCGTTGGTATGCCCCAGCCCACAAACGTCGCGGCGAGGTTGCGCGTGAATTCATCCGGCGCGCGATGCATTTCCACCTGAGACCAACTCGTGCCGCCGGCACCTGCGACGTCGACGGCTTGCACACCGCAATCCGCCAATAACTTCGCAGACTGTTCTGAGATTCCCCACCCCACCTCTTTTGCGATCACAGGCACATCGAGCTTCTTACTGAGCTCCTCCAGTTTGCGCGCCAGCCCTTCGAAATTGGTGTCGCCTGCATCCTGGACTGCCTCCTGGAGTGGATTAAAATGGAAGATTAGCGCGTCGGCGCCAATCATGTCTATCGCCTGGCGACACTGGTCGATACCGTATCCATAGTTAAGCTGGACCGCGCCCAGGTTGGCAAACAGCATAATATCCGGAGCGACGCGACGGACTTGAAACGTTTTTTCCAGATCGGTTTTTTCCAGCGCGGCTCGCTGGCTTCCCACCCCCATTGCAATGTTCATCTCCTGCGCAGCTTCGGCGAGACGCAGGTTAATCGACTCGGCGTCTGCGGTTCCACCGGTCATGGAACTAATCAGGATGGGCGCTGACAGCCGTTTACCAAACACGTGGAGGCTCGTGTCGATCTTTTCAAGACTCAGTTCGGGCAGCGCCTCATGGACAAAATGATAATTTTCAAGTCCAGTAGTTAGTGCGGAGCGGACGTCCTGCTCGAGATTAATCTTGATGTGGTCGGCTTTTCGTTTGTCAATCGGCGCAACTTTTGGCATAGGGTAGTGTTCCTGTGAGTGAGTTCATTCGGCTTGACATGGTCTTTGGACTGTGTACAATTGCCACGACTATATTCCCGCGTGTTCTAAGCGGGGAAAACCTAGAAGGAGGCTGTCATGTCAGACACATATACGGAAGTGAAGGCGATTATCAAAGATTTGCTTGGTGCCGACGAGGCGAAGATCATACCCGAAGCTCGTTTCCGCGAGGACCTCGAGGCGGATTCCCTCGATCTTGTCGAATTGATCATGGCGTTTGAAGATAAGTTCGGCGCAGAAATCTCTGATGAAGATGCACAGAAGATCACCACTGTAGGCGATGCCGTGACATATATCGACTCACATAAGTAGTCATTTTTGTGCCCGAAAGGGTATTTGCGATTATAACCGTGGAGCCGTCCTTGTAGACGGCTCTATGTGTTTAAGTGTGCTTGGGTGATTGAGTAGCCATTTCTGCTTTTATTGAAGCAGGGACGGAATCTCTTCCGGATGCTGGGCGACTTTCACGCCTGCTGCTTCCAGCGCACGAATCTTATCTGCCGCGGAGCCAGCGCCGCCTTCGATGATGGCGCCGGCATGTCCCATCCGTTTGCCAGGAGGAGCCGTCTGCCCGGCAATAAACGAAACGACTGGCTTTGTCATCTTGGCAGCAATGTAGTCTGCGGCTTTATCTTCATCCGTCCCGCCGATCTCGCCGATCAGCACAACCTTTTCCGTTCGTGGATCATGCTCGAACATTTCGAGAACATCGATGAAGTTTGTCCCATTTATCGGGTCGCCGCCGATGCCGACGCAGGTGGAAGCGCCCATTCCCACAAGCTTCAACGCGTAGAGTACTTCGTAGGTCAACGTGCCTGAGCGGGAGACGACCCCAACATTTCCGGGAAGAGCAATATCGCCGGGGATGATCCCAACCTTGCATTCTCCAGGCGTCAACATCCCGGGACAATTTGGTCCAATGAGGCGGACTTTCTTATGATCGAGATAATTACGGACGCGCATCATGTCCTGCACTGGGATCCCTTCCGTGATGCAGACAATTAGAGGGATGCCCGCATCGGCAGCTTCGAACATGGCGTCTGGTGCGAAACGGGCTGGAACAAAAATGCACGTACAGTTTGCGCCAGTCGAGTCGACCGCGTGCTTGACCGAGTCAAAGACAGGGACTTTTCCATCCAAGACCCATTCTCCGCCTTTGCCAGGTGTGACGCCCGCGACTACATTGGTCCCGTAGCCGTACATCTGTGTCGTGTGAAAAAGACCCTCGTTTCCGGTAATCCCTTGCACAAGGAGACGTGTATTCTTATTAATGAGAATGCTCATGGATTAGTTTCCCTTTGCCGCAGCGACCGCTTTCTTCGCGGCATCTGCCAGAGTCTCGGCGGTGATCATATTGGCATTCTCGAGCAGCTTGCGGCCTTCTTCGGCATTGGTCCCCACAAGACGAATGACCATTGGCACACTCGGCTTGACTTCGTCCATGGCAGAGAGAATCCCGCGAGCAACCTCATCGCCGCGCGTGATTCCTCCGAAGATGTTGAACAAAACCGCTTTGACGTTCGGGTCCGAAAGAATGATGCGCATTGCTGCAGCCACCTTCTCGGCACCTGCGCCGCCGCCGATATCCAAAAAGTTTGCGGGTTCGCCGCCAAATAGCTTGACAATGTCCATGCTGGTCATTGCAAGCCCTGCGCCATTGACCATACAACCGATATCGCCATCCAGTTTAATGAAGGAAAGCCCGTGCCGGCGCGCCTCGGTCTCGGCGGGTGCTTCCTCGTCGATATCGCGGATCTCAGCAAGATCCGGATGGCGGAACAGTGCATTATCGTCAATGATCATTTTGCCGTCCAACGCGACCAGTCGCTTGTCTTTGGTAATGACGAGAGGATTGATCTCTGCGAGAGTCGCATCTGTTTCACGATAGGCTTGCCACAGTCCGGCGGCAATCTTACTAAAATCGCGCCAGAGCTCACGCGGCAAATCAATGGAAGCGGCAATATCACGGGATTGGAAATCCCGCAATCCAAGGAGTGGATCGATATAAACTTTGATGATTTTTTCCGGCGTTGTTGCCGCCACTTCTTCTATATCCACACCGCCAGCAGCCGAGGCAATCATGACCGGTTTCTTCGCGGCACGGTCGTTCGTGATCGCAAAATAGATCTCGTGTTCGATTGCGGCAGCTTCATCCACAAGCACTTTGCGAACGGGCAGGCCCTTGATGTGCATGGCAAGGATTTGCCCGGCATACTCTCCGGCTTCTTTCGGGTCCCTGGCGACTTTAACGCCCCCGGCTTTTCCACGCCCGCCCACAAGCACCTGCGACTTAATAACAACGCGGCCACCCAGTTCTTCTGCGATATGTTTCGCTTCTTCTGCAGTAGCCGCCACCCGTCCCTTGGGGATCGGAATTCCGTATTTTGCAAAAATTATTTTCGATTGATATTCGTGGAGTTTCATGCCTCTTCCCTTAAGCAAATTTGAAACGCACGGGGATTATACCACCCTCAATTTTTAGAAGATGCCAGTACAAATCCCGTTTTCCGCATTTTTCAGAAGACTTTTTTTATGGTATCCTATTTATCCCGCTATGAAACATTTGATCCGAATACGAATTTTTCTGCAACCGTATTTTTGGCAAATACTGGCGACGCTGCTTATGTTGTTAGTTCTCACAGGACTCAGCCTCGCCGTGCCGCGTATTATCCGCTCCGTGATCGATGTGGGATTGGTGCAAGGCCAAACCCTCTTTTTGGTGCGCTCGGCGTTTCTGCTCCTTGGGTTAGGGCTCCTTTCCGCGCTACTCACATTGGGCAACCGTTACTGGTCCGAGTGGATCGCGGCGCGTGTTGGTTATGACCTGCGCAACCGAATGTATGATCATATCCAATACCTGCCGTTCGCCTACCATGACCACGCCCAGAGTGGACAGCTTATCTCGCGCTGTATCGAGGACGTGCGCTCGATCGAACGGTTCGCGGGCGGCGCTGTGACGGATCTGATCCGTTTCGTACTGCTCTCGATCGGGATTATCACCATCATGATCAGGGACAATGCCTGGCTGGCAGTGATCGCCTTGCTGCCGATCCTTCCATTGATCCTGATGACCTCGAACTTTGGGACAAAGATCGGGAAATTATTCTTTGATGTAGACAATGCCACGGGGGATGTCTCGAACCGCTTGCAGGAAAACGTGGTCGGCGTGCAGGTGGTGCGTGCCTTTGCGCGCGAGCCGTATGAGACCGAACGATTCGAAATCGCCAACAGGCAGGTATTCCAGACTTGGGTGTACGTAATCGATGAGTGGTCGAAGATCATGCCAACGACGAATTGGCTGACAACGATCAGTGTGATCCTGCTCTTATGGTTTGGCGGACAGATGGTGATGGATGGCACGTTGACAATCGGGTCCATCGTAGCATTCAACGCCTACATCCTGATGCTGGCTGAGCCTGCACAGCAATTGACGGCACTGGTCAACGCCGGCGGCGAAGCGGCGGCAGGTGCGCAGCGTGTCTTCGAAGTGTTGGATACAGAACCTGCCATCCAATCTCCTGCGAACGCTATCAAGCTGGATGCCTTACGTGGGGAGGTAGAGTTTCAGGATGTTGCCTTGAAATATCAAGATGAAAGAAAGCATTCTCTGCGTGATGTTACGTTACGAGTCCTGCCGAACCAACTTGTCGCGTTGATCGGACCTACGGGTTCGGGGAAGACGTCGCTTGTGAATCTCATCCCACGCTTTTACGATGTTACGTCAGGAAGGTTGTTGGTGGATGGCGTGGATGTGCGTGATATGGATTTGGTAACGCTGCGTAGGCAGATCGGGATTGTGTTACAGACCTCGCTCTTGTTCTCAGATACAGTTAAGGGGAACATCGCTTATGGGCGACCCGAAGCAAGCATGGATGAGATCGTCGCAGCCGCCAAAGCTGCACAGGCACACGAGTTTATTGAAGGATTTACAAACGGGTACGATACGATCGTCGGGGAGCGGGGCGTTACCCTTTCAGGCGGGCAGCGCCAGCGCGTAGCAATCGCGCGCGCGCTACTCATGAATCCCCGTATCCTGATTCTGGATGATTCGACCTCGTCTGTGGACACCCAAACCGAGAAACTTATACAAGCCGCTCTCGATAAACTTATGGAAGGGCGCACAACATTTGTCATTGCGCACCGGTTGAGCACAGTCCGTCGAGCGGATATCATCCTGGTGATGGATCAGGGTCGAATTATGGAACGCGGTACGCATGAAGAACTGCTGGCGCGCGGCGGGTTGTACAAAGAAATTCATGACTTACAGTTGATCGACCATGCAAGATTCTCCGAAGAGATAGAGGAGTTGAGAGAGCTGGAACCCTCCGAGTCTGATGGAGATGTGCATTCGCTGTCCTAAAAACAACAGACAAGTTGAATTTTTTATATTAGGTTTTCTATGGTTCGGCACACACAGAGATGACAACCACCAAGATTATTCCACCCACATTCATTACACAGTCCGAAGACATTTACGATAAGGGCTATGACCCTAACGTTGCGCGCGGGCTGGCGCAATTTTTAAAGCCTTATCTCAGGCACATGTTGATCTCGCTCATCTTTATGGTGATTGTGACGGCGGCGTCCGTGTCAGGACCCTACTTTGTTAAGCTTGCCATCGACGAAGGGATTGCAAAGAATGATGTCGTCGCCTTACGCAATATTGTCCTCATCTATTTGGGTGTTTCGATCGTTCAGGTAACGACCAACATTGTTCGCATCCGGCTCATGTCGCGCGTGGGGCAGCATATCTTATATGACGTTCGCATGGCGCTGTTCAATCACTTACAAAAGCTTTCCCTTAGCTTCTATAACCGCTATAGCGTAGGACGTGTAATTACACGCGTGATCAATGATGTAGGGACGTTGCGTGAATTCATCACATGGGCTGTGCTGGCAATCGTCCGAAATTTCTTGGCGATCATCGGCATCGTCATTGCCATGCTCTCGTTGAACCTGCGTCTTTCCTTGCTGACTTTTTCGGTGCTGCCCATAATGATCATCGCAACCATCCTATTCCGGCGGGTTGCGCGACGGAACTACCGCAGAGTACGTGCGGCGGTCTCATGGACCAATTCCGTGCTGGCGGAAAATGTCAATGGTGTACGTGTAGTGCAGGCATTTTCACGTCAAGCGCACAATTACAAGAATTTCAAAGACTATGTCAATCGTTACTTCCTGGAGCGCAGCCTGGACGCGGCTAGGGTGGCTGCCATTTTTACTCCGATTGTGGATGTCCTCGGCGCCATCGCAACCGCGGTGGTCGTCTACCTAGGTGGGACTGCTGTGCTGGGCGAGTCGATTACGGCGGGCGTATTGATCGCCTTCGTGTTGTATATCGACCGTCTCTTCGACCCGATTCGTGACTTGAGCCGTCGGTTTGATACGCTTCAGTCCACCATGGCGGGCGGGGAACGCATCCTGGAACTGCTCAATACGCCCGTCGAGGTGCAGGATGCACCCAATGCGCAGGAAATGAGTCCTATGGTGGGTGAGGTTCAATTTGAAAACGTCTCATTCCATTATTCGGATGACCCAACGCTTGTGCTCGATGGAATTAATTTAACGGTGGAAGCCGGGCAAACCGTCGCGCTGGTAGGAGAGACGGGTGCTGGCAAGACCACGATTGTCAAGCTGCTGACCCGCTTTCATGACCCAACGTCTGGCACCTTGCGCATCGATGGGATCGACCTGCGAACCGTGACTCAACAGTCTTTGCGCAGGCAGATGGGGATGGTGCTGCAGGACCCGTTCCTGTTTAGCGGCTCGGTCAGGGAGAATATTTTGTTCGGACGGCTGGGTGCCAGTGACGCGGATGTGATTGCTGCGGCGAAGGCGGTTGGTGCCCATGAGTTTATTATCCGGCTTAAAAATGGTTATGACACATCCGTGGAAGAGGGCGGCGCTACTCTCAGTGTGGGGCAGCGTCAGCTCATTTCCTTTGCGCGTGCATTGCTTGCCAATCCGCGCATTCTGATCCTGGACGAGGCGACCTCTTCCGTTGACACGCAGACGGAGCAAATCATTCAAAAGGCGCTGGCAACTCTCTTGAAAGGACGCACATCTTTTGTGATCGCCCATCGTCTTTCGACGATCATCAACGCCAACAAGATTGTTGTCATCCATGATGGGAAGATCGTTGAGCAAGGGACGCATGCTGAACTGCTGACGAATCAAGGAATGTATTACGACTTGTATAAGACCGGATTCCAGGAGTGAGAAACCCGAAGGTTTTCTTTCGTGTGCATGCTGTCCAGCGAATGTTTGAGCGTAATATCTCAGTAAACTGGCTGCTGCGCGCGATCGAATCGGAAGAAACCATTGAAGATTATTCTTCCGAAATGCCCGATCCGAGCCGGCTGATACTGGGGTTCCAGGGAAAACGCCCATTCCATGTCGTCTGCACTGAAAATCTACAAGCAAATCTAATAACGATTATTACGGTTTATATTCCCGAGCCTGCCAGGTGGAGTAAAGATTTTAGGCGTCGCAGACCATGATATGTTTGATTTGCAGGCAAGCGGAGATCGTCGATGGCGTCACACTTGTTGTATTTGAACGCGGCGAATGTAAGCTGATCGTTAAGAGTGTCCTGGCGCAGATCTGCCCGGTTTGTGGCGAAGCGTACGTGGAAGAAGCCATTGCTGTAAAGCTATTGAACTGGGCAAAGCAAAAATATGAAGCGGGAATCATAGATATGCAATCCGAATATGGCAGTCTTTAAGTTTGATACAATCACTGCATGAAACAGTGCGTTAGCCTGTTCATCCACGCTGCCGCGCTGCGGCGTGCTGCGCTTGTTCTTATTATTCTCGCTGCGTGCCAGCCCTCTCCTCCACCCCTAACTTTGACCAGTTTGCCTACGACTCCCGGCTTCCTGGAAACGGCAACGCCTTCTCCTGTTCCAACAACTATATTTACTGCTACTGCCTCTCCAACGCCGACCGTCGAAGAGTTGGTCTTTCCCTTTACAATCGATGGGCTGCGCCAGCATGATTTTCAAAGCGGTAAAATCCATATACGTTCCACACTGGCTGAAAACGATCGATTTACATCCTATCTAATTGACTATCCCAGCGATGGATTGACGATCACAGGGGTCATGCAAATCCCCATCGGAGAGGGCCCTTTTCCTGTAATTCTGATGAATCACGGCTTCTTCAGCCGGAGTGTTTATGACTCCGGCGATGGCACAGACCGCGCTTCCGCATTCCTGGCGGAACATGGGTACATTACGCTCGCCTCGGATTATCGCAGCTGGGGCGACTCTGATGTCGGAAGTAGTTTCTTCTATTCAGGTTTGGTGATTGATGTGATCAATCTGCTCAATGCCATTCCCTCCATTAAGCAGGCGGACGAAGAACGCGTAGGCATGTGGGGTCATAGTATGGGAGGCGGAGTGACGATGAAGGCACTCACCATCGACGCGCGTATCAAAGCGGCAGTGTTATATTCCCCTGTCAGCGCAGACTTTGCAGATATTATTGCTCGCTGGGGACCAGGTTGTTTTGGTGATGTGGCCCAGGGTGAGCTCATTGTCGGTTGTAATTCCTCGGATATCATTCCGCAGGATTTGCCGCAAAACGTACAAGATGCCTATCTGTTCGTGGTTTCGAATGAGGAAGGATTAAAGAAGGTCTCGCCATTTTATTATCTGGATGATGTGAAAGTTCCCATTCAAATCCACTATGGTACCGAGGATGGAAAATATCTTAGCGGTACGCCGCCTCAATGGTCTGTAAAGCTGACACAGGGCTTGCGCGATTCCGGCAAGCAGGTGGAATTACTTCAATACGAAGGCGAAGGTCATTCCTTTATCGGTCAGCCCTGGTTTGACTTTATGGGGCGCACATTACGGTTTTTTGATAAGTATGTGAAATAAGAGTCATATCATTGCGAGGAGTCCATTAATGAACAACGTCCGCCCACACTTAACGATGCTGAATGACGAACAAAAGCAGGAAATCCATCAAAACACCATGAAGCTGCTCGCCACGACCGGTGTGCGGGTCGACGCGCCGTCCGCGGTGGAGATGCTCAGGAAAAAGGTGGGCGACTCAAACGTGGATGGGCGAACGGTACGAATACCTGCGAAGCTCGTTGAGTGGGCGATTAACGTAGCGCCGCGCGAGATCCAGATCTACGATCGGCGCGGGAATCCGCAATTCAAGATCGGTGCGGAAGGGGATCGGACGCGGTTTGGAATCGGCGTCACCGCGTTGTACTATCAGGAGCCGGAAACAGACACACCTGTCTTATTCCAACGCAAACATATGCAGGACATGGTTCGCGTGGGAAATAAGTTGCCGCACTATGATATGGTCTCAACCATTGGCATTGTGCGCGACGTACCAGATTATCTGACAGACCTGATTGGCAGCCTGGAACACTTTGCAAATGGCATCAAGCCCTTAGTTTTGTTGTGTTCCGATGAGCACAAGTTCGACGATGTCCTCCGCATGTTCGAGACGCTGCATGGGAATAGCTTGGGAGAGAAGCCTTTCATCATTCCCTATTTCAATCCGGTCTCGCCGCTGGTGATGAATGAAGGCACAGTCGATAAGATGAAGATCGCTATCGAACGCGGCTTACCTGTCATCATCTCGAATTACAGTCTCTCGGGCGCGACGACGCCGATCACTCCTGCCGGGACGGTTGCGGTCTTGCTCGCCGAGCTCCTGGCAGGATTGGTGATTGGACAGCTCTACAAAGAAGGCGCGCCGATGTTCCTCGGCATGTTGCCGGTCTACTTGGATATGAAGACCCTCCTGAATTTTTATGACCCGCAAAGCATTCTGGTCAGCCTGGCATGCGCAGAGATGATGGCACATTACGGCATCCCGCATTGTGGAACATCCGGAAGTGGTACGGGCTGGGGCATGGATTTGCTCGCCGCAGAAACCTACTGGATGAACACGCTGATGTTCACCCTCACGAAAGGTGGCATCGCGCCCTTCGTCGGCGATACGCTGGGGTCAAAGGCGATCTCTCCACTCACGTTCATTTATTGTCATGAGATCATCGACCAGGCATTGCGCTTTTCCGGGGGCTTTCAACTGGATGACGCAAACGTCGGACTGGACGAAATCCATAAGGTGGGTCCGGGAAAGGGATACGTTTCCGCACCGACGACACTCAAGCGATACCGAAATGGATATTATGTCAGCCCGATCTTCCCGCGTTGGAGTATGGAGAAGTGGATCGAAGCTGGTCAGCCGCACGTGCAAAAACGCCTACGGGACTATAGTATTGAGTTTTTGAAAGACTTGCCAGTTCCGGAAGATCACGAGGAGTTAATCAGCAAGGGCGAAGCGTTCATTCAAGCGTATGAGCGAAAACACGGAGCCTAGTTGTCTCACTATCATTTGGCTCAAATTAATATCGCTCGAATGCTTGCGCCGATCGACGGCCCGGTCATGGCGGATTTCGTCGCTCAGCTGGCGCCAATTAATGCACTGGCGGAGCAAAGCCCCGGCTTCATCTGGCGACTGCAATCGGAGGGCGGCGACGCGACCAGCATCAAAGTCTATGAGGATGAAATGATTATTATTAACCTGACCGTGTGGGAAAGCGTGGAAGCCCTTCGCGGGTATGTATATAAGAGCGCGCATAGCCGCGTAATGCGCGACCGCAGGCGTTGGTTTGAGAAATTTGACGGTCCTTATTACGCGTTGTGGTGGGTCCCTGCCGGGTACCTTCCAACCCCTCAACAGGGCAAGGAGCGCCTGGAACATTTGCGCACACATGGAGATTCGGTGACTTCATTCTCCTTCAAGAACCTGTTTCCCGCACCAGTGGGATAGCTAAACGGATCCCCGCGCGATTAAGAAATTCCTTGACGCTCGTCAACCAGGGTGATACACTCTGCCTATCAAATCTATCCTGAAAGGAGGCACGAAAAAATGAAAATTATCTTGTTTGCTGTAAATCGTGTTTTGAGCGCGCCTCCTATGGGTAAAGTGTAGTAACGACTTCAGTCGTTTTTATATACTACTTGCCGCAGGCGTGCTTCGCAACCCTGCGGTTTTTCTTTTAATCATCTAATCATCGACCGGACAGGTCTCCGCAGGAGTTAGAAGAACTGGAAATCCTCTGGCCTGTCCGGTCTTTGATGAATAAGAGTATGAATACAGACGATTTGATCGACCTGTTTGACGAACTGGATGATAACGAACAAGTTGAAGGTTTTATAAATAAAGACAAACGCCGCAAGCGTTTCCCGGACCGGCACTTCAAATATGTACGCGAGGCAAATGCGGATTTTCTCGATGGGCAGGATGACTCGCGCAGGAACTTCAAGTTTACTTATTCGGCGGCGCGCTTCGAAGAGGGTTGGCTGCTGGACTCTCTGGGCGATTTCTATGAGCACCGCTGGATCAGCGATGTGCTAATGCGACTCAAAGGCGGAAAGGAAGCCTCCGTCTACCTCTGCCGCTCGGGTCCCGCGATCGAGAAGCCGCTCGTCGCGGCGAAAGTCTATCGTCCGCGTTCTTTGCGTAATCTCAAGAATGACGCGCAATACCGTGTGGGCCGTACGGATCTCGATGAAGCAGGTCACGCCATCACAAAGGAGGGCGACCTGCACGCGATGAAGAAGCGCACCGTCTATGGCGAAGAGCTTCGTCACCAGTCATGGATTGCGTACGAGTTCCAGACGTTGGAGATCCTACTTGCTGCGGGGGCAGATGTGCCGAAGCCCTATGCAATGGAAAAGAATGCCATCCTCATGGATTACATCGGAGATCTGGAAGTCGCTGCGCCGACTCTTAACACCGTGACTCTCGAGCCTGACGAAGTGCGGCCGCTCTTTGAGCGCATCGTCCACAATATCGACATCCTCCTGGACAACGAGCGAATCCACGGTGACCTGTCCGCGTACAACATCCTCTACTGGGGAGGCGACATCACAATGATCGATTTCCCGCAGGTTGTTCCGCCTGAATCCAACCCTGCTTCGTGGACGATCTTCCTGCGCGATGTGACACGCGCCTGCCAATACTTTGCCTCGCAAGGCCTCAAGCGCGATGCTCGAAGACTCGCGGTTGATCTGTGGACATCGCACGGACATAGGGTTACCAGGGTTGATCCGCGCGATCTCGACCCTGAAAAGAAGGAAGACCGACGCTTGTGGGAAACGCAGAAAGCAGACAGCTAAGGTTCCGCCCAACGTGTGACCGTTGGGCGGATTGGTTATATACTCGTCCGTATGGACAGTTGACACCCACGTTTTCCCGTGAATTTGCAAATCCTGTCCGCGCTGGAATGGCTTAAGCTCCCTTGACTCTGCCCCATAATCCATAGCCTTCGTTTCGTCTTTTCTCGCGCCGCTCGTGCTGCTCGTGAATTTGCTCGACATGGTCAGCCTTCTCCTCGATTGCCGCTTCCAGCCAGAGCCGACCTTTTTCCGCGGTGGCATGACTCCCTGCGCCGTACGCACCGGTCTTGGTGTCATCACCCCAGGGTGGGTTGGCGACCAGGGCGCCGCCTTCGATCCAGTCCATGTAGTAGTCCGGCGTAGAAACAAAATCAACCTCATCGACAACGCGTTCCATGTGACACAGGTCAGGCCGAAGGTGCAGCATATAGGATGTCTCCAGCTCACCGGCGTGACCCATCCCGCCGATTGGCGAGGTACGGTATTTTTGCAGGACTTCCGCGCCAATCCTGCCAGAGGTATGCAGCCAGGTCGTCGCACAAAAGATCCGGCGGTGTCGCTCGCCTGCATATTTCACAATGTTGACCAGGAACGATGTGTTGCCACCGTGTCCGCTCATCAGGTAAAAGCGGTCGAATCCACGTGCCACAAGGACATCGATCACCGCCAGCCAAAAATCCTCAAAAGCGCGGCCTCCAGCATTCAAAGTTGCCGCAAAGGAAGAACGATGTGTGCTGACTCCATACGGCATGACTGGTAGCGCGTGACTGCGTGTAGGCAACTGATTGACTATGCCTTTTGCTATGGACTCTATAATGGTGGTATCCACCGAGAGGGGGAGATGAAAGCCATGTTGTTCGGTGTGCCCGATAGGAATTAAGATCACCTTTCCCCGTGCTGAGTCAGGTGGCAACTGTGCATTTGGTACATTGTGTGTGGAATGAGGTAAGCGCAAAGTAGAGGCAGAAAGATGCCCCAGGAAAAGTGATTGCGGATCGATCCCTGTGGGTGCAAGACAATATACGCGCGAGAACCCGTCATCACGCAAACTGTCCAGTAGGTTGGAAATATATTGTCCGAAAGTCGGCTCTGGCACCGCGAGTCCGCTGCCACGCCAACCAAATGGAAAGGGTGGCAAAAGCCCAACGTGAGCGGGATTACTTAGCTGGCTCGCAAGTAAATTCAAGTCGTACTCTGAGCCCAAAGGCAGGACAAGCGGCGTGTCGCGCGGGAGTCCGGCAACTGTATCCCACGACAGGTCCTCATAGTTAAAGAATTCAGTCATGAAAGCCTCCAGTTATTTTGCGCATAGCCAATAAAGTACAAGGTATTTATCATTATATGATTCTTAAACAGAAAACTTGCCAAATTCAGACGTACGGAAGGACACCAAACGTGGTGCACTTATAAAAACGGAGAACCATCATTCTTCATCGACGCCACTTTCGTTTCGCATACCAAAACGACCTGCCTTCTCAAGCCCAAAGCGCTGATAATACTCCCGACTGCCAAGCATGACGTAATAATCAGATCTCAAGTCTTTCCTTTACGAATGGACGGACTGCGATAGAAGCAATGCTAAGTCCTTTAGCATCGCCCAGTGGGGAAGTGGTCAACTGCTAAACTTCATGGTCATCTTGGCAGCAAATACCAGTCCAGGAAGCGCTCCATACGTTCATAGACATCATACAAGTTTTCCCGCCGTAGAAAGCCGTGCGGCTCATCATCATAGGTCTTGTATTCGAATACCTTATCGTGACGCTTAAGTGCCTCGACCCATTCTTCTGATGCTTCCGGCGGGACGACCGTATCCAGGAGACCGTGCAGGATCAATACCGGTTTCTTGACGTTCTTCACCTCCGCGATCGGGGAGCCTTTCAAATAATATCCATAGTTCACAGAGGGGTGTCCTAAGAATATCTCCGTGTAAAGACGCAAACGCTTTTCACATAACGCCCAGGAGCTGACCAGATTCGAATCCCCGTATTTTGAAATACCGCAGGCATAAAGATACTCAGGATCGCGGGAGAGCGAACAGATGGTCATATACCCACCATAACTACCTCCCGCGATTCCTATACTTTCCGGGCGGATCTCCTTGAAATCACGCAAGAATTTTGCGGCGTGCAGACAATCCTGCGTATCACCGACGCCCCAGTTATCGTAGTTGAGGCGCTCGAACTGTTTGCCATAACCGGTGGAGCCGCGGTAGTTTGGTGCCAGGTAAGTGTATCCCTTGGCTGTGAAGTATTGCGCCAGCTCATCCCAGATATATCCATATTGGTCTTTCGGTCCGCCGTGGGGATAGAGAATTGCAGCGCCATTCGATGTTTCAGGCTCATATAAGAATGCGGGAATCTCCAAACCGTCGAAGCTTTTGTAGGAAACAATTTCGGGCAGTACCTTCTTATTATTCTGCATCGCTGGTGGGTTGGAGTAGGTCAGTTGTGTGATCTGTTTGCTGGCTAGTTCCATTCGATAGAGGTCAGGGGGGGAGAGGGGGCTTTCATATTCAAACGTAAGAAAAGAGCCATCGTTTGACCAGTTGGGATTTGAGTGGAAGCCCTGCCCGGTACGTAGATCCGTTACTGCGCCGGTTTCTACCTCTACCAGGCTCAGATCGAACGCGCCGCTGCGATTCAGGATGATCGACATCTGCCTGCCATCCGGCGACCATTCGAATTGAAAGACGTCATGTCCGGTATTCGTCAACTGGTGCAGGCCTTCCCCATTCGGTCTCACCAGATAGATTTCATCACGCTCCGATTCCTGGGCAATGAAAGCGATCCACTGTCCATCCGGTGACCATCTGGCAGAGAGTGCCCGGGTAGACGGTTTGCCATAGAGCGTGATGGATTTTCCAATTTCGATTTCGAGCAGCACGATGTCCAGTCGATTCAAATCGTCGAAGCGGCGCAGGGTGTAGACGATGGACCTACCATCGGGCGAGGGGCGCGCGTCCCAGTGATCGCCCAGGGTGTCGGTGGTGAGGGCACGGGGCCAGCTGCCATCGATATCGGTGAGGAGCAACTGATCGGCATCGTTGCGCTCGATCGAGACGATCAGTCCGTGTGAATCGGGCATGAAGCGCGGACTTCCCGCCGCTGTCGCAAAGTCCGTAATCTTTTTTGGTAAGCCGCCCTCGCGCGGTACAAGATGGACGTGTCCTTTAATCCCGAACGCGATCCACCTCCCGTCTGGCGACCAGGTGGGAATCTCGTCATCCCAGTAGGGAGCGAGGGGACGATCAGTAGTGATGCGGCTGAGCCAGCCTCCCTTCGATGGCAGTATAAAAACATCTGAGAGCGACTCACCATCTTTGATACAGGCGATTCTCTCTGCGTCTGGCGAGAGGGCGTGCGAGCGGATGCGCTCCAGCGAGGTGATCAGCGACAGGCTCCACCCCTCAGGCGGCTTGAGGTCTGGCCGCTTGAGTGAGGGCCATCCGTTGCGTTCATACTTCTCCGTGAGTTTTATGGGCTTGTCCATGAAATTCCTTTTCTCTGCCAGCATAGCTAAATTGGTGGAAATGCCTGTTCCCTGTATACGTTTACAAGTAAAATCACGATCATTCCCTCCCTTATATGGAGGAAGCCGTATGGTACCGAGAACTTCCCGCTTGCTCACCTATCTTACCTCACTCTCTTATGCGATCCTTGATTTTCTTTTTGTATTAGCTCCCAAAGGGACGGGAGTTCGTCGCGCCTGATGGACATCAGCAGTTTGCAAAACCCGCGCATCAAGCACATCGTTCGGTTGCGTGACGAGAAACGTCAGCGCCGAGCGGATGGCTTGATGCTGGTCGAAGGCTGGGACGAGATCCGGCTCGCGCTTTCGGCAGGGCACCAGCCTCGGACGATTTTTTCAGCGCCCGAGCTTGTCTCCCGTCCATTCCACCTGGATGCTGTCCGGGGGGACGCGGAGCGGATCACGGTCAGCCAGGCTGTTTTCGAGAAGATATCCTATCGTGACAACCCGGACGGGTGGCTGGCAGTCTTTCCCGTTCCCCAGGTTTCTCTTGAGGATCTAACGTTAAGCGCCACGCCTCTGGTGATTGTTGCCGAATCGGTCGAGAAGCCTGGCAACCTCGGCGCTATCCTGCGCACCGCGGACGCGGCTCACGTGGACGCGCTCCTCGTCTGCGACCCGCGCGTGGACCCGTGGAATCCGAATGTGGTACGCGCCAGCCGCGGCGCCGTTTTCAGTGTACCAACCGTTGAGTGTGATAACTTCTCAGCCCTGGAATGGTTGAGAAAGCATGATGTCCGTATTCTTGCCGCCACACCTTCTGCAGAGCAAGTTTATTCTGATGTCAATCTGCGCCAGCCTGTCGCCATTGCTGTCGGTACCGAGGATCAAGGTCTCACGGACTTCTGGATGTCCTCTGCGCATGTGAAAATTCAAATCCCTATGATGGGCAAGGTGAACTCGTTGAACGTATCGGTCTCCACTGCTTTGATTGTTTACGAAGCTGTTAGGCAAAGAAATCAGCAGCGCCATTAGAATAGGATATAGCAGGAAAGCGATTGCTCCTGGCGCAGCTCTATAAGATCAAGGAAGATCACGTGAACATCAAAGCTATCTTTTTCATTTTATTTGTTTTTATGACGTCGCAGTTTCTTAGTGCCTGTGGCAGCAGTGCTGTAATGGCAACGCCTGTCCCCACAGGGATACCGACACCCACCGCTGATCCCCGTCAACCAGCAAAGGTCGTTCAGGCATTTTGGAGCGCCCTGGAATCCGGAGATTTGGAAACAGCCATGTTGTACATCCATGAGGATGCGACCTGTGCCGGAAGGTGCTACTTCACCGGAAAATATATGTTTTATGCTGTTTTTCAGAGTTATATGAACGGAGGTTACATCACAAAGATCAGCGACGTAAAAAATGTAGGAAACATTGTTACGTATTCATGGGAGGTCTATCGGAACGGGAATTTTATCCAGGCTGGCGAAGGAAATGAAATGATGCAGGTGGAAAACGGTAAGATCATTTACTGGGAAAGCCAGCATAGTTAACTTTTTTTTACATGGGTTCATGCATAATTAAACGGCGTATCCTACGGATACGCCGTTTAATTATGGTACACTGACCTTCCCAAAGTGATCTTCGATGCAGTCTGTGATTTTGTCTCTGTCTGTAAAACTATTCTCATGCTGGAAACGTATTCTTAATCAGACATGAAACCACTGCTACATGTTTTGGTCATTGAAGACGCGGTTGACGATGCCGAATTAATCGTGCGAGAAATCCGGCACGGCGGCTATGAAGTCGATTGGGAGCGGGTGGAAACAAGGTCAGGAATGCAGGAGGCGCTCTCGCGTCAGAAGTGGGATATCATCCTCTCCGATTATTCCATGCCTCAGTTCAGCGCTCTGTCAGCTCTTGCGACGTTGAAAGACAGCGGACTGGATATCCCTTTTATCGTTATTTCTGGCACGATCGGCGAAGAGACAGCTGTCGCGGCGTTAAAGGGCGGCGTCCACGACTTTCTGGTCAAGGATAAACTGGCGCGGCTAATGCCTGCGATCGAGCGCGAGCTGCGCGATGCCGAAGCAAGGCGCTTCCGGCGTGAGGCCGAAACAAGATACCAGTTACTAGTGGAACGGCTTCCTATGATTGTGTACTTGAGTCCGGCGCATAACATGCAGCACACGACGTACGTCAGCCCGCAGGTTGAGACCATTCTGGGGTATACACCGAAGGAATGGCTGGCAGATCCAAAATTCTGGCAGACCAGGCTTCATCCGAATGATCAGGAGGGAGTCATCCATACTGTGGAGGAAAGTGAACGCACCGGTGAGTCTTCCAGCATGGAATATAGAATGATGGCGCGTGATGGAAGAGTGGTCTGGTTTCATGACCAGGCTGTGCTTCTACGGGATGACAAAGGACAGCCACTCTACTGGCAGGGGATCAAGGTTGATATCACCACACGCAAACAAGCGGAGGCAGAAATCCTCTCTCTTAACGCAGACCTCGAGCGACGCGTGCAGGAGCGGACAACCGCATTGGAACGCGCTCTGCGCGCCAAGGATGAATTTTTGGCAAGCATGAGTCATGAGCTGCGGACCCCTCTGAACGCTATCCTGGGCTTGTCCGAGAGCCTGGCTGAACACATAGCAGGTCCGCTGAACGAGAAGCAGCAACATTATGTGAAGACCATCAGCGAAAGCGGCAATCATCTGCTTTCCCTCATCAACGATATCCTGGACCTAGCGCGTATCGAATCAGGACAAGTTGTGCTGAACATCAGTGAAGTCGATTTACAGCAGGTCTGCCAGGCAAGTCTGCGTATGATCAACCAATTGGCACATAAGAAGGAACAGGAAGTAACCCTGGATATCGAGGATGGCATTGATTTCATCTGGGTGGATGAGCGTCGACTAAAGCAAATTCTGGTAAACCTGTTGAGTAATGCTGTCAAATTTACACCTGCAGGCGGCAGGCTTGGACTCCAAGTGCGTGGGGATTTGAATGAAAAGCGGGTCATGTTAACCGTTTGGGACAACGGGATTGGGATCAGTGATGATGATCTGGCGCGCTTGTTCAAGCCATTCGTACAGTTAAATTCCAGTCTATCCCGGGAAGCGCCAGGAACAGGTCTGGGATTGGCGCTTGTGGCTCAGATGGCGCACTTGCATGGGGGGAGTGTGAATGTGGAAAGTCATCCGAATGAGGGAAGTCGTTTCACCGTCATTCTGCCCTGGGAACCCGCGCTGGCGACAAATGCCGAACTCCGAATGAAAAGTACGGGAAAGTTCCGCGCGATCAGACCAGACGCCAAGGACAGGCCAATCATCCTCCTGATCGAGGACACCAAAGAAGCGACAGCTATGGTCACCGATTACCTGCAAATGGCAGGCTATCAGGTCCTGACGGCGCGGGAGGCTCTCACAGGCATGGAGCTGGCAAAACGTACCCGCCCCGACCTGGTCCTGATGGATATTCACCTGCCAGGGATGGATGGTCTGGAAGCGACCCGGCGTCTGCGCACCAACCCCGATTTCCGTACGCTTCCCATCATAGCGCTGACGGCCCTGGCAATGCCCGGGGACCGCGAACGATGCCTGGCAGCGGGTGCTACCGATTATGTCACAAAGCCGATTAGCCTTAAAAAATTAGCGGCGATCATCGATAAATACCTTTTAATGTAATTTTCAGTCGAGTAAAAAAACCTTTTCCCCGTTACTATAAGAATCAGTACAAACATCTAGACTGTATACGTACACGCCTATGGATGTCCGGGCGATTGTGCTCTAAAATTCACGTCAGAACCAATAACTTTGCGGTACGAGAAGCGGACCTTTAATGACGAGTAACGCTCCACTCGCAAAGGATTCAAAATCTTTCAGGAGTTCCAAAATGGAAATGATTAAAGTTTCTGCTAATTCACGTACATCAGCCGTTGCAGGCGCAATTGCTGGCGTAGTGCGCGAGCATCATCGCGCAGAGGTGCAGGCAATCGGTGCTGGAGCCGTAAATCAGGCAATGAAAGCGCTGATCTTAGCGACAGGCTATCTCAAAAACGATGGCATTTATGTCTCTTGTACACCTGAGTTTGCCGATGTCACGATTGAAGACAAGGTCCGCACAGCCATTAAGCTGGTGATCGAGCCGACCTCCGACTCAGACTTCTCTGCCATCCGCTTCCCCGCAAATAGCCTGCGGACCGACCACGTCAGGCTGTAGTAGAAACAAACCTTCTTTAAAGAAAAAGAGCCGCTCATCTCTGGGCGGCTCAGTGCATAAAGAGACGCGATGATCGTGAATTGCCGGTCATAACTCCCGAGCCACAGGGGCAGGCAGGTATTGTAGGTAACAAGATATGTCAGTGCAAACTCCGCGCAGGCGGAGTTTTGTTACTTAACCCAAGTGGTCATCTTCCGAAAAAGGTAGCGCGAGGTCGGAGCTTTACAAAGCCTTCCCACCTTTGCAGTGAGCTTCCTGACAGTCGAAATCAGATCATGCAGTCCGATTTGCAGCCTGGGGTTCTGTAAAATCAAACTGGCAATATAGACCTCTTGAACAAGGACCTTCTATGGCGACCTTATTGCGCGCTCTATTTGTAGAGGATTCAGAATATGATACACAAGCTATTTTGCGGGAGCTGCGGCGCGGCGGCTATGAAGTGGAGTATGAAAGGATAGAAACACGTCATGGGATGGAGCAGTCGCTTTCCCATCGTGTTTGGGATCTGATCCTGTGTGACTACACATTACCGAGATTCGGTGCTGGCGATGCACTAAAAACACTCCAGCGGAGCGGCCTGGACCTGCCCTTTATTATCATCTCGGGCACGATTGAGGAAGAAAACGCTGTGGATATGTTAAAAGCCGGAGCCCACGACTTCATCGTCAAAAGCCGGATGGCGCGGCTGATTCCGGCTATTGAGAGAGAGATCAAGGATGCAAAGACGAGACGTCTTCAACGAGAAGCGGAGGCAGAACGACAGGAGTTGATGGCGCGCTTGGAAGCGATCAATTCCGAAATTGAACGATTTACCTACCTCGCTTTCCACGATCTGCGCGCACCGCTCATTACGATTAAGGGATTCGCGGGCGCGCTCAAGCAAGATCTGGAAGCAAGTCGATATGATCAGGTCCAAAAGGATGTGCAACGGATTGCTGGAGCAGCCGATAAGATGGATGAGATTCTTTCGGATCTCCTGGAGTTTGCCCGGATCGGACGGGTGAGGAGGCCATCGGAAGAAATAGAAAGCGAGCATTTAGCGCGGGAGGCGCTTCAAAAGCTGGATGGACTGATCCGTGCGAAGAAGATTGCCGTGAAGCTTTCGCCCGCGCTTCCGCGCTTATATGGCGACCGGGTTCGTCTGCGCGAAGTATTCGAAAATCTGATTGAAAATGCAGCTCAATACACGTCTGAGCAGGAGCACCCCTCGATCGAGATTGGTGCCAGATGGCAGGAAGACCAACAAATTATTTATGTCAAGGATAATGGCCAGGGAGTCGATCCCCGTTACCATAACAGAATATTCGAGCTGTTCGAAAAGCTGGACCCAAACACGCAGGGACCGGGCATTGGGCTGGCGCTCACCAAGCGTATCATCGAGGTGCACGGCGGCAAGATTTGGGTCGAGTCCGGCGGTGAGGGACAGGGCTCCACCTTTTGTTTCACCTTACCCGAAAAAAACGAGGTCAAGCTTCTCCTAAAGTAAAGGAGCTTTCTGAGAATTACCTCAGAAGGCTCCTTTACTATTTTACCTTTGTACTTGCGTACCATATACCTGCCTGGCTACTTAATTCCCCTTCCACTCATAATCGTATACAGTTGTCAGGTGCTGAAACCCATGCTTAGCCACAATGGGCTTGCTCATCGAACCAGCTTCTACCGCGGCATAACGATAACCGCGTTCACGGATTTCCTGGAGTCGCGTTTCGAGCAGACTGGTATATAGCCCCCGCTTGCGATATTCGGGGAGAGTAGAGCCTGCAAACAGCGTGGCGAATTGACCGCGCGGGAAATACGTCCATGCGATGGATGCGGGCTCGTCATTCACATAGGCTGCGTACACACTCAAATACCCGGGGATCTGGAAATGGCTACCAAGCCGGTCATTGACCCAGGTATTATGCCCGCCCCAAACCTTGTCCAGCACGTAAATGATATCCTTCAGTCCATCTAAAGTATCAATACGCCGTATATCTGCTGCAATTGGTTGGCGTGGAGCTATGGGTGCATGCTTTATATCCAGGACCATGACGGCCGCAGGATCGTCATCCGGAGCGAACCCATGCGTGAGGAGCTCATCCTTCAGGCTCGGCAGCATGTCGTGATCGTACACCTTCCATGTCAACGGTTGCTCTAACGGAAGGAAATAATCCAGCTCTTGATGGATGACTTGATGCAGCTTGGTTTCATTGGCAAATGTAAATGAGACAAAGTTCATGCCGGGCGCTTTGCGAACAAACCGCACAACATGATTTGTGATCTCCTTACGCGCCTCCGGATACATGATCCGCAGGCGCAGATCTTTATCGTATCGTATCAGTACATTCTTCTTGTTCATACTAACTCCTAAAGCCTTGCGAAGGTTTTTATTGTGCGATTGGTATTAGGTGCAACCCTCGCCAGGTAAGTTCCGACTTAATCCGCTGCCAGTGCCTCAGGAGCTTCTTTCTTCTCCTGCCGCCCGACAGCCTCTGCCAGTCCATATTGCGCTTCCAGCTCGTGACGGAATTGCTGTGTGTACAGACGGTAATAATGCCCTCCGAGACGCAGCAGCTCAGCGTGCGTGCCTTGTTCTGAGATCCTTCCGTTCTCGATGACGAGGATACGGTTTGCCCGCCGGATGGTGGACAGGCGATGCGCAATGACGAACGAGGTACGTCCCTTCATCAGGGCTTCCATGCCGCGCTGGATGAGGGCTTCCGTAAGTGTATCTACGCTCGATGTCGCCTCATCCATAATGAACAGTTCAGGTCGAGCCAGCACGGCGCGTGCCAAGCTGATCAATTGCTTTTGCCCAACTGAGAGCAGGTTGCCGCCTTCGCCCACATTCTGGTCGTAGCCTTTTTCGAGGGTTACGATGAAGTCATGCGCGCCCGCGATCTTTGCGGCTTCGACGATTTCCTCATCGGTGGCGTCCAGGCGTCCGTAACGGATGTTGTCGCGCACACTGCCCGAGAATAGGTGCGGCGTCTGAAGCACAATGCCGATTTTGTCGTGAATGGAAGCCAGCGTGTAATCTGTGTAATCATGGCCGTTGATGCGGATCGTCCCTGCACACGGCTCATAGAACCGACATAGAAGATTTACAATCGTCGACTTGCCGCCGCCGGTCGGACCGACCAGAGCGATCATTTCCCCGGGCTTGACCGTCAGTGTAAAGTCTGTGAGCACGGGCTTGCGGTCTTCGTAGTAGAAGTCCACGTGGTCGAACTCGATCTCGCCCAGCAGTGTTTTCGCTTCGATGGCATCGGGTTTATCATGGACCTCAGCCGGCGTGTCGATCAAATTGAAGATCCTCTCCGCGGAGGCAACCGAGTGCTGCATCTCCGCGTAGACACGGGCAAAATCCTGAATCGGCCACATCATAAAGGTGAGATAGGACACGAATGCCTGGATACCTCCAATGGTCATCACGCCAAGCGTGATCTGTGTGCCGCCATAACCAATAATCAATCCCATGGCTACCGCAGCGACGATTTGCACAGTGGGGAGGAAGAGCGCCGAAAGCCAGGCTGCACGGTAAGAGGCTTTATACATCTGCCCTGTCAGTCTCTGGAATTCTCTTGTATTCTCGTCCTCACGCAGAAGTGCCTTGACCACGCGCACCCCCTGGAAGTTCTCGTTGAACGCACCGGTAATCTTCGAGTTGGTACGCCTTGACACGCGGTACTCGACCAGAATCCTCTTGCGAAATTGAACCGCAATGAAAAGCATGATCGGAATAGCCGCCGAGACGATCAGCGCCAGTCTCCAGTTGATGATCGCCATGAAGATCAACGAGGTTGTGATGTTCATGAGCGCCCAGATTGTATCCACGAGGCCCCACGTCAGCAGGTCGGAGACGCGTCCCGTATCAGAAGTGACGCGGGCGATCAGACGGCCGACGGCATTCTGGGCATAATACGAAAGCGAGAGGTCTTGGAGGTGGTTGAAAAGCATCTTGCGCAGATCGTATTGCACCCGCTCGCCGAGCACGCCAGCCAGGTAGATAAACGTAAATACGAACCCTGCCTGCATCATTTGGAACACACCGTAGGTAATCGCAATGCGTGCCAGTGCAGCGCGATCCTTTAGTGTGATGCCAGTGTCCACGATCTGTTTGTTGAGGTAGGTGAAGTAGGCATCTAGCACTGAGGTGAGCATGATCGTAATGATGAATCCCACCACCCATTTCCAATGCGGCTTGAGTAGCGTCGCAATCCGCTTGAGCACGGGTGCAGTCAATTGTGATGTATGTTCTTCTTCTTCCAATTCAATAAGTTCAGCACTCATGGTAAATCTCCATTACAAACAGGTAAAAACGATGGTCGAGTAGGATTGGCTGCTGTGCCGATCCGTATCGAAACCTGAGCATCGTTGATGGCTTCGATACACCCTTATGAACGCCCCGGTTACTCGACCAGCAGAGCGTTTCTAATTGACTCTCGAAATTTCCATTTCGAGTTCTTCATCGATCCGGGTCTGGATATCGTAAATCTTGCGGTACATGCCATCCAGTTGAGAGACCAATTCCCCATGCGTTCCCATCTGAATGACTTCGCCTTTGTCCAGTACCAGGATCAGGTCCGCGATCATCACGGATTGGATGCGGTGAGCTATGATGAACGTCGTGCGGCTCTCCATGAGCCCGTTAAGCGCACCGCGGATTTCAGCTTCCGTTTCCGTATCCACAGAAGAAGTCGAGTCGTCGAGGATCAGGATGCGCGGGTTTTTGAGCAGGGTCCGCGCAATGGTCACACGCTGCTTTTGCCCGCCGGAGAGGGTCACGCCCTTCTCGCCGACCAGCGTGTTATAGCCATCGGGGAAGCTCAGGATTACATCATGGATGGCGGCCGCTTTGGCGGCGCGCTCCACTTCTTCCTGAGAGACATCGCGTCCAACACCGTAGGTGATGTTCTCGCGGATGGAGCGGCTGAACAGGAACGGCTCCTGTTCCACAATGCCGATCTGTTTACGCAGATAGGCACGCGAGTAATCCTGGAGCTCCACGCCATCCAGCAGGATGCGCCCACTGGTGTATTCATGAAAACGAGGCAACAAATTTACAAGCGATGACTTTCCCGAACCGGTCGAACCGAGAAGGGCAACAGCCTGCCCGGGCTGGACACGGAACGAGACATTCTTTAGTACGTCTTCCTTGCCATCTGAATACATGAACGAGACATCATCGAATACGATCTCTCCCTTGACTGGTCCATTCGGTTGAGCCTTGCCATCAAAAAGCGGCTCGCGGGTCTGCTTGACCACTTCCATCAGACGCCCATACGAGACCATTCCGGACGAAGCGTTGACGATAATGCGCCCGAGGTTGCGGATGGGCCAGATCAGCCAGACCACCAGACCGACGTAGGCAATATACATACCAACAGTGATCTCTCCATTGATCGCCATCGTCGCTGCATAAACAAACCCGAACAGCATCTGAAGACCCAGCACGATGTCTGACAGTGGCCAGAACAGCGAGTGCATCAGGAGCAGGACCTTACCTTTCATGTACTTCGTCCAGTTGTCTCGCTCAAACTTGCCTTTTTCATAGTCCTGGCGTCCGAACGCCTTGACCACGCGTACACCCGTGAGATTCTCTTGCAAGGTCGTCGAAAGAACGGCTTCCTGTGACTGGTAGTTCTCAAATGCTTTTGTCACTCGTCTAAAGAACCAGACCGAGGCGAGCAGCATGAAGGGAATGGCGATAACAGAGAGCAAACCCAGCTTGACGTTAAGATTTAGGATCGCGATGAAATTGATCACAAAGAGCAGAACGATCCGCCCGATGCCAATACCTTGCTCGCTGAAGAAGCGACGCAACGCGTCTACATCGGATGTTACGCGTTCGATCAGGTCGCCTGTTGGCGTCGTCGCGTGATAGGAGAAGCTCAGTCGCTGGATGTGGTCGAAGAGGAAGTCGCGCAGGCGACGAGTGACGCCCTCGGCGGTGTAAGCCGCCAAACGCCCGGAAAGGAAGGAAAACCCACCCTGAATGACGGCTAGCCCCACGAACGCCAAACCAATCCAGAGAAAGGTCTGCGTCAGGCTATTCCCGATGTATTTGCCTTGCGTCACGACATCATCGGCGAAGTAACGCAGGAGCAGGTACATAAATGTCTGCGCCAACGCCGAGACAGCCAGCGAAACCGTCGCGCCAAGATATGGCAACCGATAATCCACCATCATCTTCCAAATCCCACGCAGATGGTTTTTGTCGAGGGCTTTGCGGAAATCAAAGGTCTGGGTCTGTTCAAATGTAGTCACGGCAAACTCTCCCAAATGGTAGGTCGAACAAAATAAAAAAGGCTGTGGCGGGTGCGCCACAGCCTATAAAGACAAAGGGATGAAGACCTAGCAACGGTCTACAGGCGCACTACGAGAAGGTAACATTCCAGCATCTGGAACAGTAAAGATAATCAAGCCAAACTTAGACATGCAGTGCGCTCCTTTCGTTGAGATATGCTTACTTAACTTTTTTTAAGTAAGCTGTCCGAGTTTACACCGACCAAGCCAAATATGTCAAGGTTGTATAATCTATATACAGATGATTCAAACCTGGCGAGTTACACCTACGGGAGCATTCAAACTCGAGCTGGATGTCTCCTCCCTGGACGAGGTCACGCAGCGGCTTCCAGACGGATATTACAGCACCTTCCGCACCTTCGAGGGTGGGCGGCGCGTGCTTGGACTCACCTCGCATGTACAGCGTCTCTACCAGCCAGTTTCTTCGCCAGAAGTAGGCGAAGCGATTCTGCGTCAGCGATTGTCTACCTTACTGGAACCGTATCGCTCCGATGAGGCGCGCGTCCGCCTGGTGATGACAAAACAAGGCACGATCTTTATTGCCCTTGAGCCCCTCAAACGCCTATCTCAGGACGTGTACGAGAAAGGCGTGCGGGTGGAAACAACAGAACTTCAGCGAGAACATCCGCGTTTGAAGTCAACAAGCTTTATTGCCAGAAGTAATTCAGAACGGAAGCATATTGCAAAGGAGGGAATCTTCGAGGCGCTGCTTGTCAAGGATGGTGCGATTCTCGAGGGCATGACTAGCAATTTCTTTTATGTTATTCGTGCGGAAGGGGACGAAGGACGATCCAGCGCTTCATCTGTGCGCAGGCAAACGCCGCCCTCTGCTCAGCGCGCTGCTGTTTTAGGCACTGCACAAGACGGGATTCTGCTTGGCATCACGCGTCAAACGGTACTGGATCTTGCGAGGGACATGGGGCTCAACGTGAAATCCCAACCTTGGAAACGGGATCAAATTAAGGATCTGAGCGAAGCGTTTATCACATCTAGTTCACGCGGCGTTGTTCCGGTCATTCAAATTGACGGAGGCACGATAGGGCAGGGGAGTCCCGGCGTGCTCACCAAGGAAATATCGGCTGCATACGAGGCACACGTCCTTAAAGTAGCAGAGCGGATCTAGAGTCAATCTGCTTCTGCCGCTTGTGTTCCCGGGCTTCCCGATGTGTCGTCAGACCGCTGAAGCATCATCGAATGTAGTAATCTGGTTCTTGCCGTGGTCTTTTGAATACTTCGCGGCTTTCTCCACGGCAGCCAGCAATTCCTGAATGGTTTCTCCGTGTACAGGATAGGTTGCAATTCCAATGGAGATCGTGATTGGAATTTTCCAGACTCGAGATGTGGACTCCACCTCCGAGCGGAGCCGTTCTGCCACGATAAACGCTCCCTCTTTCGTCGTTGTGGGAAGAAGCACCAGGAACTCGTCTCCTACACGCCAGCGGGCAATAAAGTCTCCTGGACGGAGATGCTGGGAAAGCAATTGCGCCAATTGCCGGAGCATGTCATCACCGGCTGAATAACTGATATCGTTGTAAAGCCGCAAATTATCCCCATCGATGAAGAGGATCGAAAAGACGTCGTGGTTGCGTTGTGACTGCTGCATCGCTCGCTTCATTTCTCGTTCGGCGGCAATACTGTTCGGCAGTTGTGTGACCGGGTCCAGATAAGCAATTTGATGAGTCGCGTCGAGACGGTCTGCAAACGAGAGCAGGCGCTCCGTGAGCATATTGATCACGCGCAGCTGATAGTTGTTAATAGCAGAGGCATGAGCATAGTTCGTAATAAGAAATCCCCGCTCGCCATATACTTTTGCGTCAAATAAGGCGTCACTGATCGCGATCCATAAATCAGCGATCTCAAGTTTCTCATTCTGAAAATGGATCAAAATCACCGAAGCCGGATTCAGCAGACTAAATTGACGGCTCTCGCGATTCAGGCGATTAAACACCGCCTGTGCGACCCTTTCGTGATCCTGGACATTGCCGCTATTCAAAAGGACCAAAAAATCGTCGCCACCGATTCGAAAGCTTGGCAGCCCTGTGTCTCTTAGCACAATTCCCACCCAGTGCAGCACCGAATCCCCATAGATCTGCCCATGCTTTTTGTTGAATGCCATGAAATTATTAAGATCGACCACCAGCAGTGAGAAAGAATTCTCTGCGTGCGCGGTAAGACGTGTAGTGAACGTTTCTAAGAATGATAAAAGGTTGCCGCAGCCCGTCAGTGTATCGATTCGCTCTACATGTTTGTCGTCGATCATTCCGGTTCTCTCACAGCCATCCAGGATTTTGAATATATTTTTATCATATATTTAGGCTGGATATGGAACAACCGCAGACAAATTCCCGTCCTCAGGACATGACTGGCAATCCCTTCTGGAGCTTTTTTCTAGCGCTTTCCCTGGCGCTTCTCGCCTGCAATCTGTCCACTTCGGCGCCGCCCACCGTTCCAAGCTTCCCTCCAACGCCAGCGCTTGCCATGGTCACCCCCGTGGTTCCAACGATGACTGCTGGCATTGTTTATCAGCCCCTCTTCGAGCCAGCTCTGTGCGCGTTTCCGGTGCCCTCTGGCTACAACCCCGAATGCGGTTACCTGATCGTCCCGGAAAACCGCGCACGTGCTGACAGTCCACTGATTCGATTGCACGTGGCGATATTTCGTTCGGGTACAGAAGCTGCCGATCCGGTGGTCCATCTCGCGGGGGGACCCGGTTCGTCGTCGCTGGAAGTTGCTTCGTATTTATTCAATAGGGGATTGGGGTCGATTCTTAACCAACGCGACTTTATCCTGTTCGACCAACGTGGAACTGGATACTCCCAGCCTCGCCTGGACTGCCCGGAGCGTTCGTCTGTCACTGGAACATTGCTCGAGCGTGGGTTAGCTTCTCCCGGGAACGACCAGATCATTCTGGATGCGTTCCGCCGTTGCCGCGACCGCTTGCTGGGGCAAGGAATCGATCTCACTGCCTATCACAGTTCGGCGAGCGCGGCGGACTTACACGATTTGCGGTTGGCGTTGGGATATGACAAGCTGAATCTTTATGCTGTGTCGTACGGGACGCGTCTGGCACTTACACTCATGCGCGATCACCCGGAAGCGGTGCGGAGCGCAGTGCTTGACTCCGTCTACCCGCTTCAGGTCAACTTGTATACCGCGCTAGCACCGAATGCAGAGCGCGCCTTCAATGTCTTCTTTGCAAATTGCGCTGCAGACGCAGCGTGCAACGCCTCTTATCCAGATCTGCGCGCAGTCTTTTATCAGCTTGCAGATCAATTGAATGTGAATCCAGTTTCTCTGCCATTCCAGGCAGGGGGAACAAGCTACACCGTTCGAGTCGATGGGGCACTGTTGATCGATGTCCTTTTTGTGGGTTTATATAACCCGTCGGTGACTGCTTTTATGCCACAGATGATTTACGATATTTCACGCGGAGATTATGGTATTCTGCGAGACCGTTTGACCCTATATTTCGATACATCGAGCGCGCTTGGGATGCAAATGTCGGTACAATGTGCGGAAGAAATGCCGTTCAACGCGCCGGAGGAAGCGTATGCTGCAGCACAAGGAGTCTCACCACAGATCGCTGCTTTTTACCCGGCGAGTGTTCAGCCGCTCTTCGTCGCATGTAAGGAATGGACAACTGCTGTACAGGACCCACGTGAAAACTTGCCAGTTGCTAGTGATATCCCTGCTTTAGTACTGGCAGGCGATCACGATCCGATCACACCTCCAGGTTGGGGACAACTGGTTTCACAAAACCTGTCGCACGCCTATTTCCATGAATTTCCGGGACATGGGCATTGGGTGACACGTTCCTCTTTATGCGCTCTGTCTATGGCGCTAGCATTTTGGAACGATCCGACGCACGATCCAACTTATGCCTGTCAATAATCAGTTGAATTTTAGATAGCGGTCGAAGAATTCGATCGTGCGCTGCATCGCCACGCTGAAGTTGTTTGAAATATTGTGGTTGTCGCCTTCGTACAAGTACAGCTCCACACCCTTGCCCGCTTGTACCATTTCATCATGGAGCATTTGTGAGAACTCCCAGGGGACATCAGCATCTGCAGTGCCATGATGGATCTGGATCGGTCCAGTCAGGTCTTGAAGATAGCCGTTCGCTGAAATTGACCGCCAAAACCCGGGGTTTGTTTCCACAGAGCCATAGGATTGTTCCAGCGAATAGACCCATGATCCGGGCTCTGCCGTTGTGAGGCGTGCTCCCCAGTTCCAGCGCGTAAAGAGGTCCGGGTAGCGTGCGACCACCCCCGCCCAGATGACGCCCGCCTTAATATCCTTTGTCACCACCATAGAGCGCAGGGTAATATATCCTCCCATCGAATGTCCCCACATCCCGATCCGGTTCGAGTCGGCGTCGGGATGCCGCTTGACTGATGCCACTGCATTGAGCACGTCGATACTGTAATTTGGCTGTGTGTAAATACCGCCTGCTTGTCCCTCCGACCGGTCGTGTCCGCGATAGTCGGAACGGAAGACGATGTAACCGCTGCTGGCGATTTCGTCCACATAAGCAATATACCGTTCCGTCGTGCGATAAACATCCGGAGGAATGTAGCCATGGTTAAAGATGACCACGGGCCAGCCGGTGGCTGGTTTCTGTCCATTCGGGATGGTCATCAGCGCGTAGATTTTCAACCCATCGGAAAGATAGGAAACATAATAGCGGCTGTAATTGCCGCCAGGCTCAAGCACCTGCTCAATGACGATATCGCTGCCCGGGTAATCACGGGCACGCATCGCGTCGATTTGCAGGGGGTGTGAAGTGGAAGATAGATTAGCAGCCGGGATGACCTGGAGGGCTGTGTTCGATGTGGATGGATTTGTCACAGGTGCTACCGGTAAATTGGATGCCGGGTAGCGCGGTAGGGCGGAGGGATCACTGGTCTCGCAGGCGTTCGGGATTAAAAGAAAAAGGAAAAGGAACCAGTAATGGTTTGTTCTTTTCATAGTCACGTCTCTTCAGTTGTTAAGGTAAATAGAAGATCACAATTCGAATTTCTATTTTAGCACAAATATTCTAAGAATGAACGTGGTCCTTATTCGCGGACACCGAAACACAAACCTTCCAGACGAGAAACAAACCAGCGGGTCCCCGCGTGGTTTAGGAAGCGCGATGGGGGAGGGGCGGTAAGAGAGCCAAACCGCGAAGAGTTCGATCCAGATATCCAGGAGCGGCGGATTGTGGAGTTTTACTCCCGTTAAGGCTTTTTTTCAAAAATGTCGTAGTAGCCTTTATCCAGCTCGTCATCGTTGATATGAGCGTAGCGTTGGGTAATCTGGATATTTTCATGCCTTGCCAAGGCTTGCGCAAGCTTGAGATTTCCGGAAGCACGCAAAATCGTCGAGACGAAATAATGCCGAAAAGAGTGGGGAGTGATGTGTCCTTCTGCTTCGTTGCCCAATGCTTGTGCTACCCGCTCCGCGACAATATTACGGCCTGTGGTCGGGGTAATTGGTTTGACTTTCTTTCCGGTTCCTTTATCATGCCGGGCAAATAGGGGCAGGGCTGTCAATTGTTTTCCAGAGCCACCGTCGAGTTCGGCTCGGAGTGAAAGATAATCCTTCAGGGCGCTCATAGAACGGGTTGTGAAGCGTATCACGGCCTGTTTATCGCCTTTACCAATGATTGCATATTCCTTGATCCAGTCTACATCTCCGAGTTGCAGTTTACAAGCTTCACTGACGCGTAGTCCGGTATCGGCTAACGTAAGCAGAAAGGCCCGATCGCGCAACACCCGTAGGCGTTCCGTTTTATAAATTGGTATAGCTAAAGAATTGTCAGACACAAAGTCCAAAACACGCTCAACGGCACTAGTAGAGAACTTCGGCAAATGGACCAATGCTTTGCGAGAGCGTTGTTTAAGCAAGAGCTCCATACGTGGGATGTTAATCAACGAAAGTTCTTTTCCTACTAAGTACTTGAAAAAACGCGCGACAACCCTACGTAAAGCTGTTCAGTAGTTGGCGATGTTGCGCTGAGGTGTATGATAAATTGGGGAAGTATGTTCTCGGTGAGGACCGTTGTAGACGCATTTTCAGGGTCGATCTTTACTTTCACCAAAAGTTTTTTGAATTCCTTCAATGATTTCCCATACGTCAGCGCTGTGTTTTTACTACGAGTAAGTGTTATAAACTGGAGATAATCTTCAATGGCAGAAGTAATGGTGGGCGTAATTTCTTCCATCGGCATAAAGTGAACACAATCTATTTATCAAAAATCTTTTTGTACATATCATCAAGGAAATTCTCGCGTTCAATTTCTTTCTTACTTTTCGGTGTGGTATCTTTTCCCGGACGTAAGTTGTAACTGCCATTCAAAATTGGAGATAATTTTTGAATCATATAAGGTTCTATAAAATCAATGCTTGGAAAATGAACTGCAGGGAGTATGTCGCTACAAAAGTCAATGCAGTCTGGCAGTGTCCACAACTGTATTTTCCATTTTAGAGAGTCGGGGAGATGATCCACAATTTTCCTGCCGACTGGACTATTTCCTTCAATCACACGATCTGCCCATAATAAATGACCATTCCAACCGAACCATCGTTCCCAAATGCTTTGCCTCGAAATGCCCACATACAAAACACTCCCGGGACCGTTTTTCATTACATATAGATCGTATCCCGCTTCTTCATAATCCTGATTATGGAAGGTCTCAAAATCAATTTCAATCATATTTACCTCTTGTTGAAGATCTCATCGTATGCAACGTCGGCTTCGCTGCCAAAATGGGCATAGCGGTTTGTCGTGGAAATACTCTCGTGACGCGCGAGTTCCTGTGAAAGCTTTAGATTCCCCTTGGCGAGGTAAGTCATTGTGACAAAATAGTGTCGAAAATCGTGAATACGAACCATATGGGGGTCTACGCCAGCCTCAGCCATGCGCTCCTTAATAGCTTTCCACATTCCGCCGGGAGTAATTGGTCTGATTTTTTTACTCGCTCTAATATCATGGCGTGCAAATAGAGGTTGTGAGGAGAGAGGAACGCGAGAATTCGGCTCAACGTTCGATCTTGCGTGTAGATAAGCCTTCAGGGCTTGTATGGACCTATTTGAGAAACGCACGAGGGCCTGTTTATCCCCTTTGCCAATAATGATTGCACGTTGTTCCATCCAGTCAATATCTCCGCGTTTGAGTGAGCAAGCTTCGGATATCCGGAGTCCCGTGTCTACTAGAGTCAGGACAAATGCGCGATCTCGCAGACCTTCAAGAGCTGTGTTCTGTGAATCGGAAAAATCAGTATTTAGCGTCTCGCAATAACCTATAACTTTTTCTACAGACTCACGGTTGAAGTTGACAATTCGTTTTCCAGGCTTGCGCGTGTAGTGTTCTGTGGCTTCCTGCAACTCAGATAAGTTTCCGGCTTTGCAAAAGGCATAGAACTTTAAGACGGCAGTTCTATAAACTCGCTGCGTGGAAGGGGATTTTTGCTTAAGCGAAATCAAAAACTTGATGTATGTTTCAGTATTTAGCTGTGCATCTGCGCCTACAATCTTCACGAACTGAGCTAAAGCGTTCCGATATGCGAAAATGGTCTTCGGAGAACGATCAAGGGTCTCTAGAAAGCGATTAATTTCAGTATCCATATCATTCCATCTAATAGAAATTATATCGAATGATGAAGGAAAAGTCAAGGTGTTAGAATCTTTACGTAAATAGCGCCTCCCCCACTCAATATTGACAGTGGCGAATTGGCCGTGGCAGATGAATCATTATACGAGAGTGCACTCTCGTAAGACCTCCCACTGCTCGCAGTTCACTGAAGCCCTGATTATGTCTCTTCCTCCCCTGCCCCATCACTACGAACTGGCAGTCAAGGTACCTTGTGAGCTCATGATTACATTCCCCTTTAATTCAAACTCATCCCTTATAATACAAACGATCTTCGCCAATTTTCCTCCACCGCCCCATGCTCAAATACTTCCGCCTTAAACCGCAGCCTGAGCAAATTGTGCCCGATCTCGGGGCAATTTCTGTCTCGCTGCTCGAGCAGGATGCCACGCTCCCCTTCACCATCCGGCAATTGAATACCCTCCCCGAAAACGTGAAGCGGCGCCTGTATCGCGGGCTCATCCCCCCTGCCCTGCTGACACGATTTGGTATTGATCCCATTCAATGGATAAATGCCGGCAAGGAACAATCTGTCTTCGTTAAAGCAGAAGAGAATAGTGAAAAAGTACTGATCACGGCGCAAACCTCATCCAATGTCTCGGATGAATTCTTTGCCCTTGAGCTCGCAGATAATTCCCTGAATGGCATTGAATTGAATCTGATCGTTTTGAATGATCCTACCGCAACGCATTTTTCCATCGATCAGACAGATGACGGCGCGCCGACCATGTTTGGCACTTTGAAGCGCAACTTGGGAGCCGAAGAGACAGCCAGGGAAGCTGGGCTTGCACCCGGGCAGGTCCGCGCCGGGTTACGCGGATCGCGCATGGTTTTTGAGCAGATCGAGGCGTTTCTTTCGATGCTTGGACACCGCGCCTACTTCCTCGAACCTCTCACTTACGCTTCCGCCTGGATCTTCGAGCGGCGCGGGTTTGCGTATGTACGCGGGCACAAGCTCATGGATGACATTCACCGCGAGTTCCAACCGGGCGGCAAGCTGCATCAATCTCTGAATGATGAGTCACCGTTTCGGAAACGTGGTCAGGCGCACACAGTAAGAGGGCGCGCCTGGGCGATCCACGATGGGATTCTGGAGGCTCTCGACGCCCGCTGGGACAACATCCGGATGGTGAAACAAATCGGACGTCACGCCGGAGTCGAAACCTTTCCGCAAGCGACGTATTAGGAGCCGCATGATCTCCACACACCGTATGACCCGTGCCGCCTATCTCGAATCGCTGGAAGACTTCCGTGGATTCATTAAGGAACACTGTAGTGTCGTTCCCGGAGTCACGGATGAAATTCTTTATGATATTCAACTCGCCGTGGATGAGGCCTGTACAAATATCATTTCTCATGGTTACGCGGGTATGAACCCCGGCTCGATCATTCTGGATCTCGATATAAATACTGATAAGATACTCATCTCGCTCACAGATTTTGGGCACGCCTTTGAGCCCAGCAGCACGGCCATCCCGGACGTGGACGCTCCGATTGAAGAACGCGAGCTTGGAGGCTTCGGGCTGTTTTTTATCCAGCAATCCGT
The DNA here is from genome assembly GCA_035699125.1 of Anaerolineales bacterium. GTDB lineage: Bacteria > Chloroflexota > Anaerolineae > Anaerolineales > Villigracilaceae > Defluviilinea. The sequence continues at coordinate 99,993 of DASSBC010000005.1, forward strand.
GGATGAGATGAAGTACCAGGTGACAGAAGACGGTAACAAAATGATACTGACCAAATTTCTCAGGAAGCCTGATGGAGGATGACAATGAAGACAGAAGTGCAACAGGAAAACAATACTACGATCGTAAAAGTCACGGGCAGTGTGGATGCACTTACGGCGGCTGAGTTATCGAAGGTTCTGACAACGCAGATTACGGATGGACGTACCAATCTTGTTGTCGATCTCGCTGGCGTTGAATTTATGAGCAGCGCCGGGCTGCGAACGCTGTTGGGCGCCGTGAAAGAAGCGCGCAGCAATGGCGGTGACCTGCGAATCATTTCGACCAACCCGGGCGTGGACAAGGTCTTGAAGATGTCCGGGTTTAACAATATTGCCAAAGTTTTCCCCTCGCAGGCAGAGGCGGTGTCCAGTTTCGGTCCCTGATCCATGAGTGACAAAAAGAAAAAGATCGCGCTCGTGATCGGGGCTGGGTCGGTAAAATGCGCGGCAGCACTCGGCTTGTGGAAAGTCCTCGATCAGGAAAACATTCACTTTGACATGGTCGTCGGCTGCAGCGGCGGCAGTATCTATGCGACTGCCATGGCAATGGGAGTCTCGCTGCAGGAATGTATCGAGAACACGAAAAAACTTTGGAACCGATCGATCACGCAACAGCGGAACTGGCGTGCGCTCGCCAGCGTACTTTTGCCCGGTATGCTGAAATTTGATCACAGCTTCAGCATGATGAGCGATGGCCCCATGCTTAAGAGCTTCCAATCGGTGTTCGGGGAGAAAACATTTGCCGATACAAAGATACCGCTGTATGTCATGGCGACTGATTTTGAAACCGGCGAATCGGTTGCACAGCATGAAGGCAGATTAGTCGACGCCCTGCGTGCGAGCGTTGCCATCCCCTACATTTGGTCTGCATGGAAGCACAATGGACGGCTGCTGATCGACGGCGCAGCCTCGAATCCCCTTCCCGTGGATGTCCCGATTCGCGAAGGCGTGGATATTATCCTGGCGATGGGATTCCAAAGCCCATTGCCCAGCCGGGTCAAATCTATTAGTCGTTACGCATTTTATATTAACAGCCTGATGACCAACAATTTGTTGCATGCCAATTTCGCCTTTCATAATGCCGCCCATCACGCGGAAATCATTTCGATCTTTCCTGAGTTCGAGCGCTCCATCCGTCTGTTCGATACCGACCAGATTCCCTATGTGATCGAGCAGGGCGAAAAAGCCATGAGAGAGCAGTTACCTTACGTCAAGCGCCTACTGGAATCCTAAAATGAAAAATCGTTTATCTCTTGTGATTGGTTCGGGCGGGGTTTTGTGCGCTGCCTCCTTGGGGTTAAGTAAAGCCTTGCGAAAGGAAGGATTGACTCCGGGAATGGCTGTGGGCTGCAGTGGCGGCAGCATCTATGCTGCATTCATCGCCCTGGGCATAGACCCGGAGGAAGCGCAGCGCCTGACGCTGAATCTTTTCACCAGCGATGTCTTCGAGGGCTACACCTCCAACCTGAAATCTGCACTGTCTGGCGAGACGCGCTTTAACGAGATGTCGAGTCTCATCGACGATAGTGTGATGTACGAGCGCCTGAGAATCGTTTTCTCTGACAAGACCTTCGAGGATACGATATTCCCACTGCACATTGTTGCAACGAATTTATATACAGGTGACCGGGTTGTGATTTCTTCCGGCAAAATCCTGGATGCCATCCGTGCGAGCATCGCCATCCCGATGATCTTCTCCCCCTGGAAGATCGGCGATCAGCTCCTGGTGGATGGCGCGGTCTGCGACCCCCTCCCCATCGACGTTGCCATCCAACAAGGCAGCGACGTGATCGCGGCAGTTGGATTCGAGATGCCCACAAGGAAACGGATGAATTCCTACACAGCCGTGACGACACACTTCAACAGCCTGTATATGAATAACATTTTGAAGTCCACTTTCGCGTTCTATAACGCGGTGCATCATGCAGAGATCATTCCCATTCTGCCAAACTTTGAGAAACCAATCGGCACGTTCGACACCAGCCAGATTCCCTATATCATCGAACAAGGCGAGCGCGCTGCAGAAGAACATATCCCGTACATCAAACAATTGGTATTCCAATCGAAACTATGAGACCCTCTTTTAATTCCACCGATTTACTCGACTCGCTCGGCTATGCTTATTTTGAACTCGACCTCGCCGGCCGTCTGACGTATGGTAATACGATCTTTTTCAATACGCTCGGATACACCAAGGATGAATTATTAGGCAAGCATTTCCGTCGCTATGTAGACCGCAGCCAAATCGCGCTCATGTACAATATCTTTTCCATGATCCATAAGACAGGCATGGTGGAGAAAAAACTCCCGATTGATTTCGTTAAAAAGAGTGGCAGCTCCCATACTGCTGAGGGCTCCATCGCGTTGATGCGGGATGAACATAACAATCCCATCGGCTTTCGTAGTATTCTCCTGGACATCACCGAGCGAAAGCAAAAGGAGACGACCATTATCCGCGCCAAAAAAGAAGCGGAACGGGAACTGGAAATCGCGCGGGACATCCAATCCAGCTTTCTTGTGAAGGATTACCCCCAGCCCGAAGGCTGGGAGATCGCCGCGCATCTCCGTCCGGCTCGTCAGGTCAGCGGGGATTTCTATGATGTGTTTCCCCTTACTACGAGTAAACAGATCGCTTTGATCATCGCAGATGTATGCGATAAGGGTGTGGGTGCAGCTATGTATATGGCAATTTTCCGCAGTCTGTTCCGCGCCTACTCAGATCAGCAATACATCATGCGCTGGGCGGGCGTGCCGGTGGTAAATCGGGAGGAGACGCCAACTGGTACGTTCCGTCGCGATGCGATTCTTGCTTCTGGCGCGCCATCGCTGAAGAATGCGATCGATCTGACCAATAATTATATTGCCACACATCACAGCAACGCCAACATGTTCGCCACCGTGTTCTTTGGCTTGCTGGATCCGGCCACAGGCGAACTGCACTACATCAATGCAGGACACGAAGCGGCATTGGTGATCTCGAAAGACCAAGTAAAGAAACGACTGGAGCCAACCGGACCGGCCGTGGGCATGATGCCGAATATGGAATTCAGGATCAAAACCATAACACTTCACCCAGGTGACTCATTATTACTCTACACGGATGGTGTCACCGACGCGCTCAGCCCTGCCGAGGAGCAATTTGCAGAACCACGTTTGGTGCAAGCCTCCACATCCCCTGCCCCATCCGCACAGGTGCGCATCCAAACTATCATGGCTGCACTGGATACGCATATCGCCCATCGCGAGCAATACGATGATGTCACTCTCTTGGTGGTGCAAAGGAATACATAACGTTTTTGAGGAAAGGTTCGGTACTTGAATTTTTAGAATATCTGTTCTATAATGAATTCATGGACCAGCTCGAGACCCTGCAAACGTTATCTGACCAGATGGTGCTTGAACACGCTGAGGAATCTCGCAGCGAGTCTGCCAAACCTCCCTGCTTTACACCGAAGGAAAAACGAGCTGCATTCGTCCACCCTGCTCAACTTCCCAATGGAAAACAAGTCAAATTACTAAAAACTCTGCTCTCGTCCGCTTGCGAACGGGATTGCTACTACTGTCCGTTCCGCGCAGGACGCGATTTTCGGCGCGCTACGTTCAAGCCGCAGGAATTTGCCGAGCTGTTCATGAAGCTCTATCAGTCCAACATGGCGGAGGGGATTTTCCTCAGCTCCGGGATCGCGGCAGGCGGCGCGAATACACAAAATAAGATTTTAGATACTGCAGAGATCCTGCGTAAAAAGCTTGGGTTCCGAGGTTACCTGCATCTCAAGATCATGCCGGGTGCGGAAAAGGATCAGGTACAGCGACTGATGCAATTGGCAGACCGCGTGTCCATCAATCTCGAAGCGCCCAACAAGGAACGGTTGGCGAAGCTCGCGCCGAAGAAAAATTTCTTGGAAGAATTGTTTCAACCACTGAAATGGGTGGACGAGATCCGCCGGACTCAGCCTGCCCATAAAGCCTGGAATGGACGCTGGCCCTCCACCGTGACGCAGTTTGTGGCGGGTGGCTCCGATGAAACCGACCTGGAATTATTGACAACTACCGACTGGCTCACGAAAAATGTCCGCCTGACGCGTGCGTATTTCTCCGCGTTTTATCCTATCCGCGATACGCCGATGGAGAACAAGGCTGCGGTGGACCCACTGCGCGAGCATCGCTTGTACCAGGCGTCCTTCCTGTTGCGAGATTATGGGTTTGACCTAGAAGAGATGCCTTTTGTGCAGAATGGAAATCTGCCCCTTGCAACAGACCCAAAGCTCGCCTGGGCGCAGCAAAACCTGGAAGATAAGCCTGTGGAGATCAACAAAGCCGAGCGCCGCGAGCTTCTTCGCATCCCCGGCATCGGACCCAAAGGCGCAGACGCCATCCTGCAAGCCCGCCGGGTCGGCAAGTTACGCGATCTGGCAGCGTTGAAGAAATTGGGGGTTATGACAACGCGTGTGTCGCCATTTATATTACTGGACGGCAAACGCCCGGCGAGTCAAATGGCGATGTTTTAGCGCTTGTGATTACAATGCAATCCACCCGCCGCGCAGACCTTCGCGCACGGCTTCAGTGCGGTTGGTGACGTTCAGTTTTGAATAAATGGAAGATACGTGAAACTTCACAGTATGTTCGCTGATCCCCAGCGTAAGGGCGATCTGTTTATTCGCCAGCCCTTTCGCAAGCAAACCTAACACTTCAGACTCTCGATCAGTGAGCGGGCCATGAGACAGCGGCTCGCTTTCTGATTCAAACAAGAGTGTAGATGTCCCCACGATCAGCCCCTGCGATAACGCACGGACGGCAGCCGTCAACTCCTCGGCGGACGCATCCGTGGGAAGGACGCCCCAGACACGCATCGAGCGCGTCAACACACGGACGTTAGGCAGGTCGTCGGTCAGGAACAAGGTTGCGACGGAAGCGTTTGAGTCTGTGCCGTTAAGGGAAAATGAAGAATACGCAGCCGACGTGAGCACCACGTCGGCTGCGTATTGCAAATCATCTTCCTCCAGAGAATCGTTCACCACCCGGATACTTGGATCCGTTGCAAGCAGGGCGCGCAGTCCGGCGCGCAATGCAGGCGAGGGCACTTTTAAAAGAACGCGAATCACTTCCTCTCACCCACCGTCACCTGGACCGTCTCCGGACGACCGCCGCGCAGGACTCTTACCGGAATACTTTTTCCTACCGTGTCACTTCCGAGGGCGGAGAATAATTCATCCGGGTCACCAACCGATTGACCGTTCACTGTGACAAGAATATCGCCAACGAGCAGACCACCATTCGCCGCCGGTCCGCCTTCTTCCAACCATACAATTAGCAAGCCCTGACCTTGCTCGGGGACTTCGACTGGCTGTGTGCGCACACCCAGATATCCGCGCTTCACCGAGCCGTGTGTGGCAAGCGCCTCGGCAACCTGCCATGCCACTTTGACAGGAATCGTCAACGAGGAACCGCGCGTGAGTCCCGAAGTATTCAGGCCCAGCACTTCACCTTCCGTGTTGATCAGCGGTCCGCCGGAGAAGCCAGGATATGGGGTAGTCTCACTGCGGACATATTCATCCAGCATGCCGCCGCGAAACGTCCTCGTCGGTCCGCTCATCGAGGTGACAATTCCCCAGGAAGCCTGCATGCCATCGCTGCCCAGACGTCCCAGCGCCAGCACCAACTGCCCGACTTTCACATCCTCCGATGTTTTTGCTGTTGACAAGGCGTTTTCCGCCAGCCGCAGGACGGCGAGATCCGAGCCGGGATCGCGCCCCGCAATTGTTGCCGCAAGTGATCTGCCATCTGGTAAAACAATCTTGATATCTTCCTCACGTGTGATGACATGATCTGCCGTCAATACCAGATCTTCTGCATATGCAATGCCACTGGCGGGGTAACGTCTGCGCGCATCTACAGTAACGGTGCTCGCGCCCGCTATTTCTACGGCTGCGGTCAATCCATTTGAAAAATCCGTTAGTGCATTTGCCATGGTTTCTCCTTTTTCATCATAACATTTTTTACATCTTCAGTGTATCTCACACAGGAGTTCCATGCCTCAGGCGGATGGGCAGGACAAGCCCTAGACGTTCGGGGAGGTTGGGTCAACGCAGGCATGCGCATATCATCTATAATCTACCCATGCAGCCGCTGATCCGCTTGAATGCAAAGGTCTTTCCTGTTTTAGGCGCGCTGGCGCTCCTGATGCAGATCATGGATCCCTCGCGGGTCTGGGTAATTCTGATGATTGGCATTGGTGGCGCCTGGCTGGTCTGCTGGTGGTGGGCACGCGGGCTGGCGCGTTCTCTAACGTTCGAACGCGAGGTGCGCTTTGGCTGGGCACAGGTCGGCGACCGGCTCGAGGAGCGATATACCTTGACCAATCAATTCATGTTGCCAGCCACCTGGGTCACGTTGCACGATCACTCCACGCTGCCGAATCATCATGCTTCGATGGCGACCGGGGTGGATGGATTGAGTACCTCCCAATGGAAAATCAGCACGCGCTGCACCCGCCGAGGCGTGTACACGCTTGGCGGCACAACTTTCGAAACGGGTGATCCATTGGGGATGTACACCGTCCTCTTTGAGGATCCCACCTCCTCCACGCTCGCGGTGATGCCGCCTGTTCTGCCTTTACCCAAATTTGAAATCCTCGCCAGCGGCTTGACGGGAGAGGGGATACCTCGCCGTCAGGCGCTGCAACAGACGATCAATACATCTCACCTCCGTGAGATGCAGCCGAATGATCCGATGCGCCTGATCCACTGGAAGACGACCGCGCGACGTGCCAGCGCGCAACCCGGATCCGGTTCAGGCAACCCATTCTTTGTTCGCCAGTTTGAGGGAACGCCCGCCGGTGACTGGTGGATCCTACTCGATCTCGATCAGAGGGCGCAGGTGGGCACAGGCTGGGACTCCACCGAAGAACACGCTGTGATCCTGGCTGCTTCGCTCGCCGCGCAGGGATTGAACGAAGATCATCCTGTCGGACTATCGATCAACGGCCATTCCCCGGATTGGATTCCGCCGCGCCGCAATGAATATCAGCTGCGTTCGCTGCTCAAAGCTCTGGCAGTCGCTTCCCCCTTCGAGATGTCGTTGCAGGATTATCTGCAACGTGCCGGGAGATCGTTCAGCAGCCATTGCAGCCTGATCATTATCACTGCCAATGCGGAGGCAGATTGGACTCGGACACTGATGCCTTTGATGTGGCGAGGTGTGATGCCGACGGTGTTTATGTTCGACCCTATGACATTTGGCGGGAGTGCGAACACTAAAGCTGTCTCGGAGATCCTCCAATCTCTGAACGTTCCCTGCCACGTCATTCCGAAAGAGCTGTTGGATACACCGCAAGCCCGCCCTGGTCACGAAGGCGAATGGGAATGGCGCATTTCTGCTACAGGGAAGGCAATCGCCGTGCGCGCCGCGCAGGAAGAGTGGCGGGGATTGAAATGATGCTTCGGATCCTGCGCAGAGTATCTTCAGCGGAAGTGCTCGGGCTGATATTGGTCTCGGCCGCACTGTACGCGCTCACCGATGGTATTGCCTCCTCCCTGCGGGACCCGGCAACAGGATCATTCTTCTGGATCTGCCTGCTCGCCGCGCTCCTGGCTTATGGACTTAGCAAACGCGTGAACAGTGGACTCCTAGGTTCGGCTGCGATGATCGCAATAGGGATTCTCGGCGTATGGATTCTGGCGGCGCGGCTGATCTCTTCTCTGTTCGAGTTGGGCCGGGCAGCCTTTGTATCTTCGCCTCACATCTTGCTTCTGGTACGAGAAAATCTACCTGTAGACGTCGATGCAATTGTCGAAGCGGGGCGGATCGTGCGGGTGTCATCGCACGCGTTGAGCCAACGGTTCCAAAACTGGATCATCAGCCTGAATGGGGATGTCACGGTCAATGATGCACTCATGCGGAATATGATCTGGATGCTGATCATGTGGCTGCTTTCCGCCTGGATGGGCTGGTTCGCGGGCCGCCGTAATGCAGTTTCAGCCTTACTGCCTTCGCTCTTGCTTCTGGCAGCAATTACATCCTATAGCGGGTATCGTGTGTATGCATTGTGGGTGATGGTTGTCGTCCTGCTTTTGCTCATGGGCATTTGGAATTATCGCAACCACACGGCGCAGTGGGAACGACAGAAGGTGGATTACTCTGACAGTATCCGTTATGATGCGACACAGGCGGTCATCTTTCTCTCCCTTGCGATCGGCGCAGTTGCATTTATCACACCTTCGATCTCGTGGCGTCAGATCCGTGATTTCTTTCGAGAGCGCGGGGATAACGAGATTGCTGAGACGCTCGGCGTACAGCGGCAACCGGTGGCTGCGCAGGGTGTGCCCGTACAAAAGCCCTCGCTGCCGCGCGATCATTTGCTCAGCGGAGGCTTTGCACAATCTGAAGAGGTCGTAATGATCGTTCGCACAGGCGAGTTGCCGCCGCTGGTGATTCCTGAAGTTACCACAAATGCGCCGCGCTATTACTGGCGCAGTGTCACATACGATACCTATGTTGGTGCCGGCTGGGTGACAAGCTCCGCGCCAGGTCAGAGCTACGAAGCAAATACACCGCTTATCCCGGGCCTGCTCAATGGCTACAAGCCTCTCCATCTGGCCGTAGAATTGGTGGAGCCCGAGGGCAAATTGTTTTGGAGTGGAATCCTCTTCAGCGCGGATGTACCGATCCGCGCCGACTGGCGGCTCCGTCCCCAATCAAGCCTGTTCGCGGACCAATCGTCCCTGCTCCAGGCAGACATGTTTATCGCTGCCAGCGGAGCGAATGCCTATCACGCAGAATCCTATGTCCCGCTTGTCACGCTGGAGGACCTGCGCAATGCTTCTAGCGACTACCCCCAATCGATTCGCGATCACTATCTCAACTTACCGAAGTCCTTACCCGAGCGGGTTCGCCAGTTGGCGGGCGAAATCACCAAGGATGAGGTGACTGCCTACGACAAAGCCAAAGCCATTGAACATTATTTGCGAACGTATCCATATGATCTCGAGGTACCAGTTCCCCCGGCAGACCAGGATGTAGCTGACTATTTTTTGTTTGACCTGAAAAAAGGATATTGCGATTATTACGCCACCGCCATGGTGGTGCTGGCACGCGCCAGTGGATTGCCCGCACGGTTCGTCTCGGGGTATGCTTCGGGGTCCTATGACGCAGCCCATGCAGAGTATGTGGTGCGCCAAATGCATGCCCATTCCTGGGTGGAAGTCTACTTTCCTGAGATCGGCTGGGTGGAGTTCGAGCCGACGGCATCACAGCCTGAGATCGAACGTCCCCTGTCCAGGCCCGAGGTCATAGATGCACCGCCCGACCAAACAGCCAGCCGATTGCTCAACCGTTTTCGCCTCGAGACATTGGTTTATTGGTTATCACCGATTGCAATTCTTTTCCTCGCCTGTGCGCTGTACTTTGTATGGATCGAGCCCTGGCTTTACCTGCGGATGGCACCGGCAATCGCTGTGGAAAGGATTTACCGCCAGTTCTATCGTTTTGGACGTCCCCTGGCTGGTGAGAACGCAAAAGCAGAGACAGCTTCCGAGTTCATGCAGAAGCTCATTCGCCAAATGAATCAAACAGGTGAACGCTCGCGTTTTGCCGGCTATCTGGTTCGCGCCCCAGGCGAAGTGGAACAACTTACCAACATCTATCAGGATTCTTTGTTTGCTCACCATCCTATCGAAAAGAAGGATGTAAGAACTGCGGTAAGTATATGGAAACACTTGCGAGTGAGATTGCTGACGGCAAGAATGCATCTTGCGATGCAGAGGAGATTCTCTAAAGGGATATCACTGCGTTGGCGCGAAGGGCGTCAGCCCTCGTCATGACGAAACATTCCTTATCTTAAAGTTTCATTCCTACATGATTCCACTTATTGATTTTGATTCGATATTGTTGTATATTGTTTCCATTGCATCGCAGACGTCATCGATGTCATCCTGAAAGGAAAAGAAAGGAATCTAAAATGGTTTCGATGGATACGCTTGTGATAAAAACGGAAAACAAATTTCGCAGTTTGATCACAAAACAGGCATATAAGCAAGGGGAAATTATCTGTGACATCCCAACGGAAAAACTCTTCGACAAAGCCAATCGTTATACGGTCCAGATCGGTCAAGACAAACACACCGAAGTTGGCAAGCTCTCCGCGCTCAATCATTCCTGCGATCCCAACGTGATTCTGGACACGGAACATTTGCAGATGGTTGCCCGCCGCGATATCGAAGAGGGAGAGGAGCTTTCTTTCTTCTACCCATCCACAGAGTGGGAAATGGACGCGCCTTTCATTTGCTTATGCGGTGCATCGAATTGTATTCACGTGGTCGCCGGGGCGCGCTTCCTGCCGCTCTCCACGCTGGAGAATCATTACCTGAATCGCCACATTCGTGAGATGATGATCGAGCTGCTGCAGAATACAGAATTGCACCTCACGACGCTCAAAGATAAGTGAGGAACAGAATGTCCCGAAGGCTTGAGCCTTCGGGACACTTTCTTTATCCTGAGACATTTATGGGGCGGTTATGGCACTCCAAACCTCAACTGGGTATCGAGCCCCAGATTGTTGTACCAGGGCAGCCAGTAGACTGTATCGAGGGCATGATTCGGCAAGCCCATCATTTCCCCGAAGCTGGTCTGTAGACCATTGACTGTATAAATCGTTCTCTCGGCGACCACGACATTCTGGTTGCTGACGATTTCCACCGGTCCCGCATTGACGGCTGTAAACTGTTTCCTCGTGCTGGCACCTACCGCTACGTTGAACGGACTGCCATTCATTTCCTGCCCGCCGATGTAAACATGCACGGTCGCGGTCGCGGTGCCGACGTTGGCAATCCGCAGCTGGGTATCGAGTCCAGTATTGTTGTACCAGGGTAACCAGTAGGTCGTATCTAGTTGACGGTTGGGAAACGCCATCATCTCCGAAAAGCTCGTCTGTACTCCACCGACGTTGTAGATGACGCGCTCGGCAGCGACGATGTTCTGTGTACTTTCGATCTTTACCGGTCCACCATTCGCGGGATAACTCTTGCGTGTGCCGACGCCAGCCTGGAGCTGGAAAGTATCTCGTAACTGCTCACCGAAATAGATCTTCACGGTTGCGGTAGAGCTGCTCACGTTGGCGATCCGTAATTGCGTATCAAGCGCTGTGTTGTTGTACCAGGGCAGCCAATAGGTGGTATCCAGTTGGCTTGCCGGGAGTGCCATCATCTCCGAGAAACTCGTCTGCACTCCATTGACCGTATAGATAATACGCTCCGCAGCAATGACCTTCACGTTGCTGACGATCTGCACCGGTCCGTTGTTGACACCAGTGAATCTCAGGCGAGTGCTTGCGCCTGATGCCAACGTGAAGGGACTGCCATTCATCTCCTCACCACCGATACGGACATGTATAGTTGCGGTGGCATTACTCACATTTCCAATTCGCAACTGTGTATCAAGACCCATATTGTTATACCAGGGTAACCAGTAGGTCGTATCCAGTTGGCTTGCCGGGAGCGCCATCATCTCCGAGAAACTCGTCTGGATACCGTTCACTTTGTAGATCACGCGTTCCGCTGGCAGGAACGGAACATTGTTCGTCGTCAGGAGCTTGACCGGTCCATTGTTAAGAGCGGCGTAGCTCTCTCGCAGGCTTTGCCCGCTCCTGAGCGAGTATCGTCCCATGCGGGTAGTGCCAACGAAGGTTTCGATGCCAGCTGTCCCCGACGGCAGCGTGGACGCGGTGGTAAAGCTGCCCCATGCACGGTTGTTTGCATCGGTCGTTCCGCTCGAATTGACGGCGCGCACCTGCCAGTAATAGGTTGTATTGGCGCCCAGGTTGTTGATCTGCACCGAGCTTGTGGTGACCGGGCTGCTCCAGGCGCGGTTGCAGTTGTTATCGTTGATAATGTCGTAGCAATATTGGTAATATGCCGCGGAGGGACTGTGATCCCAAGACAGCGTCGTATTGAGTCCGACACCGTTGCTTCCCTGTGCGGGAGAGACTCTATTGAAGGCGCCCGGCAACGCAGCACACGTGTAAAGTTTCACATCGTCCAGCCACCAGCCGGAAGGCGAGTCGAAAAAGGAGCCAGAGCCAATAAAATCGAGCCCCATACGCCAGCGGAAGATCACCGATTCGCCAGCCAGCGAAGCAAGGTTTAGGCGTGTGCTGATATAGCCGTGGCTGGAACCAACGAAGGCGGAACGCCCTTCAATCGGGTTACCGCCACCCGTTGCAACCGTCCCTTCGTAGCCGTTGATCTGTATCAGGGATCCGGCATCCTGCCAGGAGGTACCGCCGTTGGTGCTGTACTCCAAAACGCCGCCGTCGAACTCTCCCAGGAAGGAGAAGGATTCAAACTGGTAGGCATGTGCAAAATGAAGATAAGCATTGTCTGGAACTTGTAGCGGCTTGAGCCGGGCGCTGGCATCCGTGACTTCTTCGGGAATGTCATCGGCAAACAGAGAGTGATTCCCAGAATGGGCATACGGTCCATCGATGGAGTCCACCTGCCAGCGGAGGCGGGCTCCATTGCTGAATGTCCAGTTCCCTGTTCCCGATTCCAGACTGTCGCTGAAGAGCACAGAGGGGTTCCCCTGATCGCAAAAGGGAGCATCGCTGTTGAATCCCGGCACGGGCTGAGTATTCATCTCAACCGCATCGATGGCGTCTTCGACCTCGGTACAGTTCGCGGCGGTAATGCCCTTCTGCCCGATCAAGTTCGAACAAGCCGTTTGCAGGGCAAAGTACAGGTCGGAATAATCCGCGCCGGAAGATAAAAGGTCGGTGTTGGCTTTGTAGTAGATCGCGGCGGTCTTCTCCCAGCCCAGCGCAGAGACCGTCTTGGCATTGAATGTGCCACCATTCACCATCAGGTAGACTGCTTTGTTATTGACCCCGCTGTTATAGTGTACACCGCCGTTGTCGAACGTATCCTGAAAATACAGCGCGCTGGACATTTTATCCGGCTGGTCGAAGAGTCCCGGGTCACGCATATCTCGGATGGCGCCCAGATCTCCGATCTCTTCACCGATCTGCCAGGCAACACTCCCGGTATCATTCCCCTGACCGTTCGTCTGGTCATAAAACTCGCCCCACAGGTCAGAGAAGGACTCGTTGATCGCACCCGACTGGTAAAAGTAAAACAGGTTGGACTCATGCTGTGTGACCCCATGTGCCAGCTCATGTGCCACCACGTCATCCGCGAGGGCGAAGCCGTAGCCATCGCCGTAGACCATCTGCGCGCCAGACCAGAATGCATTCTGGTACCCCACATCATAATGCACGGTGGAGATCAATTGTGAGCCGGCGTTGTCGAAGCTATCCCGCCCGTGCTGGGTGGCGAATAAGTTATAGGTGCCAATGGCATACGCGTGTGCTTTATCCGCGTGGATGTCTGCGCCGTTCGTGCAGCCGGGCTGAGTCTCGGCGCAGAGGAACGTGCCGGGCAGGGATGTCCCGTTCCTGGCGGTATAGGTCGCGACATCCGCCGCTAGGAGGGATGCCTGCGATGCGCCCGTAGCATGCCCCGGCGTTTCTGCTGGATCTAAGCGGACGGCCGATGGCGCGACCCATGCTGTGTCGATCTGGTTAAAGTGCAGGCTGATGTTCCCGCGGATTGCATCGACCAGCACGAGCTCGCGGATGGGAGTCTGCCGATCAAGGGATGTCACCTCCATGCGCCAGACCAGCGCCGCCGGGAGGCTGCTCGGCATGAGCAGGCTTGGATCGAAGATCCATAGCTCCGCCGGGGAAACGGTTAACTCCTCCGGTGTTTTTCCATACCACTTTGCCACGGCTTGCAGGGCAGAATGCTGCGCCCGTTCGGACGCGACGGCGGGCTCCGTAGAAACAGAAAGACCTCTCCCGATCTCTCCGTTGATCGAATAGAGATCGCCCTGCAGGTTGGTGTGGACGATCAGCTCCCCAGCCATGACGGGAATGCCCTGGTAGCTCTGCTGGTATCGAACGTCGAGTCGTCCATCCCGGAGCTCGTCCCTGCGCATCTCTACCAGCTCCCGCCGCGGGTCCTGCAGCCCGAACTCGCTGCCGAAACGCTGTGCCAGAGCCATTGCCGGATCGGCGCGGCGCTCGGAGAGCGATGTACCGCTCAACGCCTGTTGCGCAGGCAGAACACCTCCACCTTCCGGAATCAAAAAGCTGACCTTACCGGTCTGCGCATTGACCTGACGTCTGACGCCGCCCACCCCTTGCGCCAGCGCCGCAGGCGGGCGGATTATTGAAAGAGCGATCGACAACACAAGAAGTATCGATAATAATTGCAGCCGATGAAATCTGATTTGCATCCTTGCCTCTCTTAGACTGTGATGTGTAGCTATTGCTTTGCGTAGTATACCTCCTGCGACGCGGGTCGTAATCCATCAGAGGGGCTACCAGGCAAATGATCCATCCGTCTTGTAACATCCGGGATTTATAAAAGAGACATCCCGATGGGTCGGTGCCATCGGGATGTCCATAGGAGTAGGATCGTACGAAAGGTCAGCTCTTCCTACGGAATGCCAAACCGCAATTGCGAGTCCAGTCCGTTGTTGTTGTACCAGGGCAGCCAGTAGGTGGTGCTGAGCTGGTTGTGCGGAAGCGCCATCATCTCAGAGAAGCTGATATTCACGTTATTGACACGGTAGATCACGCTCTCGGATACGACAACGTTCTGGCTGCTGACGACCTGTACCAAGCCATTATTGGCGGCATAGGTCTTGCGCACGCTGGAATCGCCATCAACAGTGAACGGACTGCCCGCCATTTCCTCCCCACCAATATAAACATGCACTGTGGCAGTAGATCCGGTGACATTGCCAATGACGAGTTGCGATTGCAGACCCGTGTTGTTATACCAGGGTAACCAGTGCGTGGTTTGCACCTGGCTCTGCGGGAGTGCTATCATCTCCGAGAAGCTCGTGGGTACGTTGTTGACCTTGAGGATCACACGCTCGGCGGCAACGATATCCTGGTTGCTGACGATTTGTACGGGTCCGCCATTAATACCGTCGAAGCTCGCCCGTGTACTGGCGCCTGGCGCTAGTTCGAAAGGACTGCCCTGCATCTCATCTCCACCCACGTAGATATGTACGCTCGCAGTGGAGTCGCTGATGTTCGCGAAGCGCAGCTGGCTATCGAGAGTTACGTTGTCGTACCAGGGCAGCCAGTACGTGGTATTCACCTGGCTGGCTGGCAACGCCATAATCTCCGAATAACTGGTGTAGGCGCCGTTAACTTTATAAATGACGCGTTCGGCGGCGACGATGTCCTGGTTGCTGACGATTTGTACAGGTCCAGCATTGACCCCGAGGAAGCTCGCTCGAGTACTGGCGCCCGGGGCGAGTGTGAAGGGACTACCCTCCATTTCATCTCCGTCGATATATACCCACACCGAGGCTGTTGCGCTACTGACATTTGCAAAACGTAGCTGGGTATCCAAGCCGTAGTTGTTGTACCATGGCAGCCAGTAGGCGTTATCCACATGCTGACTTGGCAGCCCCATCAGCTCCGTGTAACTGACAAATTCGCCATTGACTTTGTAGATGATGCGCTCGGCGCCAACGAGCTTCGCGGACCCGGTGCTGCTCAGTTGGACAGGTCCATTGCTCGCGCCTGCAACACTGAACCGGGTGCTGGAGCCGGACAGCAGACCGAACCGTCCGAGTTGCTGAGTTGCCAGGTTGACGCTTACACAGCTCGAACCTGTCTGCAGAGACAAGGCATACGCCGGGATTTCGTTGTTGTTATTGAAATCGTCCACTTTGACGTAATAAGTGCCCGCCGGCAGACACGCGCTAATACGGGAGTACTGAAATTCGCCTTCGTCATCGCTAAACACCAACTGGTTCAGGCTGCCGTTGTAGAGCCACATGCGCGTATCATAGCTTGGGTCTCCCGACGTTTCAAGGACGACCGAAGAAAGACTGTTGACCTGGAACTTGAACCAGTCGACATCGGTTGCCGGCACGATACTGTGGATTTGCTGGCTTCCAGCATTGATCGTTGTTGCCTGTGCCGAGCTGTTATCGGGTTCGAAAGTGTCGCCGATGGGTGTTTCGGCGGGCGGGTTATTTTCCGCAAAGTACTCGTGGTTATCTGCATTCGTCACAGCCTGCGAAGGGTTATTGATCGCCAGGTTGCGCGCCCCTTGTTGCCCGTAAACCCAGTCATCGGTGTCTGCCACGACGGTGAAGTGGCTCATCTCATGGATCAGTGTCCCTGCTTTCGAGTCGGTGCCGGTGCCGGGAGCGCTCCAGAATGCGCCACACAGATAAATCTTGTAAGGCTGGCTGGGGTACACATAGGCATATACACCTGAGTCTGTGCAGGTGCAGTCGAAATGGACGGACGCATTATCCATCGCGCTGCTGATGTTTACAAAGTGACTCTTGGCAGTGCTATAACGGCTCAGGAGATAAGTACCAAACCACGTAATATAACGGTTGCCCTGCTGCCCGGCATTGAGATAGGCGGCTGAATCGGCGGCATACGTACTGGCATCGTTGCGGGCCGTGAGAAGTTGATTTTGCCTCGTGCTGGAACAACTGGTGAAGCTCGTGGCGCCGTTGACGACCTCAGGCATGATGGCATGAAGAGAAGGCTTAGAGCGTCCCTCGATAAATACCCTGACTTCGTTGGAAGCCAGTCGCCCGTTCATCTTGAGCAATTCCTTGCCCTGCCGAGCGTACAGCGCATCCGATTGGGCGTCGAAGGTCACTGTGTAGTTTCCCGAGGCGGAGAGGTCATAATACGCCGCCAGGTCGAGGCTGCCGCTCACGGTTTCGCCCGGCTGCAAGACTACGTAATCCTCCTCGGTGGGAGCGCGGCGTTTGAACACCGGACCTATGTACGGGACAGGTGCCCCGTCGCGGGTAACACGCAACAGCGGCGCTTCCAACCCATCTGCCGGGATGTACCACTTCAGCACCTGGATGGTTTTGGCATGAGGGTTGGTGACGGACGCATGCAGAATGACATTCTCCCCCCCGCCAAAGGCTGCCTGGTCTGCATTCAGATTGACAACCGCACCGAATGGATCGTCGGTTTGCGCATTCGTGGCGGACGTCTCTTCGGCGTACACGGCAGGCACACTGCCCGCAGTAAAACCAGACAATAGCAGGCTTGCAAAGATAACGAAATAGAATACTCTTCGTAAAATGGTTAACTTCTGGGTCATGGTTCCCTCTGATTGATGTAAGATGTTCCCGTTCACGGTAACTCAAGACCGCGTCCGGGATGAGATGACTGCCGCCTTCAAACGGGCTGGTGTGAGCCATACGCGTGAAACGGCAGGAAGGTAGGTCAGTAATGATTCACATAACGTCCTCCTCGGTAATGTGTGCATAGTGAATAGGGGATTATTCCTCGAATGGGTTCCGGAAGCATAGGATATGCCCAGGAATAAAGGGCTTTCCCCCGCCCTGCCATTGCTTTTGTAATCTGCGATGCTCCACGGCAGCCTCCGTCCTTGCGGATGTGTTAGTACTAGGGATAGTATAGCAACTTTGTCGGACAAACACAACCGCGAAGCTCGTGAAATGTACCTCTTTTCGTTACTTCCATGGGAAACCAATGAAGCCTCCCGCAAACCGGGAGGTTTTATTTTCGGCGATTGTTAACGTCTCGTAAGCAGAGCTTTGGAGTCGCCAACTTTCCGATACACTTTACGTAGAGTGAATTGGAGGAATGTATGAGGATCCGAAAACAGCTGAGCATACTTCTGACGGTTTTGGCGATCTTGCTGCTGGTGCCTCAGCCAGCGCAGGCAGCCAAATCGTACTATGCGGAAACGTTCGACGTGCAGATCGACCTGCAGGAAAGTGGTGCTGCCATCGTCACCGAGACGGTCAACTTCCACTTCGAGGGCGATCCATTCACGTTTGCCTTCCGTGAGATCTCTGCCCGGGGGACGGATGGCATCACCTTCATGGAAGCCTCTCTCGACGGCGCCACCATGCCGCAGGGAACCGAAGCCGGGCAGGTGGAGGTGGAGCCGGGCGACCCGCTGCGCGTGACGTGGCACTTCCCCCCGATATCGAACGCCTCGCATGTCTTCATCGTCCGTTACCGTGTGGATGGAGTGATTCGCAAGGACGGTGAGAGCGATACCCTGATCTGGCGCGCCGTCCCGGAAGACCATGACTATTCGATCCAGCGTTCGACGATCACCCTCACCTATCCACCCACCGCCGCTGTCCTCGGCGAGCCTTCCCTCAACTGGGACTATGATGCTGCCTTCGAAGAGAACCGCGTGGTCTTGACCGCAGGCGCTCTGGAGGAAGACCAGGACCTGATCCTCACCGCCCGGTTTGCCCCGGGCAGCCTGGCGCAAACCGCGCCGGCGTGGCAGGTACGTCAGGAACAGGCTGCGACGGTGAGAGCCAGAGCCTTGCCTGCCGGTCTGATGGCGGCGCTGGGGACCCTCTTCCTCGGCGGGCTGGGGCTGTTTACGTACATCCGCGCCAACCGCCGAGAGCTGAACCTCAGCCCCGTGATGTCCATCCCCAGCCCACCTGCCGAGGTTCCCCCAGCGGTCATCGGCAAGCTGACGAAGCAGTCGCACGCCGCGATGGGCGCGATCTTTGACCTGGCGCAGCGAGGCGTCCTCGAGATCCGTGAGGAAGCGGGAGGCTGGGGCACAAAGAAGCACGTGCTCGTCCGCACAGACCAGTCTGTGCCGCTGAAGCCGTTCGAGCAGGGACTGCTGGAGGCGCTATTCAAGCCCGGCGAACGCCAGGTCAACATGAGCGAAGTCGGGGCGCGATTAGGGTCGAAGAGTAAGCTCTTCGACGAGCCTCTGGAGCAGGAACTGATCCAGCGCGGCTGGCTCGACCCCGAGCGCAAGCAGAAGCGGGCGAGGCTGGTGAGCATCGCCCTCGTCGCTTTGCTCCTGCTGATAGGCTTGCTACTCCCCGTGCTGTTCCTCGCCCCGAACTGGAGCGTCAGTATGGGGACTGCTGTCGTCTTTGCGGTATTCCTGGGGATTGGCGCGGGATTGTTCCTCCTTGCCATCGCCCTGCTGATTTATGCAGGCACGTACTCTGTGCTGACCCCTCTGGGGGAGGAACAAGCCGCCCGCTGGCGTGGCTTCGGCGAGTATCTGAAACAGGTGAGCAAAGGCAGGGAGCCTGCCATCCGTCCCGATTATTTCGAGCGCTATCTCTCCTACGCCTCGATGTTCGGGCTGGGCGCTGCCTGGGCAAAGTATTTTGAGAAGCTGGGCGGTGTGCCCCTGCCCGTCTGGTTCCATGCCCAAGCCGGGGGCAACGCCAGCTTTGCCGCGATGGTCGCCGTGATGTCTGCCTCTGATTCGTCTGGCGCAGGCGGCGGGGGAAGTGCAGGCGCTGCCGGTGCTTCCGGCGGAGGGGCAAGCGGCGCAGGATAGTGTCCATTGCACAACACGAAGCCCCGCACATGGCGGGGCTTCGCTATTTTATTCTTTCGTGCTTCTTAGGTACTACGGCACTCCAAACCTGAGCTGGGTATCGAGTCCGAAGTTGTTGTACCAGGGCAGCCAGTAAGTGACATCCAGCAGCTTATCGGGAAGCCCCATCATCTCGGAGAAGCTCGTGGGTATGTTGTTGACCTTGTAGATGACGCGTTCGGCGGCGACAATGTCCTGATTGCTTACGATCTGCACAGGTCCATTGTTGATATTAGCATAGTCCTTCCGCGCGCTGGCGCCCACGGCAATGCTGAAGGGGCTTCCCGACATTTCCACACCGCCGATATAGACGTGCACGCTGGCAACCGAGTCGCCGACATTGGCAATCCTTAATTGTGTATCCAGAACGCCGCCGTTGTTGTACCAAGGCAGCCAGTAGGTACGGTCGAGCTGGCTATTGGGCAACGCCATCATTTCAGTGAAGCTGGTGTAGGTATTATTCACCTTGTAGATGACGCGTTCGGCAGCGACAATGTCCTGGCTGCTCACGATCTTTACCGGACCGTTGTTAATGCCTGTGTAGCTCTTGCGCGTGCTTTCGCCTGCCGGAAGCGCAAAGGGACTATCGGTCATCTCCACATTGCCGATATAGACGTGTACCATGGCATCTGCATCGCTGACGTTCGCAATGCGCAGTTGTGTGTCGAGCCCGGTGTTGTTGTACCAGGGCAGCCAGTACACTCGATCGAGCTGGCTATTGGGTAACGCCATCATTTCGCTATAGCTGGTATGGACGTTATTGACCTTGTAGATGACGCGTTCGGCGGCGACAATGTCCTGATTGCTCACGATCTTTACCGGACCGTTGTTGATCCCTGCAAAGCTCCTGCGCTCGCTGGCGCCGGATAGGAGTGTCAGAGGACTGCCGTTCATCTCGACACCATCAACGTAGATGTGAACTGTTGCTGTCGCGTTGCTGACGTTCGCAATGCGCAGTTGTGTATCGAGCCCGGTGTTGTTGTACCAGGGCAGCCAGTACACTCGATCGAGCTGGCTATTGGGTAAGCCCATCAGTTCGGTGAAACTCGTGGGGCTGCCACCAACGTTGTAGATCATCCTCTCTGCCGGAAGAATCGGAACATTGTTCGTGCTGAAGACCTTCACAGGTCCGTTGTTGACCCCGTAAAAGCTCGCCCGTGTGCCGCCGGGCGATGGAACACCTAGATTGGTGTACTCAGTTGCGGCAATCGATGTGTGGATGTTCGCGCACCCGGAGGCAGCGTTAAACGAAGGCGTGTAATTCTGCCCGGGCTGATTGGCTGTCAGGTTGCTGTAGGGGCGGCTGGCAGGGTTGAACGTGAAACAGGCATGGGACGGTGTGACGGTCCCAGACCATCCGTTGGGGACGCTGAACGCATAATTTCCACTGCCATCCGAGGTTGCTGTTCTGGGAGCACCCTGCACTGCGTACGAAAGGATGACACCTGCCGTGCCGGTCGTGCCCGAAATCGTGCGCGCCGGCGGCTGGACGGTGATCCCCTCTGAGATGCCCGAAAACTGCGTGCCGTTTGTATAACGTACCCAGATGCCCTGCCCGCGATAGTTCCCGCCGGGCACGGACCACGTCAGCGTGGGTGTGACAGGCTGCGGCGCGCTGAAAATCGAGACCGCGTCCACATAGACATCGGCGCTGCCGCTGCGCCAGAACTGGAAGGTTAAGAACTCATCCTGGGGGGTCAGTGTAAAGGTAAAGGGGATGGCAAATTCCTGGTACTGGTTCGGGGCGGCAAAATCGGTACCCTTTAGACTCCGAGAACCATACTGTGTGCTGCCTCCATCTACCGTGATGCGAGCCACTTCCGCGCTTGATGTGTTGTCGTTGACCTTGAGGCGGAAATAAGCCACAAGCGGGACATTCCTGATCGGGAATTGCCATTCATACACCCAGGCAGACGATTCGCCGTTGCCGGGGCGGAGACGGAAGGCGGTGCCACCCCAGGCAGCGGCGTCGTTCAGGCGCTCTCCATTGCCCCATAACAGACCAAAATTCTGATGCGTATCGTCTGCCAGCCATCCGGGGCTGAACTGCACCTGTGGGAGACCGCCGCCATTCAAGTCATACAGCGTGACCTGCGTCTGCCGCGTGCTCATCTGCGCCGGTCCCAGCTCATTCAGAGGGACGGTAGCGCCCAGGTAAATGGTATCGCTGATCGTAGCGGTGCGATTGAACCGGTCGCGGGTTTTGACGTACACGTTGCGCCAGCCCGTTCCGCCGGTCAGTGCCCAGGCTTTATTCACACTGTACGGCTCCCAGGCTGCTCCCGGGAAATAAGGACTGTTGCTGACCATCATCTGTGTGACAGGTGCGCCCAGGCTGGTAAAGCCGCCGCTGGAAGGACGGTTATAGACATACAGATTTACATTGGGGGTGGTGGTGGAAACCGCTTCGTTCTCGATGATGACAGGGGCGTACACGTCATCCACGCCAAAGACCTGGGCGACATAGCCACGCCCATCGCTTACACGGCGATAGTAGCCCAGGCCAACTTCCCGCCAGGTGGGGTCGAGCAAATTGGCGCGGTGCCCCGGGCTATTCATCCAGCCATTGATCGCATCCTGTGGCGTAACATACCCGCAGAAGGCATTCTCAGCGCCGGCAAACCCCAGGTAGCCCCAGGTGGCGGCGCGGTCCCAGGGTGCGCCGCCCTGCGTATCGTCATGCCCGCAATAGCCGCCAGGGCGGTTCTCCACCGAATCCCAGGAGAACCAGCGTCCTGCATGGGTCAGCTGGCGGTTCCAGCGCAGGGGCGGCACACCGTTATCCCGCCGGGCGATATTGCCCAGATAGACGGTGCGCGCTTCATCGTACCAGAGCGCCGGCGTCTGAACAGTGGGGTCATAGACAGCCTGCGCTTCTGCCCGAGGGGCAGGCTCGGATGGAAACAGAAACGTCATCAAACCAAACAGGATGGACAACACTATGATTACTGTATAACGATGAAACATGGGAAGTCTTCTATGCATGATACCCTCCAGGATCTGGCTGCACCGGAGTGAAATTCCCAGCTGTTCACCACGGTTTGACACTATGAATATTCTAGCGGGTTCGCTGTCAAAATACAACAGGCAATTGATCATGAACTCACAGGCGCTCTCCGTTCGGGTCCATGAATCGAAACCGCCTGCCGACCAGACAAGATCGGCAGGCGGGCACACAGTGCAGG
This sequence comes from Anaerolineales bacterium, assembly GCA_035699125.1. Lineage (GTDB taxonomy): Bacteria > Chloroflexota > Anaerolineae > Anaerolineales > Villigracilaceae > Defluviilinea. The sequence continues at coordinate 122,617 of DASSBC010000005.1, forward strand.
TGTTGCCTGGCAACTCCTCGCAACGACAAATACAATGCTATAGCGTGGACTTCGTCACGTTTCCCGGCAGATCCCAGGCTTCGGCGATGACGGTTATCCCTTCTATGTGAGAGGTGAACTCCCACCAGTTGCCCTCGCTTCGGAGCGCTTCTCCCTTTTCCAGCACGCCGCCGTCCTGACCTAGCATGGTGATTTGCACTTTTGTCACCAGGATGTTATCGCTCGCTTCCACCCGGATGCAGCCTTCGCCTCGTTCGATGCGGTGAATGACCGGCGGCTTGAGATAATCGCCCAGGGCGAGACTATAGGCAGTGTTCATGGGTCTCAGCGCGGCAAGCTCCACATACAACGGCTGGATTTGGGCTGCCCTGGCATAGTAAACTGCATCCTGGAAGCGGCTGTTATGTGCCTTCTGCTTCTCGCTGCGCTTGAGCTTGGCGCGTTTCTTCTGCCTGCGGGTCTTCTTCGCTGGCGCCTGGCTCACCACCGTGGTGCCATTGGGCAGTTGGCGGAAGATAAGATTTCCCATCTTGCCGCGAAGTCCTTTGATTGTTCCGTTGAGTATTACTCGGGTCATGTTTGCTCCATTCTGGTTGCGATGTGTGCCTGAGAGGTAAGGGATGGTAAAGGATTGGTAAGGTGTTGGTCGAGGGTTGTCCGAGAGTCTGTATATGGTCCCTATATGCTCCCTTTATCTTCTCTATATGCTTTGCTTTTCTAACGATGATTTCCTGTCTGTTGTGGTGTTCCCCTGACAGGCTGTTTTTGCAGACCCCGTGGGTGCGAAGGACAGTATAGCGGCAAACCGAGAGAATAGACTTTACATCTGGCTTACGAGTAGGGCGGGCTGCGCGGAGCGTCCCGCCTAGCTGGTTAGTCGGGCTGCCCACACCCTTAGCAGGGTGCTTCGCAAGGGCGCTGCGCAGCCAGCCCGACTCACATCACCAGAGAGAATCAAAAGGGGCTGTTCCGAAGGAACAGCCCCTCATTCGTGTCCTTAACGTTTACTTCGTAATTACGGTTTCTACAGTGGCAGTGTTATTCGCACCGTCCGGGTCTGGGGATGAACTGCTGACCTGGACCGTATTGATTGCGGTGCCCGTCTGCCTGGCGCTGACGTTGATGGTCACCGTTACAGATCCACCGCTGGCGATATCGCCCAGCGTACAGGTGACCGTGCCGTCCGCCTCGGAACAGGTTCCGGCGGTAGGCGTGACCGAGACAAAGCGCACGCCCGTGGAGAGCACGTCCGTGAGCTGCATAGCTGCGGCGGAGGCAGGACCTTGATTGGTCACCACGATGGTGTATGTGATCGTGCCGCCTTTGCGAACCGGGTCCGGGGAGTCGGTCTTTGTCACCGCGAGGTCGGCGGCAGGGCGCTCATCGTGAACGAATATGTCCTTGGCGAAGTTGGTATCGTTCGGGACAAGGTTGCTGGCTTCGGAACCAAATGCGATCACCAGCCCGTCGCCGCTGATGTCATTCCCAATGCTGCGCGCGTTGCCTTCCTCGCCGGCGCTGCTCTCGCTGACGCGGACGGTGATGCCCGCCACCCGGTCACGCACAAAGATGTCCTCATCCGGGAAAATCGAGCCCTCCGGGGCAAAGTTCGTCGAATCCGACTGGAACGCCACGTAGCGACCGTCGGCGCTGACGCTGGGCGCCTCACTTCGCCCGTCGCCGGGTACCTCGTCACTGTTGACGCTGATCAGCTCCGTTGTGCCTGCCACGCGGTCTCGCAGGTAGATGTCAAGTGTGAACCCGCTGGTATCCTCCGGAACGAGGCTGTCAAAGGTGGAGAAGGCGACATAACGCCCATCCGCGCTGATCGAAGGGATATCGAAGAAACCTACATCCGCACGTGTGCCATCGCTGCCAACGCTCACCAGCTCGGTGACGCCGGATGACAGATCACGGACGTACACGTTTGGCTCGTTGTCCACCACATCGTTCGGGACCAGGTTCGTCGCATCCGAAACAAAGACAACGAAGCGCCCATCGGCGCTGATGTCCTGGATGAAGCTTGTGTTGTTCCCCGCCGTGCCATCGAGCGCCACGCTGACGAGGGCGGTGGTACCCGCCTGCACATCGCGGATGTAAACATCGGTGTTGTTATTGGTATCTTCCGGGACAAGCGCTGAGTTGGCATGGAATACGATGAAGTTGCCGTCGGCACTAATGGCAGGTGCATGGCTGCTGGCACTGCCCTGCTGTTCATCGGAGGTGACGCTGACCAGGATCGTTTCACCGGTCTGGCGGTCGTGACGGAATATATCGGTCGTGCCATTTCGATCACGTGCCAGGTTTTCAGCATCGGAGTCGAAGGCAACGAACCGCCCGTCCGCGCTGAGGTCAGGGAATGAGCTGAGTCCCTCGCCCTGGCGCCCGCGGCTGCTTACGCTGACGATCTCGGTGACGCCCGTCTGCCGGTCGTGGACGAAAATATTGGTCGAGAGATTTCCTCCTTCGATGAGGTTTGTGGCAGCCGAGTCGAAGGCGACGAAGCGTCCATCTGCACTGATGGACGGGGGCGACAGAAAGCCACTGGTATCGTTCCCCTCTTCTCCAGCGCTACTCACGCTGACCCTCTCCGTGATGCCCGGCGGGTGCGCCAGGACCGTCCCCGGGTGGAGCAGGCTGGCAAGCAGGAGGATCATCCCCCCGGCTTGCAGCGTTCTCTGCAGAATATGTTTCGTTCTTGCATGTTTCATTTGAGCTTTCCTTTCTCTCCTCATGATAGTAGTTAGGCGAAGAAAACCCGACCCTACGCAGCTTCGCCAATGAGAAGTTACGGATGGCACGTCTGGATGGATTTATCGTCATCTATTCATTGTCTAAGAGCAGGGTTAGAGTTTCTTAAGGGAGCAGGTAGGGCGGGTTGTTAACCCGCCTAAGTGGTTAGTCAGACTGGCAGTCTGACCTACGCATCTGACCCATTGCAGGGCGCTCTGCAGCCAGTCTGACCTACAGGCTCAGGTGACAGTCACTCTGCCGAACGCCTGAGTTCGATCCTAAGCATGAAGTGACTGTCACCTTTTGGCGGCTGCAATGAATTTCATCTTGCGTAGCAGGCATTTTTCCTGTATGCTTAGATGACAACAAAGCGTGGGTGAATAGGGACGACACAGCAAGAAGTTTACGTGGCTTATTACATTAATCTCTTTTCGCCAGAAACCTACGAAACATTCTCAAAATCTAATCCGGATGTTTCAGGCTTTCGGCTACGCCAAGAAGGAGCCGCTAGTCGAATCAAGGTGGGGGATAAATTAATATGTTATATGACCAAACTGGGACGGTGGATAGGAATCCTTGAAGTAACTAGCTCACATTTCAAGGTGAAGGGTGGTGGTTGAGCAGATTCAGCACTTAAAGATAATTGCATATTGTATTTGCGCTGTCGGATCGCTATAATATTTACGAATCCAGGCGTAGATTAGGAGGAAATATCATGCGACCATCCATCACCGTCCGTGGCTATACTAATGTGGTTCTGGCATTGAATATGAAACGGTTCGTCTCCAAGGAACACCAGGATCGTTTTGAACGAATACGCGGTACACAGGAGTTTGCAGAGACGTTGCGCAATCGCTGGCCTGGTTTAGCACAAGCACATGGGTGCTTCAAAACGGCACAGGAGGAAATGCAGCACCGCAGCGTCCACGATGAACTCACCACGGAGGAGATTGGATTTGCCACGGGTATCTTTCGAGCCTTTGTCCTCGAAGACCTGACGTTCCCCACCTATGCACTCAATAAAGAAATGATTCACTTTGATCCGGAGTTAGCGGCAAATTACCAGTTTAAAAATCTCTTTCAGCATACCTGGGATAATTGGGGCATCTTCATCCGGCCCACTTTCACGGGCATGTTCGTTGTGAGGTTACTTCGTGAATACAACAAGCCAACCTCAATCACGCGAGTTGCACAGGACGCTATCCAATTGCAGGAATCACTGGACGTGCAATCTGCTCGGAAACAATTGGTCAAGATCAGGGAGAACATAGCGGGAAACCCGCAGGATGTGGAAAAGGAGCAGGAGAAGGTTAAGAAATTTCTCGCCTGGCTTGGCGCTGACGAAACCACTCCCACACGCTTGCTGTATGCGCCCGTCCAGTGGAAGATTGCTATGGAAGTATGCAAGTATTTCGTACGGGATCTCGAGAAATCCATTGTTTTTGATTGGCCCCTTGCAAAGGGAAAACGCCCCGATTCCTTTGCAGATATTGATCTGATCGTACCCGAACCGAGTCTATCCATTCCGCTGCATGATTCCTATATTATCTATCATTTAGATGAAATGTGGGCTCCTCGTAAAGACGATACCCAGAGCATGGATAAAACTCAAAAATTTCGCATGGAAACCGTCCGTCCTCGACAAATTCGAGCATCCAAAGCACTTCAACATAAGATGGCGGTGCTCGTCGAAGGGTCCATGCTGTCTCGTCCCAACGAGAAGAACAACCTAAAGGGCGCCCCGAAGATGAAGAAGTATTTTCCACAGCTGGAAACGGAGCTTGTGGAAGGTATCTTCGACAAGAATGTCGCAAGCTGGGATGATGAACTATGCTTGCTCACCGGGCGCGTGGCTATTCTGATGCCATCCTTCAAACCGCAAAAAGATACTCTGTTGATCGCCGCTATGCCCAAAGCCACCAGTAACTTTCCGTATGTGCGCTACTGGGGAGCGATTGAGCGTATGATTGAATTTGTCGTCGAAGTGCGTGTGCTGGCGCAGCTATTGGAACGCGCCAGTTTCAATGTCCTGGAGAAACTGGCAGGCATTATGGATGAAATTCGCACATCGCTGGTGCTGGGGGATATTCGTTTACATCAGGACCTCCCAAAGCTCATGAAGGATGCCGCCCATGTCCGTAGACTGGCTGCACTGTGCCTGGGCTTGAGTAACCCGTACGTGTGGAGTCGGGCAGAATACGCCACCTTGAAAGCGAAATATCTCTTTGAGCAACTCAACGTCCCGCAAACACTCTCCCATGTAGAGAGCAACATTTCGAGCATCAACAGCATGGTCGATCACGTGGACGAAATGTATGTGGCAGACCTATCGGAGCAGAGCAATGATATGGCAACTCTGCTTTCCTTGGGCCTGGCTGCCGCATCCTTCGTCCTCACGTTGCTGATTCTTCCCTCCTTTTGGGCAGATTCCCTCGCATACAAGTGGCCGGACCTCATCGATTGGCTTCGATGGGTCATTTATGGGTTTGGCACGCTATTAGGGGTTGCTCTCATTATCGTCGGTGCAGTTATCACACGCCTCCTATTCAAATACTGGAAGCAATTCTCACGGATCATGGAGCGTTCCTTAGAGCGGATTAAAAAAACATTTACCGAAGGCCGAGCAACACGATAAGACATTTAAGGGAGAGTTGTGACCCCCATCCCGACCCGCTTCGCTACAGGTACGCTACGCAGTCCCCCAAATAAAAGAGCGGATTTACTCTTACAGAGTGCTTCGCGAGGGGAAGGAGAAAATAAAGGAATAGTCATGGC